>NZ_LT965954.1:0-616137 GCF_900240995.1 Bacillus sp. Marseille-P3661
ACTCCGAAACATATTGAATAAGCGTGATATCCTCGACATCTTTCAATTCAGAAAAAATACAATCCATAACCGGTTTCCCGCCTTTATGAAGGTTCTCTTTCCCCCAATTTTTAATCGCGAGTTCTCGTGTTTCAGGATTGTAACGGATCAACATATGGTGTTCCTCGAATCGCACCATTAATGAATGAACACTCTCAATCGAATAGCCCAAATCAAATGCCATTTGTTTTATCGTAATTCGATAAATTCCACTTTGAGTCGTATGTGGATTTGTAAGCAAATAAAGGTAAAAATATTTATCCTCCGGCGTCATTTCTTCTAAAACCATCGGACTTTTCCAAAAATCAGTATGCACAATTCTATACTTTGCCACCCTCATCACAGCCCTTTCTTCGTATAAAATTTCCCTTCATACTATAAATAGGTATCATTGCAGAAAAAAGGGGAAGGTTTTCTACTAAAATTTTGACTTTTTTTGAACAATTATAGAGATTGAAAAAACAAATCATTTGATCAACCTTTGTTTTATAAATTGTTGTAAAAATAAATAAAAAACTATTAAACAGTGAAATGCCCATTTTAAGCAATCCTAGTACAAGGAATTAATGTGGTAGAGAGGAACTCAAATTAAGGAAAAATCAACATGCTATGAAAAGGGGAAGGAAACGGTTTGCTGTGGAAGTAAAATTACAATAAACGTGTACATAAAATATAAAAACACTATTGGGAGTCAAAAAAAGTAATCGTTCAAGAAGATTTAGGTCTGTGGTCAATTGATAAAATTTATGCAGTGGATGAGACGAACAATGTACTAGAGGTCGCTTGCTGATAATGAATTATTAAAATTACTAGTTCGAGTCCTATTGACACCATTTGTAGCAATAAGTTATTTGATACTCCATCCAATCCTAATATATTTATTAAGTACATTTGCAATTTTATTTATTTGGAGAAAATACTATTTCAAATCTTATACACACTAAACAAAAAAGGCAGTCATTCACTAACACACTATTTATAATGTGCTAACGGATGACTGCCTTAATGTATATAAAAACTTGAAGAATCGAAGTTATTTCTAATTTATGAATTGTTTTGCAACTGTAATTATCTCTGATTCATACTTTTGTATTTCATTTATATTTTCAATCCTATAAGTTGTCTTATTTTTGTCGTTTAGCTGAATATATTTACTACTTGGACTATTTAATCCAAGTCTACAAATCCATTTACGAATACTATCGTCTAAAAGTACATTAAAGTACGATTTATTATCTCGATAATATACTCTTTCTGATTCAACATGACCTTTTAACATTAATTTAACTAAAACATAACCTTCAATTTCTTCTTCGGTGGTTATTATCTCTGATTCTTCTGCTACTTCAATTTTCTCTTCAGTATCTATAGTAGCAGCAGCCTCTTGATTTGGTTGAATTTCATCATTTGTATTAGTTGAATTAAGTGCTTTTTGTAACTTATCATTGACACGTTCATTCACAAACTGATTTAATGAATTTTTCACTATTTCTCTAAAATTATCAATCACTTTTTGAGTTTTAATTCCACTATAAACATCATTTAAGATGAATTTAATAAATTCGTCTGTTGGTTCATTCCATTGATTCTCTAAAAACTTCTTAATTTCACTAGTATATTTTAACTCTGATGCAGTATTTAACACATTTTCAACATCAAAATCATTTTTTCTGAATTTTGCCAACTCCTGAATCTTGTTATCTCTTAATTCAAGAATGTTAAATATAAAGAAAGGCTTTGTATCCATCTTATTTTGTTCATCTAAGTCTGTAAAAAATTTATATTCAATTCCGTTTGTAAGAATTGCAAATTTAGCTTTTGTCGTTCCAAAATATCTAAATAGCTGAGAATCATGTTTATCCAATTTTTCGCTAACACTC
Source organism: Bacillus sp. Marseille-P3661 (assembly GCF_900240995.1). Lineage (NCBI taxonomy): Bacteria > Bacillati > Bacillota > Bacilli > Caryophanales > Bacillaceae > Bacillus > Bacillus sp. Marseille-P3661. Next base: position 1,920 of record NZ_LT965954.1, read on the forward strand.
TTAGCTTCAATCAAAATAATCGGTTCTTCACCTTGCATTATTGCATAATCAATTTTTTCACCCTTTTTTATTCCAACATCAGCTACAAACTCTGGAATTACTTCAAGGGGATTAAATACATCATATCCCAAAGCCTGTATTAAAGGCATTATTAAACTAGTTTTAGTAGCTTCTTCAGTTTTAATATTTGTTATAACTCTTTCAAACCTATTTGATAATGACTTAATCTGCTGAACAAACTCCTCCATATCCCCAACTCCTTGACTATTATATAACCAACTTATAACATTTTAGTTCTTTTTATGCAGGAGATTTAGCATAAATTATAAAACATATTTAAGTTATTAGTTTAATAGGTGTATTTATGTATCAATCTTTAATCCCTTCTTATTTCACTAATAAATTTTAGTATCTAATATGAATGCAATGCAACTGCACTTTAAACTATTTATATAGTGCATTTATGTATCAATTTTATTATTTACATAATCTTTTAGCTAATTTACGATCATTAGGTAACTTATATTGCTTGCCCTTTAACTTACCATTAGGTAAATAGTATTTAGCCCTTTCAACCCACTCACGTTTACTATGATACCTCTGGATTGTATTCCAAATTGCTCTACCCTCAGATAAATACAATAATATTGATCAACTAACTTCCATGTTTCAGTCATTTAATTTCCCCACACACAAAAAAAAGCAACCTTCCAATTAAGAAAAGTTGCTTTCTTATCCAAATACCGCTGAAACTCCACCGGCTGCCTGACTTAAATCTATAGAACCTACAACTTTTAATGTGCCAATTACATATGAAACGAAAATTGTTTAGTGTAATAGATTTTAGCGATATCGTTGTATATGTAAAACGACAACGACAAAAACATGGAACAGATAAGGAAAATGTGAAACCAATTGAACCGCTGAACAGGCTATCTTGGAAACTGAAACCCATAAAAGAAAAATAGATTCTTATACCATGATATTGGAAGGAGAGTTCTAATAAGCGAGATTAAGCATTTACAGGAGATCATGAAGACTCTCCGACTCGTTGAAACTGCAAATAACATTCCAACGTTGATAAGAGATGCTGAACAGAATGACCTTTCTTTTACTCAATTTTCAAGCGGCCGGGAGGAATCGAATCTCCGACGCACGATTTAGGAATTGGTTAATTAGCTCTTTACCTTATTCGGTTTTGTTTGGAAGTTGATTTAATAAGGTTTTGTATGATTTCAGTTTGTCTTAGTTTGGTGTTTTTAGGTACTTTTTTGGAATTTTTGTTCCCAAATGGTTCCCAACTCTTCACATAAGATTCCTTAGCCCTTTCTTCGTCCTTGATATTGGTGCTGTTTGGTTTTATAGAATAAGGTTAAGTCAAAACTTTTATTATTCATAATTCCAAACCACAAGTTTCATTTCTGTCATTTCCTCAATAGTATATTTTAAACCCTCACGTGCATTTCCGCTTTCTTTTACACCACCGTAAGGCATTTGGTCAACTCTATATGTCGGAATATCATTAATCATAACTCCCCCAACTTCAAGACGCTTAGATGCCATTATTGCTGTATTAATATCTCTCGTGAAGATCCCTGCTTGTAGACCATACTTTGAATCATTTATTCGCTCAATGCCTTCCGCAACATTATTAATTGGATTAATTGTAACTATTGGTGCAAAGACTTCTTGGCAAGACACTTTAGATCTTGAGTTAGCGTCTAAAATGATTGTCGGTAGTAATATATTGCTCTTAATTTTCCCACCAGTAACAATGGTCGCCCCTTCTTCTACAGCCTCATCAATCCAATTTTTTGCTCGATCCAAATCGTTTGGAGAAATTAGAGTTGAAATATCTGTTTTTTCATCTAGAGGGTCACCTATTACAAGCTTTTCAGTAGCCTCTTTAAACTTAGAGATAAATGAATCCAATAAACTATCATGGATAAATATTCTTTGAAGAGAGATACACACTTGCCCTTGATTAGAAAAAGCGCCTACGACGCATTTGGGAATAATTTTATCTAAATCAACCCCTTCATCTATAATAAGTCCAGCGTTAGATCCTAGTTCTAAGGCAACCTTCTTAAAACCAGCCTTATTTCTGATTCCTAATCCAACTTCAGGGCTACCAGTGAATGTTACCATACTGACCTTATCACTATTTACAAGTTTATCCCCAACTAATCGGCCACTCCCAGTCACAACATTAAATGCACCCTCTGGTATCCCAGCTTCTTCTAAGAGTTCAGAAAGGAAAAGAGCCGATAAAGGAGTTTGAGAGGCTGGTTTTAACACAATTGTATTTCCTGCTGCAATAGCAGGACCAACCTTATGAGATACTAGATTCATCGGAAAATTAAATGGGGTAATGGCAGCAACAACACCTATCGGCTCTCTAAGCGTATAACCTAATCTATTCGCACCATTTTTTGCAGCATCTAAAGGAATCATTTCACCTTGTATACGCTTCGCCTCTTCTGCAGCAAATTTATAAGTCTCAATCGTTCTATCTACTTCTCCTAATGCGAATTTTATCGGCTTTGCTGACTCTAAAGCAATAATATGACCAACTTTTAATCTATTTTCTTTTAACAAGTTAACTAGTTTCTCTAGAATCTCAGCTCTTTGATACGCTGTTAATCGGGCCATGTTATCACGTGCATTGTATGCAGCATCTATTGCGGCATCTACTTGATCCTCTGATGCTTGCGGTATTTCTGCAATTTTTTCTTGTGAATAAGGGGAATACAAATCTACATACTTTTGAGATTCCACCCATTTACCATTTATGAATAGTTTTTTTCTCACTGTTTATCCTTCTTTCCATAATTCAAGTTATATAGGTGCCTCTATTTATAAGGATGATAAAATTGACACATACTCAAATCGAGGCAAAATATTATTCAAGGTGCCATTCTTATTTTCTAGTATAAATCCCTTATCTTTCATATCATCATAAAAAACACGTTTAATTAAGTAGTTGGATACTCCAATTTATTTTTATTTTTTTTCTTAAAATCTTTAACAAATTTACTAAAAATAGGAAATAGAATTAACGCAAATATAAAAATCATTATTATGATAGAACTAAATCTTTGAAAAAAAATCCCGTAGCTTCCTTCTGAGAGGATTAATGTTCTACGTAAGTTAGTTTCTATTATTGGACAAAGAACAAATGCTAGAATAAAACTTGGCATTGAAAATTTTAATTTATTTAAGATAAAACTTATGATTCCAATAAATAGGGCTAACCATAAATTAAAGAAAGACTGAGTAGAGGCATATAGTCCTAATATTGATAGAATAACAACACCTGGCACAAGGATAGTGGTAGGTATGGTTAATACTCTTGAAAATAATGGTGTAACTAACCTTCCCATAAAATACATTGCTATGGACGTAAATATAAATCCAATAATAATCGCATAAGCTAAATGACCTTGATCAGCAAAAAATTTAGGTCCCGGTTGTATACCATGGATAATAAATGCCCCCATTATTATAGCCATACCAGGTGACCCAGGAATCCCCAATGTTAAGAGGGGTACCATCGCTCCACCTACTGTTGCGTTGTTAGCCGCTTCCGGTGCTGCAATACCTTCCGGATTCCCATTTCCAAAATCTTCTGGATTTTTCGACCATTTTTTTGCTAATGAATAGGAAAACCAAGAGGAAGCTGCAGTACCTAGCCCTGGAAAAATTCCTACAATTGACCCAATTACCGAGCCTATTCCAATAGGTTTGCCCACACTCTTAATTTCACTAATAGTAATTTTCGTATGAAGACCTTTAGTATTACTGGAATACTTTTTGTTTAAGTCATTGCTTACCATCGAAAATACTTCAGAAAAAGCAAACATCCCAACCAATAACATAATAATGCTTAGACCTTCGATTAATTCCGTATGGCCAAAAGTATATCTAGAAGTTGCAGTAAACATATCCATTCCAACCGTCCCAGCCATCAACCCTAAAATAACTGAGATTGAACTTCTCATCTTATCTTTCGAACTTAAACTAGCAACAGCAACTAAACCCAAGATTCCTATTAGAAAGTATTCTGGGACTGATATAGCTAAAGCTAGTCTTGAAAACGTGCCCGATAAGGTCAGTAGCGCCAAACCACCGATAAGTCCTCCAATCGTAGAAGCGACCAAAGAATAAGCTAACGCCTTACCAGGAGAATTCTTTTTCGCTAAGGCATTCCCATCTAATACAGTTGCAGCGGCTGCAGGAGTTCCAGGAATTCCCAATACAATTGAAGAGATTGAGCCCCCATACTCGGCAGCCTGAAACGCTGATAGAAGAAGCAAAATAGCAGCTACTGGCGACATTGTATACGTTATAGGCAATAACAAAACTACAGCAATTGTTGCTCCAAGGCCGGGTAATGCTCCAATTAGCAACCCAACTAATGACCCTAATAATATAACACCTATACTTGTAAAACTTAATAATTCTGACAAACTACTTTCTATTATTCCCATTTTAGGATACCTACCTTAGTTATAAGTTTAATGCCAATATTAAATCAAAAAGTAAATAGATAAAAAGAGTAAATGATAATGAAATTACCGCATTTTTTAAATATTTATACTTAACTTTCTGCTTAAATTGATATAGAGATAATAGTAATAATAAGAACAAGAAGGTATTGATATAAAACAGACCCAACAAGGACCAGGATGTGATATACAAACAAATGGTTGCAATGGTTAAAACTATCATTTTTAAATTATTTAATTCGAATTTACTTTTACTTTCCTTTCTAATTTTAAAAAGATTAATAACACAAAATATTACTAATAAAATGGACAGCAGTTTAGGAAAATAATCAGGCCCCAATGTGCTAGAGTCCCTTTCTAATGAAAACTGGTCAGCACCGATATAATAAAAGACTCCAATGAATATAAGAAAGATCATTGTAGTGTATGAAACATATTTCCCTTCCATATTAAACCTCCCGATTGTATCTGTTTAAAGCTCCTCCGTCAGTTAACTTAGGTTAATCATAATCTGGTTTATAACCTAGAATATCAGATATCTCAGAAGAAGCATCTCTAATTTCGTTTTTTACCGCCTCAATAAGGGCTTGATTAACACGGGTATTTGGTATGACACATGCTAATGCTCCAATTGGTTGCTTGGAGTGATCTAAGAAAGGCGAGGCTACCCCCATTACCCCTTTAACTCGCTCACCTTCTGAAGTTGAATACCCATTCTCCCTTATAAGCTCGAGTTCACTTAGTATTTTATCTTTCTCTACTTGCGAGAAACCCTCTTCATTTAAAATTAGATTAACATCACCTATTGATAGGTAAGCAAGGATGCATTTGCCACCTGCAGCATAGGGCAAACTCAGTGATTCACCTAAATTAATAACATATTGCAGAGGATTAGTTCCATTTACTTTATCAACGAATGTTATTCTTTTTTTTAAGTTGTCATACAATATCAAGTAGACAGACTCGTTAAATTCTCCAGATATTTTTTCCATATACTTCCTAGTAACTTTAGATATTTGATTTTCAGAAGCAATAACTGAGCTGATTCTTATCATTTCTGTTCCGATTATATATTTATTAGTCACTGGGTTGTGCTCTAACACGCCTTCCTCTTTTAATTGAAGAACCAACCTATGCAAAGTAGTAACCGTCAATCCCAAATATTTAGCTAGGTCACGTACACCCCATTCAGATTTCTCCTCAACAAATGCCCTTAATATGGCAAATGTTTTAGGTATTACTCCTACCATTGATTTTTCTTTCTTTTCCATATGGCCTCCGATAATAACTATTTTCTATTAATCGCATTTAGTAATTCGTTCGCTATTATATTCATATCACTAACTTTTTCTAGTTGCATAATGATGTCAATGAATTTATCTATATACCTTTGATCCATGTAGCTTTCCATTATATCTTTAAACTTCGATATTACATTTTTTTTAATTCTACTTAAATTATTATTTTCATCGAAAGGGGTTGCAGTTTCAGTTATTTGGCTCCCGTTACTTCGTTCTATTATTATAGTTGAACTGCGGGTATCTGCATATTTTGGTTCTGAAATTAATTTCACTTTTGGTAATAAGTTTAATACCCTCTCATCATTCACAGCATCATCAGTAAATGCTTCTAGTCCAACTTTTCCATATATTAATGCTCTTGCAAAACAATAATGCAGGCTAAACTTCCCCTCTAGACCTGAATTTGGTTTTTCTATCGCAGCACATTGAAAAGCTCGAGGATAAACGATTAATGTTACAGTTTTAATTGAACTTGGATCAACCTTGTGCAGGTTTCTTATTTTTATAGCATTAATTATTGTAGGATGTGTAGCGGTTCCGCATGGGAATTGCTTAATTCTTAAGTCGTGTATGACAGGAGTTCGGTATAAATTTTTGCTAATTTCATCATAATTTACACTTGTACTAATCAGCTCTAAAAAGTTTTGCTCAAAGACAGACTCACTTCCTGTAAAATTTTCTTTAGCTAACATACCAGATAAAAGCCCGTTCATTGCCGCTTTCCCTGCATGTAATGATTTTGTCATACTTCCAAAACTAGCATGGATGCTCGAAACTTGAGAAGCAGCTATTCCTAAAGCATGACTTATTTGCTCATTATCCAATCCTAATAGAACACTAGAAGCCGCTGTTGAACCAAAGTGGCCAATAGTCCCTGTATTATGCCATCCCTTTTTATAGTGATCCGGCATAACTGATGCTTCGATGGCCCCCATTACCTGGGCACCGACAACAAATGAACGAATAAACTGCAGACCACTCAGATTGTATAATTCACATAATGCAAAAATAGAGGGAATTATAGGAGCAGTATAGTGTCCCGGATATACGGCATGAATGTCGTCAAAATCTAGAACATGAGAGGAAGTACCGTTAAGTAGTGCACTCCAAGGTGCAGAGGTTTTATCACTTGTACCAATAATAGTACATTGTTTGTTGCCCCCAAACTGTTCTACTAACTTCCTTAATTTTATAGTCGGTTCTTCATGACTGCCTGTAACAGTTACTCCAATCCAATCTAAGAAACAAAGTTTTGCTTGTTCAATTGTATCTCGATCTAATTCTAAATAACTCCCGCTACTTATATAATTAACAATTTCTTTCGTATTGCTCAATCTAACACTTCCTTTTACTTCTACTTTTTTTGTCTCTATAAAGTTGTATTCTTTAATGGTATACCAGATGATAGCGGTTTCTATTACCCTATCATCTGGTAAGTCTTATAAGCCTAACCTCATATTTCAATTAAGGTTTATTCAATCCATCAATGAGAGCTTGGTCTCTTTTCCCACACTTCTCTGACCTCACAGGAATACCCGATCTGTACTTTGTATTCCCAGAATCTTGAATTATGGGAATGACAACCATTTAAGAGTGGTATTTATCAATTAATCAAACCAAGTCTTTTTAGTGTTTCACCGTAATCTTCATACTCCGTTGAAATCTGGTTTTTGAAGTCTTCTGAACCAGCATAATCAACAGTTACTCCATTTTTTTCAATAATTTCAATTACTTCTGGATCGTCTAAAGATTGCTTAAATGCATCATGGAGTATAGCAATAATTTCTTTAGGAGTGCCTTTTGGCGCTACAATGCCAAAATATACATCTGTTGATTGCCCATAACCTAATTCTTTTAATGTAGGGATTTCTTTATAAAAATCATGTTTTATAGAACCTAAGTTAGCAAGTATTCGTAAATCTTCCTCTTGCCCCTTAAACTGCTGAGGTGATGATACCTCACCCTCTAGTGTACCGCTTAATAGTGCAGCATGGGCGTCACTTGACCCATCAAATGGAATATATTTGGCTTCAAATTCATTAGCAATTAAAAACTTTTCCATAGCAACCTGAGGTGTATTTCCAATTCCCCCAGAACCAAATGCAAACTTACCCGGATTTTCTTTTACGTACTGAACCCATTCATCAAAGGTTTGCCAAGGTGTATCCTTACCAACTGCAAATAAAACAGGATTTTGTGCTATTCTAATAACTCCTTCAAAGTCTTCGTGTGAATACGGAGCATTTCCAAAATGCGGTTGAATCGATATTGCCCCAGGCGCAATCAATCCGAGGGTGTATCCATCAGGTTCTGCATTTGCAACTGAAGCAGTACCAGTAACACTTGCACCGCCTGGAGTATTCTTGATAACGATAATTTGTTTGTTTGGCAAATATTTACTCATGGACTTTTCTATTGCTCTTGCTATTTGGTCTGTAGCACCACCAGCTGAGTATGGCACTACTAATTCAATTGGCTTTGTAGGAAAGTTCTGTTCCTCTGTTTTATTTGATTCCTCTTGATTCTCAGTATTGTTTGATACATTCTGATTCTGAGTATTGCTACAACCAGCAGCTATTAAAATAAACACTAATAAAAATATTAACTTTTTCATTTAAACACTCTCCTTCGTTAATTTTAGTACCCAGTAACAAATTTAGTTAGTTTTTTATCAAATTGTTATAAGACAGATCTAATATCGTCTACTAAACTCTTAAACATGTTTGAGATTAATTGTGTGCTTGTTGGTAATTTGATATATTTCACACCTTGTTCCAACAGAGAGGCTAATTGCTTACTGTCTTTGGCATATCCACCAATATTAAAACCTGCCTCTAATGAGGTTTTATTAATGTAATTAATCATTTCTTGTACTTTGGGGTGATTTACCTGTCCTGGGAAACCCATTGATTGTGACAGATCGTGTGGAGCTACATTAATTATATCCACATCTTTAACTGTTAATATATCTTCTAAATTATGAACAGCTTCCAAATTTTCAATGCTAATTGCAATCAGTATTTCTTCATTAGCAAACTTTACTTGCTCCTCCATTGTTTTTAATCCATACAAACCAGATCGTACGTTATACGACACACCTCTGCTACCTTGAGGATAATATTTAATCCAATTTACAACATTTTGTACTTCCTCTACTGTGCTGACTTGAGGAATATGAATACCATATGCACCAATATCTAAAGCTCTCTCAATAGACGATTGATCAATAGTATTTACCCTTATGAATGGTGTCGATCCTCCACTTTTAATTGCTCGAAAGATATGTTGAGCGCCCTCAAAATTCGTAGGACTATGTTCCATGTCAACAACTACAAAATCCAACCCTGACAAAGCAAGTATTTCCGCAATATCAGGCGAAGGCAATAATAAGAAATTTCCAATTACAGGTTGTCCTTGCTTTAATTTACTTTTAATTGGATTCAACCCAAAAACTCCTGTCTATAAAGTAATTTAAATCTCATTTATTATGGAAAATAACGCTTACATAATAGTGTGCCATTTCAGCTTATTCTATTTTTTTACTACTAATTTTGAAAAGAAAAACCAAGATGTACCATTAAAAGGAACGCCATTCCGATATAATACTACATCTATATTAGTAATAGTTTCTCTTTATAGTCAATAGTTTTAAAACACTTTAGTCAATAATTCTTAAATCATATGGCACCAAAACGTTGCCTGTTATGAGATCCGTTTAATATTTCTATTTGAAAACTAATATATGACAGACCTATAGATCTCTCGGGAAAATTACAAACTATCTTATAATAGTGCTACTCTGATTACTAAACAAGTTTTTATTTTTTCTTTAAAAGACGATAAATTAATACATTTTTATAAAATGATAGGATTAATCAAAGTTACATAATCTTATGTTTCATGCCGGGAATCTTCACTTGAGTACGGTATAGTGTAGTACCTGAAGCTAAAAATAGGCTACAAAAATCAGAACCACCCCAAGTAAAATTAGCTGTCTTTTCAGGAGTTTTTAATACTCCAAGGCAGTTTGCATCTTTATCAAATACATGAACACCACCCGGACCAGTACAATACACATTCCCCAAACTATCTACTTTCATGCCATCTGGCCTTCCTGGTTCCTCGCCCGTAGTTTCTGCCCATACTCTTCCATTCGCTATTGTTCCGTCATCCAAAACATCAAATACTCTAATATGCATACGAGGTGTATCATTAATATAAAGTAATCTCTCATCTAAAGAGAAACATAGGCCGTTGGGATTTTCAAAATCGGAAACTAACAAGGTTAACTCACCCGATTTAGGATCAAACCGGTATACGCCTTGAAAATCCAATTCCTTTTCTCTAGGAATACCAACCTTTGCCGCATTTGGTCCAGTTCTTGCAAATTGAGGATCAGTAAAATAAATACTTCCATCACTTTTTACCACAATATCATTAGGGCAATTTAATTCTTTACCATTGTATTTTGAAACGAGGACTTCCCGATTTGTACCGTCTACATTCCTGCGACTTACAAGGCTAGTTGAATGTTCACATGTAACTAACCGTCCCTCTAAATCATAATAGTTCCCATTTGCCTTATTAGTCGGATCTACTAAAACAGTTAATCCCTTCTTTGAAGACCACCGATAAATTTTACTAGCTGGAATATCGCTAAATGTTAAATGCTCCTCTTTAGGATGCCATACCGGACCTTCAATAAAATCAAATCCAGATTCAATAACCTCTATTTGTTCATTAGGATCAAATATATTTAGAAACTTTTCATCATAAATGTCTAGCTTTATTTGACTCAATTTACTCCACCTCTTTTTCTAATAATTCTTTAGTAGCCATAATCCCCTCTTTATATGCCGGGATTCCGCCAATCGTTATAGTTTGGGCTATTGTCATAAATACCTCTTCTTTAGTTGCTCCATGATTTAGCGCTAGACCTGCATGTGTATTTATTCCAGAAACATTTCTTAGTATACAAAACATAGAAAGATTCATAAGTTCCTTGTATTTTCTAGGGATTATTTCATTATTCGTTAAATAACTGCGCAATTCACCCAACTTTTGATATAACTCTGGGTCTGATTGCTCCATGATCTCCCAATGAGGGGCTACCTTTGTTGTCATATTTTTTCCACTCTCCTTGTCATTTTTTTCAGCAATTGCATGTTAATAAATAAAGAAAAAAATAATGCTCTATTAATAGTTAACATCAACTACAGTGACGTTTCATCAAAAGTACACCTCCACTTTTCATGATATAATAAAGTATCGTATGTACCATTTATCGGTACATCGTACTCATTATCGTTACATTGATTATACAACCTAATTCTTTTTAGAGTCAACTCTATATTCTAAATTTTTTAAAATCTTTCAGTTATTAAAATAATTAGCTAGGTGCTTGTATAGCAAAATAATTAAATTAATCCAAAAGAATAAGTGAGTTAAAATAAAAACTAAAAAGGAAATAAACAAAAAAGAGTTTTTTTAATATCAAAAAAACAGTTGGATAATAAGCAAGCTTAAAAAATATACCGATGTGAAGAGAGGGCCACGTTCTACGCTTGGAGGAAGGTCAAGGTAGAACGTGAAAGTGTCACATCACGGGAAATCTGCAGATTTTCACTACTGAGCCTAGACAAGGGGCATATGGAGTTCGAAATTGTGGCTATAGCCCACCACATCTTGAAGTAGCAAGCCTCCGCAAGTTACTTTCAAAAATAAATTCTTCAAAACAAAAGCAGGTGGAGGAAAATCAATGATTTTTCTCCACCTGCTTTATTTTGAGACCTATCGGATAGCACCTTTTTCAAGTAGTTCTTTTTAAGTAACGAAGTCTACCATAATAACCAATAAAAAAAGAACATGTAAAAGGTAAATTTGAATTAAATTACCCAAAATTCTATTTGATTAACAATAGCCGTTTATTGTGCACTACCTAAGTTTTAATCGGGATTCGTCAATAGGGGAAAAAAGGTGCCAGACCCCCGGCACACTAACGCTTTACTCTACTAGGCTTCTGGCACCTATTCTTAGATGGAAGGAAGGACACCTAGCAGATGATCGTTTTAATAATTTGAATGAAGGCATCCATAATATAATGACATTGTCGCATGATACGATTTATGCAAATAAAAGGTAAGAAAGGATTCCGAATGCCAAAAATCCATTTATTAATGCAAAAAGAGTTTATTGATCCAACTAAACTAAAAAATTGTAGTGTCATCGTATTTGATGTTCTGCTAGCTACGACGACGATTACTCCCCTTCTGCAGCATGGAGCTAAAAAGGTCATCCCTGTTCTAAATGGGGATGCGGCCCTTTAAGGTAAAAAATCACTAAATTTATCAAAAGATTCCTGCATTTTAGCTGGTGAAGTAAATGGCTACTCACTTAATTCTTTCAAGTATCCTTGTCCATTAGAATTGATTGAATTGAATGTACACAGGAAAACCGTTATTCTATCAACAACAAATGGAACCTTCGCTTTGAAAAAATCATTAGACGCACAAATTGTATATGCTTCAAGTTTGCTAAATGGGAAATTTGTTGCACAAAATCTGCTACGGGCATATAACGGGCAATCGATTCTCCTAGTCTGCTCTGGCAACCATGGGCTTTTTTCAATGAAGAATTTGATTGGAGCTGGACATTTTGTTCACCATTTACTAAGTTTATCTGAAATAGAATTCCAATTATCAGATTCAGCAAAATTGGCCCTGCAATTTTACAATAAATGTGATGACAGGGTTTTAGAAGAAAACTTTCTAAACTGTCACACTGGTAATTTGTTATCTTCATTAGACTACAAATGTTCAATTTATCATTCTGTTCAACGTGATATCTACCCTGTTGTGCCAATTTTAAAAAAGAACGATATTCCTTACTTGGAAATAGAAACCACTTTATCCATTCAAAATAATTTATAAGCAGGAACATGATTCGATCCAATTTACATCAATAAGCAACTTGCTGTACACAAGTGGACATTAGTGATCGTTCGAAGGAAGATCAGAAAATACCGAAAGAGGGAGTGGATATTAGCCTATCCACTCGAAAAATTAAATAAGACTGTAGAAAACTCGATTTCTAGAGTTTTTCTACAGTCTGAGATGACTATTCGCTTTAAATTATTAACCACCATAAATAGGGGTAAGAAGAAGGATATGGTCTCCATCAAGAAGGGAATAATTTGCATCAACTATTTCTTCGTTTACAGCGATTAAAGCTTCATGATTCCACTTTACATTTATTTCTTGCAAAAATTGTTCTAACGTTTTTGCTGCTGTCTGATAATTACCACTTAGGTCCGTTTTCCCAAAAATGTTTGAAGTAACTTTTACTTCCATTGATTTAGACACGGACCTTCTCAAGGCTTGCTACCCCAATGGAATCAAGCTCATCATCGGTTAAGTCGAATACCGTTTTACTCGCTTTATTTTCTTCCACATAGAAATGTTCCGGTAATCGATCATCTGCTGGTGAGAATCCACAAGCTCTGTTAAATTCAAGTTCTTTTTGAAGGGTATCCTTCGCTAATTGAACGATTTCTTCAGCTGTAAATTCAACTCCTAAATAAGAAGAAGAAAGCTCCGCTAACATCTCGAATTTTCCAGCTACTGCAGAAGCTGCGAAATAGCAAATACCCATCATGTCATAAATCATATTGTTAACCTGTGCATTTTTAGAAGATTCTACTTGGCCTTCTCTTTTCTTATGATCTACTTGCGTTCGAATTGTTTGTCCTGCAGTATGGTCAGCACCCATTGGGCTAGTTGCATAGGTTACACCTAATCCTTTAATAGCACGTGGATCATAGGCAGCCATTGTCTGTCCTTTGACCGCCGGGATATGAGTGACTCCGTAAATTTTACCAACCGTGGTTGCACCACTCCCGATAATTCGACCAGCAGGGCTACCTTTTCCAAGTTCTAGAAGAAGGTTATAAGCACCTTCGAAATCCCCAAACTCTAAAACACCAGCTTGCATCGCTACCCCAAGAGCACCACCGGTTTCAATGGTATCAATTCCAAACTCATTACATAATAAGTTTAATTTTACGATTTGGTCTAAATCACCAATACCAAGGTTAGAGCCTAATAGTCCGATATTTTCATATTCTATTGGGGATGTTACCATTTTTCCATCTTTATCTGCATAAATATTAGAGCAACGGATCATACATCCCGGCATACAGGCATGTGTAGTACTTCCTTCACCACCACGCTCTAAAATTGTTTCTCGCATTGTTTCGCCACTTATATTTTCATGCTTTTCAAAGCTGCCCTCCGAGAAGTTACGTGTAGGTAATGCGCCAAGTGCATTAGTCGTTTTTACAAGTGCCGCTGTACCTAATTCTGGGAAGGTTTGTCCTGTTCCAGGCGTTTCCCGTAATGCCATGATATATTCTTTATTAACTTTATTATAGCGTTGACGATCCATTGGTCTGTTTTTTTCCGCCCCTTTTGCATCAAAAACAACAGCTTTAATACCTTTTGAACCGGCTACAGCACCTAAGCCACCTCGACCATAGAAACGAGTAGGATTGTTATCCTTATCTGGATTTGTTACAGCGGCAGTTAACATTTTCATTTCACCGGATACCCCGATTAGATAAAAGCTAACGTCTTTCTTTCCATACTTCTCATAAAGGATATCAGAGGATTCACTAATCTTTTTCCCAACGATATCAGCAGCATTTTCAAATTTAACACCTTTTTCACTAATATGAATCGTTTGGAATTCATCATATTTCCCTTCAAAAATTATAGCTCGAAGTCCTAATTTACCCATATATAATCCCGCAGTACCACCGGCATTACTCTCTTTAATCCCACCAGTTAATGGACTTTTTCCACCTAATGAACTACGCTCAGCACTTGATGCCATAGAACCGGTTAGTATACCATTAGATAGAACCAACTTGTTATTTGGCCCTAATGGATGGGCGTTTGGTGGAACTTCTTTCGCTATGATGGAAGATGTCATAGCTCTACCACCTAAAAGTAATTGTTCTTTTGGGATTTCTTCATACTTATAAGATAATTCCGTCATATTTATTCGTAAAATTTTCACTTATACTCGCCCCTTTTCTTAGTAGAATATAATACTCTATTGAAGATTCTTCTTAATCATAGTATCTGTAGTCTACTTGATCTTAATTTTTCTGTCTAGTTCACTGTAGCCAAAATAATTTTTATAATGTCTAACTATACTTTCAATATATTTGAGTAGCTCATTTTTGTATAAAAATAAATTGTTTTAACTATGAGATGATTTGAAATAAAAGGGTTCATCAAATGTCGATAAAAATCAAGATATTAATTATCGTTTTAGAAGGTCATTGTATATTTCTTCTCTATTTTTATTACATTCTCACAGGTGCCTTTGTTGTAGTCTTTCAGAATGTTTAAAAGCGATAAACATCAAACATTTCTTCCAAAGTTAGACTAGTATCTGCCGGAGTTGTTTTCGTGGGAGGTTAGTAACTCTACCTAATCTTCTCAAAATAAAACCCCCACAATAAAATTATTGTAGAGGATGGTTTATTTACATTATGTAGTTAGTGAATTCCATTTTTGGCGGGACTGTGTGAGAATCGAACTCACCTAACCTGGCACGCAGGTCACAAGCGGTTTTGAAGTTTGTATCGGTTATCCATCGATAAATCATTCGATAAATCCCCGTTAAATCAACGTTCAATCGCCCGCTAAATCAGTTTTCGCTAACAGTCTATAACGGATTAACTCGTTACCTGTACGGTTTTATTATAGTCGAAAGTAGTCGAAGTTTGCAAACGTAATTTAAGTAAAAAAAAAAACAGCGCCCCTCGTTATGAAGGACGCCGTTAAATTTACAGTGAAATATAAAATATTAAATTCGTTCGCCACCAGCTCGTAAGCGTTGGGCCAATAAATCACGTTCATTCCAATAAGTCTTAACATCGATATCATCTTCGAGTTTAACGTCTCCATTATGTTCCACTAATGGCGCATTATAATTATAGTTATTAACCGTCTGTCCTCCATTAGCTGCCGATAATAATGAGTCTAACTGGCTCGGTTGAAATACGTATTCACGATCTTGTAAAATTGCAGCTATTTCGTTAGGCAATAACCGATCTGAGTTTGCAAAGTTTAACCCTGTTACGCCATCACGACCAGTATGATACTTCCCGGCTTTTCTATCCTTAGCTGCGTTAATAACTTCATCCGGTATATATTGATAGTTTTTCGCAGGAACAAAAACTCCGTTTTTATAGACATATCCATCCTTATCAACGCCATAACTATGTCCGTCTACCGTTTTGTGTATACCACCGTCGTTATGCATGGCCCAACCGCTAGGTACGTTAGAGTTTGAGTTACTACCATTGCTACTGCCGCTACTGCGTGAACCACTGCTGCTAGCGCTAGTCGATGTACCTTTCATTTCCGATATTGTTCGATTATAGTCGTCTACAAAATTCTCCATCTGATCGAGAATGGCGTCATTTGCCGATCGATTCAGTTCTACTCGACTATTAGCTAGTAATTGCTCTAGTCCTTCGACATTACCGGTATAGCTATCGACTGCATTAATTAAATTCGAGTAATGTTCCTGCGTTTCGCTATAAACATTATCGTAATGGCTACTTACTTCTCGTTCTCGACTGTCGTAATGATCTTCGATATTGCGTTCTCGCTCGTCTAACTGGCGTAACTCCGCGTCCTTCTGATCTTGCAAGTGATCGCGCTGCTCTCTACGTTCTATATCTTGTAGCTGTTCTTGCAATTCCTTATATTTTTCGATACCGTCTTTAGACGTTGCGTATTTGTATTTCTCTAACTCGGTGATGATTTCCGCCTTTTCCTCGGCTCGTTCTTGCTCGTCAATTACGTCTAGTTGATTATCATAAAAGTCGTTTATCTCCTGGCGTCTACGATCTAACGAATCTAACTCGGCTCGTTCTGTATCACGGATAGACTCGATTTCAGCGTCTTTACGTTTGCGAATCGACTCTAATTCGTCTCGCTCGCTATCTCGTACACTATCAACTAGTTTACGTTGGTATTCCTTGAAGTTACTTTCGTACTCTCTTTGCGCCTGTTCTAACTGCTGCATTAACGCGATCTTAGCGTTATATAACTCCTGATCTGCTCGTTTAAAGTACTCAGTATCAGACTCGTATCTATTACGGACACGTTGCCATGCATCTAATTTCATCTGCGTTATTTCTTCCTCGGTCTTACCGTTTAACTTCATGCGTTGTTCTTCTTTCGCTATCCATTCCGCCGAGTGTTCAAAAGACTCTTGCGTTTTAATCGACTTAGCACGGTATACCTGTTCTTCCATATCCATACGGATATCGTTATATTTTGAATAGCGATCTAGTAGGCGTTCGTATGCTAATATTTCATCGTCAACCGCAAGTTGATTTAAGTTCTTCTTGTACTGAATCCATCGTAAACTAGATTGGAATTGCTCACGGGCGATATCCTCGGCGGATTTTCGTATGGTTGTACCAATTGATCGCGACGAGCCACGTCCACTACTTGTAACTTTAGGTAACGAAGGTATTACGGTTTTAGGTGGTGTATATTTAGGCAAATTATTACGCAGACCGTTAATTTCCTCTTTTAACGCCTTTTCTTCTTCGATATTAGTAATATGCCTACGTAAACCGTCCATTTGTTTATCCGTTAATGGTATTTGCGGATCATTCGGGTTAGGTATTTTATTCGCTTTACTTGGGTCTACTGTGCTACCTGTCACCGCTGCTGCGTTACGTATTTTGGCTTGCGTATTTATTTCTAACGCTTGCGTCATACTCGATAGCGCTAACGTTTGGCTATTGTAACTGTCGACTACATTTGGAGCGATAGCTGCAATTTGATTCATTATCTCAGCCATTCGAGTTTTAGCTTTAGTTGATTCCTCAGTTGTGATGTTTTCGTTATTTAACGACGTTCTAAGCTTATCGTACTCGCCTGCAAGTTCTCGGGCCTTTTGTTCATTCGCACCTAGCGCCGTTGTCGATTCGTCAGCCGTTGTTTTCATATAGATAAAAGACGCTGCTAACGAGCCTAATGTCAGTAATAATCCTGCTGGACCGGCGGCAGCGGTTAATCCTACTGTTGCGGCTCTTATTGTATTAACTGCAAAAGTAGCTGTTGTTATAACTGAAATTAACCCTGTTAATCCGACTGCTACGCCGCCAATAGTTAACACTAACCTTTCGTTTTCTCCCGCCCATTTCGCTAGGTCGATGATGATAGGCGTTATTTTCTCTAATGTTTCCGTTAGTATCGGAAGGAACGCTTCACCGATCTCGGCGCGACTTTGTGCTAATGCGTTATTAAATTTACCTAGCGCTCCATCATATCCCTCTAGGCTCTTTTGCGCTGCACCGCTATAAATTTCAGTTTCTTTAAGTACCGCGTTAAAAATTGCCTGGTTTTTTTCTGCCTCACTTAATGCCTCGGACGACTTACCTACGCTACGACTATACTCTAATACCATAGCGCCAATGTTCTTAGAAATACCAACGTTATCAAGTAATTCCGACGACTGTAATCTAAGGGCTTGTACCCCTTGTTCGATTGCAGCACTAAGTGATAAATGTTGAGCGCGTCCATATGCTGCGCTATCTCCGAGCGCTCTTAATAACTGCTCAGTTTGTTTCAAGTCTAATCCCATCTGTAACGAGCCTTTAACCGCGTTAGCTGCGTCTGTCATTGTCATTAAACCTTCGTCTACAAACTTCTTAGCGAGTGCAGTCGTTTGGTCTACGCTCTGCCCTAACGCATTACTAACCTGGACTAACCCTTGTAGAGATCGCTCCATATTACTTGCTTCCTGTACAGTCGCTTTCATAGCTGTAATTAATCCGGCAAAAGCTACTGTACCTCCAATCGCACTTAACGCAGATTCTAGTCCCTGGAACGATCTTTGCGTGTTTTGTGCGTCACGTCCTGCTTGTTGCGTTTCACGTCTAACCCGATCAATTGACGTTTGAAACTCACGGGTATTTAACGTTATTCGCGCTCGAATATCTCCTACATCTGCCATTACTTCGATTCCTCACTTTCTTGTAAGCCCTTAATCATTTCGTAAATTTCATCCGATGCCATAGTCGTTAGTAAGTCGATACGTTGTTCATCATTTAAATTATCGTCTTTCTCTAACTGCGCCGCCGTTGTTAATACCTTTGCTAAAAGTCCGCTAAAATCTTCGATAAATTTGTATTCGTTACTCATTCCGACTCCTCCAATATAAAAGACGCGGTTTATTCCGCGCCTTCGCCTTTTTTCATATCGTTTAATTGTGAGAATCCTTCCGATAGTAATAATCTAGGATTCTTTAACGTTACCTCGTTTAAATCCTCACGTAACTTAGGTTGCTTAATTAGTACGTCGTATCTCGAGTGTATCTCTTTATAAGCGTCCTTTAATGTATCTATTGGCTTACGATCGCTCATTATTTACTCCCTCTTTTCGCTGCTCGATTACGCACCTCCGCACTCGATACTATTTCTCCCGATAACTGCCATTCAACAAACCAATCAGGCGCGATTCCCATATATGCCTGATAACATTCGCTTTCTAGCGGTAAAATCGGTTTATGATTCCCGTCGTTATTCGAATAGAACGAACGCGGCTCCGGTAATGTTAGCTTTAATATGCTATCAGACGAAAAAGTTCCGTCTACCATATTTGATAGGTATTTAAATTCGTGGACTAATGATGTATACTCCTGTTTTGTCTTAGCAATTTCGAGCAACTTACCGACTATTAGCGCTCGTAATTCTTTTAAATCTGCAAATTTAGCGTTAATTTCTTGTTGCCGATTATTCAATTCCTTTTGCATCGCCTTATAAGCGTCGTCTCGTATTTCTTCTAATTTCTTACCGCGAGCCGTTTCTAACGCTTGAATACGCTCGTTGATATCATTAATCGTTTGCTCGATCTTTTCAATTGGACGTTTTAATTTAGCGATTTCCTTTTCGATTTCATCTGCTCTATCTTCGTCCATCGCCTGGGTAACTCGTAAGTCCGCTATTAATCTTTGATTCTCTGAAACTTCCTTTAATTTAGCTTGTTTTTCCTGCTCTAACTCGTTAATTCTTGTACTGATCTTTTCCGCCGCTTGTCTAAATTGTTCTAATTGTTTCATTAATAAATCCCTCCTATTTTATACTTGCGCTATAACTGACGAACGCCTAGAAAGTGCGTCATTTGCCAGTAGCATTATGTTTTGATTAATCCATAATAACCTCGGTCGACGTACAAGTTTTATATTCATTCCTTTGTTTTGCGCTAAAATATTAAATCTCGGTTTTAAGGTAAAGCGCTTATATTCGAATTGTGGTAAATTTGAGTAGACTATAACTAACTCGCTATCAGTAACTTCATTTAATAACTGCGGTATAACATACTGAATGGCAACAGAAGTCGATCTAATTTCCGGCTCGTTTATAAATAGGCTCGCAGCCTTATAAACTTCTTTTTTATCATCCGGTAACAATCTATATAACTCCGCGCCTACCCCATAACTAGCGCCATTGTCTACTTTTGCTATCGTAATATCGATAAAGGTAATATTACTTCGATCGGTCATCGTTTTACCTCGTTAACCATTTGATCGATTACGTCGTCTATATCCTTGCTCCCGGTTATCCTGGCTACCTTTTTCAACACTTCTCCCGTCTCTTTGTCGATAGCCCATGCGAATATCTCCGTTGAGTGGCGGTTTATTATTTTGGTACTTATGACCACTTGTACTCGATCTATTATTACCACCTCTTTCTCGGTACTTCATACTGTACGGCGGTTTGTATTTTGGTCGTTTTAAATGCGGAAACTCATTTTCGATCAACCGTTTCATAAACGGAGTATACCAATCAAAATAAGCCGTTTCCGGCTCTTTTCGAGTTTGACTCGTCTCTAAAATTTGCTTTCTATTTTTCCGTCCCACTCCAATACATTCCCCTCTGATTTTTTAAGCATATATGGTACGCTTTTAACATTTCTCGTAAATATAAACGGTATATTTTTGTTAAGTAATGCTATTAGTCTAGCTATCTATAAGACACGTTAAAACGTATAAAATATACATAAAGCGTACACTTATTAACTTACGTCTACTTTTAGTAAATGACGAGCGCTCCGTTTCCTAGCACTAGGTACTCGATATTGTTTACCAATTAATTTCCCCTTTATAAAATATTCCGCCACTACTTCGAAATCTTTGTAGCTGCGCTTTATTTTACGCATAACCTCTCGATTTTCCGTATACGCGAATAAATAATCGGAGCTTATTCTTCATAACTCGTTATTCATTGCAAATTCACCGCCTTAGCTTGTTCCGTATCTCGGTTTTTGATTTCTCTCATATATTCATGTAACTGCATTAGCGCGCGTCTCATTCGTTCAACGTTCTGCTTACTATCGTCGCCAAAATTTAACGCAGCGTATTTGCGCAAAAATATTTCATATAACTTCTCAGTAAACTTGTCCGATCGTAAATAAAAGGAGTATAAGTCGTCGTTTCCTTTGCTTGTATTACATCCAGTGCAGCAATTAACGATGTTACCTCGATTATTTCCGTAACCTAATGCTAACGGTAATACATGGTCAATACTGCTTTTCCCTGCTGTATCTTCTCCACAATATGGACATACATAATCATGTAATATCTCGACAAATTCGTCGTATGTTAAATCATCCTCGACTTCGAATCTCTCGGCTCTTTTACGATTCATTCGAAAGCGGTCTTTAAAACGCGTTCCGTTGTACCACTCTAGCCGGCGTCTACATTCAGCACATATAGTACGATTACCTGTTATTACTTTTTCTAATCCACACTCACGACATACCTTTTTGTCGCTATCTTTTTCCATATTGACACACCTCTATGTTGGGTAGTATTATATATTTGGGTAAATATATAATTTTGTTACCAGTCTAAAAAAAATTATACTCGCGGGCGGTATTCATCTGAATACAACCGCGTTAAATCACCGTAACATTTTAACTTCATTACGTCCTCGTTAGTCAAATTAAATACCTCCCTTATTTTTCGTTCCTGGGCGTCAGTTAATGAACGTTCGCCGTTCTCAATATACGATATTAACATTTTGCTAACCCCTAATCGGCTTGCAAAGGTTTCTAAACTAATACCCATTAACGCGCGTAATATCTTTATATCGTTACTATTAATTCGCAATGTCCCTCCTCCTATTCATGTTTATTTTGTAAACATTTACCGAAAAATAAAACTAAGCGACCGCTCCGCCAGCTATCGCCTAGTCTGTTGATAATGCGCCCGCGCGTCGCGCACTATCTACCGTCTATTAATATATGGTGTTTTTTCTGCTCTAAATCCTGTATTTCCTTTATTTTTCTCTCCTTATATTTATTATTCTCTCTTTTTCTTTTTTGCTTATTTTGGCAATTTGATTTATTATTTTTATACGGTTGTATATTGCAAATTTTCTGACGCCGATCGTGAGCGTAGAAAGCGCCGCTACATTCCTCGCAACTTATTATTCGAGTTATATCGAGATTTATAATCGCTTTTCTCACGTTATCAGGCGTTCTTTTTTTATCTATCTCTTTATCGTTCCAGTTCTTTTCACTATTCGCATACTTTTTTACGTAATGCTCTACGTCAGACTTTACCTCCAATATTAACGCCGTTAATTCCTCGATCTTACTCGCTGTACCGTCCCCGAATAATATTGTTTCTACCGAGTTATATTCGTTGAAATCGTGTTCAAATACTGAATACGACGGTAGCTTATACTCATCTTCGACGATATCCTCATCGAATACGATCGACCGTTGTGTTTCTTCTCTTTCCTGCTCGTCTCTCCATTGTTTATCAGCGTTATCGATAGGATACTGATTAAAGCGCTCCGCGACTTGATCAGCAGCCAAAATAAAATCGGTAAGCACATCGAATACTAGGTAACTACGATAATAATTCTTTTTACGGAGCGCAGGATGCTTTATTTTTACAGCGCTATAGTCGTTATAATTCGTTGCTAAAGCAGAATATTCATCGACGCCTAAGTGATCTCTAAGAAACTCGTTAACTAGCTTAATTCGTTCCTCCTGCCCGATTTTAACACCGTCTACTTTCCGCGTGTAATGCTCGTCCCAAAACTGCTTAACTAACTTCTCGATTACGTTCGTATTAACATTCATCGGCTCCCTCCTAAGTGTTACGACGCCGGTCTCTCCCTTTGTCTTTTATTCTTTTATATAAAAACCTTATCGAAAATGTATCCTTATAGTAGTAAGTTATTTTCGAAGAAAATGACTTACCGGATATACGAACGTTAGTGAGTATATCTGTTCTAACGCAAATACCGCCGCTATCTTTTGTTGGTATGTTTCTAATTGGTATATTTAACATTGGTATGTTTACTAACGTATCTAATCGGTCTATCCTAACACGTATCTAATACGTTTACCGATACACCGTTCTAATACGTGTATCAGCTATAAAGCGATAAATCCGGCTCAACCTTTTCACCGTTTTCATTCACAATAAAACCGTCATCGCTAACCCGAGGACAAAACGAAACAAAGTACCATTTGTAACGGTTTGTCCCTTGCCATACGTCACGTGTTTCCAGTATCAATCCGTTGGTTCCGAGTATATCAACAAGCGGTTTTATCCGATCGACAGCGATACCTAAATCGTCGTTAATCTTCCTTTTAGCGGGGAAACTGGCGCCAAAACGTTCGCTAACAGTTCCGTCCTTTCGCATCTGATTACCGTCTACATACGAAAGTAAATAGAAATATAGCGGTATGATATCTCGAATCTGCGGCTTACGTTGATCGCGCTTGTAAATATCATTAAATTCACGAATAATTCTCGGGAATACTTTTCGCATTAAATCGAGATTATACATTTCATAATTCTTAGCGACTAATAAATCCGGTTTATCGTTCGGTAGCGGTTTATTTCCAATAACAACACTCATAAGATCATCCTTTCGTTAGATTAATAGATATAACGGAGCGCCCGACTCCTCTAATCGTGGAATAGTCGGGCTTGTCCGGTTTAGATTATTATTAATTTACAGTCGTAGGTAAGGACTTTACATCTCGCTGACCTTCCATTAATTCTCTAGTAACTTCGTCCACTAATTCCTTAACTCGCTCTGATTCATTTATAAAGTCATCAAAAGAACTGGAACGGTATAAATCAGCTTTCTCATATGACGTAGTAAGAACTAATATACCCGCGTAATCCCTTAAAAAGTCACCTGTATTAATGCGTGCGATCTCTTTTAATTCATTATGCAAAGTTACACCTCTGTAGCTATTCGCTTTGAATTCCTCATGATCTACTCCAATAACTAATGTTTTCATAACTCAATCTCTCCCTTTAATTTGTATTATTATTCGCCAGGCGTTACCCGACGTTATTCCCTTACCTACTTAATGCGGAGCGTTGTCCGATTTTGGGGCGCTCATAATGATATACCCCGATGAATTATGATTCGCGCACCCTCTATTACTAATTACGATTTTTTATTGCGAATTACACACCCGACAACACTAATTTCGAAATTTTAGGTACTTTCGCGCTCTATTAACTACATATAAAACGAAATTAATTTCGCGCATATAATCAGAAAATTTGTCCTATACTTCTATATACGAAATAACTTCGATCGACTGTGCGTCTCTATTACTAAATGCGTAATTAACTTTCGTTTTGGGGCGTCTCTATTTTATGAATAGGCGAACAAGTATCGTTTTTGGTACATTGATTAACTATTTCATAATAACTACCCAAAATTAACGACGTTATTGGTACATCGAAAATAAAAACCTCCTACCGCTGCCTAAACGGTAAGAGGCGGTACCTTATGTAATCGGCGTTACTGTTTGCCGCCAGTATTTACGCCGTCGAGTTTTACTTCAATCGCTTGTCCAAAACATACGCAAGTAGTTCCGTCTCTGTCATCGATTTGTAGTTTTCGCGTATGTACTCGCACGCATCTTTGGATATTTGAAATTCCATATAGTCACTGCCAAAATTCTCCCAGCAGCCTTCGAATTTTTCTGACGGGCGTATACGTTCTAATGTAGCGAAACGATCGTCAACAATCGTAATTGCTAAATCTTGAGAAATAATAAACGAATCAAATGCAAAGAAATATGGTTTTTGTGCAACTGTACAATAATCATAAATAGCAACTTGTACTTTTTTCATGTATAATAACCTCCGTCTATGTTTTTAGTAGTGGCGCGTAAGAGAATGGCGGTTCTCCTACGCGTCTTTCTTATTTAAAATCTAGCGTATCCTCTAACGTTATTAAGTAGTCGATAAATTCGTACATATCCATTTCTACTACTTTATTAAAATCAATAACATCTTCCGGTATCCGGATACGAGGTAAATTCATTTCAAATATGCAAGGCGTACCGTCTATGATTTCAAAACTACCTGGCTCTAGTTGCCATACGGATATTCCGTCGAAGTCAGCGACTAGAAAACGGTGATCGCCGTATAGTATGCCAGTACGCTTAATGCCAAATGGTTCACCCGTGTCCTCCCAGATTTGGTTGTTCATAACTTCGACTACACGCGGCTTATTAATCATTAAATCCATTACCTCCAATATAATGTGGTTAAATATTTCATAAAATCGACTGCAGATAACTCATTTACCATTTCAATCGATAAAGTTTCCTCAGGGTCGCCGATATTTTGAATATGGATACCTATACAAAATTTAGAATCAACGTCAATAATGATTTGATTATCAATCTGATATGAAATCTGATATATTACATATCCTTCGCTATCGATGGTAATGACGTACTTATCGCTAATTTTTAAACCTTGAAGATTAACCGATGATATCGAGCCGTCAGTTTCTTCGTATCTATATAAGCAATCCACTATCTCCTTTTTTGTCGATAACATAATATTTCCTCCATTCTTCTTGAGGTAAGCCAAAGATGTTAATTCCTAATTCTTGTAACGTGATTGGGTCGATTCTACATTGCGTTATAACAATGTCTTTCATTTCGAAAAATAAAGAGAAAGTTATTTCATCGATTTCTACCGATTGAAATGGGTAATTTTCGTCGATAACAGCTACCTGATATTTACCTCGATTTAATTTACCGATCTCCACTAATACGTAAGCATCCTCATAATTTAACAGTGTAAATTTCATACTATCGCTCCTTAACAAGTTGGTAACCTGCAAATTCCGCAAATGCTTTTACTTCAAAAACGCTTATTTTTAATAAACTGAAATCACCGCTTGAATATCGAAACATTAAACCGTCAGAGATAATGTAAACCAGTATGTTTTGCGGAGTCCCTGTTAACATCATTCGGAAATCATCAGTCTTAAATCCTGTTTCATACTCCCTTCTTAACGTAATAAAAGAAGTCTGATCGGTTAACCAACGGGAAAATTTTCGATCATGTTCTTCGATGTTATCGAGTAACTTATCAAAAATCGTTTTCACTCTACATCACCTCTCAAACGTTGAGTTGTGCGCTGATTATACGCCTTAATAATTGCGTTGATTAAATACTCTTTGCTGAAATCGTCTTTCGCTGAGTTTAGATAAATTTCGATTTGTAATTTCACGTCCATACCTAACAAGAATTTTCTAAAATCATCGTTGTTAAGGTGCCAGTTAATTTCATTCATTATTAATCCCCCCTTCCAAATAACGCTTATACGATATCTCGTTTCTTATAATAACGCATAAGCGATAATATCGTCAAGACGATATTGCGATATTTTTCCAAAAATTTTATAATGGACAATGAGAGGAGGTTGATTATATTTGAAAAAATTACCAAAAGAAGAAATAAATCAAATACTTATTGAATCTAACGAAGGTGATACCGACCGTTTAGTTTTAGTCATACGGTTAGGAGATTTATTAAAAGAAAAAGGAATTACTCAAAAGGAACTGGCTGAAATGACTGGAATGAGACCTAATGCAGTCTCAAATCTAGCACGGGGAGTAGTTGAGCGAATTACAATCGATCATATAGAAAGGATTGCGAACGCTTTAAAGGTAGAAGATATAAACGAATTAGTAACACTTGAATTAGAAAGCGAAGTATGGAATATGTCTACAATAAATAAACAGAAAGAATTTTTAGAACATAAAGCTGAATACGAAAGAAACAAAAATAGCGACGATGATTAAACCATCTCGCTTTTTTGTTGCAAAAAAAATAAGCCGTCAAAATAGAACGGCCATGATCGCTAGAAATCCAATTACTATTAAACTATCCTTTTCGCCAGGCGTTAACACGCGTCGCCTTTCATACGTAGTACTATCTCCTCTAACCGGCAGCCAATCGATTCTACTGTAATCATAAGCTGAATCGGATTCCTCCGGTAC
Organism: Bacillus sp. Marseille-P3661; assembly: GCF_900240995.1. Lineage (NCBI taxonomy): Bacteria > Bacillati > Bacillota > Bacilli > Caryophanales > Bacillaceae > Bacillus > Bacillus sp. Marseille-P3661. Next base: position 29,118 of record NZ_LT965954.1, read on the forward strand.
ACTTAATGGGTTCGTTGTTGAAAACCGTCCCTTCTCGTCTCGGCTGCGGTTGGATACGTCGATCGACTTGATTTCCTTCTCTTTCAATACCGATAGAATCTCGTCTAGTTTCTGCCGCTCCTGATACGTTAACATTGACGTCATTCTCCCCCTCTAACGATTTATACGTCTGTTCCAACCAATATCCATGATCGAATACCTCCCATTTAGCGGAAGGAAGGGAGGAGTTATCTTTCAAATGAGTCTCGACTTGTGCGATAAATAATCGATTAAATGGAGCAGAGAATAATGCTAGTCGGATTAGTTGATTACGATCTAACGTCGTGACTTCTGTTAATTCTTCGAGATAATCTTTATAGACGTCATCCATTCTAACGGTTGGCCGGTACATTTGACGTCACTTCCTTTATAATTTCCTCTAGTAACTTACGTCCTTCCTCTGTTAAGTAAATACGTTCTGACGTCATTAATTGAATCGCTAATTCTTTCGTCATTTAACTTCACTCCTTTTCGTTGAATAGTAGAGTATATGACGTCCGTTATAAAACTTGCCTGTCCATCGTGTAAAAAATTAATTAAAGGATTACTGACGTCATTCATAGAATATAAAAACAACGAAAATAAGGCGGTGACGTCATGCTAGAAATGGAATGTCGATTGAAAGATATATTGAAAGACCGTGGAATAAAACAAACGTGGTTAGCTGAACGTATTGGAGTACGCCAGGGAACGATAAACGAGATTGTAAACGGTAAGAGATTACCGACGCTGCCAGTTGCTTATCGAATAGCAAAGGAACTTGGAGCACATATCGAGGATATATGGAGAATATAAGAAAAACAAAAAGGCTCCTTCTTATTTAAAGGAGCCGCTTTGACCTAGCCATATAAAATTTCCAAATAAACCTACTGCGGTTATATCTTCGTTCTCTCCCATAGCCGTTTTATAAACGCTAAATACTCCGTAATTATTTTGAGTAGTATAGTTATCAAATATTGCTCCACCGATAAAACCGACAATAATTCCACTTTCCTGATTAACTTGGGTTTTTGCCCAGTCTACATAATCAGCTTTAGACGGGTTAGTTATAGCGCCGAATAATGCCACAAACACTAATACCGCTATTAAAATATAGCCTTTCTTCATATATGACACCTCCTTTAATTTTCATTATTTACAGATAATTGCACGATATACATAAAAAACGCCTGATACCGAATAAACGGTAACAGACGTCTTGTTTTATTAACGTTAAATTTTAAGCACATAACTCGCCTAAGTAATTGGCGCTCTCTTACGCCAATTTATGCGGGAAGTCTCGGAAATATGCGTGTCTATTCAGAAAATTTCATTAAAAAATTACATATTATTTAACGATTGAACTATTTTTAACGCCTTTTGTACCTTTTGTGGCGTCCATCCTTCCGTCTGTAAATCGGTTATTAATTGCTCCCAGTCGTTAATAGTTTGATTCTGCGGTACTACACCGCCTTCTAAATCCCGTTGGATTAATCGTTTAATATACGACGAGAAGTTCGCCCGTTTACTAGCGTGTTCTAATAACGCCATCTGATCGGGGTCGTCGATATTAAATGCGACTGACTTCCTGGTAATTTGTATTTTATCCGCCATTACATAACTCCTTAATAATCGTTTATTAAAGTAATATGACGGTAACAACTAATTAATAACTGCTTGTACGAAAAAAGTGACGCCATCTTAGTAAGAGGATAAACGTTATAAACTCCATTAATCAAAAATCGAAAGTTATTTTTATTTTGCGCATTTTAAGAGAGTAAGATGTAGAAATAAAATGGGGTCGCCCCCCCTGTGGCGGGCCTAAGTATTCGAAGGTTACATTATTACACATAACAATTATTTTACGTAATAATCTAAAGTTAAGAATGGCGTTTCTATGCGGTTTCACGCTAGCGATCGTAATTATCTTCGTATTTTTACAGTAGTATCTTGACTTCTACGAAATAAAATAGTGCTTAATTTATACCTCTCGAAAGTTTTGAGAGACGCGTCCATCAGGACGTTGCAGCCGATGTAATTACGTATATTCGGGAAAAGTTACGTATTTGTAAAGTAATGTAAACGCTAATTCATCGAAAAATAGTCGGATTGAATCGTGTAAAACGTCCAATAGAATCCAACGATTTCGCACGTTAATACACCGTAAACACTCAGTAAAACTCTAGTAAACTAAAACGGGAAATAATTAATATTTCCGAGTTTTATCTTATATGTATATACTGGTAATTAACTCGGTTTAGTCGGACTGTGAATCATTCATTATTCGAATGTGTAATCGATTGGAACGGCTGTTATTTGTAATCCGACTCCCTATCGTTTTTACACGTTGGATTATCATTTTACATCGTCTGCCCATATAACTAATAAACGCCACCGATTAGGTGACGTTAGTTACTATTTAAATACGCTATTAAGCGGACTAAATGTATTATGTTGGTACTTAATATCCGCGTTAGACATCTGTATATATCGACGTACCATATTCATATGAGAATGGCCCAATATTTTCTGTAGCGAGAAAGGATCTCCGCCGTTCATAATATAAAATAAAGCGCCTGTATGTCGAAACGTGTGCGGTGATACACGTTTATTAGTAATGCCCGCTAGTTTACCGCAATCAGCAATATCACTTCTAACAGTAGACGTCGTTAACTTCTCCCCTTCGTATGAAACGAAGAGATACTCGCTACCAAATTCCATTGTTTCGTCTATATATTCTTTTAGTAATTTAATTGTTTTCGCTGAGATAGGTACGTATCTCGATACTTTCGTTTTAGTGCCATCACCTTCTAATAAAATACTACCGTTTTTTAAATCGATATTCTTTCGCTTAATATTAATTAATTCCGTACACCTAACGAGTGTATCTAGTAAAACAAATTGGATAACTTTTGTTCTGAAACCGGTGTAACTTGTCTCGTCGATTACCCCTATTAATCGCCGCACTTCCTCCGGAGTAAAGGACTCTACGTTATCAATCGGAGCCTTAACCGGCTTAAATCGTTTATGAATCGGTTCTGATATCCACGCCTTTTCCTCGTAACAATAACGGACGAACGCTCTCATCGTTCTAACACGAATATTAATAGTAGCTGGCGCTAAGTCTTGTTCTTCTCTCATATGCGTTATCCATCTTACAAAACGTTCAGTCGTCATTTGTTCGCCTGTTAAATCATCGCCAGTATAACGTAGGAAATAATCGAAGTTAATATAATATTCGTCGATCGTGCGTTTAGATAACCCTTCCGACTTTTTAATTATCATAAAATTTTCGAACATCTCCCGCATAGTTAACCCTTCCACCTTAGAAGAATCGACGAAAGTATTCCGTTTAAATTTACGTAATGGTTTTCTTTGCATAAAAAAAATTCCTCCTACAATAAAGTATCGTAGCAGGAACGAGTTATGTATATAACACGGATTTCGACTTAATACTAACACGGTTTAATCTTACGGTTTAATACGGTCTTATCAAAAATACCTAAAAATCCGATATAGAAAACCGTTTTATACACCGTTTTTAATCACCGGTTAAATCATCGATAAATGCCGTCATAGAGCGGTTTTTTGGCGGGACTGTGTGAGAATCGAACTCACCTAACCTGGCACGCAGGTCACAAGCGGTTTTGAAGACCGTGGAGGACACCAGTACCCCATCCAATCCCGTTAATTAACAACTATAATAGATTATACTTTAATAGAATTATGATTTCAACTATTATACTAAAAATATATACCGAATATATTTCCAGTAATCCATTATGTATGCTTATCATGGAATTTTGACTTCATCGAGTAGCATATAAATTAACACCATCTTAGCCCCACAAGTTAATTTGTTTCTTCAAAGAAACATTAACATTATAGGGCTAATATTATGCAGTATGATGTCTGGTCTATTACTTCAATTAATACACCCGAAGTTTTTAGCCATCACTCATTTTTTCACGTGTCGGATGAATGGCCTTTTCCATTTCCTCTGCAGACATCACATTATCAGCAGCACTCATTGCATCGCTAAACGGCTTGCCTTTTTGACTTCCGCTCTTCTCGTTATGTCTTTTCTTCCTATTTGTCAAATTTATCACTCCTTTCCATTTATCCCGCGATTAACTGGCTGTAAGCCCCCCACGTCAAGAATTCGAGAGCATACCAATGAATTGTTAGTGGGGATTAACAGCCAGTAAACGCCCGATTGGTTTAAGGGCCTTTAGGTCATACCTTTAGGTACTAACAATCAGCGTGGGATGAAGCCTTTCACTTTATTATCATCTCAAGTTCCGTCCTGTTTATGCGTTTTGTTTTTAGTTGGTTCCTAGCATCTTTACTGATAAAATAGTATCATATAATAATGATCTGTTTATTTATCGCGGAAGGTGGAACATAATGTTTGACAGTTGGATACAATGGTTAATCTTTTTTTGGACAATATTTATGATTTCGATGCTTTTTATTGGTGGGTATTTTATGTTTAGAAAGTTTTTGAAACGGCTACCAAAGGAAGACGGAAAATCAATTATGGATTGGGAAGAGCATTACTTAAAAGAGACAAGGCATCTTTGGCCACAAGAACAAAAGGATTTCTTAGAAGAGCTAGTTAAACCGGTACCTGAACTCTTTCGTGATGTTGCAAGACAAAAAATCGCGGCAAAAATCGGGGAAATCGCGCTTGAAAAGCAAGCAGCTGAAATTTCTCAAGAGCTCGTTATTCAAGGGTATATAAAAGCTACCCCAAAGAGAGATCATAAATTTTTGAGAAAAACACTAAAAGAAAAAGAAATTGATCTCTCCACATATGAGCATTACTTTTAAACTAATGCACTCTTCTTCAAAAGATAACAAGCTAGTAAAAAAGGGAGCCCATCGTCAATTCATGACAATGGCTCCCTTTATTCTTATCAACATTCTCTATTTATGCCTTTTGAACTTTATGAAAGGTTTTACTTTCAAGTGTGCTTTCTAGTTTTTTATAAGAAAAATACATCGCAATCCGCCACGGTAAAATCATTCCAAATGCTAGAATAAAAAACATCCCGCTTGTTTCTCCAAATGAAATATAATGCCCAAGCACTAATTTCATAGCAATTCTAATTACTAATAATCCAAACAATATGAAAACAAAAGCTTTTGAACGCTTTAAATAAATTTCATTGTTTTGAATTTCAAAATTCGAAGTTTTAATTAATAATAGTGAGAATAGTACTCCTACTAAAAACGCTTCAGCAGCTTGAGAAAAAGTAACCCTAAACATAGGAAAAACAAACATGAAAGCACCTGTGCTCATAAAAACAGGTGGCAAAATAATCTTTTTTATAGTTGCAGGTTTTTTGGCAGCGCGAATTCGAACAAAAATTGCCAATATAGCCATTATTACAGCACCCACTGAACTAGCGACAATTATCATAACAACCACTCTTTCTTTCCCTATATATCAAGTGCATTTGCAAATTTCTAGTTCCTTTTAATAACGAAGAACCACTAAAGATATTGGGTCTAGAGTGGTTCATACTTTTAAAATGTATGTTACATTTCTAGTACTCTCGAAATCGCTTCAAGTACTCGACTTTCATCAAATGGTTTAACAATAAAATCCTTAGCACCTGACTCAATCGATTCAACGACAAGCTTTTGTTGCCCCATTGCTGAACACATAATAATTTTGGCATTGGGATCATGCGCCTTTATTTCTTTTAACGCATCAATACCTGTCATCTCAGGCATTGTGATATCTAGCATTACAATATCTGGCTTAAGTCTATTATAAAGTTCTACTCCAATGCGCCCATTTTCCCCTTCTCCAACCACTTCATGCATACCTTTTTGCAATATATTTGTAAGAGTCATTCTCATAAATTTCGCATCGTCCACAATTAAAACTCTAGCCATTCTTTTCCCCCTTACGAAATGCCCTCTACGAATCATAGATTATTATTACCGGCACGAAAAGCATTTCAACTTACTATCGACAAACTTCAAATATATATTTACTATTAATAATTTTTACCTTTTAGACAGGTATGCAGCGCTAATAAAGCGCTGCACCACGTTTATTTACTAAGTAAGTATTAAAAATCTCAAACTATAGAAATCCCTTAATATTATAGTATATATGAAATTAGAATTCCAATTTAAAACCCTGTAAACCCACCAAAAAGATTAATTAAATATGCAGTGATTTTTGTCATCCAGTCAAAGAAAAGAAAGATCCCCATAACAATCATAAGATAGCCACCAATTTTAATGATTTTAACATTATATTTCTTAATCCATGACATTTTTCCAATAAAAAATGTCATAATAAAAAATGGAATTGCAAAGCCTAATGTATATGCAATCATATACATCATACCAGATCCTGGGTTCGATACACTTAATGCCAATACTGCCGCTAAAATCGGACCAGTACAAGGTGTCCAACCAGCAGCGAATCCCATTCCAATGATAATTGAGCCAATAAAACCGGATGGTCGATTTTTAAAAGTCAACTTATGATCTTTCATCAAAAATTCAGGCTTTAATACACCTACAATAACAAAACCAAAAAAGACAATTAAAATGGCACCAACCTGCCGGATTAAGTCATTATATTGCAAAAAGAAACGGCCGATAAACGAGGTCGACATACCTAACATAATAAATATGCTTGAAAAGCCAATTAGAAAGAACAGTGTATGCAGCATTGCTCTTCTTTGTAGTATTGCATTTTCTGCTTTTAGATCTGCAACTGATACACCAGTTATGTAAGATAGAAAAGCAGGATACAAAGGTAAGCAACAAGGTGAAATAAATGATAAAAACCCTGCACCAAAGGCTAAAAATATGTTCACATCTGCCATAAAAACAACTCCTAGATGGTAAAAAGTCTTCATTCCTTTCTTATTCTATCAAATCAGTTCCTAAAATCATAATAATTTAATCAACATTTTGTGACAATTTTCAGAACGATAAGACTAAATTAAAGCAGAAGTTGCATATTTCCCTTACCCCAAAAATACAATATCAAAAGTACTTATTTTCAGAAATTCGACTTTTCTAGCGTAACCGAATCCAACTTAAGAGACGCAGAATTGAACCTGCCATCGACTATATAGAAATCAAAAAAACTGCCAACTAAATAGTTAGCAGTCCATTGTATTTCACTAATTCATTTATTTTAGCTTTCACTACATTAATCCCATCATTCAAATCATCCGTATAAACATAATTTACAGGTGTATCAAGTTTATTTGCTGCGTAGGAATACCTTGGATCGTAATATTCTTCCAATAGTATCCTAACAAACTCGGAAAAATTCTTTTTTTCCAATTCCGAATATAAATACTCAACTATAGTAGGCGGTATACGTTTTTTAAGAACGGCCATCGCTTCTAATGTTTCAGCAAAGTTTTTCTCGAATTGATAAGTCTCACAAATAGCTTTTGCTCTACTTTCAATTGATGCATTAATGTGAATTCTAACTCCACGATCTTTTCCCTTTAAAATAAAGTCGGGCAAAATGACTTTCCCAATCCTTTTACTTTCAGCCTCAATAATATAATAAGGAAATTCTTTTAGCTCAGATAGTCTTTCCCACAGTCCTTTTTCAAATTCCTTTTGTGAACGAGGTTTCAATCCAATTGCTCCAAATGTGGAACCACGATGTCCTGCAAGCCTTTCTAGATCAATAACTGGATAACCTTCTGATTCAAGTGCCTGTAAGATATCAGTCTTTCTTGTTCCTGTAAGACCTTCTAGCACAATGTAAGGCTTCTCCTCAGATCCCAATCTTTCTAGATCAGCAGCAATTAGCTGGCGGTAGCTTCTAATACCATTTAACAATTGAAATAACGGTATTCCGATAGCTGCCATAATCGAGACTATACTTCTGCTTCTCATTCCACCTCTCCAACAATACACTACAATCGTTTTTTCTTTATTCATCTCCGCACATTCTTTATATTTATGATAAAAATCAGGAAGTTTCTTTGAAAGAATCTCAACACCTAATTCGATTGCTTTTTCCTGACTTATTTGCTTGTAGGTTGTACCGATTTTTGCTCTTTCCTCATTTGTAAATAGAGGAATATTTATTGCCCCAGTAATATGAAACTCATCAAATTCTTTTGGTGAGCGAACATCAATATAAAAAGTATTTTCATTTAGAGCATCTTCTATTGAAATAGTTGGTATGCTTAACAACATAATCGTCATCCCTTATCTTTCTTCTTATTCCTAACTATATATTATATGCCCCTCGCGCACGTTAAGCAAATGATCAAAAAATGGCATAATGCACCAATCTAGATAATAGCCTTAATATGAAAAGGACACTCAATAATGAGCGCCCTTTTCGTTAATGCTTTTATTACTTTTTTTGTAGTTTATTCATCTGTGACATCATTTGATTTATTTTCTTTTGAGAAGGTTTCTGACCCATTTGCATCATCATTACCTTTAACATTTGTTCATTAATAGGTGGATTATTTTTTAAATAATTTTCCATATATTTTCTAGCAACAAAAAAGCCAATTGCTACACCTGCGAGTAATGCCACTAAACCAACTAAAATATAAGTCCACATAAAAACACTTTCCTCCTCATGGTTGTCCTAAACTACAGTTTACTAAAACCGATTCTAATATACAATAGTTTTAGACACAATCCCACAATTAAACATATTGTCTTTGCTTGATCGGATTTAGCCAACCAAAACGTCCATGTTCAAAATCCATTGCTAAAAAGTAAGGACTATATTTTCGAAGTGTTTCAAAAAAAGCCGTTTCCGCTTCATAGCTACCTTCGGACGAAAGTAATAAATATTGGTCATATACTTCTAATTTAGCCATAGACTGTGAGCGTTTTGTTCGAATTTTATAAGTAAATTGGATCTTATCTTGTTCATATAAAGGCTTTATATTCAAACTTTTTTCAATAAACCGATTGATTTCTATGATCGAAATTGGATTGGTAATGTAGTTAATTTGATTCGTTAATATAGGAATAAGACATTCATTAGCTGTCTGTCTATTTTCTAAAAACAAATTAAAAATCAGCAATTCTTTGCCAAAATAGTCGTAAGCTACTTCCTCTGTAAGTAGATGAATATGATAGCTTCTCATCGTCATTCCTCCTACTCTACCTTTTCTAGTAAAGTATAGCCTAAATAGAAGGAAATGATTGTCATCTACTGGTGAAAGATTCCACTAGTTTTGTCGATTTACAGCTTTATTACATATTTAAAGTAGAAAGAAACTCCCCTTACATTAATATTAATAAGAGGAGCTACTACATTATCTAAATTATTTTTGAAGCACTGCTTTTACCTTAGCAACAACATTCTCAACAGTAAAACCATACTCCTGCATGATTTTTTCTCCAGGTGCAGACGCTCCAAATGTATCGATAGCAATTATTGTACCTTCATCCCCAGCATAACGATTCCAACCGAGTGATGAGCCCATTTCAACCGCTACTCTCTTTTTAACTGCTTTTGGAAGAACACTTTCTTTGTATTCTTGCGTTTGTTCTTCGAAACGATCCCATGCCGGCATACTTACTACAGATACAGCGATGCCTTCTTTTTGAAGAATAGCTTGCGCCTCTATTCCCAAATTGACCTCTGAACCTGAAGCAAGAATAATAGCATCTGGCGTATCCTTACTAGCTTTACTTACCACATACGCACCTTTTTTCACGCCTTCATACGCATGTTGGTCTGTTCCTTCAATTGTAGGAAGACCTTGACGAGAAAGAACTAAAGCTGTAGGTTTGTTTTCACTTTCTAACGCAACTCTCCATGCTGCCACTGTTTCATTTCCATCAGCTGGACGAATAACAGATAGATTCGGCATCGCACGCAATGCAGCTAACTGTTCAACCGGCTCATGCGTTGGACCATCTTCACCGACAGCAATACTGTCATGTGTAAATACATACGTAACTGGTAAGTTCATTAATGCTGCGAGACGGATTGCTGGTCGCAAGTAATCAGAGAATACAAAGAATGTAGCACCGAAAACTTTTAGCCCACCATGCAAAGCAAGTCCGTTTAAGGCTGCACCCATTGCAAATTCACGAACACCAAACCAGATATTGCGGCCGCTATAATTGCTAGAAGAAAAATCACCTTGATCTTTCATCATTGTTTTATTTGAACTTGCTAAGTCAGCTGAACCACCGAAAAAGCTTGGAACTGCTTGAGCAATTGCGTTAATAGCTTGGCCAGATGAATCTCTGCTAGCAGGCTTATCTTTTCCAACTTGATAAGTTGGTAAACTTTGCTCCCATCCTTCAGGTAATAGTCCATCAATTGCCGTTTGAAGTTCTGTTCCCAACTCAGGATGAGCTTGTTTATATTGAGTAAATAAGCTATTCCATTGTTCTTCAAGCTGTTGACCTTTTTGTTTCACTTCTTTTTCAAAGTGCTCATATACTTCTGCAGGAACATGGAAGTCTTCAGCGAAAGTCCATTTATAGGCTTCTTTTACTAATTTCGTTTCATCAGCCCCTAATGGCGCACCGTGTGAAGCAGATTTACCGCCTTTGTTTGGTGAGCCGAAACCAATAGTTGTTTTTACCTCAATTAATGTCGGGCGCTCTAAATCGTTTCGCGCTGCATCAAGTGCACTTGCTATTTCATCTAGATCATTCCCATCTTCTACTCGAAGTACTTGCCAACCATACGCTTCGTAGCGTTTAATGACATCTTCAGAAAACGAGCGATTTAAATCTCCGTCTAAAGATATGTCATTTGAATCATATAAAATAACTAAGCGACCTAATTTAAGATGACCTGCAAGTGAAGCTGATTCTGCTGATACACCTTCCATTAAATCTCCGTCTCCACAAATACTATATGTATAATGATTAATAAGTTCAAAATCATCTTTATTATATTTACCTGCTAAATGTCTTTCTGCCATCGCCATCCCGACTGCAGTTGCAACACCTTGACCTAGAGGACCCGTAGTTGCCTCCACCCCTGGAGTATGCCCATATTCAGGGTGACCTGGTGTTTTACTTCCCCACTGACGGAAACCTTTTAGATCCTCGATTGAAACATCATAACCAGTTAAATGTAATAGACTATATAATAACATTGAACCGTGTCCAGCTGATAACACAAATCGGTCCCGATTAAACCATTTTGGATTACTAGGATTGTGATTCATAAAATTAGTCCATAGTTTATACGCCATTGGTGCAGCGCCCATCGGCATACCAGGATGCCCTGAGTTAGCTTTTTCGATCGCATCTATTGATAATGTACGAATCGAGCTAATCGACAATTGTTCGATTGAAAGTGACATTCACTTCATCCTTTCTTTTTTTATATTCCTGTCCATAATAAGATGGAAAAACAATTTGTACAACTATTAAATAAAATTTGTCAAATTGGCTCAAACTTTCCCTACCTATTATACCTTTTTATTTTATAAATTACGCTAGTTAATAGGAAAATTAATGTACCAATGGATTATTTTTTCTATTTTTACTTTCTTTTAACTTTTTAGGTGTTACATCTTTTCCTTCTGGGTCTATTACTTTAACTGAATGTAAAGTATTTTCCATAGATTTACGAAACGTTTTAATATATTCCTCTCTTAATTCTTTTTGTTCCGCTGTTTCTTCAGCTGTTAACCCTTCCAGTTTTGCCTTTTTTGATAAAGTGTTAATTCTACTTATCTTATCCTTTGATAACAATTCAATGCCTCCCTTTCTTTAATCCTCCACTATTTTTACTATAATTTCTTAAATATGTCCAGAAAAGCTATTGTCTCAATCATTTCAAATAGATTTTCGAACTTATGTTTGCGAATACTTACCAATTTTGATATAATTCTATTAATATATGGAAAACAAAATTGAGGTGTAACTATGACAAAAATCTCCAAGCGGCAAAACGATATCCTAGAATTTATTAAACAACAAGTACAACTAAAGGGCTATCCACCTTCTGTTCGGGAAATTGGTGAAGCGGTTGGCTTAGCTTCAAGTTCGACTGTTCATGGTCATTTAGCTAGACTTGAAAAAAAAGGGCTGATTAGGAGAGACCCAACTAAACCTCGTGCAATCGAAATATTAACGAATGATGATACTGATAGTATTCCCAAAAGTGAAACTATAAATGTCCCGGTTATCGGAAAAGTAACAGCCGGAATTCCTATCACTGCAATAGAAAACGTTGAAGATTATATACCTCTGCCAGATCGATTAATACCCTCTGATGGAAATGTGTTTATCTTGATAATTGAAGGCGAAAGCATGATCGAAGCAGGTATTTTGGATGGGGATATGGTGATCGTACGTCAACAGCAAACAGCCACTAATGGCGATATTGTTGTAGCAATGACAGAGGACGATGAAGCAACAGTTAAGCGGTTCTTTAAAGAAAAGGACTACATTCGACTTCAGCCAGAGAACTCAAGCATGGAGCCAATTATTCTTCAAAACGTTACCATTTTAGGAAAAGTAATCGGATTATATAGAAATTTACTATAATATTTAACATAAACCGAGAGAGTTATTCACCTAATAGGTTTACTTCAGAGGTGCAAACATTGTAAAACACATAGGAAAGCGCACTTGAATTCACTTTATAATTCACAGTGCGTTTTTTATTGATTTATAAACATTTTGGCGAATTTTAATAACTTATCGTCTGTAAATCACAGGGTATGAAATAAATATTGGAGGGTGCTTGATTTTGAGATTTAGTATGTAGATTATAATTGAGTAACCAGAGTTAGTAATAATAAGCGGAGATTTTTCGGTTAAACAGCAGGATAGAGCTTGGTTTGGGGTATATAAGCGGAGATTTTCCGATTAAGCAAAGCAAAGGTACCCATTTTTACGTTTTTCGAGTAAATTGGCGGAATCTTTCCGTCTATTTAAGCTATTTTCAGTGCCATTTCCTAATTAAGCGAAATTTCTCCGCTTATATATCAAACTCGCTTTGGCATCTAATGAAATTGGACAACTTACGGGTGGTTTCGGGGAAAAATGAAAAGTAAAAAGGGATTAGAGATATTGCATCTCTAATCCCTTTTTACTGTGAGGTTCATGTGATTTGCTAATTTGATTCGGTCTACGATTTACCGTTTTGCACCTCACAAGTAAACCGTTAGTTATTCACCTCCCTCGGTTTTTATTTATGTCGCTTATTTTCATCAAATATTTGCAGTAAAACTACTATAAAGATTTGATTCCTTATCTAACATACCTTTTTTTGATAAGGCAGCACTGCTAAAATATTTTCTATTTTAAATATTCTTATTCGCTTTCTAAGATAGCAAAAAGATTTAATGTTGTTTTCAGTAATTGCCTTTACATATATTATCCTTTGGGAAATAACTCCATTTTTGGTCACATAGATTATTTCAACTAGCGTATGATCTTTTAAAGCGTTCTTTAAAATTTTTAACATTTTAATACGCCTCCTTTCTTTACATTATATGCGAACATGTGTTTTAATATCAATATAAACGAGAATATTTGTTCTTATAAATCATAACCACACTGCTCAGCAATTTTATATTTTTTATCATTTAAAGGAGGCTATATCATGATTAAAGATCGTGGTACAATGAAATGGACTGCTATGATGTTACCCGAACATACTCAAGTATTGAGAGACATATGGCAAAGCGATCAGAAGGTTACCAAACCACTCTTAGATGAACAAGAGCTTGAAGAGATTAATCTTCAGTTGATGGAAGCGCTGAATTTTAATTTGGAAGTGACTCTTTCTTATTATGCCAACGGCTATATAAATACATCTGTAGGAATTATTCAATCAGTCAATACAAATAGCCAAGAAATTAAAATAGAAGATACTGCTAAAAAAATTTCTCATATTAAATTTGATGCAGTTACAAACATTAAAGTCCACAAAAGCTCCCAATCTTTAGATTGATAGCTTTGACATAGTACTTAAAACATCAACCAAAAAAACCTTGATACTAAATGTATCAAGGTTTTTCCCTTATTAATAAACTGACATATATTGTTCTCTTTCCCAAGGATGTACAGTTGTACGGAACATATCCCACTCGATTTCTTTTGCTTCAATAAAATGTTCAGCAATATGTTCACCAAGAGCAGCCATTATTACCTCATTTGATTTAAGCTTATCCAGTGCAACAGCTAATGTTGCCGGTAGATCAGTTATACCATGCTCTAGTCGTTCTTGCTTGTTCATCACATAAATGTTACGATCTACAGCTTTTGGAGCAACTAGTTTATTTTCAATTCCATCTAAACCAGCAGCAAGGATTACTGATAATGCTAAGTATGGGTTTGCAGCAGGGTCTACACTACGAACCTCAACACGTGTACTTAATCCCCTAGCAGATGGAATACGAACTAACGGACTTCTATTTTTCGCAGACCATGCCACATAGCAAGGTGCCTCATAACCAGGAACAAGACGTTTATATGAGTTAACTGTTGGGTTGCAAATTGCAGTAAATGATTCTGCGTGTTTCATTATACCAGCAATAAATTGGTATGCTATTTCACTTAATTGCAGCGGTCCATCTGGATCAAAAAATGAATTTTCCGAACCTCTGAATAGTGAAACATTACAGTGCATACCAGAACCACTAATGCCAAATAAAGGTTTCGGCATAAATGTAGCATGCAAACCATGCTTACGAGCAATTGTTTTTACTACAAGCTTAAATGTTTGAATATCATCGGCAGCTTTAACTACGTCAGCATATTTGAAATCAATTTCGTGCTGACCGGGTGCTACCTCGTGGTGAGACGCTTCAATGTCAAAGCCCATTTCTTCGAGCTCTAACACGATATCACGACGACAGTTTTCACCAAGGTCAGTTGGCGCTAAATCAAAGTAACCACCTTTATCGTTTAATTCAAGTGATGGTTCGCCTTTTTCATCTACTTTGAACAAAAAGAACTCTGGTTCTGGCCCTAAGTTAAATGAAGTAAAGCCCAATTCTTCCATACGCTTAAGCTGACGCTTTAAGTTACCACGAGGGTCACCAGCAAATGGAGTTCCATCAGTATTGTAAATATCACAAATTAAACGAGCAACTTTACCCTTTTCAGCAGTCCAAGGGAAAACAACCCATGTATCTAAATCAGGATATAAATACATGTCTGATTCTTCGATACGTACAAATCCTTCGATAGAAGAACCATCGAACATCATTTGATTGTTTAGCGCTTTATCTAATTGACCGATTGGAATTTCTACGTTTTTAATAATTCCTAATAAATCGGTAAATTGCAAGCGAATGAATCTTACGTTTTGTTCTTTTGCCATTTGTTTAATATCTTCTTTTGAGTATTTTGCCATAGCTGTTAGTCCTCCCCAATTCTTTAAATGTTTTTTCTATTATAAATTAAAAGTAGAAACGAAAATTAATGGAAAAACCTTGATAAATCACCTTGACGCGCAGATGTTTTATTAAACCTTCCGGCATCGATTAATTCCTTCCGCAACAAACGTCGTAATTCAGCATCTGAAAGTTCTTGTTTGACGTCACTAACCGGTTCAGTTTGTTCGCGAAATACTTGTTCAGTTTGCACTGAAAAAATCTGTTTAATACCGGCTAAATTGACACCTTGTTCAATTAACTTCTTTATCTCTAGCAAACGATCAACATCGTTAAAAGAAAACATTCTGCGATTCCCTTCCGTTCTCGCCGGGTTAATTAATTCATTTTCTTCATAATAACGGATTTGTCGTGCTGACAACTCGGTAAGTTGTTTGACGATCCCAATCGGGAATAATGGCATAGTGCGACGAATATTGTCACCCAAAACCTTTCCCCCTTCCGTAAACTATTTAGATTTTTTATATTTGTCTATCTATTTATTATATTACTATTTGTTAAGTTTAGTGTCAATATGATGTTATGTAATTTAACATGGATTTCACTAAAAAGTTTTTAGTACGCTTTATTACTTAACTCGACAACAACTGACAGCTGATTTTACTGGTCTGATAATTGAACGAGCCCATTTTCATGCAAATGCTTGACAGCAGTTATGATTGCAATTTTTACATGTTCATAGGTAAGACCTCCCTGAACATAAACTTCATAAGGTGGGCGCATTGGTCCATCTGCAGTTAATTCAATACTAGCTCCTTGAATGAAGGTACCAGCAGCCATGATTACATCATCTTCATAACCTGGCATATAGCTTGGCATTGGTTTAACATGCGAGTTAACAGGTGAAGCATATTGAATCGCTTGACAGAAAGCAATCATCATTTCTCTATTATTAAATTGAACGGATTGTACAAGATCCGTCCTTGTTTGATTCCAGCCAGGGTATGTAACAAAACCTAGTTTACTTAAAAATGCAGATGTAAAAATAGCACCTTTTACAGCCTGTCCAACAATATGAGGAGCTAGAAAAAAACCTTGAAACATTTCATGTAAACTATATAATGATGCACCCGCTTCCCTGCCAATCCCCGGTGCAGTCAAGCGATATGCACATTGTTCAACTAAGTCTTCTTTTCCTACAATGTAGCCACCTGTCTTTACAAGGCCACCGCCAGGATTTTTAATTAGTGAACCAGCAACTAAATCAGCACCTACATGGCAAGGTTCCAATTCTTCAACAAATTCTCCGTAGCAATTATCTACAAACACTATAACGTCAGATTTACATTCTTTTACAAAAGTAATCATGTCTTTTATTTGTTGTATTGTAAACGACGGTCTAGAAGAATAGCCTTTTGATCTTTGAATACCAATTACCTTTGTATTTGGCTTTATAGCATTTTGAACACGGTTATAATCAACCGCTCCATCTTCAGTTAAGGGAATTGATTCATACCCTATATTAAACTCTCGAAGTGAACCATTTTTATTTCCACGTATTCCTACGATCTCTTCGAGAGTATCATAAGGTCGACCTGTTATGTATAGCAGTTCATCACCAGGGCGCAATACGCCAAAAAGTGATACCGAAATGGCATGGGTACCGGAAATAATTTGCGGTCTAACTAGACCTGCTTCCGCACCAAACACATATGCATAGACTTTTTCAAGTGTATCGCGACCAGTATCATCATAGCCATAGCCTGTTGATGGGGTAAAATGAAAATCGCTCACTTGGTGCTTGCGAAACCCCGCTAATACTCGAAATTGATTTTTTTCTGTAATTTCATCCACAGCTTGATGTAGAGGCTTAATCATGACCTCTACATCGTTTACAACTGTACTTATTTGTTTTCCATACCCAAATTCTCCGTACATGCGATAGCTCCTTTAATGAGTAAAAAATTCTTTTGCTTCATAATATAGAGGCAAATTTGGATTAATAAATCCTTTGCATTCATACATCTCTTTTTCTTCATTGTAATGTTGTTCAACTAAAATTGTTTCAGATTTCAACTGCGCTAATATCCTGCCATCTTGACCAGGAATAAAAAAATGGTAGTATTCCATTTGCTCAATGACCTTTTTTTCAATTCTATTTAATAAGTCGGCAAGATCATTTTTCTCATACGCACTGATTAATACCATTTCATTAGATGAGGGTACAAAATGATTTGAAACTAAATCACGTTTATTATATACAGTTAATATCGGTATTTCTTGGATATCCAAATCTTCTAGGATTCGGTAGACTGTTTTTTCATGGTTGAAATAATCGGGATTGGATGCGTCTACAACATGCAATATTAAATCTGCCTCTCTAACTTCTTCAAGTGTTGACCGAAAGGCAGCAATCAAAGAAGTTGGTAAATCTTCAATAAACCCAACTGTATCTGTTAGAAGAGTCGTTAATCCACAAGGCAATAACAATTTTCTGGTCATCGGATCAAGCGTTGCAAACAGTAAATTTTCTTCGAACGATGTTTCTTCTGTTAATCGATTAAAAATCGTTGATTTTCCAGCATTTGTATAACCTACAAGTGAAATTTGAAAAGTTTGATTTTTTTTCCGTCGTTCACGATAACGATTTCGGTGTTCTACAATCGTTTGCAATTGTGCCTTGATTTCATCAATACGACGGCGGATATGACGACGATCTGATTCAAGTTGGGTTTCACCAGGTCCCCTCGTACCAATCCCTCCACCTAGACGAGATAAAGCAATACCTTGACCCCCAATACGAGGTAGCAAATATTGGTATTGAGCTAATTCAACCTGTAATTTTCCTTCTTTTGATTTTGCTCTTGACGCAAATATATCAAGTATCAATTGTGTGCGGTCAATTACTCTTGCTTTAAACTTTGCGGATAAGTTTCGGTTCTGTGATGGAGAAAGTTCGTCATTAAAAATGATCACATCAATATCAAGCTCTTCTTCAAGCTTACTCATTTCTTCTAATTTCCCTTTTCCAATATAAGTAGCAGAATGGACTTGATTCCTTTTTTGCGACAACGTGAGCATCACTTCACCATTAGCCGTTTTAGTTAATGATGCTAATTCATCCATCGAATAAAGAAATCTCTCTTCGTCCATGTAAGGCAATTGACATCCTACTAATAATGCACGTTCTTCTGTATTTTGACTTGTTTCGATCAAGATTTGTCCCTACCTTTTATTAATTTCTTTTACTATAACAAAGTAAAGGAATTATTTCATTATTTCTTTTTCTTCTTGCTAAAAACATGGTGTACAATTAAAATTCTTTATATGTTAGTCATATTGTTTAACAGTTTTTAATATTTATGAATTTTTTTTGGGGTGGATGACAACATGATGTGGGACGTATTCAATGTTATTGGTACGATTGCCTTTGCCTTAAGTGGAGCGATGGTAGCATTGAGCGAAGAATGTGATTATGATTTATTTGGAGTTTATTTTTTAGGGTTTACCTGTGCTTTCGGGGGTGGGACCATTAGGAACCTTCTAATTGGGGTGCCTGTCGAAAAGATTTGGGAACAAAGTTCACTGTTTATTATTGCTTTTATTGCGATATCCTTATTGTTCTTTTTTCCTGCTCACTTGAGTAGGCATTTTAACAAATGGGGGAATTTGGTTGATGCTGTGGGTTTAGGCGCCTTTGCTATTCAAGGAGCATTGTATGCAAAAGAGATGGGGCATCCACTAAGTGCCATTATTGTCGCAGCCCTTTTGACCGGTTGCGGGGGTGGAATTATTAGAGATTTATTAGCAGGAAGGAAACCATTGGTCTTCCGCGATGAATTATATGCTAGTTGGACAATCGTAACCGCTGTTGCAATTAGCTATAATGTAGTGGTTACGGATATGGAATTATACGGACTATTTATGGTCGTTACTGTGCTTAGACTATTATCATTACGTTTTCAATGGAGGTTACCAAAAGCAAGAATCAATGTCCAGGCATAATTAGAGAAATCTTAACACCATATATAATAGTCTCTTCAACACATATGGGTCTAGCGCTTCAGGAAATCGCAGCTTAATAACCGACTTGTCGATTATTATGTTTGCTATTATTACCAGAAGTGCTGACCCTTAGTCATTATCATTAATTTAGTCATCTGTAAATACTAAATCTTGACTTTGAATCGTTTGTAATTGCTCCCGTTCAAAGGAATCATTTACCAGCAATCTCATTGCTTGCGCTCGAACAGATTTTTCAATAACATTGCGAATATATCTTCCATTACTAAAAACATGCGAAGACTTCGTATATTTTACTTTTTGAAGCTGATCTTTTAATTTCCATTCCGCTTCTTTAGATAAAACATATTGTTGCTCAGAAACCATTTTAGTAGCAATCTGCATAAGTTGGTCAACAGTATAATCAGGGAAATCAACAATAATCGGAAAACGTGACCGAAGACCTGGATTTAAAGAAAGGAAATGTTCCATTTCTTTGTCATATCCAGCTAAAATCAAAATAAATTCATTTCCTTTATCTTCCATTTGTTTTACCAATGTGTCAATCGCTTCTTTTCCAAAATCCTTTTCGCCACCACGAGCTAACGAATAGGCTTCATCTACAAATAAAATACCTCCCAATGCTTTCTTAACAAGATCTCTCGTCTTTTGTGCAGTATGACCTATATATTCTCCGACCAAATCTGCCCTCTCAGCTTCTATTAAATGACCTTTTGACAAAACATTCATTTCTTTAAAAAGATTGGCAAGCAAACGTGCAACCGTTGTTTTTCCGGTGCCTGGATTCCCTTTAAACATCATATGGAGTACTTGGCTACCGACTTTTAATCCTTGCTGTTCACGTATTTTATTGATATAAATCCATGCATAAACCTCTTTAATGATTTTCTTTAATTCACCCATTCCAACTAGGGTACTCATTTCTTCCTCGATTTTCTTTAACGGTTCATGTTTCGTATGAATTTCTTCTGACTCTTGTTCAACAGATTTATTGATTGTAGATACTTTGATTTTCTTTTGCTCGCCATTTAAAACAATATTAATTTGACCATTTTTCTTTAAGGTTACCGGTTGCTCCATTTGAGTCACCTCTCATTCATTGTTTAGTATACGTGAGAGGCCAAAATAATGTGACAAACGCCTATTTTATCCCTTGGATAAATGATTTAATTTCGAATGGAAATGAATTTTAATCAGAAAAATACTTCTTAGTCTAACTTTATGCGAGCTTTTAATTTTTATCCTAGAATATATATAAAATTTTGTTAGCTGTTTTTGTCGTAATTTGCGGTTTCCCAAGAAATATTATGATTTGTGGAACTCAGTAGTATGTTCGTAAAGTTGCTCGGCATTTTAAAAAATAAAAATAGGACCATCCTAGGGTCCCATTTTATGTTAGATTATTAAGAGTTATTACCTTCTAAGTCAATTTTGATTGTTTTTTGCGGCGCAAAAGTAGAAATTGCATGCTTATAAATCATTTGTTGCTTACCATCTGTATCTAACAATACTGTAAAATTATCGAAAGCTTTAATTAAACCACGTAATTGAAAACCGTTCAATAAATATACAGTTACAAAGACATTTTCTTTTCGGAGTTGATTTAAAAATTGATCTTGAATATTAATAGATTGTTTCATAAGACAGTCCTCCTCTTTTTCTCTATTATATCTATTTCGCCCTAAGCTGAAGCTTTCCTGCTATTTCTGATAAAATTTCTTGTATCTTTTCTTGAAATTTCTCCGAACTACTTACCGCGCTTGACATATCAAACCAGCTTACATTCATTTTGTTTCGAAACCAGGTAAGCTGCCTTTTTGCATATCTTCGTGAATTTCGTTTCAACAGCTCAATGGATTCCTCTAACGGTATTCGTCCATCAAAATAGTCATAAATCTCTTTATACCCTATTGCTTGAGTGGATTGACAATTTCTAAAGTTTGCATCGTATAATTTCTTTACTTCAGCGATTAATCCCTGATCTATCATTTGGTCTACTCTTTTATTAATACGATCATAGAGAAGTGTACGCTCCATTGTTAAGCCAATAATAATGTAATGATAAGGAGATTCTAGAAGTTGTTTATCCTGGTATTCGGTCAAAGTTAATCCCGTTTCATGGTATACCTCTAAAGCTCTAATCACCCGTCTCGTATTATTAGGATGAATCTTTCTTGCACTATCTGGGTCAACTTTTTCAAGTTCTTTATAAACAGCATCTATTCCTTCTTCACTTATGCGTTTTTCCATTTGCTCTCTATATTGCTTATTAGAGGCAGTATCTGAAAAATTATAATCAAAAAGAACAGATTGAATATAAAGACCAGTACCACCTACAATAATTGGTATTTTTCCTCGTTTAGTTATGTCCTCTATTAGATCTGTAACTAAAGCTTGAAATTCTGCTACTGAAAAAGTCTCATTAGGATCTTTGATATCAATTAAATGATGTGGAATTCCTTCCATTTCCTCTTTGGTAACTTTCGCTGTGCCTATATCCATGCCTCGATAAATTTGCATTGAATCTCCACTAATCACTTCCCCATCTAATACTTTTGCTAATTCAATACCTGTTTTTGTTTTTCCAACGGCCGTTGGACCAATAATCGTAATTACTTTTGTTTTTGTCTTCATATAAGGTCACCTTAATAAATGGATTCCTTTTCATAATAAACAATTGTTGACATATATACAAATTTTCATTCAACATTTGGAAGTAATCTTTTTTCATTTAATATTATTTTTCATAATAAAAAGGACACAAGCCGTGTGTCCTTTTTGATATAGGTTATTTATACGCTTTGTCTACATGACCCTTTTAAAAAGCTTTTCCATTTCATAGGTTGAGAAATGCACAATAATGGGTCTACCGTGCGGGCATGTAAACGGATCAGTAGTTGTTCTTAATGTCTCTAATAGCGTAAAAATCTCATCGTTTCGAAGATGGCGATTTGCTTTTATCGATGCCTTACATGACATCATGATCGCTGCTTCTTCCCGTAATTCTTTTATACTTATTTTTTTCTTATTTATCACTTGTTGGATGATTTCTTCAATAATTTCTTGCTCGCTGCCATTAGGAAACCACTGTGGATGCGAACGGACGATATAGCTTTGAGAACCAAAAGACTCTAAAAAGATTCCGACTTCTTCTAATACGTTCATATGCTCTTCAATAATTAGACATTCATTTTTCGTATATTCTAATGTAAGCGGCAGTAACATTTCTTGCACTTCAGGTTCTATTTCACCAACTTTTTCCCGAAAAAATTCATATTTAATTCGCTCTTGTGCAGCATGCTGGTCAACTATAAATAAACCTCTATCATTTTGTGCAAGTATATATGTTCCATGCATTTGACCAATTGGATATAGCGGCGGAATTCTTTCCTCAGCTTTTAGTGGTTGTTCAACACTCTCCACTATTTCATTATCATCAATAAATGCATTTTCTAAATGACTATCATTTTGTTTTTCAGGGGGATTGTCAATAACTTGAACAACGCTATGCTTTTCTATATATGGTTGTACCGTTTCAAACATATCAACATCAGTACTTTCTTCAACCTCATATTGTTTTTCATCAGTATCTAAAGCAAATAATGATTGTTTATTCTGTTTTGGTTGATCGGCTAGCTCTGTTAACCTATGCTCAAATACTAATTGTTGTTGGTCACTAATAGGTTTCTGCGTCTTTTCCTGTTTTTTCACTTCTGGAATTAATCTTTCTTGTCTAAATGTTTTACGTATGCCTTCTGTTATTAGTTCGCTTAATTCCATTTCTTTGCTCAAACGA
Organism: Bacillus sp. Marseille-P3661; assembly: GCF_900240995.1. NCBI lineage: Bacteria > Bacillati > Bacillota > Bacilli > Caryophanales > Bacillaceae > Bacillus > Bacillus sp. Marseille-P3661. The sequence goes on from NZ_LT965954.1 coordinate 52,257, forward strand.
ACCTCAAGTTTCGATGGATGAACGTTTACATCTACTAGTAAAGGGTCCATCGTAATGTTTATATAAACAATCGGAAATCGTCCAATTGGCAATAATGTATGATAACCTGCTTGAATTGCCTTTGATAATGCATAATTTTTTATATATCTGCCATTAATAATTGTTGAAATATAATTCCTCGATGCGCGTGTTATCTCTGGACGTGCAATCCAACCATTTATTTCGTAATCAATCGTTTGAAATTTGATTGGAACCATCTGCTTAGCAATAGAAAGTCCATATATTGAAGCAATCACCTGTCGCACATCGCCATTTCCACTTGTGAAAAATAGGCGTTTTCCATTATGTGTTAATTGAAACGAAATTTCTGGATGTGCTAATGAAATTCGATTCAAATAATCCGTAATGTTACCTAATTCAGTATGAATTGTTTTCATATACTTTAGGCGAGCAGGCGTATTAAAAAATAAATTTTTAACGGTAATGTCAGTTCCTTTACGACTATTAGTTGCTTGATGACCTTCGAGTTTCCCGCCATTTAGATGAACAAACGTTCCTGCACCTTTCCCTGTACAAGTTTTTAATTCAAGCTCGGAAACAGAGGCAATACTAGGTAGCGCCTCACCTCTAAATCCTAACGTTCGGATCCGAAATAAATCATTCTCATTTTTTATTTTGCTAGTTGCATGTCTTTCAAAAGCTAATAAACAATCATCTATTTCGATGCCATCACCATTATCAACAATACGGATTTCAGATAAACCGGCTTCCTTTACATGCACTTCAATTCTTGTACTATTGGCATCAATTGAATTTTCCACTAACTCCTTGACTACGGACGCAGGGCGTTCAATAACTTCCCCCGCAGCAATCTTATTTGATAAATGATCTTCTAATTGAATAATTTTACCCACATGATCACCTTTGCTTTATGATTTAACAATCTTCTGTAATTTATATAATTCATTCATTGTGTCTAGTGGAGTCATTTCTAAAAGGTCTATAGATTTCAACTTTTCAATTACTTCTTTTTCAGCCTTATTTAAACTAGATGTATCACTGGGTGATTCACGTTTAGTTTTTTCTGCAACAAAAAATGTGAGTTGTTCATTCTCCACAACAGGAGCTACATTTTCTTGAGAAGAATTCTGTGTTGCTTGTTCTTCAAGCTTTTGTAAAATCTCTTTTGCTCGTTGAATTAATTGATCTGGCAACTCCGCAAGTTCTGCAACATGAATGCCATAGCTTTTATCCGCAGCACCTTCTTCAACCTTATGAAGAAATACTACTCTACCATTTTCTTCAATTGCACGAACATGCACATTTTTCAACTGATTTAATGAATTTTCTAATTGTGTCAGCTCATGATAATGAGTAGAAAATAACGTCTTTGCCCCAATCTCATTATGAATATATTCAATGATAGCGTGAGCTAAAGCCATGCCATCATATGTTGATGTACCACGGCCAATCTCATCTAATAAAATTAAGCTATTTTGCGTTGCCTTCGTAAGTGCATTTTTAGCTTCTAACATTTCCACCATAAACGTACTTTGACCAGAAACTAAATCATCAGCCGCACCTATTCTAGTAAACACCTGATCGAAAATTGGTATAATCGCTTCGGTGGCCGGTACATAACAGCCGATTTGAGCCAAAATTGCAGTAAGGGCAATCTGTCTCATATAAGTGCTTTTACCTGACATATTTGGTCCAGTAATTAATAACATTTCCCGTTCCTGGTTCATATAACAATCATTTGCAACGTAATCCTGAGAGTTTAGTACTTTCTCAACAACTGGATGTCGGCCATCTTTAATCCATATTTTTCGCTCATTTGAAAATGAAGGTTTTGTATATTGATACTGTTCACTAACTTGTGCAAAGCTTTGAAGTACATCTAATTCACTAATAATTTTTGCTAGCGATTGTAATCTAGGTATATACTCTTTTACTTTCTCGCGTATTTCAACAAATAAACTATACTCAAGATCCATTATTTTTTCTTCTGCTTCAAGAATAATAGATTCTGTTTCCTTCAATTCAGGCGTAATAAACCGCTCTGCATTCGCTAACGTTTGCTTTCTTTCATATCGCCCTTCTGGTAGTTGTTGTAAATTTGCTTTCGTAATCTCGATATAATAACCGAATATCCGGTTATAACCGATTTTAAGAGATTTAATACCGGTTTCTTGTTTTTCTTTTGCTTCTAACTGGGCGATCCACGTTTTACCGTTCGATACTGCATCACGATATGAATCTAGTGTCTGATGATATCCATCTCTTATGATATCCCCCTCTTTAATGGATAAAGGCGGGTCTTCTTTGAGTCCATTCTCTAATAAACTACAAAGAGTTTCACATAAATCAATGTCCTGGATGAGATTTGTACAGTCTGAAGACTCCAGCTTACTTATAATCTCAACGAGTGTAGGTATTTGTTGTAGTGATTTCTTTAACTGGATAAGATCACGCGCATTTACATTCCCATATGCAACCCGTCCAGATAAACGTTCTAAATCATACACTTGTTTTAAAGTCTCACGAAGTTCTTCACGTTCAATAAATTGGTTTAATAATGTTTCTACCATATTTAGCCGATATTCTATATGTGCTTGCTTTATTAATGGACGTTCAATCCATTGTTTTAATCTTCTTCCACCCATTGCTGTAACTGTTTGATCAAGCAACCATAAAAAAGACCCTTTTTTCCCTTTTGTACGGATTGTTTCAACTAGTTCAAGATTTCTCTTTGAATGTATATCTAACTTCATATATTCATCAATTTCATAAAATACTGCTGGCTGCAAATGATCTAGTGATCGTTTTTGTGTCTTAAGTAAATAGTGGAGCAAACGACCAAACGTTTGTCTCAACTTAGTTTGTTCGAGGTTTTGTACGGTATGCTCTAATCCATCAGGTATTACTGTATCGTCCTCAATCGAAATCGTTACATTTACACGATCCTTAAGTTCTTGGATTTGTTCATTTGTTATCTCTGCTGAGGACAGTACAATTTCTTTGGAACCAAGTGTATATACCTCTCCAATCACATCCAGCCAATCTCCTGTTATCAATGTAACTTGGCTTTCACCTGTTGTTAAATCGGTATAAGCTAGTCCGAAAGATCGATCTTTAAAATCAGCTATTGTTGCAATATAATTATTTTCTTTTTCCTCAAGGATTTTACCCTGCATGACTGTTCCTGGTGTAATTAGTTGGACAACTTCACGACGAACTACACCTTTAGCTTGCTTGGGGTCCTCTACTTGTTCACAAATCGCAACTTTATAGCCCTTTTCTACTAATTGATTAATATAATTTTCAGCAGAGTGGTGCGGTACTCCACACATTGGAATTCGTTCTGTAGACCCTCCATCTCTACTTGTTAATGTTATCTCTAATTCCTGCGATGCATTTATTGCATCATCAAAGAACAGTTCATAAAAATCACCTAAACGAAAAAATAAAAAGGCATCTTTGTATTGTGCCTTTACGGATAAGTATTGCTGTATCATTGGCGTATATTGTGCCATATATAAATCCTCCATCTATTATGCATATACAAAGTCTAAATTCCTCATGTTTCATATAGATAAATTATATCATTAGAAAAACAATCATTTCATTAATAAAACTAAATTGTTATATTTTTGTTATAGGTAAAAAGGAAGTTCTTCAAGCAAATCACTAATTTGGAAATTAAACACAATATGAGTATGTAAAATGGAGCACAAAAAAACTAGGAAGTTCTCAACTTCCTAGTTTACTCTTCTTCTCCAGCCACTAAAAAGTCTGGATTTAGGTCTTCAAATTCATCGTCACATATTTCCTCGATCTCTTCTTCACAAACACCTGGGTAAACTTTAACACACACTTTTGTTTCCCCAATAACCTCTGCGATGAATTCTCGCTCAACTTGGACGACTACTTTATTTCCATTTGGTGAAATGGAACATTCTAAGCAATTTGGTTGTTGCACTACGCGTGCAATAACTTCTAAATCATCACTCACGCAGTTTTCATCTCTTGATGATAAGCGAACAACATCTTTATAATGTACAGTTTCAGTTGCGACTTCTGTCTTTGTATTGTCACTAAAAGAATACCATACGTTAATGTCGTAGCACCCTTCAATTTCTACACAATCTCCTACCTTCTTAGCATCATATTCATGGTTAATAATCCAACAACCTAGAATACTAGTAGGTCTGTGAGAAGGTGAAATTGTGTGTGTACATTGAGTAAACTTTCGTCCTTTACCGATTACTGCTTTTGTGATTATCTCTCTAAATTGAAAATCATGCTCTTTATTTTTCATATGAGCACTACCTCCTCATTCTTATCTTCCATTTCATCCTATGCAGGGCGAATGACTAGTGTGCAAAAAAATCTTTTTACAATTCATGTTGGCCGTTACTTCATTCTATGCACAGGTACAGAGATATGTGCCCATTTTCAATTTATTTTTATTGAGACAACCTTTTTATTTAATAAAGTGATTTTCTTATGTGAGACACTGATCATCGATATAATATGCAACGCTATTCGATATAGAATGTCAAGATAAAATAAAAAACACCCCTTTGGGTGCTTTTTATTTTTACTCGTGATGACATTGAGGTTTTGAGCCTGTTTCTCCAGCTAATAGATCTCCACCAGTAGACAATATAATCTCATCAGTGACTGTTTTTGAGATCGTACTTGAAACTAATTGTAATAAATCATTCACTTCTGTTTGCGATTGTTTGAACTCTCCCACAACTGGGATACTATCTAATTCCGCCATTAATGCCTCTATCTTATCTTCGACCTTTTTTAGAGCTTCTGGCTTATTATAATGTTGAAAGTTAACTGCTTGTTTTTGGTAACTTTTAATGTCTTTCATGATGCGATCTACTTTTTCATTTTTATTAATTGCAGCCTCAGCACGCTTGAAAAATTCTACCTCTTCAGTTTCAGCAATTAATTTTGCTAGTTCTTCTGCCTTCTTAACAACTTCTGACTTTGTATACTTAGCCATTGTATGTTACCCCCATTACTTCTTCTACCATTTCTCCATCTAAACTCCATGTTTTTGCACTAGTTATTTTTACTTTTACAATTTGACCAATCACTGACTTTGGTGCCTTGAAATTCACAAGTTTATTTTTTCTTGTATAACCAGCTAAGACATCAGGATTATTTTTACTTTCACCTTCAACTAGAACTTCCACAATTTGGTCTTGATATTGCTTATTTTTCTTTGCTGAAATTTCATTTACAAGATCGTTTAATCGTTGTAGGCGTTCTTTTTTTACTTCTAGCGGAACATTATCTTCCATTTTAGCGGCAGGTGTTCCTTCACGTGGTGAATAAATAAAGGTATACGCACTGTCATATTCCACTTCTCGATATAATGACATCGTTTCTTCAAATTGTTCATCCGTTTCATTAGGGAAACCAACAATAATGTCAGTTGTTAAGCTAGCATTTGGAATCGCTGCTTTTATTTTCCGGACAAGTTCTAAATATTGTTCACGATTATATTTACGAGTCATTAATTTTAATACTTCAGAGCTACCTGATTGAACAGGCAGATGAATATGATCCATTAAATTTCCACCTTTTGCAAGCACTTCAATTAAATGATCATCAAAATCACGTGGGTGACTTGTTGTGAAACGAATACGTGGAATATCAATTTTTCTAAGCTCGTCCATTAAATCTCCAAGACCATACTTGATATCCTCAAAATCTTTTCCGTAAGCATTAACGTTTTGCCCTAATAATGTAATTTCCTTATATCCTAAACGCGCTAAGTGACGTACCTCTTCTATAATATCTTCAGGACGACGGCTACGTTCTTTTCCTCTTGTATAAGGTACAATACAGTACGTACAGAACTTATCACAGCCGTACATAATGTTTACCCAGCCTTTAATATTTCCTTTACGAACTTTTGGCAGGTTTTCAACAACATCGCCTTCTTTTGACCAAACTTCAACAACCATTTCTTTGCCAAACATTGCTTCTTTTAGCAGGTATGGCAACCGATGAATATTGTGAGTTCCAAAGATCAAGTCGATATGATGATGTTTTTGAAGAATTTTATTTACTACTGATTCTTCTTGTGACATACAGCCGCAAACACCTAAAATCAGATCAGGCTTTTCTCTTTTCAAAGGCTTTAGATGTCCTATTTCGCCAAACACTTTGTTCTCTGCATTTTCACGAATTGCGCAAGTGTTTAATAAGATTATATCTGCATCATTTGTTGAATCAGTACTTTCAAAGCCTAACTGAGTTAATATTCCTGCCATTATTTCAGTATCATGTTCATTCATTTGACAGCCATAAGTTCGAATATAAAATTTCTTGTTTTCTCCGATACCAATCATATCCTCAGGAATGTCAAAATCGCGATGTACTGTTACATCTTCCTTACCACGTTTTTTTGCATCCTTTAATGAAGGTGGTTGGTAAGTAGTTTCAAAGAATTTTGCATAATCCTTGGCGGATTTTTTGTCCGAAGAATTACTTCCATTGATTTGTTGACTTTCTAAACGTTGTTTTTCGTTCATGAAAATCTCCTTCCTGTTTAATTTTTTTGTATAATAAATACACCAATTACATAGTATATATCTTTAAAGTAAAATTAACAATAGCGCTTGTCACATCGCAAAAAAATTCCACATCACTATGTTATTTTAAATTACTTACTCAGTTTAACATGAAACTAATAATGTTGTAACTATTACTCTTCTAAACATCATTGCCATTTTATTATTTCTTAATCAACAACAAATGGTGAGAGGAACAGTCTTTTTCCTTAATGACTTCTGGACAATTCGTTTATTAATTACGACAAATGACGATGTATTTCCTTATATTTTAATACTTTGATTAAGTTAAACTTTCTTAAGGTAAAAAATAAACCGCCTAAGAAGATCTTAGGCGGTTGGACGAATATTACATAAATTCTTTAACTAATTCATTAAATTTAGCTTCGTCAAGAGTTAAATCAGCATGTACAAGTGGTTTTTCACTAAATCCAGGGATTAGCTCTTGATATGACTGTTGATCCTTATTTTGATAGATCAATCCAGTTACTAAACCGCTCTTTTCCATAAGCGTTTGCATTGCTTGCATACGGTTAGCTGGATCATATCCTTCTACATCGCTAAGTTTTGTTAAATTCTCTTTAAACCAGTCATATGTGTTAACTTTGTTATAAGTCACACATGGACTAAATACATTAATTAAAGAGAATCCTTCATGCTTAATACCTTCTTCAATTAATGAAGTTAACTCTTTTAAATCACTAGAGAAACTTTGAGCAACGAAAGTAGCTCCTGCAGTTAATGCCATTTCCATTGGTGATAATGCAGATTCAATAGAGCCTTTTGGAGTACTCTTCGTTTTAAATCCTTTTGCACTACGTGGTGAAGTTTGACCTTTTGTTAATCCGTAAATTTGGTTATCCATTACAATATATGTAACGTTAATATTACGGCGGATTGCATGGATTGTATGTCCCATACCAATCGCAAAGCCATCTCCGTCACCACCGGCAGCAATAACAGTTAAATCCTTGTTTGCCATTTTCACGCCTTGTGCAATTGGAAGAGAGCGACCATGAATACCATGAACACCATATGAATTGATGTATCCAGATATTCTTCCAGAACAACCGATACCAGAAATAACGGCTAAATCTTGAGGTTCTACCCCAACATTTGCAACAGCACGTTGAATCGCAGCTTGAACTGAGAAATCGCCACAACCTGGGCACCAGTTAGGTTTCACATTATTACGAAAATCTTTAAATGTTGCCATTTTTATAACAACTCCTTAATTCTGTTGTAAATTTCACTAGGTAGGAATGGATCGCCATCATATTTAAGGATGCTTGCTACCTTGTCGTGATTTCCTACGTTTAACTTAAGGATTTGTGTTAACTGTGCCGTACCATTGTATTCTACTACTACTACTTTCTTAGCAGAGTCTACTAGTGGCTTGATCTCTTCTGTTGGGAATGGATGTACTAAACGAATATGAGCATGATTTACTTTTAGACCATCATTCTCAAGACGAGTCATCGCTTCTTCAATACCACCACGAGTAGAGTTAAATCCAACTACAAGCACGTCAGCTTCATCGTGCTTAACATTCTTATGAACAGCATCTTTAAACTTAAGGTTGCTTAATTTGCGTAGACGCTTGTCCATTTGTGCTTGACGATTTTGCGAACTTTCAGAAGGTTTACCAGTTTCATTATGTTCAACACCTGTAACATGATGAATACCATTTTTCATACCTGGTACAACACGAGGTGAAATACCATCATCAGTTACTTCATAACGCTTAAAGTATTCTTTATTTTCAATCTCAGGTAATTGAGCATTAAGGTCTAACTTACCACGACGAATTTCAATGTTCTTGTAATCTAAAGGCTCAACTGTTTGTTTACCTAATGAGATTTGCAGGTCTGTTAATAAAATAACAGGACATTGATATTCTTCAGCAATATTTAAAGCTTCAACTGCATAGTAGAATGCTTCTTGAACTGTACTTGGTGCAAGTACAACTTTAGGAACATCACCATGAGTACCATAAATCATTGCCATTAAGTCGGATTGCTCTATTTTAGTTGGTAGACCTGTACTTGGGCCACCACGTTGTGTATCAACAACTACCAGTGGAGTTTCAGTCATTCCTGAAAGACCGATCGCTTCCATCATTAATGAAAGACCTGGTCCTGCTGATGCAGTAATTGCACGAACACCTGCATAGTTTGAACCAATCGCCATTGTACAAGCTGCGATTTCATCTTCTGTTTGAATTACAGTTCCGCCGAAATCAGGCAGCTTTTTAATTAAGTACTCCATAATCTCAGATGCTGGCGTAATTGGATATGCCGGCATAAAACGTACACCACCAGCTAAAAATCCTAATGCAATTGCATCGTTTCCGATCATGAATAGACGTTGTTTTCCGTCTGCTTTTTCTAGCTCCATTGTAGATAAATTAGAACCTGCTTGGTTTTTAATATATTCATAGCCCTGCTTGATGGCTTCCATATTTTTATCAACAACTTGTTGACCTTTACGTCCAAATATTTCTTGAACTACGTCTCTGTACGTTTCAATATCTAAATCAAGAATCGCACTTGATGAACCGATAGCCACCATATTTTTCATTAATGAAGTACCTAACTCTGTAGCGATTTCAGTAAATGGAACCGCATACAACGTTACATTACTATTTTCAGGTATTTTTGGTTCGAACTTCGCATCGGCGATAACTACACCACCATCACGTAATTCATGGAAGTTCACATCAATTGTTTCTTGATCAAATGCAACTAATACATCTAAATCATCAGATATTGAGCGAACTTGGGTTGTACTTACGCGAATTTTATTGTTGGTGTGACCACCTTTGATTCGGGAAGAAAAGTGGCGATAACCGTATAAATAGTATCCTAAACGATTAAGCGCAATCGAGAAAATTTCTCCAGTACTTTCGATACCTTCCCCTTGTTGTCCTCCAACTTTCCATGAAAGTTGATTGATCATTTTTTACACCCCTTTGAAATACATCCTTAGTCATATTGTACGATAACTTATTAGTGTAGTACATTTCCAATAAAATCTAATTTTAAGACTGATAAAATAATATAAATAGAAATATGATTTTTTCCGGAAGGGTACTAAACGACTTTTATTCTAGTCCTATAAAACAAAAAAAGCAACCCCTAAACACTCATTTTTGACAAATTTGTGTATAAAAATTCTGATAGCCTTAATTTGGAAAATGTTCAACAAAATTTTGTAGACATATTCTATAAATCTGCTCATCTTTGAAGTGTTTTTGAAGTTCATTTAGCAAATTCTGATAACATCCATAATGTTCCAATCCTTGAATAGTATCATCAATCCCATCAAAGTCTGATCCTAACCCGAGATTAGTTTCTCCTCCAAGTGCAAAAATGTAATCTATATGTTTTATTATGTCACTTATTGTTGTATGTTCATAATCTTTACTTAAAAAATATGGGACGAACGTAATACCAATCATTCCATCCTTTTTAATCAGTGCTTTAATCTGGTCATCTCTTAAATTTCTTGGATGGTTAAATAAAGAATAGACATTAGAATGAGATGCGATCGGATAGTGGGCGATTTCAATTGTATCCCAAAAAGATCTTTCATTTAAGTGTGATACGTCAGTCCATATTTTCAGTTGATTATTTAATTCTACAATCTTCTTACCAAATAAAGTAAGGCCTGCATTCCTCGTTTCAAGTGCCCCATCTGCCACAGCATTTGCATAATTCCATGTCAAACCGACAGAACGGACTCCTAAGCGATATAAAGTCTTTAGCTTGGTTATATCATGGCCGATTGCATCGCAGCCTTCTAACGTTAAAATAGCCCCAATTTCATTATCTTTAAGGTCACTTATGTCCCTTTTATTTAATATTAATTTTATTTGTTTAAATTTGTTTATTATTTTATCGTAAAAAATATCTACCATCTCGAGGGCTACATTAAATCTTTCACTATGATTAACACTTTCGGGAATATATATTGCAAAGCATTGAACTTTTCCTCCAGCTTGTTTCATGTAATTAAGATTTACGTGTAAAGCATTACTATCTTCAAAAGAAAGATTGGGATTGAGCCACATTTTGTACAGAACATCACAATGTGCATCAAATATTTTTGCCAAAAAACACACCTACCAATCATTAAATATTTGAAATGCAACAACTTTTTTCCAATATGTCCAATATATTTATATACAGTACAAAATAACCTGTTTATTCAAAGGAGAACAAACAGGTTAATTAGTTTTCATATTCGGTTTATTTTTATCGAGGTTCAACAATCAATTTAATAGCTGTACGTTCCTCACCGTCTATTAAAATATCTGTAAAAGCAGGAATACATATTAAATCTACTCCACTTGGTGCGACAAATCCTCTTGCGATCGCTACTGCCTTTACCGCTTGATTAAGTGCACCCGCTCCAATTGCTTGGATCTCAGCAGCTCCACGTTCACGTAAAACTCCTGCAAGTGCTCCAGCTACAGAATTAGGATTAGATTTTGCTGAAACTTTTAATATTTCCATTCCTGGTTCCTCCTTGTATGAATAAATCATTCCTCTCCATACTTATATTCACGAAATTACCAGTTATTCCTGCTAACTTTCAGATTATTTTTCGAAAAACTTTTAAAATTCACTCAAAGAGCGGATGATCTTCATTTATAAGGATTGGTTGTATGCTTTTTGCTTTTCCTGTTTTTGAATCAACATCAATGATAACAGCATTTAATTGTTCTCGCCCGTTTGTGACCTCGAAACGGACCGGTAAATTAGTTAAAAACTTCTTTAGGACAGCGTCTCGTTCAACGCCCAATATGCCATCATAAGGGCCAGTCATACCAACATCGGTTATATAGGCTGTACCATCTGGTAATATCCGATAATCTGCTGTCTGGACATGTGTATGTGTTCCAACAACCGCTGTTACACGTCCATTTAAATACCATCCCATTGCCTGCTTTTCACTTGTCGCCTCAGCATGAAAATCAACAAAAATGATATTTGTTCTCTTTTTAAGTTTCGCTATTAGTTCATCTGCTTTTTTAAATGGACAATCGAGCGGAGGTAAAAAAGTCCGACCTTGTAAATTAATAATTCCAACTTCAATTCCATTAATATTTAAAATTAAATAACCTTGCCCAGGATTACTATCAGGAAAATTCGCTGGTCTAATTAGATATTTTGCACTATCAATGAATTCAAATATTTCACGATTATCCCATGAATGATTTCCTAACGTAATCGCGTTTGCACCTATTTCAAGAAAAGAACGATATATTTTTTCAGTTATTCCTTTTCCTCCAGCTGCGTTCTCTCCATTAATTATTGTAATCGTTGGTTTAAACTTCTTTTGCAGTTTCGGCAAATAGGATTTGACCATATCCCTCCCTGGTGAACCAACTACATCGCCAACAAATAAAATTCTCATGTATTAACTCCTATCTATTGCAAATATATAATACAAGTTTCACATAGTCCAACTAGATTGTCAAAATACGTTGAAACTATGACCATGAATGATTCACATATTACATGTAGTTGTCTTTGTAAAACTAAAAGCCAGTAGGTGTTTAAATAACACCTACTGGCTTTTATATTATTTTGCATATTCAACGGCACGAGTTTCACGAATGACCGTTACTTTTATATGACCGGGATAGTCTAACTCACTTTCAATTCTTTTTCGAATTTCTCTTGCAAGCTTGTGTGCTTGTAAATCATCGACTGAATCCGGTTTTACCATAATCCGAACTTCTCGACCAGCTTGAATTGCAAATGATTTTTCAACGCCATCGTAAGATTCAGAAATTTCTTCTAGTTTTTCAAGTCTTCTAATATAATTTTCTAACGTTTCGCTTCTAGAACCAGGCCTTGCTGCTGATAATGCATCTGCAGCAGCTACCAACACAGCTATAATAGAGGTTGGTTCTGTATCACCATGATGTGAAGCAATACTATTAATAACGACTGGATGTTCTTTATATTTCGTCGCTAGCTCAACACCAATTTCAACATGACTTCCTTCGACCTCATGATCAATAGCTTTACCAATATCATGTAATAAGCCAGCTCTTTTAGCAAGGGTCTCATCCTCACCAAGTTCAGCAGCCATTAAGCCCGATAGAAACGCAACTTCCATTGAATGTTTTAATACATTTTGCCCATAACTTGTCCAATATTTTAATCGGCCTAGAATCTTAATTAGATCAGGATGGAGCCCATGTACACCAACCTCAAATGTAGATTGCTCTCCAACTTCACGTATATATTCATCTACTTCTCTTCTAGATTTCTCTACCATTTCTTCAATTCTTGCAGGATGAATACGTCCGTCTTGGACTAGCTTTTCAAGTGCAATTCTAGCAGTTTCACGACGAATTGGATCAAAACCTGATAAAATTACTGCCTCTGGAGTATCATCAATAATCAAATCAATGCCTGTTAAGGTCTCAATCGTTCTAATATTTCGACCTTCACGTCCAATAATTCGGCCTTTCATTTCATCGTTTGGTAAATTTACAACTGAAACGGTTGTCTCTGCAACATGATCTGCGGCACAGCGCTGAATAGCAAGTGAAAGAATTTCTTTAGCTTTTTTATCGGCCTCTTCTTTCGCCCTACTTTCAGTTTCTTTTATCATGACTGCAGTTTCATGTGAAAGCTCTTTGTCAAGATTATCTAAAATAATTTGTCTTGCTTCTTCACGAGTTAAGCTTGAAATTCGTTCAAGCTCTACTTGCTGTTGACGAACCATTTCTCCCATTTTGCTTTCCAACTCTTCAATATGCTGTTGTCTTAGGGTAAGTGAATCTTCTTTTTTCTCGAGCATTAACTCACGCTTATCTAGCGATTCGCCCTTACGGTCAAGATTCTCTTCCTTTTGCATTAATCGATTTTCTTGTTTCTGTAACTCGCTCCTTCGTTCACGGATATCGCGTTCCGCTTCTGTACGAATTTTATGATTTTCATCCTTTGCTTCTAGCAGGGCCTCTTTCTTAGATGCTTCAGCTTCGCGTTTAGCATCTTCAATTATTTGTTGAGCCGCGTGTTCTGCGCTAGTAATCTTTGCTTCCGCAATGGATTTACGAACAAAATAACCAACAACTGCACCGACAAGTATGGCCAGCAAAACGGAGATGATAGTAATTAGGTCCATCATTACACCTCCTTTTGCTATCGACTTGTACATCTTAAGTTTCTAAATTTCGTCCATTTCGTTACGATGTCGGCATGTATATTGCCACATAGTAGGTTACAACATACAGCACAATAATTCTTTCATAATTTTTAATATCTAAAAATAGTGAAATTATACATTTTAATTGTAAAGGTGGACATTTCCATTGTCAAGTATAGTCGGTTTAGAATTCGGATAGAAATTTGCATAGTTTGATCTATTCAAATCCTAAGCGAAAATCCCATAAAACTTCAATTTGTTTGTTTAATTTGCTGCTTGAATAAAACTTCTAAAAGGCGTAGTTAAACTTACTTATTATTTTACGCTCCAGACTCTGTGCGAACCTTAGGGGGGCCGGAAGATTCCTTGGCTTTCGCCTGCGGGGTCCTACTGGCCTTTTTCTCGCAGCTGTTTCCGCTCCTTTCGTTCCAATCAACATATCGGTAATTCAATAATATGCTTTAACAAGCTTGCTAAAAAAATAGAGACGTTTTGTACGTCTCTATTTTGAACTACTATTCTATTCATCAAATAATTCTTCTTGTCCTGCTGCCAATTCAGATTCTGCTGACACGGGATTATCTAAGCCATAGTGCGCACGAATTTGTTGATGGATTTCACGTTGAACGTCTGGGTTTTCTTTTAAAAATTGTTTTGCATTTTCGCGTCCTTGACCAACACGCTCTTCATTATAGGAGTACCAAGCCCCACTTTTTTGAACAATATCTAAGTCAGAACCGATATCGATAATTTCACCTTGGATTGAAATACCTTCGCCATACATGATATCTACTTCAGCTGATTTAAATGGTGGCGCCACCTTATTCTTTACTACTTTGATTTTCGTTTTATTTCCGACCATATCGTTGCCTTGTTTAATAGTTTCAGCACGGCGTACTTCTAGTCGAATCGACGAATAGAATTTAAGCGCGCGTCCGCCTGGAGTAGTCTATAGTGATAGGTAATAGACATCTTCAGCATTATCTGTTCAGAGCTATTTTCCCCCACTTCGCACCGTGCGTGAGACTTTCGAACTCACACGGCGCTCCATCAATGACTGTAGTCACACCTAACTACTTGAGATGATTATAAATTAGCTTTTCTCCCTAAGAAACTTCATCTTTGGTTACATTCAATTTATTTCTGAATTTGATTATGTTTGCCCAGATTTTCTTTTCTACATTCGAGGTATAATCCTGTCCATCATGTATTTTGATATGGCAATCAGTACAAACCGATGCAAGATATTCTACTTTATTTACCATATCTAAAGGCAATCGTGGACTACAGTGATGAATTTCTGCATTCAGTAACGATAGTTCTGACCTGCATACTCTGCATTTAAATTTATCCCTGTTTATGATATATCCTCTATTCATATAGAATTCGAAATTATATTTAGGTGCTTTCATTCCTCTACTTATTAACTTAGATACTTCTAAACGGAAATAATCATCAGCTCTTGCGAGCGGTCTTTTTCTTTCCATTCTTTTCGTATACAAAGCTCTTCCTGCTTCAGAATATGGTGTTTCATCTTGGTTCTTAGACTTAGGTTCAGTCCATTTACCAAAGCTTAGGTTTGTTAAGCCAATGTATGTTTTATTCCCTACATCGACTGCTGGAATCGTTTGATGGTACTCTGAATGTACCTCTAATAGATTTTTTACATCTGATGTTTTTACCAATTCCGCACCATATCTTTTTAGATGTTGATAACCGTTCATTTGCAGTTTTGAGGAATATTTTTTGGCTTCCTCTCCAAAGGCTGTTGCTACTTTGAAATAGTTAACCAAGCCCCTTATTTTGCTGTTAACTATGTTCAGATGATGGACAGCTTTCTCGAAGTCAGGTATTCTTCTGAATCTCCTTATACTTCGGTTTATCTCCATAACCTTTGCGCGAAATTTATCCCTTTCGGGTCGTGTTTTTGTTATGAGTGTTAGTCGAGTTTTATCTGCTCCACTGTCCTTTTTTCCCTTAGGTTCTCTGAACTGCACTGTTGCTTTCATTTCAAAGCCTACGAATTTTATATTTCGCTTGGTGCAGTCCGTAATCAAGGTTTTCTCATCTGATAGTTTTAACTTTAGGTTCGTATCGAGATATGTCGCAATTCTCTTTTTCCATTTTTCCGCATTCGACTTTGTATCAGTTACTAATACCCAATCATCTGCGTACCTTATGAAAAATGCAGGTTTTAATTTTGTTTTCCTTAAGGCTCGATATTTTCCGCTTTGATTTGCGAAATCAATCTCCGTTTCTTTACTTTCCCATTCTCTTACTATCCATTCATCCAATTTATGTAAATAGATGTTGGCTAGTAATGGAGATATTATACCTCCTTGGGGAGTTCCCAACGGATTTCCCTTCATTTCGTCCATTATTCCTGCTTTGAGCATTGCTTTTATCATCATTAATACTCTTTGGTCTCTGATTCCCATATTCCACATTTTCTTTAACAAAACATTATGATTTACATTGTCGAAGAATTTACTTATATCACCTTCGACTATCCAATGGTGTTTTGTCCTGTGTACCACTGTCGCGACTCTTTTTAGAGCCATATGAGCGTCTCTCATTGGACGGAAACCATATGAGTGTCTGTAAAATTGTGCTTCAAATATGGGGTCTAGGACGATTCTGACGCACTCTTGTATTATCCTATCGACTATCGCAGGTATACCAAGTGGTCTTTCTTCGTTTTTTCCCGGTTTAGGTATCCATACTCGTCTTACTTCAAGCGGTACGTAGTTCCTAAACTTTTCTTTGACCTCATCCAATACTTGATGATAATTCTTTTGCAATATATCGTTCATCGTTTCATCATCAGCTCCAGAGGTATTCGCTCCTCTATTTGCTTTAATGTTATGAATAGCGGTGACGATTGTTGCATCTGAACTCATTATCTCGATTAAACCTTTGAATCTAGGCTTTAATCCTTTATCGAGTTCTTCTTTTGTTACTCGATACAGTTTATCTTGAATGTTCCTTAGACCTTGTTCCGTCTGCGGATAGTCAAATTTTTGAGCCAAAAGCATCCCTCCTTTCGGAGTGAATTTCTTTTGGGTTTAGTCAGGTATGCACAACGGCTTCCTTGACGGGCTAATTTATTTTCTTCTTGTCACTGACTATGCCCCTTCGCTCCACACCTTATTATCAGTGTTTCATAGCTACTACGGGCTGCTGTCACCTAGATTCAACAGTCATTTCCTACTGTTTAGAGACTTCCGTTAATGTCAACTTTATCATTCTCTTCTAGGCTTCCTTTGTTCCCTTTATTCTTAGCTTTTAACATAGTCGCCTTAGCCTTCCCCTATAGCCCGCTGAGAACTTTTTCAACCATTACTGGAGGTCTTAAAGCAAATATCCTTTGTAGGATAAATGTCGTCCTTCACACCCAGAAGTGTCAGACCACTCTCAGACTCATAATGAGCCATCACCTTTCGGTGATGTTTCGGTAACGAGCCGTACATACGGAGATTCCCTTTCGGTAGACATAGCCACTTTATAGCCCCCCGCTTACTTCACCCACCATAGATTCAAAATTTCTTTTGAACCCTTAGGTTGATTTTTCAGCGACTTCAACGAGCTTCATACAGTTTCTCGACATTGATAACTGCATGTCGTAGTCTCAGGGTATCCAATGACCAGTATTTCATTGGGAAGGGAACTTCCCCCTTCAAAATCAGAATAAAGAGTTAGATATTGATTCTTCAATATCCCCTAGCTTTATTTGTGCCTTTCAGCAACATTTTGTCTAGGAACAAAGCGCACCTGGATTCCCAAACATCACGCCTACTTTTTCACGAATCTGATTTATAAAAATAGCAATCGTTTTTGATTTGTTAATTGCACCTGATAATTTACGTAATGCTTGTGACATAAGACGGGCTTGTAAACCGATATGTGAGTCACCCATTTCGCCTTCAATCTCAGCTTTCGGTACTAATGCTGCAACCGAGTCAACTACAATAATATCAACGGCACCGCTTCGTACTAACGCTTCCGCAATTTCCAACGCCTGTTCCCCAGTATCAGGTTGTGATAATAAAAGCTCGTCAATATTAACGCCTAGTTTCTCAGCATAAATCGGATCGAGCGTTAGCGATAGGTAACAGTCATCCTCAACATTACTCGTAGGAGCTGTTTTCCCCCGCTTCACACCGTACGTGCGAGTTTCCCCGCATACGGCGTTCCATCAAGATATTTTTCATTACAGTGATTAACTTTACTCCCTTAATGCCAATTCACGATATTTATGAAGTTTAAGAATTGAATTCTTCTTCAAATGGAATGTTTCCTTGTCGGTTAATTCCTTCGCATGTATTAAAGTATGGCATTTGTTACAGGTCGTGGTAAGATTAGAGACTTTGTTAACTTGGTCGAAAGGTAGTTTATTATCTATATGGTGGGTTTGTGTATCCCCGATCCCTGTTAAGGTTTCTTTGCATATAGAGCATTTTCCTTTGTCCCTGTTAAACGCATAACATCTATTCATAAAATATTCGTAGGTGTAAAGTTTACGCTTATTTCCTGCAAGTATTAGTGCAAGGTGTTCGGAGTTTAGGAGAGCTTCTGTTCTGAGTAAAAGTGGTCTGTTTTTCGACCTTTTGAAATATAGCTCTCTTCCTTCCACTGAGTACGGAGTCTCGTCTTGATTTTTCTTTGGGTATTTTACCCAAGTTGCAAAACTTAGTGAAATAAATCCTATCCTTTGATTCTTGTATTTGACGGCAGGGACTTGTTCAGTCCTGTCGGGGTAGAAGGTTTTAAGGTTTTGACATTGATTTGTAGGAATCCAGTCGCCACCGTATTTCTTTATACTTTTATATGCAGTGTATTTTAGATTTTCTCTAAAATCTCTCATGATTAGGTTGATGCCCGGTGAGGAGTTGTAGTAATTGATGATACCTCTAAACTTACTGTTTATTACATTGATATCATTTATTAACCACTCTTCATCAGAACAGAATTTCAGTTTCTTTAAGTCTTTACTTATTTCCTTGAATTTCTTTTCGAGTTTGTCTTTATCTGGATAGGAATACCCTACATACCCATTGCCTTTTTGCACCATTTTAATTCGGAAACCAAGAAACTTGATAGGTTTCTTTTTCATATTAGTGACAAAGGTTTTCTCGTCAGATATTTCAAGTTTAAGTTTGTCGTTAAGAAATTCTTTAATCCTGTACTTCCATTTTTCTGCATTTTCCTTACTATCCGTAAAGAGAACCCAATCATCTGCATACCGTAGAAAGAATTCAGGTCTTGTTATGGAAGAATAATTCCGTAAGGAGCTAAGTTTTGCTATTCTCGATTTAGTTCCATTTCTTAGCTCTTTTTCTTCCCACTCTCTTGAAACCCATTCATCGAGTTTGTGGAGATAAACATTCGCTAAGAGAGGGGAGATTATTCCTCCTTGTGGAATTCCTAATTCGTTTCTTTTGATTTCGTTCATAATTCCTGCTTTGAGCATTTCTTTGATTATCATAAGAATTCGGCTATCTCTGATCCCCATGTGCCAAAGTTGCTTTATTAGGATATTATGATTAACGTTGTCAAAAAAACCTTTGATGTCTCCTTCGACTACCCAGTTATATTTAATCTTAGTTCCAATGAAAATTGCCCGTTCTACAGCTTGTTTTGCGTCTCTCATAGGTCTAAAACCGTATGAATGTTTGAAGAACTGCGCTTCAAGAATCGGCTCAATCGTTATTCTAATACATTCCTGTATTATCCTATCAATTAAAGCTGGGATTCCTAATGGTCGTTTTTCCCTTTTACCAGGTTTTGGTATATAAACCCTTCTTAATTCTTTCGGTTTATAGTTTTCCATTGTTCTTTGAACTAAGTCTATAACTTCGTCAAATTGTTTAGATAGTATGTCCTGCATTAAGACGTTATCAGTACCAGCCGTTTTACTACCTTTGTTTGCTTTTATTTTATGAATTGCTGATATTATAACTGTTCTACTAATCGCCACTTCCAAGAGTCCTTTAAAACTTGGCAACTCGTCATTCTCAATAGAATTTCGAGTGCTTTGATAGAGTTTATCAAGGGTCATTCTTAGCTCTGCTTCGTCTGTGGGAGCGTTTAGTTTTTGAGACATATTCTTCACCCTATTTTTAAAAAGTTATCTTATTAACATTAAGGGCTATATGTCTTTAGTCAGTTAGGCTCACCAAAGGTTTCATATTCTAAAAACCTTTCTCACGGCTTCCATAAACTCATTAATTTGTAATGAAATAGTTTACATCCGATAAACATATCTTGACTATGCCCCTTCGCTCCACAGGCATTACCCTGTTTCAACACTACTACGGGCAGCAGCCCCCCGTCTTCAACAGTCATTTCCTACTGTTTAGTGACATCAGCTTGCACTCACTTTGGCATTCACTGACGGGGTTCTCTTGTTCCTCATTACCTATCCTTATCATCGTTTCCTTAGACCCCTACTCTGACCCGTCAGCCATTCTTTCGCCAATTGGTTGGTCGGCTAAGAACTCTTATCCTTTACAGGGTAAGTTCAGATAACAGCAAACATGAATACTGTATCCGAGACTGAACCTCACTTGGAGGTGGAAATCTTCTTATTTCGATTTCCCACGCATTACGAGCCGTACTTCCGCAGGTTCATTCCAATGCAAATGCATTCTTTAGTCATAGAAACTTTATGGACTCCCGACTACTTCTCTAACCACTTCACAGGTCTGATTTTCGCCGACCTCTCCGAGCTTCGTACCGTGATATAGTGCTATATCACCGCACGTCGGGGTATTAGAGCAAGAACCCAACCAATGTTCTTGAAACGGAATTTCACCGTTCTATTCAGTAATGAAGTTAGGACATATACCACCGATTTTATGAAGGGGATTGTATCCTTCGTGGTCTCTGTCCCTCTAATCATTCATATAGTATTTCTACTATACCTGGATTAGAAACAAGACACACCATGTTCAGCGTCGATAAACGCTGCTGTACCACCTTGTTGTTGGACTTCCGCTATGGCGTGAAGTGCAACAGTTGTTTTACCTGATGATTCTGGGCCATATACTTCAATGATTCTTCCTCGTGGATAGCCACCAATTCCTAATGCAATATCTAAAGCAAGGGATCCGCTTGATATAGTAGCTAACTTTCTATCAGTTTGCTCACCGAGTTTCATAATTGAACCTTTACCGAATTGTTTCTCTATTTGTCTTAAAGCCTGCTCAAGTGCAGCCTGGCGATCACTCATTATAAAATCCTCCTTCTAATAATCTATTAATTATCATACCTCTTTTTTAGGATTTTGCCAATCATAATCGAACATTCATTCGAATGTTTTTTCGGTAGAAAGAAGTATTGGAAATTCAATTTTTGTTAAGAGAAAATAAAAAATTCAAAGGGGAATCCCCTCTGAATTTTAGATTTCTCGATTTTTTAAATTTTTTTTTCAGATTATGATAATAGTTTTAAAAGGTAGAAATTGGCATACTTTACAGCACGATTTCGAATACCATTCCGACTGCCTGATAGCTTTAATGTATATACTTCCGTTTTACTATTTTTTATTGAAATCCCTATAAAAACTGTGCCAACCGGCTTACCTTCCTGCTCAGCAGGGCCCGCAACACCAGTAAAACTAACACCTATATCACTATTTAAAGTTTGTCTAACTTGTTCTGCCATCTGCTTAGCACATTCAAAACTAACAGCACCGTGTTCCTTTATAACCTGCGGTGATACATTTAACAACTTTTCTTTAACCTCATTTTGATAGCATACTATACTACCTTGATAAACTAGTGATGCTCCGTTAAATGAGGTTAACTCGTTAGCAAAGCTGCCGCCTGTTAAACTTTCAGCACTTGAAATCGTTAATTTTTTTTCCTGTAGTTTCTTAAATAGCTCACTATGCAAACTAGTGGTGCCATAACCGTAAAAAAATGTACCAACTCGCCTTTGAATCTCCTCTTCAACCTTATTCAGCATTTCCGTAACTCTATCAAGAGAATTGTCTTTTGCTGTTAGTCTTAAAGTTACTTCTCCCTCACCCGCGAGCGGTGCTATCGTTGGGTTTTTCTGTGAATCGATTAAGTCTTCAATTTCCGTTTCTAACTGTGATTCACCAATGCCAAAAAACCTTAAAACTCTTGATTCCATAAATTGTTTTGTTTCTAACTGCTCTAATAAAAACGATCTACCATACTTATCAAACATCAGCTTTAATTCAGACGGCGGCCCTGGAAATAATAAATATAAACAATCCTTATTCTTATACGCAATGCCGGGTGCCATTCCGTTATCGTTTGGGAATACGGTAGCCCCCTTTAATACCAACGCTTGTTTTTTATTATTTTCAGTCATATGCCGATTGGTTCTTTGAAAGTACTGTTCAATTTGATTTAAAGCTTTTTGATCATGTTCTAACTCTACCGATAATACAGATGCAACGGTCTCTTTCGTTAAATCATCTTTCGTAGGGCCAAGACCACCTGTAAAGATAATTAAATTTGATCTTTGCTGAGCTCCTTTTATTACATCTTTAAGTCGTGATGAATTATCTCCAACAGCTGTATGGTAAAAAACATTTATTCCTAATTGAGCCAGCTCCGAAGAAAGATATTGAGCATTAGTATTTGCGATTTGACCGAGCAACAATTCCGTTCCCACAGCAATTATTTCAGCATTCACTCTTTATACCTCCGAATTAATCAGCAACTAATTGATTACTAATTTATTATTTACAATGAAAAAATATACCGACTAAAGCGGCTGAATCCTTATTTTGAATTAGCAAAAACACTTTTGTTTTTTGCAAAGTAATCCCAACCTGATACAACAGTAAAGATAACTGCAATCCATAAAGCGATATCACCAAGTGGTATTCCAATTGCAGTAAAAGGAACATTATGTAATAAAAGCGCTGAAATCGCGATTATTTGGGCGACAGTTTTTATTTTCCCCAACTGTCCCGCAGCCATTACTTCTCCTTCTCCAGCTGCAACTAATCTTAACCCCGTGACTGCAAATTCACGGCTAATTATAATGATAACCATCCATGCTGGGGCTAGCTGTAACTCTACCAATGCAATTAATGCAGCTGATACTAATAACTTATCTGCCAAGGGATCTAGAAATTTACCTAGATTAGTGACAAGGTTATGTTTTCGAGCTAAATATCCATCTATCCAGTCAGTTGTCGAAGCGATAATAAAAATAAGTGCACCTATTAAGTGAGCGACTGGCAGTGTATCACTAAAAACAACAATAGAACCAAAATTAAATGGTACTACCATAAATATTAGGAAAATAGGAATCATGAAGATCCTTGAGATTGTAATTTTATTAGGTAAATTCACCTGTCATTCACTCCATTCATTTTGCATGAAAAGAGCCATCAATTGTACTGATGACTCATTTTTATTGTATCTCTTTATTGAATATGAATTTCACTTTTTGATGAACCTTATCAGCTGGCGGAATTGGATATTCAAAAGGTTGACCATTAATTTTAATCTCAACATCTAATGTTCGACCAATGTTTAATTCAATTTCTTGTTCTGATGAGAAGTCATAACTAGCTGTCTCACCGTTTTTCATTTCACCCGCAAAGAAGGACTTTCCAATTCCATTTTTAATGCCCACATAACTCCGTCCCGCTTGAGTGGCTGTTACATCCATTTTAAAGACATCCGTATTCTTTAATTCATATGTAGTATTAGGCGTCGTACCATTTGTTTGTTCTGTTTGAACAAGCTGCTGCACAGGTGGTGGAATCTCTTCGGTTGTTGTTTCAACTTGAGGTTCTGGTTCGCTGTCCTGTTCTTCTTCAGTGGATTCCTTAGGTTCCTCTATTTTCTCCGGTGATGTAACGATGGTTACACTTTCATCCTCTTGACTTTCCACCGCTGCTCCAGGTGAATTATCGTTTGAATTATTCGCAACATCTTGTTTTTGCATGAACACCCAAATAAATATAGCAACACCAATCACTAAACAAAATACTAAAACTTTTGGTAACATTGAAAATACGGCAGAAGAAGTTGAAGATACAGTCGCTTGTTTCGAATGTACCCTAGATAAACCCGACGGTACATCTGAACCGGATTTAGGAATTTCTGATACGAATTCATCAAAAAGCATATCTGGGTCTAGATCAACGGCTTCTGCGTATTGCTTAATAAAAGCCCTTGCATAGAATTTACCTGGGAGAATATCATAATTGCCATCTTCTATAGCTTTTAAATATCTTTTTTGTATTTTTGTAATAGTTTGAAGCTCATCAAGGGTGAGTTTTTTTTGAACCCTTGCTTCTTCTAATCGTTTTCCTAATTCAGTCAATAATAACACCGTCCATTTACAAAGTAGTAAAAGCGCATGCACCTTTTGGTAAACCCTTATAGAAACTTAACCTAAGGGCTAGGCGCTATATCTGGACAATTATTTACAATTACTTTTTTCGATTTTTACTTAATTTGTCCAATATGGAAAATAGCAATTCTAAAGAGGACATAAAATTTTGTTTATGTGTCCTTTACCCTCAAATCATTCGTATAATATATTAAAAATCGAAGGATGAAAAACCAAAGGATGAATCAGATGAAAGAGGTTCTTCAACTAAATCATAAGATATTTCTTCATCATAATCATTTCTAAGTTCTATAATATAATCAAAATCATCCAATGTGTATTCAGTATGCTGAACAAAAATATCCGGATGTTCGATTACCTTGGTAGCAGGTAGCCGCATAATTTCACGAACTAATTGCCAATGACGTTCGGTTGCACGTTTTGTTGATACAATTCCATCAATTATGTATAAATGATCTTCACGATATTCTTCTTCGATTAATTGACTCCGGATTGTTTGTTTAAGCAATGTTGACGATACAAATAGCCATCTTTTATTTGCACAAACACTTGCTGCAACAATAGACTCCGTTTTACCTACCCTAGGCATTCCACGAATTCCTATTAGTTTATGTCCATTCTTTTTAAATAACTCTGCCATGAAATCAACTAGAATCCCGAGCTCGTCACGAACAAATCGAAATGTTTTTTTATCGTCTTTTTCGCGGTGGATATACCTTCCATGCCTTACCGCTAATCTATCTCTGAGTGTTGGTATACGGAGCTTGATTAAACGAATATTATCAAGTGTATTCAAAATCGATTCAAGTCGCTTAATTTGATGATTTTCCTTACATAAAATTAACAATCCTCTTCGACTATCCTCTACACCATTTATTGTAACTATGTTAATGGATAACATACCTAATAATGAAGAAATATCTCCAAGTAATCCAGGACGATTGATGACAATCTCATATTCCAGATACCATTCTTGCCTTTCCATTTAACAGCCCTCCTTTTCGGGGTTTTACCCGTATGGAAAATTGTGATGACCTAATGGCCTTTTTCTTATATATATATTTATTCGATTACTTCTCTATAATAAATGATTTTATAGTAATAGAAAAGAATAATAAACAAATCTCGACAATTTATACCATAAATTAAAAGGAGGCAACAAAAGTGCCTCCTCATTTGGTACTATATTATGAATTTTGTACAAGTTTAACCATCATGTTAGCAATAGCGTGTTGTTCCTCTTCGCTAGCTACTTTCCAAAGCTCGGCTAATAACTTCTCTTCTGGGTTTTTAGGTTCAACTTCTTGTGCAAGGTATTCCCCTACTTCATATGCTAAATTTGAAATTGTTTGTTGATCAATTCCATCACCCTTTGCTTGATTAAGACGGCCTTCTAAAAAGTCTTTCCATTGATCAAAATTATCTAGTACTGACATATTCATTCACTCCTTAAGGATATATTCATTTTTATCATGTCAAATTTGGCAAATATTATTCATGTAAACCATGCTCCATTTATTGACAGAATTTCTCCGTTTATATAGGTTGCTTTTTCAGATATTAGAAAAGAGACCGCATCGGCAATTTCCTCTGGTTTTCCAAGACGACCCATCGGAATTTCATCTCTGATTAGTTGTTTATCATTTTCTGAAAAAACATCTAGCATTGCGGTTTCAACTGAACCTGGTGCAATTCCATTTATATTAATACCCGACGGAGCTAACTCCTTTGCAAGTGCTTTTACAAATGTATTCTGTCCACCTTTAACCATAGAATATAGGACTTCACACGAGGCACCAACTTTCCCCCAAACGGATGTAATCACAACAATTTTCCCACTTTTCTTATTTATCATGGGTGGAATGAGGTATTTTGTTAACATAAACGGACTTGTAACATGAAGTTGAACCATTTGTTGAATTTGTAAATCTGACATATCCGTCATTAAACCATGGTAACCTTGACCCGCATTATGGATGATTACGTCAACATCATGAGTTATTTCTTTTATTAAGGAATAAACACCTTCAGAAGATGAAAGGTCCGCGTTTATTAATTTGTACTCAACTTTAAACTCATCAAACAGCTTAGTTAGTTGTGGCTTATTGGTATTGTAATGGAGATATAGATTATATCCTTCCTGTGCTAATGTTTTAGCTATCGCTTGTCCAATCCCCCCACTTGCACCAGTGATAAGTGCCCATTTACTCATTTTATCCCACCTCTAAAAATCTTGAATGTGTAAGCTAATCAGATTATATACTATAATTTACATTTCTTAAATCCAACAAAAAACGTCCAAAAGATTGTAACGGGTTTACTTGTGAGGTGCAAAACGGTAAATCGCAGACCGAATCAAATAGCAAATCACATAAACTTCACAGTAAAAAGGATTAGAGATGCAATATCTCTAATCCCTTTTTACTTTTCATTTTCCCCCGAAACCATCCGTAAGTTGTCCAATTTCATTAGATGCTAAAGCGAGTTTGATATATAAGCGGAGAAATTTCGCTTAATTAGGAAATGGCACTGAAAATAGCTTAAATAGACGGAAAGATTCCGCCTATTTACTCGAAAAACGTAAAAATGGGTACCTTTGCTTTGCTTAATCGGAAAATCTCCGCTTATATACCCCAAACCAAGCTCTATCCTGCTGTTTAACCGAAAAATCTCCGCTTATTAATAACTCTGGTTACTCAATTATAATCTACATACTAAATCTCAAAATCAAGCACCCTCCAATATTTATTTCATACCCTGTGATTTACTATGTGAATTAGGAGACGATAAGTTATTAAAATTCGCCAAAATGTTTATAAATCAATAAAAAACGCACTGTGAATTATAAAGTGAATTCAAGTGCGCTTTCCTATGTGTTTTACAATGTTTGCACCTCTAAAGTAAACCTGTTAAAAAGATTGGACGTTTTTTATATTTTTCCCTATTTTGGCTGATCGATCGACTTCCGCTTTTCTATTTGGCTAGCTTCAGTCGATAGCCCCTCCGGGTCAAATAACCTTCCTCCTCCGGAAGTCTATCGACTTCTTCGGCGGAAGAACACGACGCACAGGACGTGCTAGTATCGGCGTTGCGACAGGATGTCGCGGTTTTAGCCGATGATTGCCTACCGGGGCTGATCAATCGACTTCCGCTTTTCTATTTGGCCAGCTACAGTCGATAGCCCCTCCGGGTCAAATAACCTTCCTCCTCGGGAAGTCTATCGACTTCTTCGTCGGAAGAACACGACGCACAGGACGTGCTAGTATCGGCGTTGCGACAGGATGTCGCGGTTTTAGCCGATGCTTGCCTACCGGGGCTGTTCGATCGACTTCCGCTTTTCTATTTAGGGACGACTTGAAATACTGTAAAGCAACGTTCATCAAAAAGGTCATTTGCAACCTTTTCCAAGTCACTATATTCAATTTGTTCAAGAGTAGAAACTATATCAAATAAATTCATTTGATTAAACTGATATCTAGTAAATTGATTTGCAATATATTCTGGAGAATTAAGCGCCCTTAAAAAAGAACCAATTTTCTTCTTTTTTATTCTCGATAAGTAGCCTTCCTGCAGTTCATCAGCTTTAAAGTTTAACATGATTTCTTTTAGCCGAACTGCAAGTTCATCTGGTTGACCAGTGTCTCCACCTACCATGGCAAAACCAAAACCTTGCTCTTCGGTATAATCGAATGAGAAAGTATCATCAATTAAACCTTGATTATACAGCCCCTCATAATGTTTCGACCCTTTACCAAACAATATATCTAACAATACATTTACTGTTAACTCTTGTTTTAAAAGTTCTGTACCTTGACGATTGGTATTCTTAGCTTTAACTCCTACTAAACATTTAGAGGTTTGAACAGGCATAGAAATAACGTGTTTTTCTCTAGCTACCTCGATCGGCTCGTCATCAAAGAAACGCTGAATTTCCTTTTGGGGTTCAAATTGTTTTTTTGCTTGGTTTTGGCGAACTTGTTCCATTACTTCTTCATGGTCAATTGGCCCAACAACAAATAACAACATATTACTTGGATGATAAAATGTTTCATAACATGTATATAGCAAATCCTTTGTTATCATAGCAATTGACTCAATTGTACCCGCTATATCAATCTTTACGGGATGGTGATGGTACATATTTTCTATTAAGCCAAAATAAGCTCTCCAATCAGGATTATCATCATACATAGTAATCTCTTGTCCAATGATTCCTTTTTCCTTCTCAACTGTTTGTTCTGTAAAATATGGACTTTGAACAAAATCGATAAGCGTTTCTAAATTCTGGCTTACATTGGAAGTACTTGAAAACAAATAAGCTGTTCTTGTAAACGAAGTAAATGCATTTGCTGAGGCACCTTGTTTACTAAACTGTTGAAAAACATCGCCATCTTCTTTTTCAAATAATTTATGCTCTAAGAAATGGGCAATTCCATCAGGAACATGTAACTCTTCATTATGATTTAAAGGTACAAATCGATTGTCAATGCTACCATACTTTGTTGTAAAAGTAGCATATGTTTTGTTAAAACCATGCTTAGGTAATAAGTATACATCTAAACCGTTTGGCATTTTTTCATGAAACAATTCTTCATTTAACTGGTCAAATTTAATTTTTTCCATGTTAAGCTCCCTCCAGACCTTTCAGGAAGTAAATTGTATCAAGCTCAACCTTTTGTGCTACCGCTTGAATTTCGTCTTTAGTTACATCATCAATACCTTCGAGCCATGTTTCCGGAGCACGTTGGATTCCAGCAACAACATTATGATACAAAACTTCTATTAACCCGTGTGCAGTATCAATCGTTTCTAAGATCTGATTTTTCAACACTGCTTTGGTTTGACTGATTTCATCCTCTGTATAATTTCCTTGTTTCATTTGATTCATCTGCTCTTTGATAATATCAACGCATTTTTGATAGTTGCTAAATTCTATTCCGCTCATTACCATTAACAAGCCTTTATGACTTTCAAATCTTGAGGCGGCATAATAGGCTAAACTTTCTCGTTCACGTACATTTAAAAATAGCTTTGAGTGGGAAAAGCCGCCAAAAATCCCGTTGAAAACTTGTAGAGCAAAATAATCGTCACTTTGATATGTTGTATTAGTACGATATCCGATGTGTAATTTTCCTTGTTTGATATCTTGTTCCTCAAATACCTCATTTACTTCGGTTACTTGTTTTTGTGCAACATTACTTTTAACAAATGTAGTTGAACGTGTTTCTGGGAAATTAAATGTATTTTCTACTATACTTTTAACTTCTTCAATCTGAATATCTCCAACAATATAGATATCAATTTCATCATTTAATAAAGCTTCTTGATAATATTGATATAAAGATTGCGCTGTTATCTTTTCAATATCTTCCTTTGTACCATGAGCATTTAACCTGTATGGCTCTTCCTTACACATTTCTTCAACAAGTCGCATATTTGCATACCGCATTTTATCGTCATATACCGATTGAATTCGTTGAAGTAAAGATCTTTTCTCCTTTTGAACGATTTCTTCTAAAAATATCCCATTTTCCACTGCTGGGGACAATAAAATCTCAGCTAAAAGTTCAATTCCATTTTTTAAAAGTGGAGTGGGGTCTGACAAATATTTTTCATTAGCAATGTCCATTCTTATTGAAATAATATGATACTCGCCCTTCTTGGACACATCTGCATGTAAGGTCGCTCCATAAAGATCATCCAAGCGCGTAGTCAGCTGCAAGGTAGATGGAGACTTTACCGTACCACTTTGTAAAACATATGGGAGTAAGGCTCTTGTTGTTACAGTTTCTGCCTGAAGTGGTGCTTTTAACTTTATGACGATGGAATTGGTTTTATATTTTAATGTTTCGATCCCATGAAGAGTGATTCCGGAAACCTTCACACTCTCTTCCTTCATAAGATTCATACTTATTTCCTCCTCAACAACTAGTAATTTCACTCATATTCATTATGTTTTGTCTAAAGTTACGAATTTAAACTCTAATGTATTCTCAATATAACGCTTTATTACAAAAAAATTCAAGTAAATGGAATTTTATCCAACTTTTTATAAAAAAGCAGTTCATGGTGTACAAAACTGCGTAATAAAAAAAGAAACTCAATTAGAGTTTCTTAATAAATATGAACTATGAATTATCGATTGCCTTTTATATATGGTGTACCTGACGCCTTAGGCGCCTCTGCTCTACCAATAAAACCTGTTAATGCTAATACCGTGAGGACATAGGGGGCGATTAATAGATAAACGGTTGGCAATTCACGAATGCCTGGAATCATTTGACCAGTAAAGCTTAAACTTTGAGCTAGCCCAAAGAATAACGCCGCACCTAATGCACCTATTGGATGCCATTTTCCAAATATCATCGCTGCTAGTGCCATAAAACCTTGTCCACTGATTGTAGCATGACTAAAATCGCGCGAGATAATAATCGCATAAACAGATCCACCAATACCTGCTAATGCCCCACTAATAATAACAGCTATATATCGCATTCTAGATACATTTATTCCCATCGTATCCGCAGCCATAGGATGTTCGCCAACGGATCTTAACTGTAAGCCAAATGGTGTTTTATAAATGATATACCAAGCTACAATAGCGAATAAAATAGCTAAATAGGATGGCACATAGCTATTGCTAAAAAATAAGGGCCCAATAATAGGGATATCACTTAAAATTGGAACATCTATTTTAGGAAAAGTCGCTTCGGATGATATTTGATCTGTTTGTCCTTTGCCATATATTTTTTTCACTAAAAATAACGCTCCACCTAAAGCTAAGAAGTTAATGGCCACACCACTAACAACCTGGTCAGCCCTAAAGGTAATAGATGCTATTGCATGCAGAAAAGAAAAAATGCCTCCAAGCACCATTGCAACAACGATCGCAATCCAAGGTGTTAATGCTCCAAACGTTTCAGAAAAAGTCAAATTAAATACGATCCCTGTAAAAGCACCAACAACCATTAATCCCTCTAAACCAATATTTACAACACCGGAACGTTCACAAAAGACTCCGCCTAATGCTGTAAATATCAATGGAGCTGAAAAAAATAAAGCAGATGGAATAACAATGGATAATATATCTAAAACACCCATGTCAGTTAGCCTCCTTCTTAAAACGAACTAGAAACCAACGTATAATATAGCTAGATGCTACAAAAAAGATAATCAACGCAATGACTATATCAACGAGTTCTGTTGGAACTCCTGCCGCCGATGGCATTTCAAGGGCACCAACCTTTAAGGCCCCAAACAAAATGGCTGCAAATACAACACCAAGAGCTCCATTTCCACCAAGCAACGCAACAGCTATTCCATCAAAACCAATCCCCGTAAATCCTGCTTTAACAGATACATTTTCAAATGTACCAAGCCCTTCCATTGCACCGCCTAAACCTGCGAAAGCACCTGAAATTACCATTGATAAGATGATATTTTTACTTACATTCATACCTGCATATTTTGAAGCATGCTGGTTAAATCCCACTGCTCGTAATTCATAACCCCTGGTAGTTTTTTCTAATATAAACCACATTATGATAGCTCCAATGATAGCTAAAAAAATACCGTAGTGCATGGTTGAATAATCTGTAATGTTTTGAAAAAATGGGGAGCGCAGAGATGCAGTTTCAAAAACTTTTTCTGATTTATAGCCTTGATCTGATAAAATAGAGCGAACTACAGCATTGGCAACATGTAGTGCAATATAGTTCATCATGATCGTAACAATAACTTCATGAACTTGAAAACGCGCCTTTAAGTAACCTGGTATTGCCCCCCAGATTGCTCCAGCTATAGCAGCTGAACCAACAGCTAACGGTAAATGAATAAATTTGGGAGCTTCAAAGGCAACACCCACCCAAACAGCTACTAACCAGCCTATAATCAATTGACCTTCAACGCCAATATTAAAAAGACCTGTCCGGTAAGCAAATGCAACTGCAAGGCCTGAAAAAATATACGGCGTCATTTGCCGGATTGTTTCCCCGATATAATAAGCATCACCGAAAGCACCTGAAAGTAAAGCACTATATCCTACTAGTGGATTATAGCCACTAATAACCATGATGATCGCACCTGCGATGATACCAAGTAATACAGAAAGTAAGGGAACTAATGCATCTGTGATCCGATTGATATTCACGAAGAAACACCTTCTTCCTTTTGCTTACTGCCTGCCATTAATAAACCAAGCTCCTGATCGGTTGTCTCTTTCGGGTTAACAATGGCAACAATTTTCCCTTCATAAATAACTGCGATTCGATCACTAACATTCATAATTTCATCCAGTTCAAAGGAAATTAGCAATACGGCTTTACCATGGTCACGTTGTTCTATTAATCGTTTATGAATAAACTCGATCGCTCCTACATCTAAACCACGTGTTGGCTGAGCAGCAATAAGTAAGTCAGGATCACGATCAACTTCTCGCGCAATAATTGCTTTTTGTTGATTACCACCAGATAAGGCACGAGCCAAAGTATACTCAGTTGGGGTCCTTACATCAAACTCTTCGATCAGTGTCCTAGCTTTTTTGTAAATTTCTTTGAAATTCAAAATTTTGTTCTTAGAAAACGGCATCTTATAATATGTTTGCAACACCATGTTTTCCCCTATAGGAAAATCCAACACAAGTCCATGTTTATGGCGATCCTGTGGAATATGTCCCAAACCAGTTTCCGTTACTTTACGTGGCGTTAAATTCGTTATATCTTTTCCTTTTAAGAAGATCTTCCCTGAGGTTGCTTTCATCAAGCCAGTTATTGTTTCAATTAATTGGGTTTGTCCGTTCCCGTCTACACCTGCTATTCCTAATATTTCTCCAGCATGTAAAGTTAAATCAAGATGATCAACTAAAGTTACATTTCTAGCGTCTTTAACTACTAAATCCTCAATTTTTAATACCTCTTTACCAGGAATTGCAGGGGTTTTTTCTGTCTTAAAATGAACTTCGCGTCCGACCATTAGCGAAGCAAGTTCATCAGGGTTCGTTTGATTTACGTTAAGTGTGTCAATTCCTTTTCCCTTTCGGATAACAGTTACTCGATCACACACTTCCATAATTTCTTTTAACTTATGGGTTATTAAAATGATCGACTTTCCTTCTTTAATTAAATTATTCATAATTTGGATTAGTTCCTTTATTTCTTGAGGTGTAAGAACAGCCGTGGGTTCATCAAAGATAAGAATTTCCGCACCTCGGTAAAGTGTTTTTAGTATTTCAACACGCTGCTGCATCCCAACAGATATATCTGCAATCTTAGCGGTTGGATCAACTGCAAGTCCGTAACGTTCCGATAAGTCTTTAACATCTTGTTGCGCCTTTTTTATATCGATCTTCCCATTACTCGTAGGCTCATTTCCTAAGATAATATTTTCAGTTACAGTGAATGGATCAACTAACATAAAATGTTGATGTACCATTCCAATGCCTAAGCCATTGGCAATATTGGGACTCGTAATATTCACTTTTTTCCCTTTAACCCTTATCTCACCCGCTTCAGGCTGATATAAACCAAATAATACGTTCATTAAAGTTGACTTGCCTGCACCATTTTCTCCGAGTAACGCATGAATCTCCCCTTTTTTTAATTGAAGGGTTATATTATCGTTGGCAACGAAGCCCCCAAATTCCTTACGTATATTGAGCATTTCAATTACATAGTCGCTCATTGTACTCACACCTCACTACTAAGTGATATCATTCAACTATTTAAGCAGAATATGTATTCTAGGCACCGACCTTACAATGTGATAATGTTCAAAAATTTGATGTAAGATAAAATCATCAAATGAAAAAATACAGTAATTTGTACCTTTTCATTTAATGATTTTGTAGAATCTTAAAGGAACAAAAAGGTTAGAAGTCTCTAACCTTTTTGTTTCCCATTTAATTTTAAAGAGTCTTTTCAAATTCACTGTATTCAGTCCGAGAAAGTGGTACGGTTACTTCACCATTAATAATCTTTTGTTTCCACTCTTCTACTTTATTTAGCACATCTTCTGAAAGATTGTCTTGTGTTTCAGCAATACCAACACCGTTAACATCTAACCCATACTCAATTACTTCTCCACCTGGGAAGTCACCTTCTGCTGTTCTCTCAGCAACGTCTTGAACCGCAAGATCTACACGTTTAACCATTGAGGTTAAGGTAACATCAGTTCCATATACTAAAGCTTGGTCCATATCAACCCCGATTACCCAAATTTCACGATTTGGATCTTTTGCTTTTAAATCTTCCGCTTCAGAGAAGATTCCATTACCCGTTTGACCTGAGGCATGATATATAATATCAATACCAGATGCGTATAATCCTGATGCAATCTGTTTCCCTGAATCAGCTTTATCAAATGCCCCAGCATATTGAACATCGACCGTTGCTTCTGGATTAACTGCTTTTACTCCAGCTTTAAAGCCACTTTCAAATTTCTCAATAAGTGGGCTCTCAACTCCACCTACAAACCCAATTTTATTTGTTTTTGTTGTTAAACCTGCAACGACACCAACCAAGAAAGAGCCTTCATGCTCTTTAAATGTAATACTTGCCACATTCGGCTTGTCAACCACGCTGTCGATGATGGCAAATTTAGCATCTTGTTGCTGGTCTGCAATTTCAGTTATTGCATCGGTCATCATAAAACCTACGCCATAAATTAAACCATAATCACTTCTTACAAGTTTGTTTAAATTTGTTGCATAATCGGCGTCACCCTGAGATTGAAGGTATGTATAACCGCCTTCCCCCTCCTGTAATCCATTTTCTTTACCATAATTCTGAATACCTGTCCACGCAGATTGGTTGAATGATTTATCATCAATTCCACCAATATCTGTTACCATTGCAACACTTAAACCACCTTGTGTTTCCTCTGGAGGTGCTGCACCTCCACCTGTATCATTGTTTTCTGCGCCTTCATCTGCTCCACCACAGCCACTTAGCATCATACCGGCAGCAAATAAAATGGACATAAAAAGACCTGCTTTTTTACGAATCATGAGTAGTCCCCCCTTTAAAATTTGATTTTAAAAATCAAGGTTCTATCACATTCATAATTTGCGCAGGTCTGTTGAGTTTTATTACACTCTTTTTCTTAAAACATGAAAACTAAATTTGTCCGATCGAAAGTAGTTGCAGGAATATAAAACAGGTTCATCGTTTTGGTCAAAATGCATCTGTTTCAACACTAATAAGGACGAATCAACTTCGCAATGAAGGACTGGTGAGATCTTTTCTGAAAATCCCAATGGTTCTATATTCGTAACCGCATAGGAAATATAGCGTCCAACTTCTTTCTCAAATAAATCAAATAAGGAGCCGGATTCATGCGAATACGATTTAGGTAATATTGATTTTGGGATTTGGTCAATGCAGTATATAACAGGTTCATCATCCACCGTTCGTACACGTTCTGTGGTGATAATTTCTTCATTTGGACTACATTTAAATTTTTGTAAGTCATCGTCAATCGCAAGTCTAGAATTGGCTGAAATAAAAATTGTCCCCGGTTTCTTTCCAGCACGCCTAATCATTTCAGTTACACTAAATAATTCCTCAATCCCCGGTGAAAACATTGGTTTAGGGTTGATAAAAGTTCCAACACCATGTCTGCGAACTACAATGTTTTCCTCCTCTAATACGCGCAAAGCTTCTCTTAATGTTGCGCGACTTATTCCAAGGTGTTTGGCTAAATCAAATTCCGATGGTAGCTTTTCATTCTCTTTATATATTCCATTATCAATATCTTTTTTTATTTGATCAATAACTTGCAAATAAAGATGTCTTGAATCGGGTTTTATTGTCATTTTTTCCTCCCAATAAATTACAATAGATCAGACCTCCGACTGGTTTGATTGTGATAACTATATCACTTTTCAGCTTAAAATTGAACAAAAACCGAGGTTATCCCACTTAAATTTTTATAATAAACTTATTTTAAATCTATTGATTTGATACTTCGTCGTTTTTTGATTGAGCAATTAACACAGCACGAGGTTTACTTCCTTCATATGGACCGACAATCCCTTTTGCCTCCATTACATCAATTAATCTGGCCGCTCTTGTATAGCCAATACGGAACCGCCTTTGCAACATTGAAACTGAAGCTGTTTGCATTTCAAGAATCAGTTGAACAGCATCATCAAATAACTCATCATCGACAACAACTTCAGTTTCTTTTTCTTCAGTTGGAATCATTTCCTCTTGATATTGTGCTCTTTGTTGTGAAATTACATAATCTACAACACTTTCAACTTCCTCGTCTGATAAAAATGCACCTTGAACTCGAATTGGTTTTGAGGCACCGACTGGCAGAAATAACATATCTCCTCGACCTAATAGCTTTTCGGCCCCTCCCATATCCAAAATCGTTCTAGAATCGGTAGCGGATGACACACTAAAAGCTATTCTCGATGGAATATTCGCTTTAATGACTCCAGTAATTACATCAACTGATGGTCGCTGAGTAGCAATAATTAAATGTATTCCAGCTGCACGAGCCATTTGGGCTAATCTAGTAATAGAATCCTCTACATCACTAGATGCAACCATCATTAAATCAGCAAGCTCATCGACAATTACTACAATAAAAGGTAACTCTGGCTGTTTTTCATTTGTTTCTTCATTATGTCGCTTAATAAAATCATTATAGCCTTCTATATTACGGGTACCCGTGTGAGAGAATAATTCATATCTTCGCTCCATTTCTGATACAACCTTTTTAAGAGCTTGTGACGCTTTTTTCGGGTCCGTTACAACTGGTGCTAGCAAATGCGGAATACCGTTATACATATTTAATTCAACCATTTTGGGATCAATCATCATCAGCTTTACTTCATGAGGTTTAGCACGCATTAGGATACTAATAATAATGCCATTAATACATACACTTTTCCCACTCCCAGTAGCACCTGCTACAAGTAGATGTGGCATTTTATTGAGTTCAGCCAAAATAGCGTCGCCTGAGATATCTCTACCTAAACCTACCATAAGTTTAGCTGTAGTATGATTGTTTTTAGATTCGATAACTTCCCGTAAAGAAACCATTGCAACCTCTTGGTTTGGAACTTCAATACCAACTGCAGATTTACCAGGTATGGGAGCTTCTATGCGGATATCTTTAGCCGCTAAAGCCAATGCCAAATCATCGCTTAAACTTACTATTTTACTTACCTTAACCCCAACATCAGGATGAACTTCATACTTTGTTACAGCTGGACCTAAATGAACCTTTTTTATTTTTGCTTTTACACCAAAACTTTGAAAGGTTTTCTCTAGTTTTTGCGCATTGAGTGTAATTAATTTCTTTTCATGATTTTGAGCATTATGTAAAGGCCTTTTTAATAATTCATAGGAAGGTAATTGGTAATCTTCATTTGCAACTTCAGTAAACGAAATTGAAACAGTTGAATCACTAGTTTCTGGCTCTGCGACATGACTTTTTTGTTCTTTCTCCTTAACATTGTTACGGTGAACAGGTTCTTCTGAAAGAGCATCATTACTAGCAACATCTACAAAGTTTGAAATGACCGGCTCTACATTCTCCTCATAGTTATCGGCAAGATCAACTTCAATTATATTTTCCTCATCACTATCACGAACTTCACTCGTTGACTTTTGTTTTTGTTGTTTCTTCACTCTTTGTTTTTCTTTTCTAGCAGCTGCCCATGTTTTCATATCATTATTAAATCCGATAAACTGACTCTTTGAAAAATGAATAATAGCAGACATAATTTTAGTGAAAATATTTTGGAGTGATAGTTCTGTAAGTAGAACAAACCCCATTAAAATAAGGAATATAAAAATAATTTTCGTACCTATTGAATTAAATAAAAAGTATGATATTGCAAATAGGATTGCCCCAACCATTCCACCACCTAGGTTTTGAGGTTCACCACCTTTAACCTCTCCCCAATATTGACTCCATGTATTTAGGATTACGGAAGGATTGCCCAATGCAGCATGGTTTGCTATGGCCTCAAATAATTCAACATGTGTTATCAATAATAAAGCTGCTGTAATAGTATACACACCCGCAAGCCGTCTAGTTATTACAGGTGGCCAAGCCCTCTTTACGATTAAATAAAGAGCTAGACAAATAAGTCCAACTAATAATAACTTATGCCATTCACCAAAAAAGAATCGTGAGAGTAATATAAAAGCATTTCCAACTGCACCACCGATTTCGGCAATTGCAATGGTTGTAATCGCTAATAGTGCAAGTCCACCTAATTCAAAGGAGAGTACCTTTTTCCAATCCCCAATCTTCTTATCTGACTGTTTTTTCTTCGACTTCGCCATTCTTTCACCTCACTAGACTAACCAACAAAAGCAGCCGAGTAGGCTGCTTTATCATATTCCTATTTATTATATCATAAGGTGAAGTATATAGCCTATTTATTAAAAATATGGCTTAAGTGATAGAATAGCACCTGGTTGATAGCTTGCATTTAAATAATCGTTAGGATTTGTACTTAACAACTGAACAACTCTACATTGTTGACTAGAAATTTGCTCTACTACTAACGATAATCCATTCATTTCAATTGTTGACTGACTCATATTAGTATTGTCTTCCGACTGAAAGATGAGCTCTTGGGGCATTGTCGTATACAATATCATTGAAGCAAGTCTCCTTGATTATTATTACTTTGTTTATTTTGTTCAATTAACTCGTTTAATTTTGCAATTGCCTGACCTACACCACCAACTTCATCAATTAGTCCATATTTCACCGCATCTCTTCCTACAACGTTTGTTCCAATATCACGTGTTAAGTTACCTTTTGATAACATTAATTCCTTAAATCTATCTTCTGTAATATTAGAATGTGCAGTAACAAACTGTACTACACGATCTTGCATTTTATCTAAGTATTCAAATGTTTGAGGAACACCAATAACTAAACCTGTCAAACGAACTGGATGAATTGTCATTGTAGCCGTTTCTGCAATATAACTATAATCAGCGCTGACTGCAATTGGAACACCAATTGAGTGCCCTCCACCTAAGACAATAGATACTGTCGGTTTAGATAAAGATGCAATCATTTCTGAAATAGCTAAACCTGCTTCAACATCGCCACCTACAGTATTCAAAATAATTAATAAACCTTCAATTTTTGGATTTTGTTCGATTGCCACAATTTGTGGTATTAAATGCTCATATTTCGTTGTTTTATTTTGTGGTGGTAATTGCATATGACCTTCAATTTGTCCAACAATCGTTAAACAATGGATATTAGATTCTTGTCCCATTTGGGGTACATTCGTTTGACCTAGCTGCTGAATTTTATCTACTAATGATTCCTTTACATCCTTCTTTTCTTGATCTTGATCTTGGTCTTGTTCAGACTGTGTAAAGAACTGTCTTACATCAAAATTAGACATGTTGGAGCTCCTTTCATTCAAATCTAACATTAGTATGAATCCCAATTGAGTTTTTAATTCTAATAATTGAACAAAACGAAACCGTGATAAGTATTAAGACATCAGTAAATTTATTTTAATTGAAGAAATAATATAAGCACTTCATTTGCCGATATTTCTAAAATATAAAAAGCCAACCCATTATGAGTTGACTTCTATTCTTATATTTCCATTATAATTGGTAAGATCATTGGTCTTCTTTTAGTTTTTTCAAATAAAAAGTGACTAAGCGATTCGCGAATACCTGTTTTTAAAGTTGACCAATCAATGACTTGATCCTTCATATTTTTAAGAATAATTTGCTGTACCATTTCGGTGGACTGTTGAAATAATTCCTCAGATTCACGGACATATACAAATCCTCTAGATAAAATCTCTGGTCCTGAGACAATTAGATTTTTTTCTTTTGATAATGTAACAACAACAATTAGAATACCATCTTGTGATAATAAGCGACGATCTCTCAATACAATGTTACCGATATCACCTATTCCTAATCCGTCTATCAGAACATTTCCAGCCGGAATTTTACCCGCAAGCCTGCCTTGATTATTTTTAAACTCAAGAACATCTCCGTTTTCCATGAGGAAAATTTGATCTGGATCCATTCCAGTTGTTTCAGCTA
The DNA here is from genome assembly GCF_900240995.1 of Bacillus sp. Marseille-P3661. Classification (NCBI taxonomy): domain Bacteria; kingdom Bacillati; phylum Bacillota; class Bacilli; order Caryophanales; family Bacillaceae; genus Bacillus; species Bacillus sp. Marseille-P3661. The sequence continues at coordinate 92,434 of NZ_LT965954.1, forward strand.
TTTTCGCGTGTGCTTTTTGCATTTTATATTCCCCATGTATTGGCATTAGATATTGGGGGTTCAATATCGTAATCATCATCTTCAATTCTTCTTGACTTCCATGACCTGAAACGTGGATCTTTTTTTGATTGTAGATGACTTTAGCACCAGCACGGAACAAGGCATCAATAGTTTTAGATACGATCTTTTCATTTCCTGGAATCGGGCTAGCTGCAATCATAACTGTATCGCCATTCTTAATCGAAATAGGCTTATTCGATTTTTGAACTAACTTGGATAGTGCTGCTATAGGTTCACCATGTGCTCCAGAAGTCAAAACAGCTATCTGCTGATCCTGCCATTTTTCAATTTCCGAAATAGAAATTAGTACGTTTTCAGGAACATGTAAATAACCGAGTTCCATAGCAATATTGAACACTTTTAACATACTAGAACCTAAAATCGCAACTTTCCTATTCGTTAAAACAGCAGCGTCGATAATTTGTTGGACACGATGAACATTGGTTGCAAACGTCGCTATAATTATTCGCCCATTTGCTGTAGAAAAGGAATCACAAATTTCGTTTCCTACAGCACTTTCTGAGTCCGTTATTCCAGGTACCTCAGCGTTAGTACTATCAGAAAGTAAACAAAGTACTCCCTCTTGGCCTATAGCTGACATTTTATAATAGTCAGGTTTGATTCCGTCTACCGGTGTTGGATCCATTTTAAAATCACCCGTATGGACAACTACCCCTTGTTCTGTATGTATACAAATGCCAACAGAATCAGGTATACTATGGGTTGTTCTAAAGAATGATACTGTTGCGTACTCATATTCTAATGTTGATTCTGAGTCAATCTCACAAAGGTTTTCACTCGAAACACCCGCATCATTAAATCTATCAGAAACTAAACCGAGCGTTAGTTTGGTACCATAGATAGAAATATTACGTAATTTTTGAAGTACATAAGAAAGAGAACCAATATGGTCTTCATGGCCATGAGTTAGAAAAATCCCCACGATCCGATGTCTATTCTCAACTAAATACGAAATATCAGGAATTACAAAATCAATCCCAAGCATTTCATCTTCAGGGAATTTCAATCCAGCATCAATAACATATATTTCAGGACCTACTTCAATTACATACATGTTTTTGCCGATTTCTCCTAGTCCTCCAAGTGCAAAAATTTTAACTGGATTCGTTTCTTTCTTTAACAATGATAAATCCTCCTATATTTAATTATTAGAACCCGCTCATAGTCACTTGAGACTATTATAACTTAACAAATAAATGGAAGACAAGAACAATTACAATGGAATGAAAAAGCGCTCACAAATTCCCAGATATTTATAGGCTCAATTACACACCCCATATTAGAAAAATGTATTCCTTACATAAATAAAAACGAGCTCCAAATTGAACTCGTTTGCGCTAAAATATGAATCTGTTTCAACCATTATTTGATTTGTTTTAATATGTCTTTTAAGATATGTGCCTTTTCTTCCTCAAATGGCACTAATGGTAAGCGAACTGAACCTACATCAATTCCTTTTAACTGTACTGCATATTTAATAGGCACAGGATTAGGTGACATGAAAATTCCTTTCATAAATGGATACAATTGTTGATGTTTCTTAGATGCTGCAATAACATCACCATTTAGGAAAAGATTAATCATTTCCTGCATTTCTTTCCCTATTACATGTGAAGCAACCGAGATTACCCCTTTACCACCTATCGATAATACTGGTAAAGTAACACCATCATCACCGCTATATAAATGAAAATCATCAGCAGTTCGGTTAATAATTTCCGTCATACTTCCTAAATCACCTGTTGCATCTTTTACAGCTATAATATTATCTATCTTTGAAAGCCTTACAACAGTCTCCACAGAAATATTCACTACGGAACGTCCTGGGATATTATAAAGCATGATCGGAAGACTAGTGCTAGCGGCAATAGTTTTAAAATGCTCATACAACCCAGCTTGATCAGGTTTATTATAATAGGGTGCAACCAGCATAACTGCATCACAACCAACAGCTTCCGCTTTTTTTGTTAATTCAACGGATGCAGCTGTATTATTGCTCCCAGTACCCGCTACGACAGGTACGCGACCATTTACGATTTGGACTACGTGTTTAAATAGAGCAACTTTTTCATCGGTTGATAGGGTTGGCGATTCTCCAGTTGTTCCTGCAACAATAAGTGAATCAGTTCCATTATCGATTAAGTAATTGACTAATGCTGATGTTTGCTGAAAATTAATATTCCCACTATCATCAAAAGGAGTCACCATCGCTGTACCTATACGACCAAAATCCATTTTGTTCAACCCCTTATAAAATCTTCATATTCCATATGATTAACTTAATTTATATCTAGTCGAAATTCCTTGTGTAAAGAGTTAACGGCCAAAGCCATATCACTTTCATTAACCAAAACCCATATTGTTGTATGACTATCCGCTGATTGAAGAATTTGTATACCTTCCTGTGAAAGAGCATTTACTATTTTGGCTGTTACACCAGGGACCCCAGTCATTCCAGCGCCAACTGCAGATACTTTAGCGCAATTCCTAATTACGCTAGGATCGTATCCAAGACCTCTCAATACTTCAATTGCACGGTCTGTCTTATTATCCATCACCGTGTATACTATCGATGATGGTGAGATATTAATAAAATCTACACTTATTTTGGCCTGTGCCATCGCTTTAAAAACTTCGGATTGGATATTGTAATAGCCCTTTTTCGTAGTAACAGTAATTTGTGAAATGTTGGGAACATGTGCAATACCGGTTACTACTCTTTCATTAATATCGCTTCCTTTATTTTCTTTAACAACTGACGTTACTAATGTACCTGGAGAGTCTGAATAAGTGGATCTAACACGTAATGGGATTTTGGCTTGCATTGCGATTTCAACCGCTCGAGGATGAATGACTTTTGCTCCTTGGTGGGCTAAGTTACATATTTCATTATATGTGACAACTGATAGTGGGCGTGCGTTTTCAACAATTCGAGGGTCAGCGGTCATTACACCTTCTACATCCGTGAAAATATCAATATATTCTGCGTTTAATGCAACGCCAAGAGCAGATGCTGATGTATCACTGCCACCTCTGCCTAAAGTAGTAATTTCTCCACTTTTTGACATTCCTTGGAAGCCTGCAACTACAACTACATCATGTGTCTCTAATTCTTCTAATAAACGTTCGCATTTCATTTCTATAATTTTGGCATTCGTATGTTCGTCATTTGTACGAAAGCCTGCTTGTGAACCAGTTAACGCCATTGAGCAGAAACCAGAAACATTTATTAAATTAGAAAAAACAATAGCTGATATTGTTTCACCGCAAGATAATAATAAATCTTGCTCTCGATTACTTATTTTCGATAAGTCAACTAGACTGAGTAACGAATCAGTAGCATATGGATCGCCTTTTCTCCCCATTGCTGATACAACAACTACAACCTTGTAACCTTCTTTAACAGCTCTTTGAACATGGGAAAGTGCTCGAAGTCTGCTTTTTTCGTCCTTTACCGAAGTTCCACCAAATTTTTGGACGATGATCTTCATGAAGACACCTCTTCTAATGTTAAATCACATAAACATTCTTCCCCTAATATAGGGGAAGAATGTTTGGATTTACTCTTATTTAAGAATATTTAATGATAATAAGCGTTCTGCAATTTGTACTGAATTCCAAGCAGCTCCCTTTAATAAGTTGTCAGAGACAATCCACATATGGAAACCTTTTTCGTTGTCAAGGTCCTTGCGAATACGACCCACAAATGTATCTAATTTGCCTGCAGCCGTAACCGCCATCGGGTAAATTTGTTCTTCAGGTTGATCTTGTAAAACAATTCCTTCCGATTGAGCAAGAAGATCTTTTAGTTCTTGCACTGTTACACCTTCTTTTTCAACTTCCACATACACAGACTCAGAATGACCAAATTCTACTGGTATTCTTACGCATGTTGCTGCAACGGATAACTCCGGCATATGCATAATTTTCTTAGTTTCATTGATCATTTTCATTTCTTCAAAGGTATAACCGTTTTCTTGAAATTTATCAATTTGTGGAACAGCATTAAATGCAATTTGGTAATGTTTTTTATCTGCACCACATGGTAAAATTTCCGGAGTGAACTCGTCACCGTTTAAAACTGCTTGAGTTTGATCTTTCATTTCTTGAATAGCTTTTGCACCTGCTCCAGATACTGCTTGATACGTTGAAACAATTACTTTCTTTAATCCAAATGCTTTTCTAATCGGTTCAAGTGCAACCACCATTTGAATAGTTGAGCAGTTTGGATTAGCAATTATGCCTTTATGTTGATGAATATCGTTTTCATTTACTTCAGGTACTACTAATGGTACTTCTGGGTCCATACGAAAAGCACTTGTATTATCGATACAAATAGCTCCTCTTTTTGCTGCTTCTGGTGCTAACTGTTTTGATACAGAGCCACCTGCACTGAATAAGGCGATGTCAACACCTTCAAAACTTTCTGGCGTTGCAGCCTGCACAACTACTTCTTCCCCTTTAAACAATAACTTTTTCCCAGCTGATCTTTCAGAGGATAATAAAGTTAATTTAGAAATTGGGAAGTTTCTTTGCTCTAATGTTGCCATCATTTTTTCCCCTACTGCACCTGTTGCTCCTACTACTGCTACATGATATCCTTTTACATTTGTCATTCTTTTTCTCCTTCCCTACGAATACATTTATTAATGGATCTATTGTGCTAATTTTGTAAAAATGAAGTTCTTCTTTCTCCTCATTTATACGTTAGAAATTATTTTAACATATTCTAGTATTAAAAAAAGAGAAGATTTAGAATTTAAATCTTTAATAAGTTTATTTTAACAGAAGTTCAAATTATTCTCCATCACGAAATCTTTCAATTAGGACTGGTTGTAGTTGATAACCTTTTATTGCTGCTTCTACTGTATCTATTAATGAATCCATTCGCGCTACAATAGAATTTGGTTTTACATGGGGATCATCTTGGCCAAACGGGATAAAGTAAATATTTTTAGTTGACATTAACTTCATTAAATTAGCACCATTTAACCCAAGTGCATCATTTGTTGAAATTCCAAGCACAACAGGTTTTAAGTTTCGAAGTGTAGCCTTTGCCGCCATTAAAACAGGGGAATCTGTTAATGCATTCGCAAAGCGGCTCATTGAGTTTCCTGTCATCGGCGCAATTACCATACAATCCAATGGGAATTTTGGACCTAGTGGTTCAGCACCTACAATAGAATCAATAACTTTATTACCAGTTATTTCTTCTATTTTTTTAACCCAGTCTTCCCCATTTCCAAATCTTGTAGTTGTATTTTTTACATTGAAGGTAACTACTGGAACAACTTCAGCTCCGGCGTTTACCAATTTTTCAATTTGCGGTACCGTAGCTTCATACGTGCAATGTGAACCTGTGATCCCAAATCCAATACGTTTGCCTTTTAATGTCATTGTTTTTTCCCCTTCCCTTGTTGTAACTGTTCATTAAGCAATTGAGAAATGACATTGGCCACAATTTGACCTGCCGTTTTAGGAGCTACAATCCCAGGCAATCCTGGAGCAAGTAAAGCCTTTATTCCACGTTTCTCTGCATATCGAAAATCAGTACCACCAGGTTTAGAAGCTAAGTCGATAATGAGTGTGTGTACAGGCATTTTAGAAATGACGCCAGCCGTTAAAATTAAAACAGGTACAGTATTGATTACAATATCTGTATCGCTAACCTCATTTGCTAAGTCTGATAAATAAAATGCTTTTAAACCCATCTCTGTTATTCTTGCAATGTCTTTTGATTTTCTAGCTCCAACCTTAACGTTTGCCCCTAAACAAGAAAATGTTCGGGCAAGTGACATGCCTGTTCTTCCAAGACCTAAAATAACAATATCAGAACCATGAATTGTCACATCCGTATTTTGAATGACCATCATAATCGTACCTTCAACCGTAGGGATTGAATTGAATATTGCCACATCATCTCGTTCAAACAGTTTAATTAACTGTCTATTCGTATTTGAAATAATTGTATCTAAATATTGATTACTAACCCCAGAGAAAACCATACAATGTTCAGGAGTATCTCTAAGCATTTCTTCAGTCAGTACAATTTTTTCATTTGAAAAGATTGTTTCGATCTCTCCGGCTAACCCAGTCCCTGGAATTGGTAATATCACTGCATCACATTCCGAGAAATCTACTTCATCTATTTCTTTTTTTGATGCTCCTGAAAATGTATGATCTAACTGATCAAAACCGACTAAAGATAGCTTTGCATCTAATTCTGTTAATTTGCGTATAACCTCTAATTGACGGGCGTCTCCACCGATTACTGCAATATGCAAACCTGTTAACATGACCATTGATCACCTTCTTATCTAAACTCACCATAAATAGTCTAACTTTTAATCCTTAAACATCATATGAGTAAAACACATAGAGTGTGAATTAGAATTTTGTCATAATAAAAGACATGATGAAATTTCATCATGTCTCTTTATTATCAATATCAGCTAGATTATTTTGTTTTAATTACCTTTGAAATCTATTATAATCATATCCGTACCAATTTTTCTTATATTGTTCCATGGTATACGTGCTTCTGCACCTTGTTTCCTAAATCCGAACCATTTTGTAGTTGGAATAATCAAAGCTTTAATATGACCGGTTTGCTCATCGATTTCTAGATCTGCTTGACCCAATACGCCCATTCGTTCACCTTTTTCTAAATCAATTATTTCCTTCCCATTAATTTCGCTCAGTCTCATTATTAATAAACCTCCTCGAAAGAAGTCACACTCTCTAGACTTTACTTAATGTTTATGCCTGTATAATAAAAAAATACCTACCTCTAATCGAAGTAAGTATTTATAAATCTTGTTAAGATTTAGGCAATTCACCAGCCGGGCTAATTAATGCTACAGAATAATGGTCTGTAAAAATAGCTGTCGATAGATCATTTACTTTTTCCAACGTAACCTTTGATATACTTTCTAAAATTTCATCTAAGGAACGATGTTTCTTTAATAATAATTCATTTTTTCCATTTCGGCTCATTCGACTATTGGTACTTTCTAAACTTAGCATCAAACTACCCTTTAGCTGTTCTTTACTATTAAGTAATTCCTTCTCAGTAATTCCCTCTTTTTTTAAGGTAGCCAATGTTTGTTGAATTGTCTCAAATAACATGTCTAATTGATTACTGCCAGTTCCTCCATAAATCGTTAACAAACCGTTATCTAAGTAAGCAGAATGATAACTGAAGATTGAATATGCTAAACCACGTTGTTCGCGAACATCTTGGAACAAGCGGCTTGACATACTACCACCCAAGACATTATTTAAAACGACTAATGAATAACTATCTTCATGACCAATTTGTAATCCATTAAATCCCATACAAAGATGCGCTTGCTCTGTTTCCTTTTTCCTAGCCAATTTTTGGTCTAGAATAGCCGGAACCTTATATTCCGGACGTGTATAACTTGATTGATAGTTGCCAAAATATTGTTCTACTTTTTTAATAAATGTGTCATCGATATTCCCTGCAATCGAAATTACCACATTATCTGGTGTATAGTATTGATCCATGTATTGTCTTAATGAATCGCCCGTAAACGTTGCTAATGTTTCCTCTGTTCCTAATATTGGATAAGCTAGTGCGTGTTCACCGTATGTTGCCTTACTTAAAATATCATGGACAATATCGTCAGGTGTATCTTCATACATTTTAATTTCTTCATACACAACATTTTTTTCCTTTTTAAGTTCAGTTTCATCAAATGTTGAATTAAAGAACATATCTGCTAAAACCTCAAGGGCATAATCAGAGTGTTCATCTAAGACCTTTGCATAATAACAAGTATACTCTTTTGAAGTAAAGGCATTTACTTGACCACCAATACTGTCAAAGCTTTCAGCAATTTCTTTTGCACTACGTGTTTTTGTACCTTTAAAAAACATATGCTCTAAAAAGTGAGAAATCCCATTATTATTCACATCTTCGTTTCGTGAACCCGCACCTATCCAAACACCAATTGCGACAGATCGAACTGTTGGAATATTTTCTAGGACCACTCTTACACCATTTTGGCACGTATATTTATTTATCAAATTGCATCCTCCTATTGATCGAAAATACTATAACTCATGATACCAATATTAGAAAAAACTGTCACCTTTTTCAAACATCTCTATTTTATTCCTATTTTAACTCTCTCTTCACTTAATAATGTAGACACATTTGTAATTTGGTATTCTTTTTCTTTAATACCTACAATTAAATTTTCCAAGCCCTTTTCAGTAGAAGCGGTTGGATGCATTAATATCATAGATCCTGGTGTCACTTTTCCCAGTACTCTTGCAACCATACTATTCGGTTCAGGATTTTTCCAATCAACTGTATCTACAGTCCACATTACTAATTTCATTTTCTCTTCTTCCGTAATTTTAACTACCTCTTCTTTATAACTACCGCTAGGCGGCCCAAACCACTTTGGAGTTTCACCAATTGTAGCTTTAATAATTTCATTTGTTTTTGTTATCTCTTCACGGATTGAAGCCGGAGATAGGTTCTCCATATTAGGATGACTATAAGCATGATTACCAATCTCATGCCCTGCATCTATAATCATTTTTGCTAAGTCTGGATATTTTTTTACCCATTGTCCCTCCAAAAAGAACGTCGCCTTTACCTTATGTTTTTCCAATGTTTTTAACATACTTGGAATATATTCATTCCCCCATGCTACATTAATTAAAAAACTTACCGCTTGTTTTTCAGGATGTCCCCGATAAATCGGTGCTGGTGGAAGATCCTTTAATGTAACCTTCGGCGGAATCTGCTCAAATACCAATTTGTTTGGATTAAATTCTCCATCATTTTTCATTCTATTATACGATTGTTCAATATTAACTTTTAATCCATTTAATCCCGGCATCGCTTTCCATACCGTATGTATTTGCGCGTCCTTGGGAGCAATCTCAAATTCCTTTGCCTTTGAAACTATTTCCTGAAAAAGAGGATCCTCCTGTTTTGCAACCGTAACGGCTGTTGATTCCCTTAAACTTTTAACGTAATCCGTTGTATACGGATTTTGCATTACACCGAATGTAATAATCAGAATGATTGAAAAACCAATAAGCTGAATAGCGAGTCTATTCATTCCTACCTTCCCCCTTCTTTTAAAAAATTATGAAGACCTAGGACAAGATAGAACAAGATAAAATATGTTTGTCTGAAGGAAGGCTAGGTGATGGACTTGTTTACAGCAATATGAGCCTTTTTCCTGGAATAAAAAAGAAGCTGATTGATTTTAATCAGCTCCTACTTTTGTTCTTGTTTTTCCTTTTGTTCTTTTAGAACTGCTTTTCTGGAGAGATTGACTCTTCCTTGCTTATCTATATCCATAACCTTTACTAGCAATTCATCACCAATAGCAACAACATCTTCTACTTTGCCAACACGTTCTTCTGCCAATTCAGATATATGAACTAAGCCATCTTTACCTTGGAAAATTTCAACAAAGGCACCAAATTTCTCTATTCTTTTTACTTTACCAAGATACATTTGGCCAACTTCTACTTCACGAACGATGTCTTCGATAATCTTCTTTGCCTTTTCATTCATCGCCATGTCAGGAGAAGCAATAAAGATCGTTCCATCCTGTTCAATATCAATCTTAACCCCAGTTTCTTCAATTATTTTATTAATTTGTTTTCCACTTGGGCCAATGACATCACGGATCTTATCTGGCTTAATTGCCATAGTTAAGATTTTAGGAGCATATGTTGACAATTGCTCTCTTGGAGTGGATATTGTTTCTAACATATGTTCTAAAATTTGCATACGACCTTTCTTTGCTTGTTGTAACGCTTCTTCTAGGATTTCGCGAGATAAACCTTCAATTTTAATATCCATTTGTAAAGCTGTTACACCTTTGCTCGTTCCGGCAACCTTAAAGTCCATATCACCCAGATGATCTTCCATACCTTGAATATCAGTTAAAACAGTGTAGTCCTCGCCTGATTTTACAAGTCCCATTGCTATTCCTGCTACTGGTGCTTTAATCGGCACACCTGCATCCATCATAGCCAACGTACTTGCACAAATACTCGCTTGTGAGGTTGAACCATTTGATTCCAATACTTCAGATACTAGACGTACTGTATAAGGGAAATCAGTTTCTGAAGGTATAACAGGTTCTAACGCACGCTCACCTAGTGCACCATGCCCAATTTCACGACGGCCTGGTCCTCTTATAGGGCCTGTTTCACCTACACTGAATTGTGGGAAATTATAATGATGCATAAAACGCTTTGATTCCTCAATTCCTAATCCATCTAAAATTTGAACATCCCCTAATGCTCCGAGTGTACAAATACTTAAAGCTTGAGTTTGTCCACGTGTGAATAAACCAGAACCATGCGTTCTTGGAAGTAATCCAACCTCTGACGATAACGGACGAATTTCGTCAATTTGACGTCCATCTGGACGGATTTTTTCTTTTGTAATTAAACGACGAACCTCTTCTTTTACAAGTTTATTCATTACTTCGCTAACTTGTCCTAAAATTTCTTCTGGAAGATCTTCACGTGTCTCATAGCTTTCTGAAACATGTTTTTTAACTTCATTAATCGCGTCTTCACGAGCGTGTTTTTCAGCAACTTGTACAGCCTTTTTAATAGCATCTTCAGCCATTTGGCGAACTTCAGACTCTAGGTTCGCATCTAATTCATACAACTGAACTTCCATCTTTTCCTTACCGATAGCTTTTGCAATTTCCTCTTGGAAAGCGATTAGCTTTTTAATTTCTTCATGACCAAACATAATTGCTTCAAGCATAGTTTCTTCAGGTACTTCATCAGCTCCAGCTTCAACCATGTTGATCGCGTCTTTGGTACCTGCCACAACTAGGTGAATATCACTTTTTTCTAGTTGTTCAACCGTTGGATTGATAATAAAATTATTATCTACTCGTCCAACTGTAACACCTGCGATAGGTCCTTCAAACGGTATATCAGAAACTGAAAGTGCTAATGATGACCCGAACATAGCTGCCATTTCCGAAGAGCAGTTTTGATCAACACTCATCACAATACTAATTACCTGAACTTCATTTCTAAATCCATCAGCAAATAGTGGACGAATTGGTCTGTCGATTAAGCGGCTTGCAAGTATTGCTTTTTCACTTGGACGCCCTTCCCGTTTAATGAATCCTCCAGGGATTTTTCCGACAGCATATAAACGCTCTTCATAGTTAACTGTCAGCGGAAAGAAACTCAAGTTTTTTGGTTCCTTTGATGCAGTTGCAGTAGATAATACTGCAGTTTCTCCATATCGAATTAAGCATGCGCCGTTGGCTTGTTTCGCAAGCTGGCCAATTTCTACTGTCAGCGTTCGGCCTGCCCAATCCATGGAGAAGGTTTGTTTGTTTTGATCCATGTATCGCAAACTCCTCTCAAATGCAAAAATCACTATTATTATTATAACCTAAATTTTATGTAAATATTTTATCCCATATTAACAGACAGTAATCCCCTACTATAAGTTTTTCAAGGGATTCAGTGAGATTTACTGCCCATAAAATGTCCGAAATGATAATATAACCGTGGAGGAAAAAAATCCCTCAATTGGAATTAACTTAATGCTAACAAAAAAGCGGGAAATATCCCGCTTTTTGTTAATACTATCTACGTAATCCAAGCTTTTGAATTAAATCACGGTAACGTGTAACGTCTTTGTTACGAAGATAGTTAAGTAAATTACGACGCTTACCTACCATCTTTAATAGACCACGACGTGAATGGTGATCCTTCTTATGAACACGTAAATGATCATTAAGATTGTTAATTTCCTCTGTTAGGACAGCAATTTGAACTTCTGGAGATCCAGTATCGCTTTCATGAGTTTTGTACTCACTGATAAGTTCTTGCTTACGCTCTTGTGTGATAGCCATCCTATTCACCTCCTCTTTTCGATATCCCCAATTACTGAGCACGCGTTGGTGAATCGCAACGCCAAGTAACGGTTCATAACTTCATACGTTTATTAGAATACTACTATTTTAATCAATTTGCAAGTTTTTAATCCGACTTTCCTCAAAATAATGTAGCGCTTCTTGCTTATCCCGTTCAATTTGAGCAATCAATTCTTGCACAGATTGAAATTTTTGTTCTGCTCTTAAGCGCAAATGCCATTCCAACACAATATCTTCACCATATATGAATTCATTAAAACTAAAAATATGAATTTCAATTGATGGTTTTTCAGGGGATTTATCATGAAACGTTGGTTTATAGCCAATATTTAATACCCCATTATACCAATTTTTCTTCACTAAAATTTTGACAGCATATACACCAGTAGGTGGCAAAATATAATTCGAGGCAAGTTCTATATTAGCAGTAGGAAAACCTATAGTTCTCCCTCTTTTCTCACCATCAATAACTGTTCCGACCATTTGGTAATATCTGCACAGATAGTATTTTAATCGACTAACTTCGCCGTTTTTGATCAAGTCCCTAATTAAAGTGGAGCTTATTTTTATGTCATTGTCCACTACTTTATCGACTATAGTCTGTGTGAACTGTTTTCTTGAATGAAATGGCAATGTTTCCATTGTACCTTTTCCTAATCTGCCATATGTGTAATCAAACCCAGCCACGACATGTTTTACATTTAGACCAATGATATATTGATCTACAAATTGTTGTGGTAATAACTCTGCAAACGTAGGACTAAATTCAACTATATAAAGTATATCAATACCAAGTTTACTTATTTCTTGTTCCTTATCGTGGATAGAGGTAATACACTCTGCATGTTCGGTGCTTTTCCTTAATATCACTGAAGGATGTGGATAAAAAGTCATTACAGCGCTTTTATAACCGTATTCTTTAGCCTTTTCTATAGCGGTTTTGATTACCTTACGATGTCCAAGATGTACTCCGTCAAAATATCCCAAAGCCACTACAGTGTTAGGAAGTTCCTTTATATTTAGGGAATGAGGGTGTGCCAAATGAACAACTTTCATATTTTTTCACCTACTTTAGTGCGTAGACTTACTTCAATCATTTCTCAAGACCTTTTCAGGTTTCATAAAGCCAATTTTAGTTGGATGCGGTGTATAAATAGCTACACATTCACTTTTTACATTATAAAGCGCAAGTCGATTCATATTCTTAAGTTTTTCGGGAATCGGAAGAACTTGCCCGTTTTTAACCTGCAACTCTAGTTTTTCATTAATTTCAAATTTCGTCAAATCTGAAATACCTCTTTCTAGTGGTAATAGCTGTAAATCTCCACGTTCTATATGCTTTTCAATATCTTCAAAGGTCAAACAATCATCTGTAGAAAAACTACCTGCCGCAACCCTTGTAAGCTGAGACATATGAGCTGGGTAACCCAGCTGTTTTCCAATATCTACTGCCAACGTTCTAACATAAGTCCCTTTGCTGCACTTTACATAAAAACGAAAAGTATTATGGCTCTTATCTAAAACCTCAGGATGATCCAGCAATTTCAATTCATATATATGTACATGTCTTTCGGGTCTATCTATTATTTGCCCTTGGCGAGCGTATTCATAAAGTCGTTTTCCATTAATTTTCACAGCAGAATACATGGGTGGAATTTGCTTAATATCTCCTGTAAACGTTTGGAGAACATTTAGTAATTCATCGATTAATATCACACCATCGATTTCTTTTTCTTCTACTGTTTCACCAGATGCATCCTCAGTGGTTGTACTCACCCCAATCGTAACCTCACCTTGATACGCTTTAGGGGCATCTGTTAAGTATTCAACTACTTTTGTTGCTTTCCCGATACATATCGGCAACACACCATCGACATCTGGATCAAGAGTACCTGTATGTCCTACTTTTTTTGTTTTTAAAAGTTTTCTAATCTTAAAAACGCAGTCATGCGAGGTTAATCCCTTTGGTTTCCATAAAGGAATAATACCATCCATTGCTATCCCTCCTTTCAGAAATGCGTAAGCGCCTTGGTCAGCCCCGACAGGCAAGCACTGGCTAAAACCGCCACATCCTGTGGCAACGCCAGTACTAGCACGTCCTGTGCGTCGTGTTCTTCCGACGAAGAAGTCGTAAGACTTCACGAGGAGGAAGGTTATTTGACCCCGAGGGGCTAGGCGCTGTAGCTGGACAATAGAAATGCGTAAGCGCCTGTATTTTCCCTAAGTGCTGCCTACGTCCTGTGGGCAACGGGAAAATCCTCGCCATCCTGGCTCTCCCCCGACAGGCAAGCACTGGCTAAACCCGCCACATCCTGTGGCAACGCCAGTACTAGCACGTCCTGTGCGTCGTGTTCTTCCGACGAAGAAGTCGTAAGACTTCACGAGGAGGAAGGTTATACCGGCTAAAACCGCCACGTCCTGTGGCAACGCCGGTATTAGCACATCCTGTGCGTCTTTGACCCCGAGGGGCTAGGCGCTGTAGCTGGACAATAGAAATGCGTAAGCGCCTGTATTTTCCCTAAGTGCTGCCCACGTCCTGTGGGCAATGGGAAAATCCTCGCCATCCTGGCTCTCCCCCGACAGGCAAGCACTGGCTAAACCCGCCATATCTTAAAAAAAGGATAGACTGTTGTCTATCCTCAAATTTACTCGTCGTGCTTATTGTGCAGTTGCTCAAGTAAAGTTTCGATTCGATTGCCATACTCAATCGATTCGTCAAATTCAAATGTTATTTCAGGCGTCTTTCTTAAACGGATTCTTTTTCCGATTTCAGATCGAATAAAACCATTGGCTTTCGCAAGAGCTTTCAATGTATTTTGCTTTTGTTCATCATCACCAAGAACCGTTATATATACTTTCGATTGTTGTAAGTCACCTGTTACCTGAACATCAGTTACAGTAACAAAACCGATACGAGGATCTTTAATTTTGCGCCCAATTATATCACTTAATTCCTTCTTCATTAGTTCACCCACTCTAGTTGAGCGAATATTACTCATGTAGATCACCTCGACTTTAATACCAATCTAACGATGTTACTGATCGTTCAATTTCTGGAAAAGAATCAATCATCTTCAAGGCTCGATCTAACTCTCTCTCTGTTGCAACCTTGGATGAAGATACAGCTACAATCGTTATTTCTGTACGCTGCCATAAATCCTGAAAATCTGTTTCAGCAACAGATATATTATATTTTTGCCTCAATCTTGTAATAATACGCTGTAAAACAGCTCTTTTTTCTTTTAGTGACCCACAGTCATAGATTATGCATTCACATTGAGCAAGGCCTATCATTTTTTACGTTCAACTTCTTGCATTACATATGCTTCTATGATGTCTCCTTCTTTAATATCATTAAAGTTTTTAATGGTCATACCACATTCATAGCCTTGCGATACTTCTTTTGCATCATCCTTGAAACGTTTTAATGTATCCACTGCACCTTCAAATATTACAACGCCATCACGGACAAGGCGAATTCCAGCATCACGAGTAATTTTCCCGTCTGTTACATAACAACCAGCAATTGTTCCAACTTTTGATACTTTGAATGTTTCACGTACTTCAACTTGACCGATTACTTTTTCCTCAAATTCAGGATCAAGCATACCTTGCATTGCAGCTTCAATTTCTTCGATTACCTTGTAAATAATACGGTGTAAACGAATATCAACATTTTCTCTCTCAGCTGTATTTTTAGCGTTAACGTCAGGACGAACGTTAAAACCAATAACAATAGCATTAGATGCGGATGCTAAAATAATATCAGATTCTGTGATTGCACCAACACCAGAGTGAATAATCTTAACTTTGACACCCTCAACGTCAATCTTTTGTAATGAACCGGCTAATGCTTCAGCAGAACCATGTACATCAGCTTTAATAATGAGATTAATTTCTTTCATCTCACCTTGTTTAATTTGTTCAAATAAATCTTCAAGACTGACTTTCGTTTTCTCACCGCGTTGTTCTTCAAGCTGCTTTTGTGCACGAGCTTCCCCCACTTGGCGAGCTTTCTTCTCATCCTCAAAAACAACAAAACGATCACCAGCATGTGGAACTTCGTTCAAACCTGTGATTTCCACTGGTGTAGATGGCGGTGCAACTTTAACACGGCGACCTAAGTCGTTAACCATCGCACGAACGCGACCAAATGAATTACCCACTACGATTGGGTCACCTATTTTAAGTGTTCCATTCTGAACAAGCAGCGTTGCAACAGGCCCTCTACCTTTATCTAAATTTGCTTCAATTACAGTTCCAACTGCTAACCGATTTGGATTTGCTTTAAGCTCTTCCACTTCAGTTACAAGAAGGATCATCTCTAAAAGTTCATCAATTCCTTCACCTTTTAATGCAGAAAGCATAACGAAAATAGTGTCTCCGCCCCACGCTTCAGGGATGAGATTATATTCTGTTAATTCTTGCATAACGCGATCAGGATTTG
Source organism: Bacillus sp. Marseille-P3661 (assembly GCF_900240995.1). Lineage (NCBI taxonomy): Bacteria > Bacillati > Bacillota > Bacilli > Caryophanales > Bacillaceae > Bacillus > Bacillus sp. Marseille-P3661. The sequence continues at coordinate 108,880 of NZ_LT965954.1, forward strand.
CTCCTTCTTTATCCATTTTATTAACAGCGACAATAATTGGTACTCCTGCAGCTTTTGCATGGTTGATCGCTTCTCTTGTTTGAGGCATTACACCATCATCTGCTGCAACAACTAGAATCGTAATATCAGTTACACTTGCTCCGCGAGCCCGCATTGTTGTAAACGCTTCGTGACCAGGTGTATCAAGGAAAGTAATCTTCTTGCCACCAGCTTCAACTTGATAAGCGCCAATATGTTGTGTAATACCACCAGCTTCACCCGCTGCAACCTTTGCATGACGAATCGAGTCTAATAAGGTTGTTTTACCATGGTCAACGTGGCCCATAATTGTAACTACAGAAGGACGCTCAACAAGATCCTCAGGCTGATCTTCAACAGCATAGTTATCAAAATCGGTCATTTCTAAAACAATTTCTTTTTCAGCAGTAATACCATATTCTGATGCTATTAGTTCAATTGAATCATCATCTAAATCCTGATTAATCGTTGCCATGACACCTAACATCATTAGCTTTTTAATTATTTCTGAAGGTTCTTTTCCTAACTTTTTTGCAAGTTCTCCTACAGTAAGCGAACCCTCATATTTAATAACACTTGGTGATTCTTCTTTTTTATGTGCCTGCTGATTAGGTTGATTGGGTTGATTGAAACTTTTCTTATTATTCTTTGGCTTTTGCTTGATATTAACTTTTTCGCTCACCTTTTCTTTATCCTGTTTAGGTTTTGCTTTTTTAATTACACTTTTTTTCTTATCATCATACTTGTAATCTTCTACAATTACTTCATCTATTTCATCTGGTTCTTGGTCACTTTTTTGAACCGTAGCTTTTGACTGATCATTATTGTATAAGTTATCTAGTATTTTAATTGCTTCTTCATCGATCATTGACATATGATTGGCTACCTCTATGTTGTGGTCTGTTAATTTTGTAATAATTTCTTTACTTGATTTATTATGTTGTTTTGCATATTCATATACACGCATTTTGCTCATACGTTCACCCCCAAGAAAATTAATCGAGCAACTCCACTAATTTCTTCGCGAATCCATTTTCTAAAATTGCAACGACTACCCGTGCTTCTTTACCAATAGCTTGACCAAGGATAAACCTGTCTTTTACTTTTTTTAAAGGAACATTATAGAATAGACATTTGTCTGAAATTTTTTTAGTTGTATTCTTTGATGCATCCGAAGAAAGAATCACTAATTTTGCACGACCACTTCGAATTTCCTTTAAAACTAATTCTTCACCCGAAGTTAGTTGACTTGCTCGATTGCTAAGGCCTAATAATGACATCCATCGTTCCTGATTCAATTATTCCTTCTCCTTTTCGATCAGTTGAAGTATTTCATCATAAATGGATTCATCAACATTAACACCTAAATGATGTTGAAGTATATTCTTCTTCTTTGCTGTGATAATACAATCAGTATCCTTACTTAAATAAGCACCTCTACCTGACTTCTTTCCTGTAAGATCAATAGAGATTTCACCTTCTTTAGAGCGGACAATTCGAATGAGTTCGCGTTTCGGTTTCATTTCTTGACTTGCAATACATTTTCGCAAAGGAACTTTTCGACTCTTCATCCGGTCTCACCTCTACTCTATATTTTCCTCTTCAGTATCACTTGAAATATCGATCTCTTCGTGATCAACATAAGTATCGTAGTCAGCATCAGAGTTTGCTTCTTCTCCATAAGAATCATCTTGAGTTAAAATACCCTGTTCCTCTGCTTCCGATTGACTCTTAATATCAATTTTCCAGCCTGTGAGCTTAGCTGCTAAGCGTGCGTTTTGACCGCGTTTCCCAATCGCCAAAGATAATTGGTAATCTGGTACAACTACTGTCGTAGCCTTTTCATCCTCATCGACCAGAACTTTGACAACTTGAGAAGGACTTAAAGAGTTAGCTACATATTCGACTGGGTCTTTTGACCAACGTACAATATCAATTTTTTCGCCCTTTAATTCTGTAACAATAGCCTGAACACGTTGACCTTTTTGACCCACACAAGATCCAACTGGATCAACCTCAGGGTTTTCTGAATGAACAGCAATCTTTGAGCGATCACCCGCTTCACGAGCTACCGATTTGATCTCAACAGTGCCATCATATATTTCAGGTACTTCAATTTCAAATAGACGTTTTAGGAGACCTGGATGTGTTCTTGATACAAAAATTTGCGGCCCTTTTGTTGTTTTTTCTACCTTAGTAATAAATACTTTAATTCGATCATGCGGTTTATACTGTTCATTAGGCATTTGCTCACTTACAGGAAGGATCGCTTCAATTTTCCCAAGATTAACATATATAAAGCGGCTATCTTGTCTCTGAACAATTCCTGTCATAATATCTTCTTCACGGTCGATATATTCTGAGTAAATGACTCCTCTTTCGGCTTCCCTAACTCTTTGTGTCACTACTTGTTTCGCAGTTTGTGCAGCGATGCGACCAAAATCTTTTGGTGTAACCTCTATTTCGATAACATCTTCAATCTCATAATTCGGATTGATTTTCTTTGCTTCCTCGTGTGAGATCTCAAGGCGAGGATCAAAAACTTCCTCGACTACTTCCTTTCTTGCATAAACACGCATTGTTCCAGTTTCTTGATTAATATCAACACGCACATTTTGTGCTGAGTTAAAGTTTCGTTTATATGCTGAAATTAATGCTGCTTCAATTGCTTCGAGAAGAACATCTTTACTAATACCCTTTTCTTTTTCAAGCAATATTAAAGCATCTAGCAATTCACTACTCATTGTTTTCTCCCCTTTTAATAATCAATCCTTTAGTGGAAGGTAACAGCTAGTCGAGCACTAGCAACTTTTTCATAAGGAATTTCAACTTGTTTTTTTCTTGTTTTGATAAGCACTTCTAATGTGAGCGTTTCACCATCAAAGTCGAGTATCTTTCCTTCAAATACCTTCTCACCATTAATCGGTTCGTAAGTCTTTACATGTACTTGTTTACCAATAGATTTTTTTACATCCTCTTTCTTTTTTAATGGACGCTCAGCACCTGGTGATGAAACCTCTAAAAAATATGGGTAAGTAATTGGGTCAGTTTCATCCAGCTTCTCACTTAACTTTTCACTAACTTTGCCACATTCTTCGATATCAATGCCTTTGTCCGAATCAATAAAAACTCTAAGGTACCAGTTTTTCCCTTCCTTAACAAATTCAATATCCACTAATTCTAAATTCATTTCAGCAAGAATTGGTTGTACTAATTCCTCTGTTACATCAACTACTTTATTACTCATATATACCTCCTTAAAAAAGAGTAAAATACCTCGCTGCACACATTAGTTTGACAGGCAATTTATATCGATTATGTAGTAAGAAAGAACATGCTTAGTCTATGAATGATATAAAATTCCCTGCTAATATAAGCAGGGACTTTAAAGAAAAATTAGTGCTGTTACAAAGGAAGACTATAAACACGAAAACGAAAGAGTGGGTTTTGAGCCCACTCTTTATCATTTACCAATATTTTTAGTATTGTCAATAAGAAATATACCATAATCAACAATTTTATGCAACAAGTGCGAGTGCTCCTAAAAAAGTGAGAGCTGATTTTGATCAGGTAATCCTTCTAGACACCCTTGATTTTCAAGATATTCAAGCACTGTTTTTGAAATTTTACTACGTTGTTGTAAATCTTCCTTCGATAAGAATTCACCGTCTTCACGGGCTTTCACAATATTAAGGGCCGCATTGGTACCAAGACCTGGTATTGAATTAAATGGAGGAATTAATGTATTCCCTTCAACAAGAAATTCAGATGCACTAGAACGATATAAATCAATCTTCTGGAAAGAGAATCCTCGTTCACACATTTCAAGCGAAATCTCTAATACTGTTAACAAGTTCTTCTCTTTTGTTGATGCATCTAGACCTTTATTATTAATTTCCTCAATGCGATTCTTAATCGAATTAGAGCCTTTAATCATAGCTTCAATATCAAAATCGTCAGCACGTACCGTGAAGTAAGCAGCGTAGAATAATATTGGAAAATGCACCTTAAAATAGGCAATTCTAACTGCCATTAATACGTACGCAGCAGCATGTGCTTTCGGGAACATATATTTTATTTTTAAGCATGAACCAATATACCAATCTGGTACATTGTTCTTTTTCATTTCCTCAATCCACTCATCCTGAAGTCCTTTTCCTTTACGAACAGATTCCATAATTTTAAAAGCTAAAGATGGGTCTAATCCTTTATAAATTAAATAGACCATAATATCATCACGACATCCTATCACTTCACTTAATGTACAAGTACCATTGTGAATTAATTCATTGGCATTATTAAGCCATACATCAGTTCCGTGAGACAGTCCTGAGATCTGTACAAGTTCGGAAAATGTACTTGGTTTTGTATCTTCGAGCATTTGGCGAACAAAGCGTGTACCAAATTCAGGTATACCCAAAGTACCTGTCTTACACATTATTTGTTCTTCAGTAACACCAAGTACTTCAGGACCAGCAAAGATTTTCATTACTTCTTGATCATCCGTTGGTATCGTTTTAGGATCTATACCGCTAAGGTCTTGAAGCATCCTTATCACTGTCGGGTCATCGTGCCCCAGAATATCAAGCTTAAGCAAATTATCATGAATAGAATGGAAATCAAAATGCGTAGTTTTCCATTCTGAATCACTAGCATCAGCAGGATATTGAATAGGCGAAAAATCATAGATATCCATATAATCTGGTACTACAATAATCCCACCAGGATGCTGTCCTGTTGTTCGTTTTACTCCTGTACAACCGGTGGCTAATCGCTCTACTTCAGCTCCTCTGATTGTAAGATTATGATCTGACGCATAGCCTTTAACATAGCCAAACGCCGTCTTATCAGCAACCGTTCCAATTGTCCCTGCACGATAGACATAATCTTCACCAAACAATACTTTTGTATAATTATGCGCCCGCGGCTGATACTCTCCAGAGAAGTTCAAGTCAATATCAGGTACTTTATCACCTTTAAATCCTAGAAACGTTTCGAAAGGAATATCATGTCCATCTTTTTTATAATCGGCTCCACATTGTGGACAGTTTTTATCAGGTAAATCAAATCCCGATCCAACAGAACCATCGTTAAAAAACTCTGAATGTTTGCATTTAGGACATACATAATGTGGAGGTAATGGATTAACCTCTGTAATTTCTGTCATTGTTGCAACAAATGAAGACCCGACAGAACCACGCGATCCCACTAAGTACCCATCATTCAGTGACTTTTTCACTAGTTTATGAGAAATGAGGTAAATAACGGCAAACCCATGACCGATAATGCTTTTTAATTCCTTCTCAAGACGTGCTTCAACAATTTCTGGTAAGGAATCCCCATAGATTTTCCGAGCCATACTATAGCTCATTTCTCTCATTTCATCTTCTGCACCCTCAATTTTAGGAGTATATAGGTCATCCTTAATCGGTTTAATCGCATCTAATTGATCAGAAATTAACTTTGTATTGGTTACAACAACTTCTTTTGCCTTTTCGTGACCTAAGAATGCAAAATCATTTAACATTTCATTTGTCGTTTTGAAATGAACCATCGGGAGAGTTTGCTTACTTAATGGGTTTCCAGCTTGAGATTTTATTAATATTTGGCGATAAATATGGTCGACTTCATTTAGATAATGAACGTTTCCTGTAGCAACAACCGGCTTGTTAAGTTTTTCTCCGAGCTTAACGATATTGGAAATAATTTCATGCAATGCATCCTTATTTTGAATCATTTCCTTTTCAATTAGATGTTGGTAATTGGAAGGAGGCTGTATTTCTAGATAATCATAAAATTCGGCTACTTCTTCTGCTTCCTCTTTAGATTTTTGCATCATTGCTTCAAAAACTTCTCCTTTATCACAGCCTGATCCAACTATTAATCCCTCTCGATGTTTTACTAATACCGATCTTGGAATCCGTGGAACTCGATAAAAATATTCTACATGTGATAAAGAAACAAGTTTAAACAAATTTTTTAGTCCAACCTCATTTTTTGCCAATATAATACAATGAGATGGTCGTGATCGTTTATAAGCATCCGATTGACCCATATTTTCATTTAACTCATCATGGAAAGTAATGCCCTTTTCTTCACATTCCTTCAACATTTTAACTAATAAAAAGCCGGTCGCTTCAGCATCATAGATCGCTCGATGATGTTGAGTTAATTCAATATCTAGTCGTTTACATAAAGTATTTAGACGATGATTTTTTAAGTCAGGATATAAAAATCGTCCAAGTTCTAACGTATCAATTACTGGATTTGTAGCTTTTTCAATACCTATCTTTTGAAAGCCAACATTTAAAAAGCCCATATCGAAACTAGCATTATGAGCAACTAAAGTATCGTTTCCAATCCATTCTTTAAACTGCTTTAAAACAACATCAACATCAGGAGCATCTTTTAACATGTCGTCTGTTATATGTGTTAACTCGATAATAGTTGCTGAAAGTGGGTGATGTGGATTTGCAAAAGCTTCAAAGCGATCAATAATTTCTCCGCCTTTAACCTTTACTGCAGCAAGTTCAATAATCGTATCGTATACTGCCGATAAACCGGTTGTTTCCACGTCAAAAACAATATAGGTTTCATCATTTAAAGCTCGATGGGTAGGGTTATACGCTATTGGTACTCCGTCATCTACAAGGTTTGCTTCCAGTCCGTATAAGATTTTAACACCGTGTTTCTTACCAGCCGAATAAGCCTCTGGAAAAGACTGCACAACTGCATGATCTGTTACTGCAATCGCTTCATGTCCCCACTTTTTAGCTTGTTCAATTAGCTTGGAAACCGATGTCACGGCATCCATTTGACTCATCGGCGTATGAAGATGAAGTTCGATCCGCTTTTCAGTCTCGGTATCTATTCGCTCTTGTGGCTTGATTTCATTAATATCCTGAGCCATCATGACTAAGTCACGTACAAAGGTATCGTTTTGAATTCCACCGCGCACCTTAACCCACATGCCTTTTTTAACTGCCTGTAACAAAGCGACATCATCTTTATCGCGAGAAAAGATTTTAATCATTAGTGAATCTGTATAATCGGTTATTTTGAATGTTAAGATTGAACGTCCGCTCCGCAACTCTCGCACTTCGCTGCTAAACACATAACCTTGAATTGTGATACGTCGTTCCTCATCATGTATGGTGGAGATTGGAACTGGTTCATCTTTGATCGTGTAGCCAATTGTTAATGGCCCCTCTAGTACAGGTGCATCATTTGTAGTTGTTTGCTTTTCCTCTTGTGCTACAAGTGCTGCCATCATTTTTGTTCGGTCCTCTTGTTCTTTTTGCTCAACAAATTGCTTAAACTCTTCTTCTGATTGAACTATTTCCGTTTCTAAAGTAAGCATTGGAAAGCCATATGATTGGAATATTCCTACAAAAGTTGGTGCATATTTCTTTTTTATTGCTATACCTTCCGGCTCATTTCTCACCTGTATTATTAGCTTGTTTCCTTCAAGTCTTGGAACTTGTTCCTTTAGTAAGGATAGTAATGATGGTGACACACCTTCAAGTTGCTGCGTAAAATATGGCCAGTATTCTTGTAAATTCTGCTCAGAAACAACAGAGGTCTTCGTTGTAATTGAAAAGCTTACATTTGCGATTTGCTGAAAAGCATCAACTAAATGTGATTTAAACACTAAAAAAGCATCGAACGGCAAAAAGGTTTCTAATCCAAACATAAAATGCCAAGATTTTGTAGCCTTTTCAATGGTAACTTTCTGAATCAAAGCATCTTGAAAGTATGTTTGTTGCAGATTCTCTGGAAGTGCAATCTGTTCTAGCAGAAGTTTAAATCTTTCTTTTCTAATCTCTATATCCTCGATCATAACTGGTTCTCCCCCTTTACCTAGAGGCTATTTGAAGAGCAAAAGCGCCTCATGCATCGGTTTATGATGTCTTAGAAAAGCGCAACCCGAATAGTATAAAAGTAAAAATTTAATTCTTTCAATAACGAAGGTACCTCTATAGTATATCGGAGGTACCTTACGTTGGGTCTCTTTAATAATTATTTAACTTCTCTTTAATAATAGCCGTTAGATTGTCAACATGTACTTCCTCTACATCTCCCGATTTTCGAAGCTTTAATTCAACAATCCCTTCTGCTGCTCGTTTCCCCACAGTCACCCTTATTGGAAAACCTAATAAATCTGAATCCGCAAATTTTACCCCTGGGCGTTCTTGGCGATCATCATAAAGAACTGAAATGGAATCATTTTGAAGCTGATCATAAATTTTATCTGCAAGTTCTTTTTGTTCCTCAGTTTTCATATTTATAGGAATAAGATGCACATGATATGGAGTAATTGCAACCGGCCATACAATACCTTTATCGTCATGATGTTGCTCTACAACCGAAGCAAGAGTTCTTGACACACCTATTCCATAACACCCCATGATCATCGGCTGTGATTTACCATTTTCGTCTAGATAAGTTGCTTTCATTGACTCACTATAGAACGTCCCAAGTTTAAATACGTGTCCAACCTCAATACCTTTTGCGAAAACAATAGTTCCTTCTCCATCTGGAGATGGGTCACCTTCCTGAATAAATCTTAAATCAGCAAATTGACTGACTTTAAAGTCACGTTCAACATTGACCCCAGTATAATGGTAATTAGACTGATTCGCTCCACACACGCCATTTACTACTAATTCAACAGCATGGTCTGCAATAATTTCGATATTCTTTTCAAGACCAATAGGACCAATTGACCCTATTTCACAATTAAGTATAGCAAGTGTTTCTTCTGGAGTTGCAAGTTCTACAACTTTAGCACCCAATAGATTTTTAACTTTAATATCATTTACTTCGTGATCTCCACGAACAATAACTAATACATATTTCTCGTCATCTATTTTAAATAGTAAGGACTTTAAACACTTTTCAGGCGCAATATTTAAGAAACTAGAGATTTCGTCAATAGTTTTCTGATTAATGGTTTCAATTTTTTCTAAGTTATCTAATGTCTCTACAGATTTCTCATATTTTGTTAATACCGGTGCCATTTCAATATTAGCTGCAAACGAAGACACATCAGAGAAAGCGATTGTATCCTCACCGACATCAGATAAAACCATAAATTCGTGTGTATCTTTACCACCCATGGCACCTGAGTCCGCAATTACAGATCTAAAATTCAATCCACATCGTCTAAAAATATTAGAGTATGCTGTTACCATATCCTCATATACTTCATCCAAACTATCTTTTGATGCGTGAAAAGAATAGGCATCTTTCATTATAAATTCACGACCCCTGAGCAAACCAAAACGCGGTCGTTTTTCGTCACGAAACTTCGTTTGAATTTGATAAAGGATTAATGGGAGTTTCTTATAAGAACTTACCTCATCACGTACAAGTGAGGTAATCACTTCCTCATGTGTTGCCCCAAGAGCAAATTCACGATCATGTCGATCTCTTAATCTCATCAATTCTGGTCCAAAGTTAAACCATCTACCAGTCTCTTGCCAAAGCTCAGCTGGTTGTAATGCAGGCATTAGCAATTCGCTACCGCCTATAGCATCCATTTCTTCTCGAACAATTAACTCTACTTTTTGCAACGCTTTTTTTCCTAATGGTAGAAAACTGTATACACCTGATGCATTTTGGCGGATAAAGCCAGCTCTAAGCAATAGCTGATGACTTTTTATATCTGCATCAGCGGGTACATCTCGTAATGTTGGTATTAGCATTTTACTTTGTTTCATGTTTCGCACCTCTTTATTATAACAACAACTGCTTGTTAATTTTAATATGATATTAATTCCAACTAATTAGAAAGGCGCAAGCACCCTTTAATTTGCCTAACCGTTGCCCGCGTCCTGTGGGCAACGGTAATAGGGACTTAGCGCTTGTTACTTGATAGTACAACAGTTTGTTCTTCTTATAGAAAATATCTTTGAATATCATTCCATGTAACAACTATCATTAAAAGCATTAAAAATGCAAAGCCTATAAAATGAACAATTCCTTCTTTTTGGGGATCAATTGGCTTACCTCTTACCGCTTCTACTGCAATAAATGTTAGTCGACCGCCATCTAAAGCTGGAAGCGGCAATAAATTAATGATACCAAGATTTATACTTAAAATAGAGGCCCACCTAATTAAATTGTATATTCCAGACTGAGCAACTTGATCGGTTAAGCTATAAATACCAACCGGCCCAGATAAATCATCAATTGAAAATTGACCAGTAACAAGCTTACCTAAACCAAACAGTATTTCCTTAGTCCAAAAATAGGTTTGTTCAAATCCAAATGCAATAGAGCCTAATACTGTTTTTTCGACAGATGGGTATACGCCAATAAATCCAGTGTTGTCATATTCACGTACCTTTGGTGTGACATCAAACTCTAATACTTCACCATTTCTATTAACGATAAAATGCAAGGATTGATCAGGACTGCCTTGAATAATTTCAACCATTTCATCCCAAGATGAAACCTCAATATTCTCAATTGAGATTACTTGGTCACCTTGTTTCAGCCCAGATTCAATAGCAGAACCATCTGTTGTTAGTTCACCTAAAATAGGTTCTTTTATTGGAGTTCCAATTAAACTTCCTAAAATGATTAAAAGAACAAGTGCTAATATAAAATTCATCATTGGTCCAGCAAATATTTGAAAAAAACGTTGAGAAATTGATTTTGAAGCAAATTGCCGATTGTAAGGGGCAATTTGTGTTTCTTGATCATCCGCAACAAGCATTGCTTTATCATGCACTTTAAATGTTTGTAAGGTTTCATCGTTATCTTCATATCCAGAAATAACCAATTGATGGACCAAATCAATTCGTTCCACTTCTATTACTTTAACATTGGGAAATTTTGATTTATTATTAACAATAATTTTGGTTACTTGCCCGTGTTTATCAGTAATTAAACCAACATTATAGCCAGGTTTTATTTCGACTAGTTCCGGATCTTCACCAGCCACTCTCACAAATCCACCTAATGGTAATAAACGAATTGTGTATAGTGTTTCGTCTCTACGAAAAGAAAAAACTTTTGGACCAAAACCTATTGCGAATTCACGACAAAGCATTCCAGCCCTTTTTGCAAATACTAGATGCCCTAGCTCATGAAAAAAGACGAGTGCACCAAAAATAATGATGAATGCAATTACCGTGTTCAAATTCATAACCACCTTTTAATTTTTTGGTCTTACGTGAAAATAGGTATTAACGTTTAGAAGACATATTAAGCTTTTAATGATCTAACAAATTTTCTTGTACTTTGATCAATTTCAATGATCGTTTCTAAGTCAGGTTGTTTGATAGCAATATGTTTCTCCATCGCAGTTTCAATACAATCTTCAATTTCTAGAAAACCGATTTCTCCATTTAAAAACATTTGTACAGCTTGTTCATTTGCTGCGTTTAAGACTGTTGTCATTGAACCACCAATTTTACCGGCGGTATAAGCAAATTTCAGTGCACGATATCTATCAAATGAAGCCTCTTCAAAGTGGAGTTTCCCTATATCAATTAAGTTTAACCTTTTTGAAATAGGCAACGCAAGTCTATCAGGGTACGTTAAGGCATACTGTATAGGAACTTTCATATCCGGTGAACCTAATTGGGCGATTACACTTGTATCTTCAAACTCTACCATGGAATGTATAATGCTTTCTTTGTGTAATACGACATCAATTTTTTCATATGGCAGATCAAATAACCAGTGTGCTTCGATTACCTCTAGCCCTTTATTAACCATTGTAGCCGAATCAATCGTGATCTTTGCACCCATTGACCAATTTGGATGATTAAGAGCTGACTCAATAGTTACATCTTTTAGCTCATGCCGTGATTGATTTCGGAAACTTCCTCCGGATGCTGTCAGTACTAATCGATAAATTGAATTTCGATTTTCTCCATTTAGGCATTGAAATATAGCTGAATGTTCACTATCTACTGGTAAAATCGGAACATTATTTTTTTTTGCTTTTTCCATCACTAAATGACCAGCTGTAACAAGTGTTTCTTTGTTAGCAAGAGCAATAGCCTTTTTCTCTTCTATTGCTCTTAGTGTTGGCTTTAAACCAACACTCCCTACGACAGCGTTAACTACCACTTCTGCATCATTATTAGCAGCTACCTCAATTAATCCCCGTTCGCCATAAACTAATTTTACACCCTCTGGAACTTGATTTTGAAGAGCATCCAAGCTTTCTTTGTTTAAAACTGAAACAACCTTTGGTTTAAATGTATGTATAATTTCTCTTCCCAATGTTAAATTATTTCCAATTGATATGGCTTCAAGTTCAAATTGATTGGGATGTAACCTTATTATATCTAGCGTTTGGGTACCAATTGAACCTGTTGCTCCAAGTAAACTTATTTTTTTCATAACGACTCCTTAGATGAACTGTAAAAAATGAAGAATAGGTAGCACAAAGATAAGGCTGTCAAAGCGGTCTAAAATTCCACCATGTCCAGGTAATATATGACCAGAATCTTTTACACTATAATGCCGTTTTAAAGCTGATTCAACAAGATCTCCCATTTGACCAAAGATAGATATGATAATTGTAAATACGACAACAATAGCAATTGATGAATGAATTGGAACAATCAATTGAAAAACAATACCAACAACTATTGCTGAAATAATGCCTCCTATTGAACCTTCGATCGTTTTATTGGGGCTTATTTCAGGCCATAATTTATTTTTACCTAAGGCCTTGCCAATAAAGTATGCTCCTGTATCTGTTGCCCATATTACAAAAAGAGCAAAGAAGATATATGAAAGGCCTACCATTCTCGTCTCGATTAAGTAATAAAACCCAACTCCGACATAAAGAGTAGATAGAATGGTAAAACCTGCATCATCAAAAGTAAAATTATTTTTAGAGATAACGGTATATGAAAGTAATAACATAACTACTATTAATGCACTTTCAATTTTAGAAAAGTTCATACCTACGACATCTAACATTAGATTCTGAGGTATTAAAAGTAACCAAAGAAAAAGAAATATTAATAAACCCGGAAATGAAAAAACATTAATTTTCTTCATCCGCATTAATTCATGTAAGGCAATTGATGCCATTATATAAACTAATATAATAAACGGGGTGTTTCCAATTATGACCACTGGTAAAAATATTGCAGCTGCTAATACTGCTGTTAGTATTCTTGTTTTCATTACAATTCATCACCCTTAATTTATACGCCACCAAATCTCCGCGCCCGTTGTTGATACTCAACTACAGCTTGAATAAAATGTTCATTATCAAAATCTGGCCATAAGACATCAGTAAACCAAAATTCGGCATACGCTAACTGCCATAACATAAAATTACTTAACCGTATTTCTCCGCTAGTTCTAATTAATAAATCGGGATCCTTTAAATCCGAACTCATTAAATATGACGAAAATACTTCTTCATTTATGTCCTCTACTTCTAGTTTGCCATCATTTGTATCTTTTAATAACTTTTTTATACTTTCCATTATTTCATATCGGCTACCATAATTTAAAGCAAAGTTCAGTATAAGACCATTATTGTCTTTTGTATCAAGGATGGCTTTTTGAACAGCCCGCAATGTATGAGGAGGTAATTGTTCTTCATTTCCCATAATCCGAACTTGAACATTTTCATCGATTAGCTCAGGTAAAAAAGATCCTAAAAATTCCTCCGGTAATTTCATTAAATATTCCACTTCTGTTTTAGGTCTCTTCCAGTTTTCAGTTGAAAAAGCATATAAAGTTAAGGCTTTTACACCCATATTGTTCGCAGTTTTAACTATTTTACGAACAACTTTCATACCTTCGTGGTGTCCTGCAATCCGCGGTAGTCCACGCTTTTTAGCCCAACGACCATTCCCATCCATTATTATTGCGATATGATTAGGTACGGAAGAAAGATCAATTTGTTCCCAAGTAAATTTCTCTGATCCCCCAATTTCTGAATTGCTTTTTCTAAATAAAAACTTATCGAGCATTGGAATCCTCCACCTATAGTAAATTTTCTTCTATCAGAATAGATAAATTCCGACATTATTAAAAAAACCCCCTTAAATGTCAATAGAGGGTTTCTAGTAATATATATTGTATCGTGAAATGGCCTATACTTCCATTATTTCTTTTTCTTTTTCTTTTGTTATATTATCAATTTCCTTAATATGTGCATCTGTTTCTTTTTGAACGTCCTCATTAAATCCTCTGTGTTCATCTTCTGTAATCTGACCATCTTTTTCAAGCTTTTTCAAATCATCGTTTGCATCACGACGGATATTGCGAATAACTACCTTTGCTTCTTCTGCTAAACCTTTTACTTCTTTTACTAATGACTTACGACGTTCCTCTGTTAATGGAGGGATTGAAATACGAATTATATTACCATCGTTTGATGGACTTAATCCAAGGTCAGCTTTTTGGATTGCTTTTTCAATATCATTAAGAACGGATTTATCATAAGGCTGGATAACTAATAGTCTAGCTTCAGGTACAGTAATAGAAGATAGCTGGTTTAAAGGAGTTGGTGCTCCATAATAATCTACTTGAATGCGATCTAAAATAGATGGATTGGCTCTTCCTGCCCGTATCGTTGCCAATTCACGCTTATAAGATTGGATTGCTTTATTCATTTTTTCTTTTGCATTTTTAAGAACTGTTTGGCCCATTATCATTTCCCCCTTACTATCGTTCCGATATTTTCACCAAGAACTGCACGTTTTATATTTCCTTCTTCCATAATTGAAAACACTATTAATGGAATATCATTATCCATACATAGGGATGATGCTGTAGAATCCATTACAGCTAGCCCTTCTTTTAAAACATCTAAGTAGGATAGTGTCTCATATTTAACAGCTGTCTTATCAACCGTCGGATCTGCACTATATACGCCGTCAACATTATTTTTTGCCATTAGAATTACATCGGCTTCTATTTCCGCTGCTCTTAATGCTGCTGTTGTGTCTGTTGAGAAATACGGGTTCCCAGTTCCGGCAGCAAAAATAACCACTCGTTTCTTTTCTAAGTGGCGGATAGCTTTTCTTCGTATGTATGGTTCTGCCACTTGCCTCATTTCAATCGAAGTTTGCACTCGCGTTTGTACCCCAAAGCTTTCTAAGCTATCTTGTAAGGCTAATGAATTCATACAAGTTGCAAGCATACCCATATAATCAGCAGTAGCGCGATCCATTCCCATTTCACTACCAACTTTACCACGCCAAATATTTCCTCCACCAACAACAACCGCTACCTCTACATCCATTTCAGCAATTTCTTTAACTTGGCTAGCAATGCTGTTTATGACAGAGGGCTCTATACCAAAACCTTTCTTACCGGCTAGTGCTTCACCACTTAACTTTAAGATTACACGCTTGTACTTAGGTTTTGTCATGACAACCTCCAACTGTTCACTCATTTTTTAGAAAAACTCGAACTCGCACAATGGCAAGTTACGATTTTCCAACATTTTAACCCTTTAAATTTTATTAGGGTAAACAAAATGTCAACATAGAAACACGGCATAGCATTCTCAAAAAGCATTAGAATCGATCCGTACCTCTTAAAATAGGGAACACTCAGTGTTCCCTATTTGATTACTGCTTTTCATTATTTTTTAATTTGATTCATTACTTCTTCAGCAAAGTTTTCTTGACGCTTTTCCATTCCTTCTCCAACTTCATAGCGTACAAATCCTTTTACTGTGCCACCTTTAGATTGTACATACTTGCCAACTTTTTGATCTGGATCTTTAACGAATGCTTGATCTAGTAAGCAAATATCTTCAAAGAATTTACCTAAACGGCCTTCTACCATTTTTTCTACAATATTAGCAGGCTTTCCTTCGTTAAGAGCTTGCTGTGTTAATACTTCACGTTCTCTATCTGCTTCTTCTTGAGAAACTTGATCACGAGAAACATAACGAGGATTAACAGCTGCTACATGCATTGCCACATCTTTCGCTGTTTCTTCATCAGTGCCCCCAAGAACAGTTACAACACCAATGCGTCCTCCCATATGTAAGTAAGCACCGAATGCATCGCCATCTTCTTTTTCTAGCACTTGGAAACGACGTAAAGAAATTTTCTCACCAATTTTTGCAATTGCTGAATTAATATGCTCTTCAACAGTTGTTCCATTGATATTTTGAGTAAGTGCTTCTTCAACACTTGCTGGCTTTTGTGTTAATAAATGTTGAGCTAGCTCGTTAACTAATTGTTTAAAGCCTTCATTCTTTGCAACAAAATCAGTTTCTGAGTTTACTTCTAAAATAACAGCAGTATTTCCATCAGTTTGAATCAATGTTGTACCTTCAGCAGCAATACGATCCGCTTTCTTAGCAGCTTTCGCTATGCCTTTTTCACGAAGATAATCAATCGCTTTATCCATGTCACCATCAGTTTCAGTAAGTGCTTTCTTACAATCCATCATTCCAGCACCAGTTTTTTCACGAAGTTCTTTTACCATTTGTGCAGTTACGGCCATATTAATTTCCTCCTTGGTAATTAGTTATGTATTAAAAAGTTCATGCATATAATTCTTCAAAAAAGGTGATAAAAGGCATGTTCCCTCTTACCACCTTCAATTCAACTTAATTAATTAAGCAGTAGTTACTTCTTCACCTTGTTTAGCTTCAAGAATAGCATCAGCCATCTTTGCAGTTAAAAGCTTAACAGCGCGAATAGCATCGTCATTTCCTGGAATTACAAAGTCAATTTCATCTGGATCACAGTTTGTATCAACAATACCAATGATTGGGATGTTTAATTTATGTGCTTCAGCAACAGCGATACGCTCTTTACGTGGATCAATAATGAATAAGCAATCTGGAATAGCTTTCATCTCTTTAATACCACCTAAGAACTTTTCAAGACGCTCTAATTCTTTGTTTAGATTTACAACTTCTTTCTTAGGAAGTACATCAAATGTACCGTCTTCACGCATTTTTTCAATTTGCTTTAAGCGGTTGATACGCTTTTGAATTGTTTCAAAGTTTGTTAGTGTACCACCTAACCAACGTTGGTTAACATAGTACATTCCACAGCGTTCTGCTTCTTCCTTAACAGAATCTTGCGCTTGCTTTTTAGTACCTACGAATAAAATTGTTCCGCCATTAGCAGCGATTTCCTTCATAGCATTAAAAGCTTCTTCTACTTTCTTCACAGTTTTTTGTAAATCGATGATATAGATTCCATTACGCTCTGTGAAAATGTAACGCTTCATTTTTGGGTTCCAACGACGTGTTTGATGTCCGAAGTGAACACCAGCTTCTAAAAGTTGTTTCATTGAAATTACTGACATTCTTTTTTCCTCCTAATGGTTTTTATTCCGCCGCCCGTTTCATCTTAAAGTAAAACTACTTTTGCAGCACCATTACTTTAATCAACGAACGTGTGTATTTAACACCGAAAGTTACTATATCATATTGGTCTTAATCTATCAAGTGTTTTCCTTACTTTCTTGCCTAAATTTTAATAATAATTCAATTTCAGTTTGCCCTTTATTAAGTTTTTGAGCAATTTGGTTTGGTGTAAATCCTTGCTCATTTAATAAAAGAACTTGCGATGTTAAGGAGGGTACAAACTGATCATCACTTGATGGTTGCGGTGGTACATATTCTTTTTTGGGTTGTTCGAGAGTCATAGGCTCTTCCTTCGGTGGCGTTGTATTTCTATACAGCTGTTTAACCGGTTTGTCACTTACTTCTGTAGGAAGTCTTTTATATGTAGATATAGTATTGCGCTTTATTGTGTCAACCTGTCTTTTAGAGCCTGATATAACATCAGTATGAACAACGTTATTAGTATTACCTGATTTTTCAATTTGATTCAGGAGTTTTTCATTTTCGTCTTTCATTTCAGTTAAATATGTTTGTAAAATATCTTCGATTTCTTTTTGGATATTGGTTGATTCTATTTCATTGTTACGATTGAGTTTTAGAGTTAATAACATAATCCAAAAAAAGGCCAAAATATGTAAAATAAAGCTAATTGTAAGCATAAATGGTAGCATATTATCCCTCGATATCTATCGTAATCCCCTTATAGGGATGCGGAGGACTTATATTTTCTTGCTGTTTATTTTTTATAACAGCACGTAATTCAAAAGATTGATGTTGATTTTTGTTATGAAAATGACTTTGATTAGTTTTTTCTTGTTTATTTACCTGTTTTCTTTTTTGCTTATCTTGCTTATGATTGACAGCAGCTAAGTGATCTTGAGTATGCTGTCCTTTTTGTTGAAGCTGTTCTTGTAGTTTACCAATATCTTGTGTCCTCGGAAGTGCAACTTGCAATTCTATTAATTTTAAGCTCATTTCCTTCACTTCCCATTCATTTTTATAAAAAATAACTAATGGGCCCACATTTTTTTTCACACTTAAACTGCTACAATTTTATTTAACGTATTGCGTAGTTTAAATAATGCTTTCGAGTGTATTTGCGATATTCGAGAAGTAGATAAGTTAAGGACCTGTCCTATTTCTGTTAATGTTAACTCCTCATGGTAAAATAAACTTATAACTAGTTGTTCTTTCTCATTTAAATCTTGAATCGTTTTAGCTAGTTCTGCATGTAATTCTTCTTTTACAATCGTTTCTTCAGGAGATAAAGTATTTTTATCACGAATTGTATAACCGATTGATTCTTTTGACTCCTCAGAATCTTTATTATTTTCATCGATGGATAGAATATTTGAAAAGAACCCCTCTGTCACTACTTGTTGAACTTCCTCTTCACTCATCCCAACTTCATCAGCTATTTCTTTTACAGTTACATTTCGCATCCACTTTTGCTCTAGTCGCTCATTAGCAGCTTCTATTTTTTTAGTTTTTTCTCTCATACTACGCGGTAGCCAATCTTCCTTCCGCAGTCCATCGATAATAGCACCCCTAATCCTAAAGGATGCATATGTATCAAACTTTAATTCTCTTGTATAATCAAATTTTTCTAAAGCATCATATAGGCCTAATAAGCCATAACTTTTAATATCTTCTTTATTTACACTTTTAGGTAACCCAACAGATATCCTTTGCACATGATAGTTGACTAGAGGCATATATAGACGAATTAGTGAATCACCAGCTTGAGGATCTTTGGTCTTGATCCATCTTTGCCATATTTGATCCTCACTTGATGATAGTTGCGTCACTCGTATTCCTCCTTTTACAAAGCTTACATGTATTTAATCACCCTGAATCGTATAAAATCATCACTCAATAACGTAGACGATACTAGAATGATAATCAATTCTGATCTTTTTCTAATAATTCCCGCACATATTGAGATGTATTGTAAAAAACTTCAGTCCCCAATTCAATCTCTTGTTCATTCGAAATATTAGAGAAAGTTTCAGCGTTTGGCTTGTCATTACTTTGAATGTTTAATTTATTTTCAACTGCAGGAGCCTCATTAGTATTTGTTAAACTAGCTGTAATTACCCACCATAGGATGAAGCAGATTAAATAAAAGAGAAGAAATGAGAGCAATCCACGTTTAATCGCTGTCTCAACGGTATTACTATTCAACGCTAAAAAAAAGACAAGGCTGAAACCTAATAAACCAGAAAAAATCATAATAAGCCCTATATTCCTACTCAAATATCCTTTACTCCTTGATTAACAGTTCGTATATTTAATTTGCGGGATTTAGGGTTAAATTCAATTGTCCTCCCGCTATTTCCCCCAACATCCTCTGCAGTTAGTGTAATCCGGAAACGCTGTAATTCTTTTTTGACCGCCTCAACATTTCGAGGACCTATCCTCATCATGTCATTTTTCGATGAAAATTGAAACATTTGAGCACCACCTGCAATTTTTGCTTTCAGGTTAAGTTGACGGCTACCAAGTGATAGAATCCGATTTAACAATTCCTCAACAGCAGTGTCAGCATATTTAGCGATGTTTAAAGACCCTGTCTTGGCCAATGATGAATCAGGTAACATAATATGGGCAAGACCTGCAATTTCTTTTTGAGTATCGTAAATAACGACTCCAACGCAGGAGCCAAGCCCGGAAGTACGAATGAGGTTTGGGGATTCAACCACATTCATGTCGGCAATCCCGACCTTCACAATAAGTCCAGTCTCATTCATCAACAGGAACTCCTAACGCACTGAAGATTTTGCCAAAAGAGTCTGGATCTGGCAGTAGAAAGAAATGTCCTTTTACACTATCATAAAAATCCACATGCTCCCCTACAGCAGTATCAATGACAATAGCATAATCGCTTACCTGTGATAGTTCAATTAGTCCATAACTTAAGATCGCACCTACCATATCGATTCCAAGTTCAGGAACGGACGGATATAAATTTAAATGAGTAAAATCAGACAGCGCTGATAAATAGGATCCAGATAATATATTACCTAGCTCTTGTAGAGCAGAAACCGACATTTCTGAATAAGGAGGTAAATCGAACGAAAAATCCTCTTCACCTGTCATCAATACAATAAATTTGGTTGCCTGTTCAAGCGGTAACATAAAATACATACTTCCAGGGACATCCCCTTCAATTCTTAGGAACACGGATGCAATAACATTTTCTGCACCACCGACTAAGTCCATCATCTCATCAAAGGAAACAATTTTCACATTCGGCACTGTCATATCTATTTGCTTACCAAGAATAGTTGAAAGTGCTGTAGCGGCATTTCCAGCACCTATGTTACCAACTTCTCTCAATATATCTAAATGGTGACTTTTAATGTTTTCAATAAAAGACATGCCACTAACCCTCTAACACTTTTAATTCTTTTGTTTCTTCACCATTTAACACTTTATCTAAATTTAATAAAATTAGTAATCGATTCTCAAGCTTAGCCACTCCTCTAAGATATTCAACCTCAATGGCTCCAACTACCTCAGGTGGCGGTTCTATAGCCCCGTCCGGAATATCAATTACATCATTTGCTGCGTCAACAATTAAACCTACTTCCATATCTTTTACACTAACAATAATAATCCGTGTGCTATCGGAATAGTTTACGTCCTCGATACCGAATCTTTTTCGCAAATCAATGATTGGTGTCACAACACCTCTTAAATTCATAACTCCCTTAACAAACTTAGAAACCTTAGGAACCCTTGTGACATGTTGCATACGCTCTATAGACTGTACTTGCTGTACTGGTATCCCATACTCCTCATCTTTTAATTGAAAGACAATAACCTTTAGATCCTTGATTTCAGTTTCAGACATTTCTCTTCCTCCTTTACCATGCACAATATCCTTCGTCAGTTACTTTATTAAGGCATTGCAATCAATGATTAAAGCAACTTGACCATTGCCGAGAATAGTAGCTCCTGAGATAGCAAACGCAGAGTTTAAATAATTCCCCAAAGATTTCAATACAATTTCCTGCTGCCCTATAAAGGAATCAACGACAAGACCAGCCATTTTATCCCCTTTTCTAACAATCACAACCGATAAGAAGCCGTCTTCTTCTTTTGTTACAGGTACTTCAAAAATATCTTTCAGGAACACTAACGGTACTACCTTTCCTCTAAAATCAATAACTTTTTGGTTATGAGCATTAAGGATGTCTTCCTTCTTAATAATCGCAGTCTCAATGATTGATGATAATGGAATCGCATATTTTTCATCTTGTATTTCCACTAGCATTACCGAGATAATTGATAATGTAAGTGGAAGTTGAATAGAGAAAATAGAACCTTCTCCTTGTTTCGAATCTATTGTTACAGAACCGCTTAGTGATTCGATGGTATTTTTCACAACATCTAAGCCTACGCCACGACCCGAAACATCTGAAATTACATCAGCAGTTGAAAAACCTGAGGCCATAATTAATTCATAAACTTGCTTATTCGTCAAATTAGCTCCTGCTTCTGCTGTTACAACGCCACGTTCGATAGCTTTGGTTAATACCTTTTCACGATTAATACCAGCACCATCATCCTCGATTTCAATAAATACATGATTGCCACTATGAAATGCCTTTAGGACGACGGTTCCAGTTTCAGGTTTGCCTTTTTTAATACGTTCTTCTGGGGTTTCGATACCATGATCAATAGCATTGCGAATTAAGTGTACAAGCGGGTCACCAATTTCATCAATAACTGTACGGTCTAGCTCTGTTTCAGCTCCTATAATCTCTAAGTTGATTTTTTTATTTAGATCACGAGCAAGCTGTCTCACCATTCGAGGAAATCGATTGAAGACCTGTTCAACTGGAACCATTCGCATATTTAAAATAATATTTTGGAGATCCCCTGAAATTCTAGACATTCTTTCAACAGTTTCATGTAATTCTGCATTATTTAAATCGTTAGAAATTTGCTCTAACCTTCCTCTATCAATAACAAGCTCTTCGAATAGATTCATTAATATATCTAATCTTTCGATATTTACACGGATTGTTTTATTTGTGACATTTTGACCTTTAGATTTTTCTTTTTCCTTCACTTCATCACTTTTGGATTCGTTAGTTCCTAGAGAGTTACTTATACTTGTTGCTGTTTCTTCATTTTTTTTATCTTGTTCTGGCTTGGATTGCTCTGATTTAATGTCATCAATTGATAGTTCTGTAACTATTACACTTTCAATCTCTGAAACTTTCATAATCCTTTTTTCAATATCGTCTCCGTTTTCTTTAGAAACGACAATTACCGTGAATTCGAAATCAAAACGCTCTTCTTCAAGATCCTCAACCGGGGGATTAGACTTAATAATTTCGCCGATTTGTTCGATTATTTCAAACACCATAAAAACTCGAGCACCTCGTAATAAACAGTCGTCCCTTAATTTAACGGTTATTTGAAAACTACTAAACCCTTGTTCCATTGATTGTTCTATAACGGTCAATTCAAATTGATCAAATTTCTCAACTTTATTGCTGATTGACTTAACAGCTTTTTGGCCTGATGATAAATCTGTCCCTTTACTATTAATGGTATTTGGATCTTCTCCTTTTTCAATCATTAATAATTTTGAAACGACTTCTGTCACATCTCGTTTACCATTTCCTCCGCTTGCTATATCATTTACCATTGCCTCTAAATCATCAACCGATTGAAAAACAACATCCAAAATATCCGGTGTTACATCAATTTTTTTATTCCTTATAAGGTCTAAGACATTTTCCATTTTATGTGTTAAGTTTGCTAAATCATCATACCCCATTGTTGCTGACATACCTTTTAATGTATGTGCTGACCTAAATATTTCGCTAACAATTGCTAAATCATTAGGACTATCCTCTAATGCAAGTAACTGTTCATTTATGGATTGTAAATGCTCTTTACTTTCATCGATAAACATTTCCAAATATTGACTAGTTTCCATTGTAAACACCTCTTTTTAAACATCAATATACTTTAAGATCACGGAGGAGATATGTTCTAAGTGCACGACTTCATCGACTAAATTAGTTGTAATAGCAGATTTAGGCATCCCAAATACGATCGATGATTCCTCAGATTCAGCAATTGCAATTGTAGCCCCAGACGATTTTAGTTCTCTTAAACCTTTTGTGCCATCTGTCCCCATACCAGTCATAATCACAGCAACCTTTGAATAATTTTTCAGTTGACTAACAGATTCATATAGCACATCAACGGATGGACGATGACCGTTTCTAGTGTCTGTTTGGTCTAAATAACAAGCAACAGATGTACCAATAGCCTTTACTTTTAGATGATATCCACCAGGAGCTATATATGCAGTTCCTTTTATTAATACATCCCCTTCTTCAGCTTCTTTTACATGTATTTTGCATAGTGCGTCCAGCCTTGTTGCAAGCGATTTTGTAAATCCAGCAGGCATATGCTGTACTATTAAAATCGGTGCTTCAATAGTTGCCGGTAATGTTGTCAAAACTTGTTGAAGAGCTCTTGGGCCACCAGTCGATGTTCCGATACATAAAAGCTTTTTATTGTGAATGGGAAAAAACTTTGAATTAGCAGAAGGCGAAGTTGGAGTAACAGTAGAATTAACGTCCAATTTTGTATCTTCTACTTTAGTTTGTTTTTTAGAATTCTTTGAAGACAATTCTCGAATATTTGCCTTAGACGCTAGTTCCACCTTAGTAATGATTTCAGTTTTAACTTTGTGAAGATCTAATGAAATGGCACCCGAAGGTTTAGCGATAAAATCAACCGCACCGTTTTGCATTGCTAATAATGTCGTCTCGGCACCAATTTGGGTTGTACTAGAAAGCATAATAACAGGTGTTGGATATTCATTCATTATCCATTTTAATGTATCAATTCCGTTCATCTCAGGCATTTCAACATCAAGTGTCACCACATCTGGTTTAACATCTTTTATTTTATTAGTTGCATCTTTCCCATTCCTTGCAGTTGCAACTACAAGGAAACGGGAATCAGCATTCAAAAAGTCAGAAATAAGTTTTCTCATAAACGCAGAATCATCTACAACTAAAACGCGTATCTGCTTCACTCCTATATTCCCTACCTTTCCAAAAGATATTGCTTTAGTCTAGCAATAAAGCTATAGGAAGAAGTAATCCCATTTTGGTTTAGATTATTTTTTAAGTAACGTGTTACAATTTTATCCATTGATCGACTAACATTGGAGTCAGGTGCATAAATAGAGAAAGGCACTTGTTGGCTCACAGCTTTTCTTACTATATTGTTGTCGGGTAAATCACCTAGCAATGCTATATCCTTATCCAAAAAATGTTTCATTGTCTTGCTAAGTCGATTAAAGGTAGATAAGGCTTGTTTTTCAGAAAACGCTTTATTCACTAAAATATAAAAAGGTAATTCTGAGGCTTTCAAATGGATATATTTCATCATCGCATAGGCATCAGTAATAGAAGTTGGTTCAGGTGTCGTGATCACAAAAATATCATGAACAGCCATAATAAAATTCAAGCTTTCCTTTGATATCCCTGCCCCCATATCAAAAATGATATAGTTGTACTCTGTTAACAAGTCTTCAAACTGGTTTAGAAATGTATCCAATTTACTATCATTTAATGTAAATAAAGTTGATAACCCGGTTCCAGCGGCTATATATGATAAATTTTGAGGACCTTTTTCAATAATGTCTTTTAAAGGCATCCCGTTCTCAAAAACATTCACAATATTATGTGTTGGAGTAACCCCCATTAAAATATCAATATTACCCATTCCTATATCCATATCAAATAATAGCACGTTAGAACCTGCTTTTGATAAACCTAGGGCAAAATTTAACGAAAAGTTTGATTTTCCAACCCCACCTTTACCACTAACCACCGCGATCGCTTTAGACGGGTGGGAACCATTTTTTAATTGTTCAATTTTACGGCGCAATTTTTCAGCTTGATCCATCATTTTTGTTTACCCCAAGGACTATATTAGTAATCGATTCTGGTGATGCCTCAACTATATCATCGGGAACATTTTGCCCGGTTGTTAAATAGGCAACACCTGTTTGATATTTAGTTATTAAGTTTAGCATTGATCCATACTTAGCAGTTTCATCTACTTTTGTAAAAATAAGCTTATCAATATTTATCACCGAGAACTGTTGATAAATTTCAATCATGTCATCATATTTTGAAGTTAGTGCCAGTACAAGAATTGTTTCTAAATCTTCTCCATACTCGATTACCGATTTTAAATCTTCAACATATTGTTTATTCCTAAAGTTTCTTCCTGCAGTATCAATTAAAACTAGATCAAAGTGAGAAAAACGATCCTTTGCTTTTTTAAAATCATCAACAGTATAAGTAACTTCCAAGGGAATATTTAATATTTTGGCATAGGTTTTTAATTGATCAATTGCAGCAATTCTATACGTATCGGTAGTGATAAACGCAACCTTTTTGTTATACTTAAGGACCGCTTGTGCAGCTATTTTTGCTAAAGTTGTTGTTTTTCCTACTCCTGTTGGACCAACAACGTTTATAAATTTCTTTGAATAATTGATGGCCCCGAAAGGCAGTTGCTCTAATTTATGAATATAATACTCCTTAACCCAACTTACTATTTCTTCAGATGTCGCTTCACCTTTATTTATGTACCACTTCTCTAGCAAGTGACCCATAGTATCTTTTATAATGGCATTATCAATTTCCTGCTCAATTAGAAGTTGATGTAATTGTCTTAGAGGACCGGGATAATGTTCGAAACTATCCCGGTTACCATTGTCTGAGAACTCTTTCATCATTGCTTTTAAACCTTGGATTTCTTTTAACAAATCATTATTTGTTTTATTACGAACTTCTTGTTCAACATTTTTAGAGATTTTATTTATCTCTTCATAATGCTGTTTTGGGACAGTTGGCTTTTTAGGTAGTGGGTGCGGATCCACCGCAGCAATTACTTCGATATTTTTTTTTGTAAAAAAACCAAAAACACCGCCCTTTTGGACAACTTTTGAATTAAGAATAACAGCATCCTGTCCAAGTTCATTTCTAATCATTTTCATCGCTTCCGGCATCGAAGGAGCGATAAATTTTTTTACTTTCATTCAATGTTCACCACCCCAACACTCTGCACTTCTACAGTTGATTCTAATTCATTATACGATAGAATCGGGACTGTTGGCAGATACGGTTCAATTAATTGCTTAACATACATTCTGACAGCAGGAGAACATAAAATTATCGCAGACTGCTCTAACATCGAAACCCTGTCAATTTCCCCCGCAATATTTTCAATTAAAGCTTGGGTAGTGTTTGGATCAAGTGATAAATAATTACCATGTTCAGTTTGCTGTATTCCTTCTGCTATCGTTTTTTCGACTTTACCTGAAAGAGTTATTACTCTTAGCGAATCGTCACCATCAAGCAAATATTGTCTAGTTAATTGTCTTGATAGTCCCTGTCGAACATATTCTGTTAACAAATCTGTATCATTAGTCAATCGGCCATAATCAGCTAACGCTTCAAAAATAATTGGTAAATTTCTAATCGATACTCTCTCTTTTAAAAGCTTGGCTAAAACTCTTTGGATATCACCAATTGATAATGGATCTGGTGTTACTTCTTCTACTAAAATTGGGTATGATTCTTTTAAGTGATCTATCAATTGTTTTGTTTCCTGACGTCCTAAAAGAGCATTAGCGTTATTTTTTATGATTTCTGTAATATGTGTCGAAACAACAGAAGGAGGATCAACAACTGTATAACCTGATAACTCAGCAGCTTCTTTCATTTCTTCGGAAATCCACTTAGCTGGTAAGCCAAAAGCAGGTTCTACTGTATCAATCCCTTCGATACTTTCATCTTCAATACCAGGACTCATCGCCATATAATGGTCGAGTAATAGTTCACCCTTCGCCATTTCGTTTCCTTTAATCTTTATTCGATATTCATTTGGTTGTAATTGAATATTGTCGCGAATTCTAACAACGGGAACAATTATACCTAATTCAATTGCTAATTGCCGACGAATCATTACTATTCTATCAAGTAAATCTCCACCTTGATTAGTATCTGCCAACGGAATGAGTCCATATCCAAATTCGAATTCAATTGGATCAACTGTCAATAAATTTACAACACTCTCAGGACTTTTCATATCATCCATTTCCACATCTTCATCCGCTACTGCCGTTTCTATTTCTTGTATTCGAGTTTCATTTTTACTTAGATAAAAACCTCCTGCAGCTAATAAACCTGCTATTGGTAAAGTCAAAATGTCATTAATCGGTGTAAATAAACCTAATCCTGCAATTGTACCTCCGGCCACATATAAAAGCTTTGGATATGCAAACATTTGGCTCATGACATCAGACCCTAAATTACCATCTGATGCAGCTCTAGTAACAACTATACCAGTTGCTGTAGATATTAAGAGCGCTGGTATTTGACTCACTAAGCCATCACCAACAGTCAGTAATGTAAATCGTTGGGACGATTCTCCAAAACTTAAATCCATTTGCACCATTCCAATAATAATCCCAAACACAATGTTAATAATCGTTATGATAATTCCAGCAATAGCATCACCTTTAACAAATTTACTAGCTCCATCCATTGCTCCATAAAAATCCGCTTCCCGCTGGATTTTTTCACGTCGAACTCTTGCCTCTGAATCAGAGATCATACCAGCATTTAAGTCTGCGTCAATACTCATTTG
Source organism: Bacillus sp. Marseille-P3661 (assembly GCF_900240995.1). NCBI lineage: Bacteria > Bacillati > Bacillota > Bacilli > Caryophanales > Bacillaceae > Bacillus > Bacillus sp. Marseille-P3661. Next base: position 136,922 of record NZ_LT965954.1, read on the forward strand.
TTTACCTGGCATTGCATCTAATGTAAAACGTGCCGCCACTTCAGACACACGTTCAGAACCTTTTGTAATAACCATAAATTGAATGATTATTAAGATCAAAAACACAACTAAACCTACTAATGCATTTCCACCAATTACGAATGATCCAAACGCCTCGACTACTCCACCAGCTTCTCCCTTTGATAAAATAGATCTTGTCGTAGAAACGTTAAGACCCAATCTAAATAATGTTAAGAGTAACAATAATGATGGGAAGATAGAAAATTCAAGAGCTTCCTTCATATTCATCGAGACAAGGATCACGATTAAAGCTAGGGTTATATTAATAATAATGAGTACACTTAATAACCACCCTGGGAACGGGATAACAAGCATCGCTATAATTAAGATAACTCCAAACAATACTGGAAGATCTCTTGCTGTCATTAAAATTCTCCCCAATCAGAAATAATATCGAAAAGCGTAAGCGCCTTGGTCAGCCCCAAAAAGGAAGATTACCTTCAGCACTTTGCTATATTTTCCTCTTTAAACGATATACATAAGCTAAAATCTCAGCTACAGCTTTGAAAAATTGTTCAGGAATACGATCCCCAAGTTCTGCTTGGGCATACAACGCTCTTGCTAATGGTCGGTTTTCAACCATTATTACGTCGTTGTTTTTTGCAACTTGTTTTATTTTTAGAGCAATATAATCTACACCTTTTGCTACCACTATGGGGGCATCGGATTTTGTTTCATCGTATTTTAATGCGATGGCATAATGGGTTGGATTCGTTATAACAACATCTGCTTTAGGTACTTCTTGCATCATTCGTTGCATCGCCATTTGTCTTTGTTTTTCTTTAATCTTAGATTTGATTTTAGGATCACCTTCCATGTTCTTATATTCATCTTTAATATCTTGTTTGGACATACGAAGGTTTTTTTCATGTTCAAATTTCTGATAAGCATAATCAAATATTGATAGGATAATAAGTAGGATTGAAACCGTTATTCCCATCTGTACTGTTATCTTGCCTAGAAAAGCTAGTGAAGCGCCAACACCCTGTTGTGATAGCAATAAAACACCATCAAAATTTATCCATAGGATCGCAAAAGCACCTGTTCCAACGATTAAAATTTTTAAAATTGATTTAAACATTTCAACTATAGCGCGAATTGAAAAGATTCTTTTAGCACCTTGAATTGGATTTATTTTTTCTAATTTAAACTGAATAGTCTCACTTGAAAATAAAAAACCAAACTGCATATAGTTAGCAGCTAGACCAGCTATAAAAACAGTAAGCATGATAGGGGCTACAAAATAGGCAGCTTGGAATGTGTATTCAAGAAACATTTTTTCAATATTTTCTTCAGTAAAGTCCCAGAGCATATATTCTTGTAAAGTATGGGTGAGCAGTGCTAACATCTCGTCCTTCATCATAGTGCCGATAAACATTAATAGCAAAAACACAAAAAATAACATGATAGCACTGCTGACATCTTGACTTTTAGCAACCTGACCTTTTTTACGTGCGTCTTGTCGTTTTTTCGGCGTCGCTTTTTCTGTTTTTTCGCCTGAAAAAAACTGCAAATCAAGTTCAACATAGAATGACATTAATTATACGCCCCCAATAATCTCCATAAACCCACGCATTGTATGAAGCATACTTTCAAACAATTGCTGAAATAGCATAATAAAAACAGGCATAGTAATAATAAGCAATATAAAACTGACTAATATTTTTAGAGGTAATCCAACAACAAATATATTTAACTGTGGTACTGTTCTAGCTGTAATGCCCAAAGCCAAGTCCACTAAGAACAAGCAACCAACGATAGGAATGGCCATTTGGAAAGCAATGATAAACATAGTATTAAAGGTTTTCGTTACAAATTCAGCTAACCGTTCACTTCCAAGTGGTAGCCAAGGTTGTTCCAAAGGAATTAATTTATAGCTATAGAAAATTCCATCTAATAATAAATGATGCCCGTTCACAACTAGTAATAATAGCAAGGCAAATGTATATAAATATTGACCGGTAATTGGACTTTGAGCCCCTGTTTGCGGATCAATAACATTAGCAATCGCAAAACCCATCTGAAAATCTATAAAACCACCGGCAATTTGAATAGCTGACATAATCATAAAAGCAATAAGCCCAATCATCAATCCTACTAGAATTTCTTTTAAAATTAGCATGAAATATGTTTCATCTATCGTTAAAATTGGACGCTCCAATGAAAAAAACATTAAATATGATAAAAAAATAGATAAACCCACTTTATAACTGTTAGGTATGTTCCGATAAGAAAAGAGAGGGACGGTCACAAAAAACGACGTAACACGAATAAATATTAGTAAGAACACCGGAAATTGATTAATAACATCAACCATAGCTATTTAACCTATAAATTTATGGAGATTATTAAAGATTTGATATGAGTAGTCAATAATTCGCGAAAGCATCCAAGGACCAAAAAAAACCATTCCAATTAGTACAGCTAAAATTTTAGGAATGAATGCTAACGTTTGTTCTTGAATTTGCGTCGTAGCTTGGAAAATACTAACAATTAAACCCACTCCCAATGCTAATAATAAAAGCGGCAACGAGACCCAAAGTACAGTCATAATTCCTTGTTCGGCCAGTCCTATAATAAAATGCGAGTTCATTTAATCACCCTTAAAAACTTAATAGTAAAGATTTCACGACTAGATACCATCCGTCTACCATCACAAATAATAAAATCTTAAAAGGTAAAGAAATCATTACTGGTGGGAGCATCATCATCCCCATTGACATAAGTACGCTTGCGACGATCATATCAATGACTAAAAATGGTACAAATACCATGAAACCGATTTGAAATGCGGTCTTAATTTCACTGATTGCAAAAGCTGGAACGAGTGCCGTTAATGGAATATCATCTAAAGACTGTGGTCTTTCCATTTGCGCATATTCAATAAAAAGCATTAAATCTTTTTCTCTTGTATGCTTACTCATAAACGCTTTAATCGGTTTTGCTGCTTCCTCAAAAGCTTCTTCTTGTGTTATTTCACCATTTAAAAATGGAGCCAGCGCCTGGTCATTAATTTCGGAAAAAGTTGGTGCCATAATAAAAAATGTTAAAAATAATGCTAAGCTTATTAATACTTGCGTAGGTGGCATTTGCTGGGTCGCCAAAGATGTTCTCACAAAAGAAAGAACAATCACAATTCTCGTAAAGCTTGTCATTAAAATTAAAATACTTGGTGCAATTGAAAGGACTGTTAAAAGAAGAATTAATTGAACGGTTGTTGAAACATTTGTTGGATCATCGCTGTTAAAAAGATCTAGATCAATTCCAGGTATGAATTCATTCATTCGTCTTGATCCTTCTTAAATTTTTCATAGATCTTTTTTCTCCCCTCAGACAATTCACTTAATTGGTCTTTCAATAAGTTGCGAAAATCCATCTGCGTCCCTTTGCTTTCATTTTGTTGTCCTTTACTAGGTAACCATTTATTTAATATTGTTTGACTAATATCCAGCGGTTGGGTTTGAGTTTTATTCGTTAACTGTTCAATTTCCTCAGGTGAAGTAATTTCTTTTAATAATTGAATAGATTCACCAACACCTACTACAAATATTCGCTCCCCGATTCGAACAAGTTGAATAGAGCGATTCGTACCAAGAGAAAGCCCACCCAGATTTTCCATCGCTCTCATTTGGCCAAACAATTGGTTTTTCTTATTAATAAATCGCAAAATAATATAAATGAGGGCTATTACTATGCCTAACGCAAAGAACATTTTAACGAAATCGAACCATGAAAACTGACTCTCAAATTCAGGTATGTCTGTTTCAGTAGTTTCTTGCTCAGATTGATTACCATTATTTGTTTCTGGTTTATTTTGATTTTGATCTTGTTCAATCTCAACTTGTTCATTAACATTCTTGTTTTCAGGCGTATTAAACATGTCATTAACTGTTTTTCCAGTCTCCGCTTGGACAGCTTGTCCAAACGGAGTAAATAACATAGCCATAATTGTTAAAACTAGCAAATATCGCAACAACAGTTGCCACCTTCTTTACTATCCTAATGTTTTCTTAATAGCTTCAATTACACGATCTGCTTGAAAAGGCTTGACAATAAAATCCTTAGCACCAGCTTGAATCGCATCTATTACCATAGCTTGTTGGCCCATTGCAGAACACATAATAATCTTCGCATTGCCATCTATTTTCTTAATTTCTTTCAACGCCGTAATCCCATCCATCTCAGGCATTGTAATGTCCATTGTTACTAAATCAGGGTTTAGTTCCTTGTATTTTTCAACTGCTTGAACGCCATCAGCCGCTTCACCAACAACCTCAAACCCATTTTTCGTTAATATATCCTTAATCATCATACGCATAAAAGCTGCATCGTCTACTATTAAAATTCTTCCTGCCATTTGAAAGTCCCCCATTTTTTATTGTAATTTTCTTATTCGGTCTGTCTGGCTAATAATATCAGTTACCCTGACTCCAAAGTTTTCTTCAATTACAACTACTTCTCCCTTAGCAATCAGCTTATTATTAACTAAAATATCAACCGGTTCACCAGCTAATTTATCTAGCTCTATGATAGATCCAGATGAAAGCTCCAAAATCTGTTGTACAGACCGCTTTGTTCTACCTAACTCTACTGTTACTTGCAATGGAATGTCTAACAGCATATTTAAGTTCCCAACTTCTTGTGGTAGCGCATGTGGTTGCTCAAAGGATGAAAATACTGCTGGCTGAACATTTGCTGGATTAGCTTGACCCGCGCCAATATGCTGCGGACCATTAAAAGTCGGCATTACAGGTATTTGTGGTTGAGCAAAGTTTCCCATTTGTTGATAATTTGGCATCGAGGTATTGTTAGGTTGATTATCCATCGGCTGTACTTGTTGTTGCATTGCAGGTTCTGATGGAGTCGGTCTAGTATTTGCATGATTAAATGGACTTTGTGAATCATGATTTGTTCCTTCAGTTAATTCTGGTCCAAAATCCGGTTGCGGATTCAACAAATTTTCGACCATTTCTTTTGCAAAGTCAATTTGTAACAATTGCATAATATTGGAATCGATTAAATTACCAATCTTTAAGTTAAACGAAATTTGTACAAGCACCTCGTCTTCAGGAATACGATCTGTACCGGCTCCCTGAATAAAATCAAGAACATCAATACTAGGTGGCGATATATCAATTTTTTTACTAAAAATAGTCGACATTGAAGTTGCTGCAGAACCCATCATTTGATTCATTGCTTCTTGGACAGCACTTAAGTGAATCTCATCCAAATCTTCCGTAGGGTTAGTACCATCTCCACCTAACATTAAGTCTGCAATAATTGATGCATCCCTCTGTCTTATTACTAACACATTATAGCCTCTGAATCCTTCTGTATATCTGACTTGGACAGCCACATAAGGTTGAGGAAAAGCATCCGCCAAATGGTTTCTTTGAACGACTGACACAGTTGGTGTAGTAATCTCAACCTTTTGGTTTAATAACGTAGAAAGTGCAGTCGCAGAACTACCAAAAGAAATATTACCTACTTCTCCTAACGCATCTTGTTCCATTGAAGACAAATAATCTTCCACTAATGGGAGGTCAACGTTCAATCCACTATTACCAAAATCACTACTGTCATCACTGCCTCTTAATAATGCATCAATTTCATCTTGTGACAGCATATCATCACTCACCATCTTCGTCACCTCCCATATATCTTTCAAGTATTTGGATAGCAAGTTTATTTTTCTTTGTTCCCGGTTGACCAACAAATTTCGGATGATCAGCAACCTTAATTGTTAACGGTTTATCAATTTGCTGATCCAATTGAATTACGTCACCAATATTAAGGTTTAAAAATTCCTGTATACTTATCATTGACTCACCTAAAATTGCCTGTACAGGAAGCTGAGCTTTTTTTATTCTTTTTTCAAGTAAAGAAATTTCCTCAGGCAAAGGTTCTTTTTTAGATGTCTGCATCCAATAATGTACAGAAAGTTTCGGTATAATAGGCTCAAGTACTACGTGAGGAAGGCAAATATTAATCATGCCACTTGTTTCCCCAATCGTAGTATTTAATGAAATGACTACAACCGTTTCATTAGGTGAAACCATTTGCAGAAATTGAGGATTCACTTCAAAATCGGTTAGAATTGGATCGATTTCAACAACAGAAGTCCATGCTTCCTGCAGGTTTTCAACTGCTTTTTCAAATAAGTTGGACATTACCTTCGTTTCAATTTCGGTTAAATTATCAACCTTATTGATACTTACGCCAACTCCACCAAGAACACGGTCTAACATAGCATATGCAATGTTAGGATTAACCTCTATTAAAAGTCGACCTTCAAGCGGTGGTACCTCGAAGACGTTCAGAATTGTCATTTTTGGAATAGAGCGGATAAATTCTTCATATGGGAGCTGGTCAACAGATGCAACCGAAATATGCACATATGTTCTGAGCTGTGCAGAAAAATACGTCGTTAACAGTCGCGCGAAGTTTTCATGAATCCTTGACAGACTTCGGATTTGATCCTTCGAAAAACGTAAAGCCCGCTTAAAATCATAAACCTTAACCTTTTTTTCTTTTTCTTCTTTTTTAAGTTCATCTGCATTCATCTCTCCTGCAGACAATGCTGAAAGCAGCGCATCTATTTCACTTTGGGACAAAACTTCTTCTGCCAATCAACCTCACCTCCCTATATATGCTCCATATGTAGGAACCTTTTTATTGTACAAGTCGATTTGTAATATATACTTTTTGGACCATACCTTCTTGAAGAATTTCATTTATTCTCATTTTCAGCAGCTCTTCGACCTCAATTAGTCCTTCTTTGCTCGTAAATTGAGTGGATTTCATCGATGCTAGTTCCTGTATTAGAATATTATCAACTTGAAAGTCTCGTTTTTGTAACTCTGCTTTTGCTTTTTTGCTATCAGTCTGTATTTTTAATTTAATTACTACATAAGAACCATCAATTAAGTTAGTTGTTATTTCTTCAGTATCTATAGACAGCTCTAAAATTTCGTCGATTGTAGGTTCTGGAGGATTACTCTCATTTTTCGTGAAATTAGTAATGACAAATAAAGCAACTACACCAATTAATGTGATAGTAATTAATATTACGATCATCGTACCTACTAGCTTATTTTTAAACAATTAATCCCCCTCCCTTTTTTGTTTATTTATTGAACCAATGATATTTATGTCTCCGTAAAATTCCTTAATTAAAAGAATAACATCTAGTTCATTTTCTCGCACGACAATTTTTTTACCATTCGACAATGTAATCGTTGTGTCAGGAAAAGATTGAAGTTGTTCAATATATAGCGCATTTAAATAAAAGCTCTGACCGTTTAATCGCGTTAGTTTTATCAAGTGATTTTGGAGCTAAGCGGCTGAGCTTAGCTCCTACCTCCCAACTTTATCGTTTCAGATTTACCAATTCCTGTAAAATTTCATCTGAAGTTGTGATGATTTTTGTATTGGCTTGGAAACCCCTTTGGGCAACGATCATTTCAGCAAATTCCTCTGATAAATCTACGTTTGACATTTCAACGGCTCCGGATAGAACTGTAGCTGTGCCGTTAGTTCCGGGCGCTAACATTTCCACTAATTGGATGCCTTCTGTATCATCTGTATCAAGTACACCAGAGTTAGTTGTTTCTTTATATAAGTTCTCCCCAACTTTTTCTAATCCACTGTTATTAGCAAATTTTGCAAGTCTAATTTGTCCGGCAACACTTAATGTTCCATTTGCATCCACAAACGAAACAGTTCCATCTCCACCAATACTATAACTTTGCGCATCTGTTGGGATTTGTATCAACCCAGGTTCTCCACTTAATACCCAAGGTGTACCTGATGGTGCTTTAGTTGCAGCTTCACCGATTAAATACATACCATCGCCGTTAACTAAATATCCATCTTTATCAAAGTAGATATTTCCTAATCTTGTATAATTAATAGACATATCTGTTTCAATGCTTTCACCAACAAGTTGGTTTCCATCAGTTGTGTCGATTGATGGATCAGGATTAAATTCACTTGTATCATTAATAGTTCCGACAATAAAATATCCATCTCCGTTTAACGCTAAGTCCAACGCTCTACCCGTAGTTTGGGTACTTCCTGGTGTATGAATAGTATCAATCGTTGCAAGTTGTGTACCTAATCCGATTGACTTTGGGTTAATACCACCTCTTGTTGCACTTGACCCACTTGCTCCAGCTATTTGTTGGCTAAATAAATCTTTAAACACAACTCTTCCTTTTTTAAATCCATACGTATTTACGTTAGCGATGTTATTACCAATAACATCCAACTTAGTTTGGAAGTTTTTAAGACCTGATATTCCTGAATACATTGAACGTAACATTTATATTCGCTCCCTTTAATATATAATTCGTTGCATCTGTCGGTCAGCAACGTAATCGAGCTTCCTTACGGTCCAGCTCTTAAATCTTTAGATTAGAATCGTTCCATTTATATTGGTAAATATCTGTTCAGCTGCCTCATTGCGGTCCATCGCTGTGATCACCGTATTATTTTTTGCACTAACGATTAGCGCAGCTTGTTCTGTTACAACAAGAGAGTCATGAACTCCTTTTATCCTGGCTTCATTAACTTTTTTCTCAATCTTGGTCCAAAGCTCTGGATCAATTTTAATATTTCTTTCATTTAGGCGTTTTTCTGCATGTTTACTAATTTTTAACGTAGAACTATCTATATTATTTAATAACTCTTTAAAGGATGACCCCGTATTTACCTTTGGTTGATTTCCATGTTGTTTTTTTATGTGTGAGAGTGGATGGTAGTTTGATTGATGTATACGAAAATCCACGATTCCACCACCTATTTAATTATAAGTTCATATTAATACTATTGATTCGTCACTTTGTTTATTTGATTACCGTTGACCAAAGTCCCGTTAGCTAATTCATATATTATGCTGCCATTCTTGGTTTGAACAGATCTAACTACAGACTCTTCTACCATATTATCATCATTAAGCCAAGAGACCATTTTTCCGATCATTTGGCTAGCTATCGCTAGCTGATTTTCATATGATGTTTCAGGCTGATTTTTCACTTTCTTAATTTCATCCTGATAAATAACTTTCCCATCAGTCAGATGAATTTCAACCATGTCCTTATTATTAACAATTGACTCTATTATTCCTTTTCCAGATTCAATGGTTGGTTCTAATTCCTTTCCATTATCATCTGTATTTTCCGTTACGGTCTCCCAGTCAATCTCTTTCCCAATCCAACCTACATAAGAGCTTAGTGCGTTACTTTTTTGAAAGTCAATAAATTTCTCGAGTGAAGAAGCCATTTTAGTAGTCTGCTCCAATGATGTAAATTGTGCCATCTGTGCAATAAATTCTTTATCTTCCATTGGGTTTAGTGGATCTTGGTTTTGCAATTGGACCATTAATATTTTTAAAAACTCATCTTTTCCCAATGAATTTGATGGAGTATTTCTATGTGTTTGCTTATAGTTTTCTAAAAATAGACTTGAATCAATTGTATTAGTCATTATTTTGTCACCTCGTCCCTATATCATCATATTGAATAATTCTTCTTGGAACGAATTTGAATTTGAAGAATCATCTTTGAGATTATCCGTGTCTTGTTGTTTTTGTTTTGATTCATGCTGTTGGCTATCTTCCTTATTACTTCCCTTAAATTGGCTATCTCCTTGATATTGGATATCAAACTTCTCAACACTAATGTTTTGTGTTGAAAACACATGTCTTAGTGAATTGAGATTAGATTCGATCACCTCTTTGGCAGTAGCTGAAGAAGCAATAATACGAGCCACCATTTCACCATTTGTTTCTGATAGCTTAATAGTTAATGAACCTAAATGGGCCGGATTTAATTTGATCAGCAATTGATTTGTACCATTTATAGATGTTGTAAGTTTACTTTGACTCATAATGTTTTTTAGTTGCTTTAAAATCTGATCTTCCGGCAGTGTAGAACCTGTTCCCGGTTGTTGCACAGTTAATACATACTGCTGTATACGATTTACAGAACCGCCATCTTTTACGGAATTAGTTAATAATTGATCGAATATATCTACATCAACTGTTTGTTTAGAGTGAGCGCTTTGATTTAAATTTGTTATCTTATCAACAGGAGCATGTGGATCGTTGTTTGATGCTCTATTGTTGCTCTCAGCTGAACTGCTGTATAACACATTCTGAATAGCCTGTCTAATCTCCGTATTGCTCTGTTGAATTGGTTGGTCAGCAATCATAGGAATTTTATTTTTTCCTAATTCAGTAGAACTTTTTTTCTCAATTAATGGTACAAGTTCTTTCAGAAATGTTGAAACATTAACCGGATTACTTGTTAAGTGAACACCTAGTTTGTCATTTATTAGATTTTGTATTACTTTTACAATTTCTTTTTGTTCAAATTGTTCGGGAAATTGACCTTTCTTATCGAGTTGATAAGCCGTAATCAATAATAAACCAAGTTGTTCTAAACTGCCTTTTTCTGTTTGGGATAATAATCCCTCAAAAGAACTGCCTGTTTGGATAAATTCTGTTAAAAGCTGCTGTAAAGTCAGGGGAATTTGATTGAATAACCCAAGTAAGTCTGCGTCTTGTAGCAACTCTGGATCTATAAAGCCTTCTAGCATAGGCAACGTTTCAAATAACTGATCAAAAGCTGATAGCAATTCATCCCATTTAATTTCTATATCACTAACAGGTACCATTTCGGTAGCTGTTAAGGATGAACCCTCTAAATCATTTTGTTTTGCTTTTTCAACGATTGAAGATCCATGTATCACACTATCTAAAAGTTGACTAAACTCATTTGAGTCCGCTTTGACTTTCTGATTGTGTAACATATTTCCAATTTTGTTCACCTTTGAACTAGTTGAAGCTGTTGCTAGTAATTGTACCGCATTCATTTTTCTCACCTCCTTTCAAAGTAGCCTGTGAGCTAATTTGGTGTGTCCAAATTCCCTGTGGTTTTAGTAGTCGCTAATTCCTTTTGTTCATTATCTGTATTTTCTGTTTCATTTTTTATTAAAACAGTTAATTCTGCTGCTTTTACAGGGTCCATTTTTTCAAGCACAGCCGCCCTTGACTCATTGTTCATATTTACTAGGATATCTAATACTTCAATAGTAGGCATTTCCGAAAGGATCGCGGCAGCTTTTTTTGATGACATTGTTTCATATAATGCCGCAACCTCTTCTAGCTTAATAGAAATATTTTTTTTAGACTCCTTCAGCAGTTGAATTTCACTTGTCATCTCTTCAATTCTCTGCTGCGATGCAGTTAGTTCTTTTTGTTTTGTCTCTACATCAGCTTGCAGCTTATCTATTTCTATCTTTTGATCCTCAATTGTTGCTTTTAGATTAACTACTGTTTCTTCTATCTCTATTTCTGAGGTGGATGAGTCTACCATTTTAGAAACTAATGGGATTTTATTGCTATACTTATCTGCCATATCAAATACGTTCAAACCAGAAATAGTGAGCACCACTAAGATTACTGCAATTGAAAAAAGAAAGGGAATTATGATAACAAAAATAAACCATTGTAATTTACTATAACTTTTTTTTTCGTCAAGATCTTTTTGTGTAGCATCAATGCTATTAGATTGTAAGTTTTTACTCATGAAAACACCTTACTTCCTCGGTTCATAAACTGCTGAATCGAGATTTCATCCATTAATTTGCCTTCTTCTAATTGTTGTTGTTCTCTGAAAGTTTGTATGGCATTTTTCTTCAGCTTTTCATACTTTTTTACTTCAATATTTTTCTCGACCAATACCTTTTCTTTTAACTCCATTTCCTGCCGAGCCAGTATAACAAGCTGCTGTTGTTGGCTGATTGACTGTTCTATAAAATGGATCGAACGGTGAAGTTGTTGAATTTGCTGGATGTTTAAACCTGATTTAATTTTTAATTGCTGAAATTCTTCCATTTCTTCTTTATGTTTCAAAAACTCATAAAGCTTAGTTGCTACCAATTCAAACTTTTTAACGGCATCATTATATTCGCCCAATACTTTATCTTTTTCATTTTCTTTAATTGATAAAACTTTTTGCAATTTATATTGAAACACCATATCTAGTCACCTTTTTCTATTAGTTTTATTAACATGGATATGGATTGTACTTTTTTCATATTTTCAGATGTTTCTTGCTTTAAGAATGAAATGATTTTAGGATAGAAACGGATCGCTTCGTCGATCTCTCTTGAGGATCCGCGTTTGTATGCACCAATATTAATCAGATCCTCAGAATCTTGGTAAGTTGCTAATAAGTCTCTTAGTCGTTCAGCCGCTTTCCTATGTTCTGAAGCCACGATATTATTCATTACACGACTTACGCTTTTTAAGACATTTATAGCTGGATAATGACCTTTATTAGCTAACGCGCGATCCAACACATAGTGGCCATCAAGTATACCTCTTACTGCATCTGCTATAGGTTCATTCATATCATCACCATCGACTAATACCGTATAAAACGCTGTAATTGACCCCAAATGATTAGTACCTGTACGCTCCAAGAGCTTTGGTAAGATCGAGAATACCGAGGGTGTATAACCTTTAGTCGTCGGGGGTTCACCAACAGCTAACCCTACTTCACGCTGCGCCATCGCGACGCGGGTCACGGAGTCCATCATTAACATTACATTGTAACCTTGATCACGATAGTATTCTGCGATAGCTGTGGCAGTATATGCACCTTTAATTCGCATTAAAGCAGGTTGATCTGATGTTGCGACCACTACTACAGACCGTTTCAAACCTTCTTCACCTAAATCTCTTTCAATAAACTCCCTAACCTCACGACCTCGCTCACCTATTAAAGCAATTACATTTATATCAGCTTCCGTATTACGCGCAATCATTCCTAATAACGTACTCTTCCCAACACCACTACCAGCAAATATCCCAATTCGCTGTCCTCTTCCAACCGTTAGTAAGCTATCGATGACACGTACACCAACCTGGATTTCATCAACAATCGGTGGCCGTTTCATCGGATTTGGTGGGTCTTGCTCAGTCGGAACAGATGTTAATCCTTTAGGTAATGGTGTTTCATCTAATGGATATCCTAGTGAATCAACAACTTTCCCTATTAATCCCGCTCCTACTTTTACGTGTAGAGATTCACCAGTTGCTTCAACAAGACATCCTGAAGAAATATCTTGCACATCTGTATATGGCATCAAGATCACAAATTCATCTCTAAAACCAACTACTTCAGTTCGAATCGTTTTTTTTCTTTTATTGCCTACATGGATTAGACAGACATCACCAATCGACGCCTCAGGTCCACGTGATTCAATCATCAAACCAATTACCCTATTAACACGCCCGTATCGTTTAAAGGTATCAATCGAATCAATTCTATCTAGGAGATTAACGGCTTTCATCATCCCCATCCTCCTCTAAAAGCTGGAGCAATTTTATTTTCATCTCATTCAACTGATTATCAATGCTTGCATCTATTCTTCCAAAAGATGATTCAATAATACAGCTAGTCTGTCCAAGCTCATCGTCTGGATAAATATAAAGTTCTGTTAACGGATTTGTAAATAATGCTCGTATCTCAGCTTTCTGTGAAACTACTAAATCATAGTAAGCTGGATGGACATGTATCTGAATATTTTGGTGCTCTTTTACTTCCTTAATAACGCGTTTTACTAAATTTAAGAAGGCATCCGGGTTAAGATCAAGTGTAAAGCCCATAATCTTTTCAGCCGTTTTTAAGCCTAGGTGAAGTATGGTCATTTCCGATAGTTCAATATTTTTTTGATAATCATCTTTTGCGACCAACACCGTTTGCTGCGCCTCTGCAATTGCCCCTTTGTATTCGCTATATCCGTCCTGTTTTCCAATTTCAAAACCTTGTGCAAATCCTTCTTGCTTCGCTTGTTCAATCCAGTGTTCTTTTTCAACGTCCCACGATTGTCTCTCGAGCTCAATTTGATGTAGCATTTCATTATATTTTTCCTGCGCTTGCTGAATAATAGTTGAAGCCTTTTGTTCTGCTTCAGCAACTATTCTTGCAGCTTCCATCTCAACTTCCTTAATATCCATTTTAGGTTTCTCAAGGTGATCATCGAATTCATTATTATGTTCTAACATATCATTCTGCTGGAATGCCAACGGTTTTAGAGTAATGATTCTTTTGTTTTCAGCATCACCTTGCGTGAAGTTTGCTTTGATAACCCTAGACAATAATATCATCTCCTCCACCACGAGCAACGACTATTTCACCGGCTTCCTCTAATCTCCTAATCGTTGCTACAATACGTGTTTGAGACTCCTCTACATCACGTAGACGAACAGGACCCATAAATTCCATTTCTTCTTTAAATGTATCAGCCATACGTTTTGACATATTTTTAAACACAATATCCTTAACTTCTTCACTTGCAACCTTCAAAGCTAGCATTAAATCTTCATTTTCGCAATCACGGATTACACGTTGGATAGCGCGATTATCAAGAGTAACAATATCTTCAAATACAAACATTCTCTTTTTAATTTCTTCTGCAAGTTCTGGATCTTGAATTTCAAGTGCATCTAGAATTGTTCGTTCAGTACTTCGATCGACTCCATTTAATACTTCCACTACAGCCTCAATACCACCAGTTTGGGTATAATCTTGTGTCACTGTTGCAGATAATTTCCGCTCGAGGATTTGTTCAACTTCATTAATAACCTCTGGTGAGGTACTATCCATTAAAGCAATCCTTCTTGCTATGTCGGCTTGTAACTCTTGTGGTAATTCTGAGAGTATTTGTCCTGCCTTTTCTGGATCAAGATAAGATAAAATTAATGCAATCGTCTGTGGATGTTCATTTTGGATAAAGTTTAGAATTTGGCTAGGATCGGCTTTTCTTGCAAAGTCAAATGGTTTAACCTGTAATGAAGAAGTTAACCGATTAATAATCGATGCAGCCTGTTCCGAACCTAATGCTTTTTCCAATACAGTTTTAGCGTAACCAATTCCACCTTGCGAGATGTATTCCTGAGCTAACGCTATTTGATGAAATTGTTCGAGAATATCTTCTTTTTGTTTATTTTCAACCTTCTTAACACTCGATATCTCTAATGTCAGCTTCTCTATCTCTTCCTCTGACAAATGCTTGTACACTTGTGCAGAAACTTCCGGTCCAAGAGAAATAAGCAGTATTGCAGCTTTTTGTCTGCCGGATAATTCATCTGAATTTTTTGGCATGTTCTACTTCCCCCTAATCTTCTGCTAACCACGAACGTAACAATTTAGCAAACTCATCCGGTTTTTCTTTCGCCATTTTTTCTAATTGCTTTCTTCGTGCGACAGTTTCTGTTTCTAACTCTTGATTAACATCAGGAATATCAAATGATTTAGGCATAGTGTCTATAATATCTTCAGTTAATTCATCTTGCTTTCTATTACGTCTTCGAATAAACATTATGATCCCAATAACTATAGCTAAAAGCACTAGTAATCCTGTAATAATTAACGCAAGGTTATTTCGGAGCGTGTCCATCATTGTTAATTGTGGCGTCGTTGACGGCATACCAGCAAATTCCTGCCAAGTAACATTAATTCTCCCATTTAAATCAGCATTTTTATCTGAAATTGTAGTTCTAATGATCCCGTTTAACATATTTTCTATTTCAGGTGTTAATGATTGCATTGTTTGTTCATCTAAATCGGTACTGTCGATCGCTACTTGTATACCAAGGTCTTCTACTTTATACGGCGATCCAACTACTGTCTCTTTTATCCTGCTGACATCATAATTTATTCTTTCTTCGATGTTTTCATATTCTCCATTATTTCCATTTTGCTCAACATAACCGGGTGTATCTGTCTCACCAGTACCGACCGGTCCACCAACGGTCTCACCATTACCAACAAATGATTCTGTGATTTTTTCGGCGCTGATTGCAATGCCCTTCATATTTTCTTCATCGACAGGTTCAATAATATCTCTCACACTATTGACCTTGGATGAATCAATACGAGCAGTAACAGTTGCTACTACCTTCTCTCTCCCCATCATCAAACCTAACATTTGCTGTACCTGACGTTGGATGTCTTGTTCTATTTTCTTTTGAATTTGATATTGATCAGAAAAATTAACGTCAGCGTTCTCCTGACTTGACGCAAATAAATTATTTTTATCTAGATGCTCAAAATATTGATTCGTAATGACGATATTCTCTATAGGTAAGTTTGCAACACTTTTGGAAACTAGATGATAAAGACCTTCTATCTGTTCGTCTTTAAATTGGTACCCTGGTGTTTGATGGATTACAATTGATGCTGAAGCAGTGCCTTGTTCTTCTCCAATAAAAACACTTTGTTGAGGTAAAGATATCATTACCTCTGCATCATCTACTCCTTCAAATCTTTTAATTAGCCTTTTCAATTCACTTTGAACTGCAGCATTTTTTCTCATTTCAAACTCTTCTTGGGTAATACCGAAACCGCCTTCTCCGAAAGAGGAAAAATAAATTTCACCACTATTTGGAATTCCTTCTGCTGCTAAATCTACTTTTAAAGAATCGACTAGAGCTTCAGGAACTAATATCGAAGTCCCCCCACTTGTGATTTCAGATGTGATCCCTCTTGAATCTAGCGTCGCTTTTATTTGTCCTGTCTCTTGAGGGGATAGATTGCTGTATAGTGGAACGAGATTCGGTTTTGAAGCAAAAATTGAAACGAGAACAATTATAGCAATAATCGAAAGGGTTGATGCAATCATGATTGTTTTCTGCGTTTTCGTTCTTGCCTTCCAAAAATCTATTACTTTATTTTTATAATTATCTATCTTCTCGTTCATATTGTCCCCCAGCTTATCAATTCATGCATTTATCCTCTGTATTTAAATTAATATTTATATATATTTAAGTTTTATCATCTGTTAAACCTACTGAAAAAGGGAATAGGATTTAGCCAACGCTAACCGAGCCGCTTTATTAAGAGCTTTTCCTATCAGATTTCGGTAAAGTAAACCTTTAATTAAATTATCAGTAGGGTAAACCACCCTACTGATGTATAAGTACTCTAGATTTGCATTCTCATTATCTCTTTATATGCCTCTACGACCTTATTTCTAACTTCTATAGCCGCTGTACGTGTTACACTTGCTTTTTGTGCAGCAATCATTACTTGATGCATATCTGTAATTTCACCTTTTATAAACTTTTCTGTCGTTTTATCTGATTCTATTTGTGTTTTATTCAGATCATTGATCGCATTATTTAAAGCGTGTGTAAATTTGTTGTGCGCTTCAGCAGGTGTTAATTTTTGATTAGCTCGTTTCGGTACTATATTAACGTTTTGAACGGGGTTAAACATCGATATACGATCCATATCATCCAACCTCCTTATTTACCAATTTCCAATGCTTTCATTAACATTCCTTTTGTTGCATTGAAAGCCGTCACATTTGCTTCATAAGATCTGGTCGCGCTCATTAGGTCCACCATCTCTTTTAAAGGATCAACGTTAGGCATTGCAACATAGCCTTCATTATTTGCGTCAGGATGTTCAGGATTGTACACCATCTTCAACGGTGTTTGGTCTTCAGTTACTTTTCTAACACGAACACCATGACCAGGTGATGATTCTCCTACTGCTTTGTTTAATAAAGTACGGAATGAATTTTCTGTCGGTTCAAATTCAACAATTTTCCTTCGATATGGTTGCCATTCACCATTCACAAAAGTAGCTCTTGTTGTTTCTGCATTTGCCATGTTAGATGCGATTACATCCATTCGAAATCGTTGCGCTGTTAATGCAGAGGCAGAAATGTTCATACTATTAAATACACGCATTAGCCATTCGCCCCTTTCAACGCTTCTTTTAGGCCATTAAATTTACTATTAAGTCGATCGGCAATTAAATTATAGTAAATTTGATTTTGGGCCATTTCCGCCATTTCTTTATCAATATCAACATTATTGCCATTATGATTATATGAAGTGTTAACTTGTGAACGGATTTGAAATGAAGAACTACTATGTGTAAAATCGATATGTTTTTCATTCAAACGGTGTGCTTTCAAAGTTGCATTTTCTAATTCTGTTTTAAAACTAACAGTTCTCGCTTTGTAATTTGGTGTATCTACATTCGCAATATTATTTGCAATGACTCTTTGCTTTGTTGCTGAATATGCTAAAGAATTCTCTAATAAATTTATCGAATTAGAAAATAGTTTCATATGATTTCCCCACCTTACGTCCTATTTTACTATGGGTTAATTACAATTGATAAAAGTAAATGTTTCCACGTTTCTATTAACATCAAATCAGAAAAAATAAATAGACTCTGTAAATACAATCATGTTTATTATAAATGATTTACTGATAAAAAATAACATAATTTTATAAATATCGACAAACTGTAACAAAAAACACTAATAAAGACCTATAAAAGTGCGACAAAAAAACGAGCACTTCATCGAATGCGACAAAGTGCTCGTTTTCTTATTTTAGCTAGTTTTTAACTTTGAAAGTTCAACTAGGAATTTATCGTTAAGTACTTTAATATATGTACCCTTCATACCTAATGAACGAGATTCAATTACACCAGCGCTTTCTAATTTACGTAATGCGTTAACTATTACAGAGCGGGTAATTCCTACACGGTCCGCGATCTTACTCGCAACAAGTAATCCTTCATTTCCATCTAATTCTTCAAAAATATGCTCTATCGCTTCAAGCTCACTGTAAGATAAAGAACTAATAGCCATTTGTACTACGGCTTTACTTCTTGCCTCATCCTCTATTTCTTCAGCTTTTTCACGAAGTATTTCCATACCTACAACTGTAGCACCATATTCAGCTAAGATTAAATCATCATCAGAGAACGTTTCTTGGACTCTTGCTAGTATCAATGTACCAAGGCGCTCCCCACCACCATTGATAGGGACTATTGTTGTTAAGCCAGATTGAAATAATTCCTTATTCTCAACAGGGAAAGCAGTATACTCACTTTCAATATCTAAATTAGGTGAAGTTTCCGTTACATTAAAAAGATTATTAGTGTATTCTAATGGAAATTGTCGTTCACCTAACATTTTTTTCATTCGCTCATTTTCTATTTCCTGTTTGATAGCAAAACCTAATAATTTACCACGACGGCTAACTACATATATATTAGCCGAAATAACATCACGTAACGTTTCTGCCATTTCTTTAAAATTTACAGGCTTACCACCTACTCGTTGAAGCATTGCATTAATTTTTCTTGTTCTATCTAGTAATTTCATTTTTCATCCTCCTAAAATTGGTTCCTGTTTTTTCTCGACGGAAGTCTTTTTTTATATCTGTATAGTCAAGCACCTAGCCGCCCATTTTACATGTACTCTTCTTAATAGGGTCGCGACTACCTATTGTAAGAATGCATCCTCCAAAGAAAATTGGTTGGCCTATCCAACACTCAAGAAAATCGTACTAGAAAGGACCTTCCCAGATTTCCGACCGGGTACTATCATTTTTATAAAATATATTGACTTAAATCTTTATTTCTTGCAATTGTACTTAATTTTTCTTCTACATATTCTGGAGTAATCGTTACTTTTTCTAGTGTTATATCTGCCGCTTCAAATGAGAGGTCTTCTAATAAACGTTCAAGAATTGTGTGTAATCTTCTAGCTCCAATATTATCGGTATCTTGGTTAACTTCAAATGCAATTTTCGCAATCTTATGAATAGCATCGTCAGAAAATTCAACTTTTATACCTTCAGTTTCAAGTAATGCTTTATATTGTTTTAATAAAGCGTTGCTCGGCTCAACTAGAATACGAACAAAGTCGTCTACAGACAAACTAGTAAGTTCTACTCTAATCGGGAATCTACCTTGTAGTTCTGGTATTAAATCAGAAGGCTTTGCCATGTGGAACGCTCCTGCAGCAATGAATAAAATATGATCAGTTTTAACCGAACCATATTTCGTTACCACAGTTGAACCTTCAACAATAGGCAGAATATCACGCTGTACGCCTTCTCTTGAGACGTCCGCTGAATTTTGATTTTTCGCAGCTATTTTGTCTATTTCGTCTAAAAAGATAATACCCATTTGTTCAGCTTTTAAAACCGCCTCTGCAGTAACCTCGTCCATATCTATTAACTTATTTGCTTCATCCTGCGTCAGCACTTTTCTCGCTTCTCGTACTGTCAATTTTCTTTTCTTTTTCTTTTTAGGCATGAAGGAACCGAAAACATCTTGCATATTCATCCCCATCTGCTCCATACCAGAGCCTTGCAGCAAGTCAAACATTGATTGCTGTTGTTCCTCAACCTCGACTGTTACTAGATGATCTTCCAACTCACCAAGAGCTAGCTGATGTCCAACTTGTTTTCTTCTTTGAGCTATGTCATGATCATCACTTTGATAATCGTTTTCTGGTTGTTGATTTTGTCCACCAAATAACATCTCTAATGGGTTTTTATATTGTGTCTGTTTCTGTTTTGAAGGAACAAGCAAATCTACCAGGCGCTTATTTGCATTTTCCTCCGCTTTATAACGAACACTTTGCATTTTCTCTTCTTTAACAAGTCGTACTGAAGTTTCAACTAAATCCCTAACCATTGATTCAACATCACGACCAACATAGCCAACTTCTGTAAACTTTGTAGCTTCAATCTTTATGAAAGGAGCCCCAACTAATTTCGCTAGACGTCTAGCTATTTCTGTCTTACCTACACCTGTTGGTCCGATCATAAGTATATTCTTAGGCGTGATTTCTTCTCGGAGTTTCTCATCTAACTGGCTACGTCGATACCTGTTTCTTAATGCAACAGCAACAGCCTTTTTGGCCTTATTTTGACCTACAATATACTGATCTAACTTTTCAACTATTTGTCGTGGAGTTAACTCTTTACTCATTATTGTCCCTCCCCATCAAAGTTCTTCAACGATGATATTGTTATTTGTAAAAACACAAACCTCTCCGGCAATTTCCAATGCGGACCTTGCGATATCCTTCGCTGACATAGCATCACCAGCATAGCGTTTTAAAGCTCTTCCAGCAGAAAGCGCATAATTACCACCTGAGCCGATTGCTAAAATACCATCATCTGGTTCAATAACCTCACCCGTACCAGAAACTAATAATAAATGTTCTTCATTCATAATAATAAGCATAGCTTCTAATCTTCTAAGTACTTTATCGCTGCGCCATTCTTTTGCCAATTCCACAGCCGCTCGCTGGAGATTCCCATTATATTCGTCTAATCGACCTTCAAATTTCTCGAATAAAGTAAATGCATCCGCAACAGATCCTGCAAATCCAGCAATTACTTTGCCGTTATATAATTTACGAACTTTACGGGCTGAATGTTTCATTATTACTGAATTTCCTAAAGTTACCTGCCCATCACCTGCCATTGCACAATTACCCTTGTGATGGATTGCAAAAATCGTGGTGGCATGAAACGACATATCCATTAAAAAAAGCCCCCTAATCCAATATTTATTTTTTCCATATTATAAACTTATGCAATATTTTCATAATTCATTTTATGTTTTTAGTAGACAATTCTTTATATGTATTAAATTCGATTCATAAACCGTTTTAGTTTCACATAGGAAACAGCAGCAATTTATATGTTCCCTTGCTGCTGAGTTTCTAAACATATTATAACGTTTTAACATAATACAGTAAAAAAATCGAATTGCTTCATTAAATGAAGACTATTCAAACTGTTTTATTCTCGCAGGGCTACTAAATAGTATCATAAAAAAGTTGTTTTATGCAATCTCTTTAATAAGTTATTCACAAATTATTCACAAAATTCTGAATCGAGGTTAAAGCGCGTTCAGCATGTTTTTCATTTCGTTCTTGCTTATTTTTAATTTTTACAGGTAATTCTGGGAAAAGACCAAAGTTTGCATTCATAGGCTGAAAGTTTTTTGAATTAGTTGTAGTTATATAGTGTGCCATACTACCCATTGCTGTATCTATTGGGAAAACTACTGTTTCTTGATTATGAATAACCTTAACAGCATTTATTCCTGCGATCAAACCTGATGCAGCAGATTCAACATACCCTTCAACACCAGTCATTTGTCCAGCGAAAAACAGTTGCTCACGATTTTTCAATTGATATGTGGGCCTTAGAAGGCTAGGAGAATTTATAAACGTATTTCGATGCATAACACCATAGCGGACGATTTCGGCATTCTCTAACCCAGGAATTAATCGAATTACTTCTTTTTGAGCGCCCCATTTTAAATGCGTTTGAAAGCCAACTATATTATACAATGTTCCTGCTGCATCATCCTGACGTAGTTGTACAACAGCAAAAGGTCTTTTACCTGTACGAGGATCCTCTAAGCCCACCGGCTTTAACGGTCCAAAAAGCATCGTCTTTTTCCCACGATTAGCCATTACTTCGATTGGCATACACCCTTCAAAAAAGATCTCTTTTTCAAACTCTTTTAACGGAACCGTTTCACCGCTCGTTAAAGCTTCGTAGAAAACATTAAATTCTTCCTCAGTCATCGGACAATTTATATAAGCTGCCTCACCTTTATCGTAACGTGATTTCAGATAAGCCTTGTCCATATTGATGCTATCTTTCTCGATAATTGGTGCAGCGGCATCATAAAAATAGAAATAATCCTCACCTGTTAATTCTTTAATTTGTCCTGAAAGGGCAGGTGATGTTAATGGGCCTGAAGAAATGATGGTTGTCCCAGTTGGTATTTCCTTCATTTCTTCAGTTATTACTTCGATATTAGGATGATTCTTGATTTTATCTGTAACCTTTTCAGCAAATTCATGACGATCTACAGCTAATGCACCACCTGCTGGAACAGCGCATTCATCTGCACACTGAATAATAATCGAATTTAGTTTTCTCATTTCTTCCTTTAAAACACCAACAGCATTTGTTAATGTATTAGCTCTTAAAGAATTACTACAAACTAACTCTGCAAATTTATCTGTGTGATGTGCTGGAGTTTGTTTTACAGGTCGCATTTCATATAGGTGAACCTTTGCTCCACGGTTGGCGGCTTGCCAAGCCGCCTCACTTCCCGCTAATCCCGCACCGATAATTGTAATATGCTCTTGATTCATTGGAACCCCTCTTTCTGAAATTTGATTTTTATTAAGGAGTTCAGCATTCCAAGTATTAACATCTATTCCTGTGCCTGTTCCTTATAATCACAACTTGTGCATTGTACTTGAACACCTTTTTTTGACTTTTTCTCTACTAACAAGCTATCGCATTTAGGACATTTACGTGCTATAGGCTTATCCCATGAAAGAAATTCACACTGTGGATATTGGTCACATCCAAAAAATATTCGTTTCTTCTTGCTTTTTCTTTCAATAATATTACCTTCCTCACAGGTTGGACACTTAACCCCAATTTCCTTTACAATAGCTTTCGTATTTCTACATTCCGGAAAATTAGAACAGGCCATAAATTTACCGAATCTACCCATTTTGTAAACCATACCATGACCGCAATTCTCACAATCCTCGCCTGCAGGTTCATCTTTGATTTCAACCTCTTGCATTTCTTTTTCAGCTACACTTAGCCGCTTTTCAAAGTCTCTATAAAATCCATCGATAATTTGAACCCAATCTGCTTGCCCATCCTCAATTTGGTCTAAGCTAGATTCCATCTTCGCTGTAAATTCTAGGTCTAATATTTCGGGGAAAAACTCCATTATTAATTCCAAAACAATCGTACCTAGCTCCGTTGGTATAAAACGCTTATTTTCAAGTGCAACATACCCGCGTTTTTGAATCGTATCTAGTGTTGGTGCAAAAGTTGATGGACGACCAATTCCAAGTTCCTCTAAAGTTTTTACCAGCCTTGCTTCAGTATATCTTGGTGGCGGTTGTGTAAAATGTTGTTTCGGGTCAATGTCGGTTGATTGAACATTCATACCTTCTTCAATATCAGGGAGCAATCGATCTTCATCATTTATATTATCATCATTTCCCTCGATATATACTTTCATAAACCCCGGAAACTTTACCTTAGAACCATTTGCTCGAAATATAACACCTTCATTGAGTAAATCAACTGTCATGGTATCCATAATAGCAGAAGCCATTTGACTAGCAACAAAACGCTCCCATATTAATCGATATAATCGCAACTGGTCTCTACTCAACACATTTTTAAGACTATTTGGTGTCCTTAATGTTGAGGTTGGACGAATTGCTTCATGCGCATCTTGTGTGTTCGCTTTTTTTTCGTCTTTACGTGCTGAGACAGCCGTATATTCTTTCCCATATTCTGATTCAATAAAACTTTGTGCTTCAGTTTGAGCTGTTTCAGATATCCTTGTTGAATCAGTTCTCATATAAGTGATAAGACCGACCGTTCCTTCTGTACCAAGATCGATACCTTCATATAATTGTTGAGCAATCATCATTGTCTTTTTAGCACGAAAGTTTAATTTCCTCGCTGCTTCTTGTTGTAATGATGATGTTGTAAAAGGTGCAGCTGGATTTCTTTTTCTTTCCTTTTTCTTTACTGATTCGACTTTAAAACTTTTATCTTTAAGCTTGCTAATAATCTCGTTTACTTCTGATTCATTTTTTAAATCTTTTTTACTGCCATCGACACCGTAGAAATACGCCTCAAATGGCTCTCCATTCACTTCGAAGTTTCCATTAATTGTCCAATATTCTTCAGGCTCAAATTGTTCTATTTCTTTTTCACGGTCAATTATTAATCGAACTGCTACGGATTGAACTCTTCCTGCACTAAGTCCTTTCTTCACTTTCTTCCATAATATAGGACTTATATTGTAGCCTACTAATCGGTCTAATATCCTTCTCGCTTGTTGAGAGTTAACTAGATCCATATTTATTGATCGTGGATGTTTAAAAGCCTCTTTAATTGCATCTTTTGTTATTTCATTAAAAACCACACGACAGTCAGAATGCTCGTCAATGTTAAGACTATGAGCGAGATGCCAAGCAATAGCTTCTCCTTCTCTATCGGGGTCAGCCGCAAGATAAATTTTCTTTGCTTTTTTTGCAGCTGTCTTTAATTCCTTCAAAACTGGACCTTTACCACGAATCGTAATATACTTTGGCTCGTATTGGTATTCACTTGTGTCAACACCCATTTGACTTTTCGGTAAATCCCGAACGTGCCCCATAGAAGCCTTTACTTTATATTTTCGACCAAGATATTTTTCAATTGTTTTGGCTTTAGCCGGTGATTCTACAATTACTAAATAATCTGCCATTCACATCTTCCCCCTAAAGAGGTAATTAAATAGTTTTAAGCTGCCTGTCAGTTTTTAAAAAAACTATTTATTATTATCCATTAATAAATTATAACTTGCTCAAAATCACCTTATGTTTATTATTAATCGTTAGTAGAATTTTCAATTTTATTATTTTACATAATTTTATACTTTAAGTTAAATTAAAGATGTTAAAAAAGTAAAATAAAATCTTCACTATTATTAAATACTTTTCATGCTTTTGTCAAACATCATTTCTCAAATTATCCAATTTAATGTATATTTTTATAAATTTGATACTTAATTTATGAATAATTTTTCAAAAATATTTTTAAATTACATGCTGCAACTACTCTAAATCTCAGTTAATATATCGCTTGAGTTTAAGACTAGCTTTGCACCTTGTTGGATTAAACGATTTGTGCCTTGGTTGGTAGGTTCGAAAATGGATCCTGGAACAGCAAACACTTCTCTTCCTTGTTCCAGTGCTTGATCTGCTGTTATAAGCGAGCCACTTCGGTCTTTTGCTTCAACAATTAAAGTACCTTTTGATAATCCGCTTATTATACGATTTCGTAATGGAAAATGCCACTTTTCAGGTTTTTTATTAGGTGGAAACTCTGATAACAGAAGATGATTCATTGAAAGGTAATCAGCAAGATTTCTATTTTGTGAGGGATAAATATGATAAAATCCTGAGCCTAGGACTGCAATCGTATAACCATTTTCAATTATGGCAATCTTATGTGCCGCAGTATCGATACCAATAGCAAGTCCACTAACAATTGTCCAATTTTTTTGTATTAAAGGTGGTAGTAACGCCTTTACAGCTTGATAGCCATATTGAGATGGTTTTCGAGTACCTACTACACCTATACAATTGCTTTCTAAGAGGAGTTTCTTCCCCTTTGAGTACAATACCCATGGTGGGTCATAGATTCCCTTTAAAAGGGCTGGATAATCTGCATCAAATATTGTAATAATTTCAATACCTTCCCTTTTGTACTGGTCGATTTGCTTTTGAAAAGAAGTTGAGTGTAAATCATTATAAAAAAGTTGTGACTGATGGGGATTCATATGAAAAAGCTGAGGAAAATCATGTTGTTTTAATAGAAAAATAGTCTGGAGAGTGGAATCATATTGGAAAAATTTAAAGATAAGTTTCCAGCCAACACCACTACACGAGTGGATTTGAATCAATCGTTCTTTGATATTTTCCATAACTGCCTCCGCGATTAGTTATTTAAAACAAGCTCACCCTACAAAGGTGAGCTTGTTTGTTACTTATCGAAAATACTAATTACAAGTTTTTACACTTCTCGTATAAGCCTTTATCCTTAAGAACTGAGATTAACGTTTCTCCCATTACAGACGGAGTTTCTGCAACTTTAATACCACATTCGTTCATTACTTTAATTTTTTCTGCTGCAGTACCTTTACCACCTGAGATAATTGCACCAGCATGTCCCATACGCTTTCCTGGAGGAGCAGTTTGTCCACCAATGAAACCTACTACAGGTTTTGTCATATTAGCTTTTACCCACTCAGCTGCTTCTTCTTCAGCTGTTCCACCGATTTCACCAATCATGATAACAGCTTCAGTTTCAGGATCTTCGTTGAATGCTTTTAACACATCGATAAAGTCAGTGCCGTTTACAGGGTCTCCACCAATACCTACAGCTGTTGATTGACCAACGCCAGCTTGTGTTAATTGATGAACTGCTTCATACGTTAAAGTACCAGAACGTGATACTACGCCAACATAACCTTTTTGGTGGATATATCCTGGCATGATACCAATTTTACACTCGCCTGGAGTAATAACACCCGGGCAGTTTGGACCAACTAAACGAGTTTTCTTACCTTCCATATAACGCTTAACTTTAACCATATCTAATACAGGAATATGTTCTGTAATACAAATTACAAGATCAAGTTCTGCATCTACACCTTCTAAAATCGCATCTGCTGCGAATGGAGCAGGTACATAAATAACTGAAGCATTAGCGCCAGTAGCTTTAACTGCTTCTTCAACTGTGTTGAATACAGGTACACCTTCAACTTCAGTGCCACCCTTACCAGGTGTTACACCACCAACAATTTGTGTTCCGTATTCCAACATTTGTTTTGTGTGGAATAAAGCTGTCGATCCAGTAATACCTTGAACTATAACTTTCGTATCTTTATTAATAAAAACACTCATTCGTGCCCCGCCTTTCTACTACTTTACTAGTGATACAATTTTTTGTGCGCCGTCAGCCATAGAGTCTGCAGCCGTAATATTTAGACCAGAATTGTTTAAAATCTCTTTACCTGCATCAACGTTTGTACCTTCTAAACGAACAACAAGTGGTAATTGTAAACCTACTTGTTTTGTAGCTTCAACAACACCTTCAGCAATTACATCACATTTCATGATACCGCCAAAAATGTTAACGAAGATACCTTTCACGTTTTTATCAGATAGAATAATTTTGAATGCTTCTGTAACTTTTTCTGCAGTCGCACCGCCACCAACGTCAAGGAAGTTAGCCGGTGTTCCGCCGTAGTGATTAATTGTATCCATAGTAGCCATTGCTAGACCTGCACCGTTAACCATACAACCAATGTTTCCGTCTAAAGCAATATAACTTAAGTCAAACTTAGATGCTTCAATTTCTTTTGGATCTTCTTCATCTAAATCGCGATATTCTAAAACATCTTTTTGGCGATATAAAGCGTTAGCATCAAAGTTTAGTTTTGCATCTAGCGCCATTACATTTCCGTCACCTGTTACAACAAGTGGATTGATTTCAGCGATTGAGCAATCTTTTTCTACAAATGCTTGATATAAGCCCATCATGAACTTAACAGCTTTGTTAACTAATTCTTTAGGGATATTAATATTAAACGCAAGACGACGTGCTTGATAGCCAGTTAAACCAACAACTGGATCAATCACTTCTTTGAATATTTTTTCAGGAGTAGCTTCAGCTACTTCTTCAATCTCAGTTCCGCCTTCTTCAGAAGCCATCATAACGACACGTGAAGTTGCACGGTCTAAAACAAGACCTACATAATACTCCTTCTTAATGTCGCAGCCTTCTTCAATCAGTAAACGTTTTACTTCTTTCCCCTCTGGACCTGTTTGATGTGTTACAAGCGTTTTGCCTAGAATTTCTTCTGCATACGCGCGAACCTCATCAAGATTTTTTGCTACTTTAACTCCCCCAGCTTTACCTCGGCCACCTGCGTGGATTTGAGCTTTAACAACTGAAACAGCTGAACCTAACTCACGTGCTGCCTCAACAGCTTCCTCAACAGTGAAAGCAACCTTTCCATTTGGAACTGCTACTCCATATTTTCTGAGGATTTCTTTTCCTTGATACTCGTGGATATTCATTCTCCATCCTCCTATCGTATGTATAGACATAAAAGACTACTTTGTTATTGTATAGTAGTTTGTCATCCAGTGTCTATATTTCTGCAAAAATGTAATAAATCCTGCTGTTAAATTATATTATATTTAGTTAAGAATTTGAATTCAAAGTGGACTAATTTTATAAAAAAAGTAAAAAAAGTGTGATTTTTCCCGATGAATTCACACTTTTTTCCATTTATTGTCCAGTATTTACTATTCTTTTCCATTATCTGCCGATTCTATGTTTTGATCGATTTTGTAAATAAAGGCAAAAATTTCTGCTACAACTTGATAAAGCTGCTCAGGAATCGTTTCATTTATTTCCAACTGACTAAGTAACTCCACTAACGATGGATCTTCCTGAATGGGAATATCATGCTGTTTAGCTTTCTCAAGTATATTTTCTGCTACAATTCCTTTGCCCTTTGCGATAACTTTAGGCGCTATATCACTCGAACTATCATAAGATAGTGCTACCGCTTCCTTTTTTTTATTAACAGGAAAAATCATACTCTATAATCCACCCCTGTAATAATCGGATTAATTGCTTTTATAGCTGAAACATCGGTCAAACCCTTAGAATCATGCTCTGTTTTCAATATCTTTAAACTTGATAATGTATAGTCATATACCTTTAATCTTTCTTTTAGAATGTTGTCGTATCTTTTTACAAAAATCTTTAACATTGGATTTTCGTTATAGATTTGGATACTTACAATTCTATTTTGTACGTGTACATCGACAACAGTATCTTTTATATTCTCTAATTGTAAGTAAAACAAAATTCGGCAATAGTCTGGGTCAATTTGTCCGTTTTTTTGTTTTTTTCCTGTCCATTGCATCGATAAATCCGTCATGTGCTTTCCTACCACTATTGGTAGTTGAAAAGCTATTTGATGTACTAGTCCATTTTGCTCGGACGCAAGTATTTGCATTCCTGTAACTCGATTAAGTAAATGTTCTAATTTATCTCTTAAAGACTGTGAAACCTCTTCTTGTACGACCGACAATAAGGCCGGTTTAAGTTCTTGTAGTTTCAGATCTGTCTTATTAGGAGCACTAATAATATCATGTTCAAATTGAAGTCCAAGTTGCCGTAGCAAAAGCTTGATTGTTTTAGCAGCTGTTTCCCCAGCTTGCAAATCCATTTTTGGATCAAGTCCATTTAAATCTTCTTGTTGACCTACCTGGTTCAGTAAACTTCCTAAGACATTTTTAAACTCATTAATTGAACGCGAATTATAATCGCTTTGTCGCATCATTGCTAGAATTTTAAATAATTCTGATGAAAGTGGTTCGTCTGATAGCGCCGCAAGGATACTATTAAACACAGTATTTGTGAGCGGTAAATCTCTAGTTAAAGTTATCTTTATTGCTTCGAGCACTTTAGGTAAATCTTCCGATTGCTTTAGCCACTGTGAGACCTTATTTAAGATATCTGTTGTAACTGGAAGTTGGTTCTCAACTAAAAATCGAATAAGCTGGTGATTTTCTTTTGTATTCAAAAGTCCATACTGCCTTATCAGCTGAGTAATTGGTGCTTTAGCTAGATCTGCTTTTTCATTTGCATTGGCTTGAATCGGGTCAGCTATTAATTTCAACTCTACTATTTCCTCATTTGAGACAACTTGCAACCAATATTTTTCATTCAAATTTAACGGGGCATCTAGCTTAGCTTGAATCTTAATCCCGCCTACTTGAACTAAGGCAATATCATCAGGAAAAGTCTTCAGCACGTGACCGTTTAGAATTTGCCCGACTGTAAACTTAAGTGCTTTAGCTTGATTTAAGTTTTCGCTAGTTAACCATAATGGGAGTTTATTAAAATTAATCATTATCTCAAATGCCTTTCTTTGCTTGTTCTTTTTTCATAGAACAAAGGTTAGCTTACTATAGTATGTTGTTTGATTGGTGCAAAACTGCAGCGATGTTCTTCTATAATGCCTAATTTTTCAATTGCCTCTAGATGTGCAGCAGTTCCATAGCCCATATGTTTTTCAAAGCCATATCCCGGATACTTGGTTCCTAATTCTTTCATATAGCGGTCTCTGGTAACTTTTGCAATGATAGAACTTGCTGCAATCGAAATACTTTTTGAATCGCCTTTAATTATCGATTTTTGTGGAATTGCAATCGGTATTTCCATCGCATCTGCCAATATGTATTCAGGTTGAATTGCTAAAGACTCAATAGCACGTTTCATGGCAAGCTTTGTTGCTTCATAAATATTAACTGTATCAATCTCATTTACAGATGCAAAACCAATTCCAACACTAATTGCTTTTTCAATAATTATTTTATATAATTCTTCTCTTTTAGTTTCAGATAATGCTTTTGAATCATTTAATCCAGGCAAATAAAAGTCCTCTCCAAGAATGACAGCAGATGCTACCACCGGACCAGCGAGTGGACCTCGACCAACCTCATCTACACCAGCAACATAATATATATTGTTTTTATACAATTCTTTTTCATAAAAAGACATTGCATTAAATTGTTCATGTAATTGTTGTTGAGCAATTTTATTCTTTAACCATCTTTTTACAAGTAATTGAACACCTTTCCGATGATCAGATTTTAGCTTATGCAATAGATCTTCGTCTATGGTGGTTGATTTGCTTAAAAGCTCTTCTATTTCTTTAATTGTTTTTTCCAAGGTATTTCACAACTTTCTATTCTTAATGTTATCTCTTATATCGACATATTATCAAAAAAATAAAGGCACTTTTTAAATTTAGTTAGACGGCTTAAGAGGTAGTATAAATTTACATTTCAAGATCCTAGATTTCTGACTTACCCATGTTGGTGTGCCCATTAATGAGTCTTCGGCAATTCATGGGTTAGAAATCACTGCTGAGTCGGCTGCTTTTAATGATAGGCTGCCCACGAGTCAGTATTCGTTACTGTTTCTGACTCGTTTTGAGGATTTTGACGTGCCTCAGTCAGAATTCCTTGCTCATTCTGACTCGTTTTGAGGATTGGGCCGCTTATGAGTCAGAATTCACTGCTGATTCTGACTCGTTTTGAGAATTTTGACGTGCCTCAGTCAGAATTCCTTACTCATTCTGACTCGTTTTGAGGATTTTGACGTGCCTGAGTCAGAATTCACTGCTGATTCTGACTCGTTTTGAGAATTTTGACGTGCCTCAGTCAGAATTCCTTACTCATTCTGACTCGTTTTGAGGATTTTGACGTGCCTGAGTCAGAATTCACTGCTGATTCTGACTCGTTTTGAGAATTTTGACGTGCCTCAGTCAGAATTCCTTACTCATTCTGACTCGTTTTGAGGATTTTGACGTGCCTCAGTCAGAATTCCTTGCTGATTCTGACTCGTTTTGGGAATTGGGCCGCTCATGAGTCAGAATTCACTGCTGATTCTGACTCGTTTTGAGGATTGGGCCGCTTATGAGTCAGAATTCACTACTGATTCTGACTCGTTTTGAGGATTTTGACGTTCCCGAGTCAGAATTCCTTGCTCATTCTGACTCGTTTTGAGAATTTTGACGTGCCTGAGTCAGAATTCCTCGCTGATTCTGACTCGTTTTGAGGATTGGGCCGCTTATGAGTCAGAATTCACTACTGATTCTGACTCGTTTTGAGAATTTTGACGTTCCACAGTCAGAATTCCTTGCTGATTCTGACTCGTTTTGAGGATTTTGACGTGCCTGAGTCAGAATTCACTGCTGATTCTGACTCGTTTTGAGAATTTTGACGTGCCTCAGTCAGAATTCCTTACTCATTCTGACTCGTTTTGAGGATTTTGACGTGCCTCAGTCAGAATTCCTTGCTGATTCTGACTCGTTTTGGGAATTGGGCCGCTCATGAGTCAGAATTCACTACTGATTCTGACTCGTTTTGAGAATTTTGACGTGCCTGAGTCAGAATTCCTCGCTGATTCTGACTCGTTTTGAGAATTTTGACGTGCCTCAGTCAGAATTCCTTACTCATTCTGACTCGTTTTGAGGATTTTGACGTGCCTCAGTCAGAATTCCTTCCTCATTCTGACTCGTTTTGAGGATTGGGCCGCTTATGAGTCAGAATTCCTCGCTCATTCTGACTCCTTTTGAGGATTGAGCTGCTCACGAGTCAGAATTCCTTGCTCATTCTGACTCCTTTTGAGGATTTTGACGTTCCCGAGTCAGAATTCCTTGCTCATTCTGACTCGTTTTGAGGATTTTGACGTGCCTCAGTCAGAATTCCTTGCTCATTCTGACTCCTTTTGAGAATTTTGACGTGCCTGAGTCAGAATTCCTCGCTCATTCTGACTCCTTTTGAGGATTGAGCTGCTCACGAGTCAGAATTCCTTACTCATTCTGACTCGTTTTGAGGATTTTGACGTGCCTGAGTCAGAATTCACTGCTGATTCTGAGTCGTTTTGAGAATGTTGACGTGCCTCAGTCAGAATTCCTTACTCATTCTGACTCGTTTTGAGGATTTTGACGTGCCTGAGTCAGAATTCCTTGCTCATTCTGACTCGCTTTGAGAATTGGGCCGTTCACGAGTCACGCTTCCTCGCTCATTCTGACTCCTTTTGAGGTTTGGTCTACTCACGAGGTAAGTTATCAAACTTATGCCGAATACACAAGAGTTTAATTTTAAAAGACCAAATCGCAAACGCGATTTGGTCTTTTAAAAAGTAGTCTTATTTTCCTTCTTGTTCAATTTCTTCAGGTACTTCAAAAGTTAATCGACCAAGTCTCCCTGACCGCAGATCCCTTATAATGACCTCAGCTGTTTTATCATAATCGATATTGCCACCGGTCATTAAACATCCTCTGAATACACCAATTTGATCAAACAATTCCACCATCTCAGTTGAAATTGTATTTAATTGGTATCGATCCTTTAAATTATCAGGATATTCTTTTGATAAAAATCGCAAAGCATACACGACTATATCTTGAAGGTCTAATATAGTCTCTTTGATAGCTCCGGTAACAGCTAATCGGTAACCCACTTCTTGATCCTCAAATTTCGGCCAAAGTATACCAGGTGTATCCAATAGCTCAAACTCTTTTCCAACTTTTATCCATTGTTGACCCGTTGTTATACCTGGTCGGTCGCCAGTTTTAGCAATCGGTTTATTAGCAAGTCTATTTATTAAAGTAGATTTCCCCACATTTGGTATCCCAACAATAAGCGCTCTAATAGCTCGAGGATTTTTAATACCTTTAGCTTTCATTTTATCAAATTTGTCTTTTACAAGCTCCTTACTAGCTGCGATAATACTTTTCATATCGTCTTTTGTTTGTGAATTAATTGCTAAACATTTAAATCCTTGATTTTCAAAATGAGCTATCCATTCTTGAGTTTTTCGCGGATCAGCTAAATCTGCTTTATTTAATAATACAAGCCTAGGTTTATTTGTCGTAATTTCATCAATCATAGGATTTCTAGAAGATTGTGGTATTCTAGCATCTACTAACTCAATTACAACATCAATTAACTTTAGTTTTTCAATAACTTGGCGTTTTGCCTTTGCCATATGCCCTGGATACCATTGAATTGTCATATTAACACCTACTTTGCATCAGGGTAATTGGTATACACTGCTATTTAATTATCTGAAAATCACTTAATGGCCAATATACAATATTGGTTTCACCAATAATTTTATCCATTGAAATCGTTCCAATAATTCTGCTATCTTTACTAAATCTTCTGTTATCACCTAGTACAAATAGATGACCTTCTGGAACCTCTGATAAACCCGTAACTTCCTCAAGTGTAAAATCATAAGTTAAAGTGCCGTTAGCTTCTTTTTTATATTGGTCCAAATAGGGTTCATCAATAGGCTCCCCATTTATGTATAAAATATCATCCTTATAGGCTACATGATCTCCTGGTAATCCAATTACCCGTTTTATATAATCTTTGTCTTCCGTTGCTTCAAATACGACGATGTCGAAACGATCTGGGTTACCAATTTTATAACTAATTTTATTAACGATCATTCGATAATGATCATGTAAGGTTGGCATCATTGATAAGCCGTCCACAACGATAGGAGCAAATAAAAAATATCTAATAACAGCTGCTAAGATTATGGCTATTCCTAGTGCCTTAATCCATTCCCACACTTCATTTTTCCCTTGGGACATAAACGTTTCCTCCAAAAAAAGAAAATGATTGAAATATTTATAATATCATTATAAGTACAGGTTAAAATTGTAGCCAGTTGGAAAAAAGGAGCTTGATTATCAAGCTCCTTTTTCATCAAATTATCGGATTTCTTTAATACGAGCTGCTTTACCACGAAGATTACGTAGGTAATAAAGTTTCGCACGACGGACTTTACCGCGACGCATAACTTCAATCTTCGCAATTTTCGGTGTATGCACTGGGAATGTACGCTCAACACCTACTCCGTAAGATACCTTACGAACAGTAAATGTTTCACTGATTCCACCACCACGACGCTTAATAACAACACCTTCGAACACCTGAATACGCTCACGAGTTCCCTCAACAACTTTTACGTGTACACGTAATGTGTCACCAGGACGGAACGCAGGAAGATCGCTCTTTAATTGTTCTTTAGTGATATCTTCAATTAACTTTTGCATCGTTTTCACTCCTTCCACACAGATGCTCTTGTAGATTTATAATCTTCATATACAGCGGAACATCGTTTTAAAACCTGAACAAGTTCAAGCCACAAGAAATAATATAACATAAACAACTACTTGTTTCAAGAGCTATTTATTGTTCATGAACTCTTCAATCCACTTTTTTTCAATATCTGTTAACTCACGTGTATGTAATAAATCAGGTCGTCTAATAAAAGTTCTCCTTAAGGACTCTTTGGCGCGCCATTCCTCAATGTTTTTATGATTACCGGAGAGCAAGACATCCGGTACCTTCAATCCACGAAAATCTGCAGGCCTTGTATAGTGAGGATGTTCTAACAATCCACTACTATATGAATCACATGGTGCTGACTCAGTATTACCTAAGGCGCCAGGCAAAAGTCTCACAACACTATCTACAATTACCATACTTGCTAATTCTCCACCTGTTAATACAAAATCACCAATCGAAATCTCATCAGTAATGATATGTTGACGAATTCTTTCATCATATCCTTCGTAATGTCCACAAATAAATATTAAATGCTCTTCCTTTGAAAGTTGTTCAGCTTTTTTTTGAGTATATCGCTCACCTTGTGGACACATAAGAATAACCCTTGGCTTTGTGGTCAGCCCCGCTGTTAAATGGTCAACTGCATCGAAAATGGGTTGTGGTGTTAATACCATACCAGCCCCCCCACCATATGGGTAATCATCTACTTTTTGATGCTTATCCTCAGAAAACTCACGGAAATTGTGGACATTATATGTAACTATGTCACGTTCTTCAGCTTTTTTTAATATCGATTGTCCAAAAATCCCTGTAAACATATCTGGAAATAGTGTTAAGATATCTATCTTCATAGTAATCCTTCCATTAAGTGTACGGTAATTTTTTTATTTTTTATATCTACATCTTTTACAACATCCTCTATATAAGGAAGTAAAAGTTCTTTTCTATCCGGCGTCTTTACAACCCAGACGTCATTTGCTCCTGGAGATAGTATTTCTTTTATTACTCCTAATAAAGCCCCGTCATCTTCACTAACTACATCGCACCCGATGATTTCGTGGTAATAATACTCATCTTCATCCAACTCTGTCAATTCGTTTTCACTTATTTTCAACATATTGCCTTTAAACCTTTCCACATCATTTACATTGTCATAACCTTCAAATGTAAGTAAATGAAAATTTTTATGAAGGCGATGTGATGTGACTGTTAATGGCAGCAGTTCACGAGTTTCTAATTCTACAAACAGAGCACTGCCTTCTTTAAATCTTTCTTCAGGAAAATCAGTGGAAGCGATTACCCTGACCTCTCCTCTAACACCATGTGTATTTACAATCTTGCCAACATTATAATATTTAGACATTTCTATACCACCATTCTACCGGATTTCATGGATTATCCCATCTTTAATAATGATTGTTCCGCCTTTCATTATTTCTTCCCAATTATCACCCTCGTTAATTTCCACGATACTTTGCACCTCAGTATCGTTAAGTTCACTACCTAGTGGTAAAAGTTCAAGCTGCTGCACCTTAAATTGCACCAAATTATATTGTTCCTGTCTACCAGAAATCTCTTTTTCAATTTTACCGATATTATTACTATTTCCTGCTGCCTTCACTGATTTCTCCAATTTCTTTTTTACAAAACGAAACTGCTCAATTTCTTTATTCAGTTGATTAAGCTGAGCTTGAAACTTTTCGTGCATATATTGTTTACTTTTTCCGGTTAACAACTGTTTTACGACTACATTTTTTAGTATTTTCATTTTCCACCTCACTGAAACTAGTCGTTATTTATTAATGATGTACACAAAACTAACGAAGTTTCAATATTAAATCTAGGCTTGATCAAAGTTAATAAACAAGAATGTGCGAGCTGAGATTGATTAACTTGCTATTGTTCAGTTACGGGTGACAATCTTAAAAGTATATTAAATGTTCAAATCTCTACAAAAAAAGGGAGAGGTAATTTACCTCGCCCTTTACATAATTTCAAGATTAATTCGTTTACTTTCATTGTTTGCAGCAGCATACACTACTGCACGAATAGCTTTTGCTACTCGACCTTGCTTCCCTATCACTTTTCCTACATCATCTTTATGAACGGTTAAGTTATAGGTTATTTTACGATCATCTTCAGTTTCGC
The DNA here is from genome assembly GCF_900240995.1 of Bacillus sp. Marseille-P3661. Classification (NCBI taxonomy): domain Bacteria; kingdom Bacillati; phylum Bacillota; class Bacilli; order Caryophanales; family Bacillaceae; genus Bacillus; species Bacillus sp. Marseille-P3661. The sequence goes on from NZ_LT965954.1 coordinate 174,275, forward strand.
TAACTTTAACATCCTCAGGATAGTCAACAAGCGGTTTAACAATCGTTTCGATTAATTCGATCATAGTATCACACAACTTACTTAGATTGTTTTAAGTTGTGGAATTTTTCCAAAATGCCTTGTGAAGAGAATAAGTTACGTACTGTATCAGATGGCTTAGCACCATTTTGTAACCATTTTAATGCAGCTTCTTCATTAAGATTAACTTCAGCTGGCTTAGCTACTGGATTATAAGTACCAATCTCTTCAATGAAACGTCCATCACGTGGTGAACGAGAATCAGCTACTACTACACGATAAAAGGGAGCCTTTTTTTGTCCCATACGCTTTAAACGAATTTTTACTGCCATTTTAAATGCACCTCCGAGTATATTTCACACATTTTCTAATATTATCAATTTCTGTTTAGGTTGTAAAGTGAAAATTATTGACACCAATAAAAAATTAATAAATTGGCTATATTTAACAACTCTCTTTTACATAAAAGGAAGTTTGAATCCCTTTTTCTTACCTTTTGCATTCATATTTGTCATTTGTTTCATCATTTTTTTCATATCTTCAAATTGTTTAAGTAAACGATTAACCTCTTGAACTGTTCTACCTGAACCTTTTGCGATTCTTTTTTTACGACTTGCATTAATAATTTCAGGCGTGATTTTTTCTTGTTTAGTCATCGATTGAATAATCGCCTCGACATGACTAATTTGTTTCTCATCAACTTTTAAGTCCTTTAATCCTTTAATTTTATTAGCACCAGGTAGCATGCCAAGCAAATCGTCAAGGGGACCCATATTACGAACTTGTGCTAATTGATCTAAGAAATCATCAAATGTGAAGCTCATTGTTCGCATTTTTTGCTCAAGTTCCTTTGCCTTTTCCTGATCAACATTGGCTTGAGCTTTTTCAATCAATGTTAGAACATCACCCATACCTAGAATACGAGATGCCATTCGTTCTGGATGAAAATCTTCTAGTTGATCTAATTTTTCTCCCATACCTACAAACTTAATCGGTGTATTCGTGACTGCTTTAATTGATAAAGCTGCTCCACCACGTGTATCACCATCAAGTTTTGTAAGAATAGCACCTGTTAGGCCAAGCTGTTCATTAAAGCTTTGAGCAACATTAACAGCATCTTGACCTGTCATTGCATCCACCACTAGGAAAATTTCATCAGGTTTAGCTAACTCTTTAATCTGCTTTAACTCATCCATCAATGTTTCATCAATGTGGAGACGACCAGCAGTATCAATCAGAACATAATCCTGGTGATCTTCCTTTGCTTTTAAAATTGCTTGTTTTGCAATTTCAACAGGACTAACTTGATCTCCTAAAGAAAACACCGGCATATTCAATTGTTTCCCAAGTGTTTCTAGCTGTTTGATTGCTGCAGGACGATATATATCAGCAGCTACAAGTAGTGGATTACGATTGTACTTTTTTCTAAGTAAATTCGCAAGCTTGCCGGTCGTAGTTGTTTTCCCTGCACCTTGCAATCCAACCATCATGACGACAGTTGGTGGACGGTTACTTACAGCGATTTTGCTTTGTTCGCCACCCATCAATGCAGTGAGTTCTTCCTGTACTACTTTTATAACCTGCTGACCAGGAGTTAAGCTTTTCATGACTTCCTGACCTACAGCTCTTTCCTTCACTCGTTTCACAAAATCTTTGACCACTTTGAAGTTAACATCTGCTTCTAAAAGTGCTAATCGCACTTCTCGCATCATTTCATTAACATCATCTTCGGTCACTTTCCCTTTGCCACGAATACGTTGGATCGTACTTTGCAGTCGGTCGGCTAATCCCTCAAAAGCCATAGTTGCTGCCTCCTAATCTAATTTCTCAAGGGTTTCAATTAACTGTGTAATTGCATCCCTATTTAACTCTTGCTCATTCAAGTGAATCTTAAGTTTTTGTAAAAGTTCTTGTCTTTCTTGGAATCTTTTAAACAAAAACAATTTACTTTCATAATCTTCAAGCATGGATTCAGTACGTTTTATATTATCATAAACCGCCTGTCTAGAGACATTAAACTCCACAGCAATTTCACCAAGGGAATAGTCATCCAAATAATAGAGTGACATATAGTTTCGTTGCTTTGATGTTAACAACGATTGATAAAAATCAAATAGATAATTCATCCTCGTTGTTTTTTCAAGCATACAAAGCCCCCCCTTGTTAAGTGAATTCCCTTTACAGTTTTAAATCATACACTCGAAAAAAACAATTGTCAAGTATAATCACTAGACAGTTAATTTGTTTCCTCGACTTCCTTATCAATCATTTCGGCAAACAAGCCATATACAAATTGTTCCGGGTCAAACTCCTGTAAATCTTCCATTTTTTCACCTAGTCCTACAAACTTTACTGGTGTATTTAGTTCATGCCGAATAGCCAGCACAATTCCACCCTTAGCTGTACCATCTAATTTTGTCAAAACTATTCCAGTTACATCTGTTGCGTCTCTAAATTGTTTAGCTTGGACCATCGCATTTTGACCTGTAGTAGCATCAAGTACAAGTAACACTTCATGCGGTGCACCGGGTACTTCCCGTTCAATAACACGCTTTACCTTTTCCAACTCTTTCATTAAATTCACTTTATTTTGTAGGCGCCCAGCTGTATCACAAATTAGTACATCAACATCACGAGACTTCGCTGCCTGTACCGCATCATACATCACAGCAGCAGGATCTGATCCTTCTGATTGTTTAATGACATCGACATCAACACGTTCGCCCCATACTTCTAACTGGTCAATGGCACCTGCACGAAATGTATCGCCAGCAGCAAGTAGCACGCTTTTACCTTCACTTTTTAATTTATATGCAAGTTTCCCTATTGTCGTTGTTTTCCCAACACCATTAACCCCAACAAACAAGATAACTGTTAAACCATCTGTATTGAGATTTAAATGCTGAACATCTTGTTCACCGGTCGAAAATAGTTCAACTAGCTTTTCAGAAATCACACCTTGGACATCTCTTGGATCTTGGATATTTCGTTTTTTAACTTCTTTTTTCAATTCTTCAATTAGTTCGAGTACTGTTTTCACACCTACATCAGCACTAATCAAAATTTCTTCTAATTCCTCAAAAAATTCCTCATCTACACTGCGGTAACGAGAAACAAGATCATTAACTTTTTCAGCAAATGAGTTTCTCGTTTTTGATAATCCATCCTTAAACTTTTCAGTTACTGAATCTGTTTTTGCAGTAATTTTTTCTTTTAACTTCTTAAAAAAACTCATATGATAACCTCGCTTTCTTTCTGTTTACTAACCCTCTATTAATTGCTGTGACTCTTCTAGACGCACAGAAACTAATTTGGACACACCTGATTCTTGCATAGTCACTCCATACAACACATCCGCTTCTTCCATTGTCCCTTTACGATGGGTAATAACAATAAATTGCGTATCCTTACTAAACTGTTTTAGGAATGTTGCAAAACGAGTTACATTCGCATCATCTAACGCCGCTTCAACCTCATCTAAAACGCAGAAAGGAACCGGCCTTACCCTTAAAATCGCAAACAATAATGCAATGGCCGTTAACGCTCTTTCTCCCCCTGAGAGTAGACCGAGATTTTGAAGCTTTTTACCTGGTGGCTGGGCCACGATATCTACTCCTGTATTCAGTATATCTCGAGGATCCGTTAAAACAAGATCTGCTCTCCCACCGCCAAATAACTTTTTAAAAGTCTGTTCAAATTCTGCTTTTATGCTATAAAATGAATCTTCAAATCGTTTTATCATTTCTTCATCCATTTCTTGAATAACCTGATGAAGAGTATTTTTCGCTTCAGTAAGATCATCTCTTTGTTCTGTTAAAAAGTGGTATCGTTCAGAGATTCGGTCATACTCATCAATAGCACCTAAATTGACCGTACCTAACTCTTCAATTTCCATTTTAATTAACTTTACTTTACGAATAGCATCATTTGCATCGATCGTTAATGGGTATTTTTCTTTAGCCGCCTCAAAAGAAAGCATATACTCTTCTCTTAGGTGTGACAGATGATTCTCTAATTCTACATCTAAGCGGTTTATTTTTACTTCTTCATCCTTAGTTGCATCAAGCATTTGCTTATGTTGTCTTTTTAATTCTTTATTTTCTCGAGATAAATCATCCATTTTTAACTGTTGTTGTAAACGATCCTCACGACGGCTACTTATCAAAGCAAGTGTTTTTTCCTTTTCTCGACTTTTCTGCGTGATTGTGTCTTCTAGAACATCTTCACCTGTTACATTGGTAGTCATTTCATCATTTAAAAAACGCAGATCGAATGTAAGGTCCTCAAGTCGTGTTTTTAATTCATCGTATTCTGCCTGAAGACGATTTTGCTTTTCTTGTTCTCCTTTAACAAGCTGTCCTTTTTCAGCAGCAACGACTTTTAATTCCGTTAATTCATTTTGAAGTGTTTCCTTAGAGGACTGGTGTGATTTCTTTTGTTCATTCAATTCATTGATTTGCTGATCGAGTTTTATCGTTAGCTCCGCATATCGGTCTAACTTCTTTTCAGTCTCAGTCAACTTATTTTTCGTGGCGTTTTGTTCATCATTTAAACCTTGAATTTCAAGATCATAAATTGAAAGTCGCTCATTGGCATTTTTCACTTGTACTTCAATTTCACGTAAGTCTCCTCTTATATCTTGCTCTTCTATTCTTAACTTTTCACCAATTTCTTTAAGCTCGGATAGATTTTTTTCATTATTTTGGATCTTCTCTTTTAAATCTTTAACCTGCACTTCAAACGATTCCGTTTTTCGTTCCATATCAGGCAATTTTGCATTTAAATCTTCAAGCTCTCTTTGTCTAGTAAAGAGTGATGTTGTTTTTTGTTTGATTGACCCACCTGTCATCGATCCACCTGGATTAACCACGTCACCTTCGAGCGTAACGATTCGATAACGATGGTTTAAAATTCTTGCAATTTCGTTAGCACCTTTTAAATCCTCTGTAATAACAACAGCACCTAGAATGTTCTGGATTACATCTTCGTATTTATGATCATATTTTACAAGGGAGGACGCAACACCAATATATGCGGGGTGATTTTCAAGCATGGACCGTTGAGTTGGTGGTAATGACTTACCTTTAATAACAGTTAACGGTAAAAATGTTGCCCTGCCATGACGATTTTGTTTCAAAAACTGAATAGCCTGACGTGCATTTTGTTCATTATCGACAACGATATGCTGCATAGCGCCACCTAAAGCAGTTTCAATCGCTGTTTCATAGCGCTTATCTACTTGAACAATTTCTGCAATCGCCCCTTCAACACCTGGAAGTTTTGCTTTCAAAACTTCTTTTACACCTTGAAAGAAACCAGAGTATTCATCCTGCATTTCTTCCAACATTTCTTTTCTTGATTTAAACTTCTGTAAATATTGGTAGGCTTGATAAAGCTGGGTTTCTTTTTTGTGATATTCGTCCCGCTTTTTATCTGTTTCAAGTTCAATTTGCTTATACTTCTTTAAAGTTTCTTGAACTTCAGCTTGCTTCTCTTCTAGCTTTTGCTGTAAATTATTTTTTTGTTCCTCAATCTCTCTTCGAAGCACTATATATTTTTCGTTATCTGAATCTAACTTTAGTTTCTTGGTTTGTAATTGTTTTATTTGATCTTCTAAATAACTGCGTTCGTTTTTAAACGATGCTTGTTTGTTAAGAAGTTCAATATATTCACTTTTTAAATTTTCAATTTCACTATCCACATCTAAATTAACAGCTGATAGTTGCTTTTCTCTATCCGTTAATTTCTGTTGAACATTCACTAATTCCTTTTTATATGTGGAAAGTGACTCTGCTTGATGCGTTATTTGGTTTTCATATAGAAGTATTTTCTCTTTTAATTCACTAATATTTCTCTCTAGTTGAGACCTATTTTGTGTTGCATTTTTCTTTCGTTCTTTGAGTACCTCTTTTTGTCCCTCTAGCTTTTCAAGCTCCTTACTAGAAATGAGTAGGACATCCTGAAGTTCAGTAATCGAATCGTCAAGAACTTTTATATTTTCACTTAACGCTTCCATTTCAGCTTCTTGAACTTGTATTTTGGAAGACATTTTAATTTCAACATCTTTGTGTTCCTCAAATTGCTTTAATAAACTTTCCCATTTTTGATGGAGATTTTCAATTTCATATACTGTTAATGCTACTTCTGTTTTTTCAAGTTGCTCTTTTTTCTCAAGATAATCTTTTGCAATAGAAGATTGAATTTTTAACGGCTCAATTTGCCCTTCAATTTCATAAAGAATGTCTTCAACTCTATTTAAATTTTCTTGAGTTTCGAGTAATTTACTCTCTGCTTTTTTCTTACGAGTTTTGTATTTTAATACTCCCGCTGCCTCTTCAAATATGCTACGGCGATCCTCAGCCTTACTGCTTAAAATTTCCTCAACTTTCCCTTGGCTAATAATCGAGAAAGCTTCACGACCTAGTCCCGAATCCATAAATAAGTCCACAATATCTTTTAATCGGCATGGTTGTTTGTTAATTAAAAATTCACTATCTCCAGAACGAAACACACGCCTTGTCACACTAACCTCATGATAATCAACCGGAAGGAATTGATCCTCATTTTCTAGTGTTAGTGTCACTTCTGCAATATTAAGTGATTTTCTCGAATCACTTCCAGCAAAAATAATATCCTCCATCTTTGAGCCGCGAAGTGATTTGACTGATTGTTCACCTAATACCCAGCGTATCGCATCAGTAATATTACTTTTCCCACTTCCATTTGGTCCAACGACGGCTGTAACTCCCTGAACAAAATCTACAGATATCCGTTCAGCAAATGATTTGAAACCTACTATATCTAAACGTTTTAAGTACATAATGATTTGTCCTGCCTTTAACTTAATCTTATGTTGTTCAAGCCATATCCTCTTTAGCAAAGCATAAGAGCATCGCAGCACAGCAGCTGACTTGCGATCTTATTATAAAGGAACGGCACCTTATGGCAATGCCGGCACTAGCACGTCTATATGCGTCTTTGTCCCGGAGCCTATGCGCTGTTGCTTAAGCTGGACAAGTACACACAAAATATAACGCATTCTTTCCCCTTAAAAAGACACCCCCTTTTTTAGAGGGGGATAATGATCTAGAAACCTACTGATAATATGGGATAAGTATATATATATCCATAACTATCAGTACGTTTCAGATTAATTTTAACAAATTTGAGAAAAGAATTCGTATAACTATCTATTAGATGTTTAAAGTTATGGACTAGGTTCAATCACAACACCATTGGTGAAACAAGCTAACCAAAAGGATTAGCACCTTGTGATTAGCTTATTTTTGTTTCTCGCTCTTTAACTTTTCCAGTGCCTGCTGTGCAGCCTTCTGTTCAGCTTCTTTTTTTGATTTGCCAACACCCAATCCTAATATTTCAGCATTTAATGTTACTTTTGAAACGAACTCACGGTTATGAGCAGGTCCCTTTTCTTGTACAATTAAATATTCAATTGAGCCTTGTCCATTTCTTTGAACGATTTCTTGAAGTTGACTCTTATAATCCATCACATGAGAAAAAGCACCTTCACTAATTTTGGGGTATACTACCTTTTCTAGAAATCCAACGACTTTATCAAGTCCTTGGTCTAAATAAAGGGCGCCAATAAACGCTTCAAAAACATCAGCTAACAATGCTGGCCGCTCCCTTCCACCAGTAAGCTCCTCACCTTTTCCTAGTAAAACATACGTTCCAAATGATAGTTGATGAGCAAAATTAACTAAAGAAGGTTCGCACACGATTGCCGCTCTTAACTTTGTTAAGTCTCCTTCAGTCATCGATGGATAATTTTTAAACAAAAATTGTGATACAGTTAATTCGAGTACAGCATCCCCCAAAAACTCTAACCTTTCATTATCTTCCGATGGTTTAATGCGATGCTCATTCACATAAGATGAATGTGTAAAAGCTTGGATTAACATACTTTCATCAGTAAATGTTATCCCGATCTTTTCTTGTAGCTCTTCAAACAGCAGTTTTTGCTTAATTCCTAACTTTTTCTCTTTCTTTTTTATTGATCTTGGCATAAAAACCTCCACTACAAAACATCTACGTTAAAATTTGCTAATCTTAAGCCTCTAAAACTTATCCAAACTGGACAATTGCATTAAATACTTTCTGTTAAAGGATTTAGAGTCCCTACCCAATACGTATATTCTTCCATTTATGCTACATAAAATTGGAGAAAGCCCCGTGATTGCACGGGACTTAATAGGATTATGCTAGTGATTTTATGTAGTTAACAGCATCTCCAACAGTAGAAATCTTTTCTGCTTCTTCATCAGAGATTTCCATATCGAATTCATCTTCTAATTCCATCACTAATTCTACTACATCTAGGGAATCAGCACCTAAATCGTCCTTGAATGAAGCTTCTAATTTCACATCTGCCTCATCAACACCTAAACGATCTACGATGATTTTTGTTACGCGTTCTAAAACATCTGCCATTATTCGTTCACCTCCCCTCAAGTATTATATTTCATTCTAGGTAAAAAAACTAGAGTGAGTATAAATCATTCAAATATTGTTTGTGATTACATTGCCATACCGCCATTTACTTGAATAGTTTGGCCGGTTATATAGCCACTTTCATCAGATGCAAGGAAACGTACAATATATGCAATATCTTCTGGATTTCCAAAACGTGCAAGTGGAATTTGCTTCAACATTTCTGATTTCACTTCTTCTGTTAATTCGTCGGTCATATCAGTGCTAATAAAACCTGGTGCCACCGCATTAACAGTAATGTTTCGGCTTGAAAGCTCTTTTGCTGTTGTTTTAGTTAACCCTATAACACCCGCTTTAGCTGCAACATAATTTGCCTGACCAGGATTTCCTGTGACACCTACAATAGATGCGATATTAATAATACGTCCTTTTCTTTGTTTCATCATCTGACGAGTAACAGCTTTTGTACAATTAAAGACACCTTTTAGGTTAGTGTTTATAACTGCATCCCATTCGTCTTCTTTCATTCTCATCAATAGATTATCACGAGTTATACCCGCATTATTCACTAGAATATCTACCGAACCAAAAGCTGATATTACATCTTTTATCATCGTGTTCACTTCTTCAGAATTACCTATATCTGCTTTAATTGCAATTGCTTCGCCGCCATTAGCTTTTATTTGGTCAACAACTTCATTGGCTTTTGCTTCATTCCCAGCATAATTTACCGCTACTTTTGCTCCACTTTTAGCTAACTCTAGCGCTATTGCCTTACCTATACCACGTGATCCACCTGTTACAACCGCAATCCTACCATCTAGCATTTAGGCATCCCCCTTAAGTATGTTTATAGCTTCCGTTAATGTTTCTGAATCAGAAATGGCATATGTATTCACACGGCGATTTACTTTTTTAACTAAGCCGGACAATACCTTTCCTGGACCGATTTCAATAAACGTATCAACACCTTTAGCCAACATAGTTTCTACTGATTCACTCCAACGAACCGGAGAGTAAAGTTGCTCAATTAGTTTTTCTTTAATTTCAACATTCTCAATGATTTCATTGGCTGTAACATTTGCAATAACTGGAACTTCCGCATTTTTTATTGTAATTTCATCTAGAATTGCTGAAAATTTTTCTGCAGCAGGTTTCATTAAGATCGAGTGAAAAGGTCCACTTACATCTAAAGGAATTACTCGTTTTGCTCCTTTTTCTTTTGCTAAATCAGCTGCAGCAACAACGCCTTGTTTTGAACCTGATATTACAATTTGCCCAGGGCAATTTAGATTGGCTAATTGAACGACATTACCTTTCTCTGTTACTTCATCGGTTACTTCTTTAAGTTCCGTTTCTTCCATCCCTAATACAGCGGCCATTGTACCCACACCTGCAGGTACAGCCTCTTCCATATATTCTCCGCGTTTACGAACAGCATAAACTGCATCTTCAAAACTGATAGCACCTGCCGCAACTAAAGCACTGTACTCTCCTAAGCTATGACCTGCCGTGTAATCCGGTTTAATACCATGTTCTTTAAAAACTTCTAAAATTGCAATACTTGTCGTTAATAAGGATGGTTGTGCATTTTCAGTTAAAGTTAGCTTTTCTTGAGGACCATTAAAAATTATTTCTGATAATGGGAAATTTAAGCGCTCATCTGCTCTATCATATATAGCTTTTGCTTGATCATATTCATTAGCCAATGATTGGCCCATTCCTACTATTTGTGATCCTTGTCCAGGAAAAATAAAAGCAATTTTACCCACTGTTTCTCCTCCTTCTATTTGTTATTCAGCTTTGATAGTATTTTCTATAGTTGTAACAACCTCTTTTTCAACCATTTCTTTAGCTTGTCGAATAGCATTAAAGAAAGCCTTCGAATCTGAAGAGCCATGTGCTTTTATAACAGGAGCTTTTAAACCAAACAAGCCTGCTCCACCATATTCTGAATAATCTAGATTGTTTTTTAAATTTACTAATTGCGGTTTAATCACGGCTGTTGCAAGCTTACTTGTAAAAGTACTCATTAATTCTTTTTTTAACATTGAAAAAATCGCCATAGCCGTACCTTCAACCGTTTTCAAAGCAACATTACCAGTAAACCCGTCAGTAACGACTACATCGGCTACACCCTCTAATAAATCGCGCGCCTCTACATTACCTACAAAGTTAATCGGAGCATCGCCTAATAATGTGAACGCCTGTTTCGTAAGCTCATTCCCCTTCTTCTCCTCTGTACCAACATTCAATAAACCCACTCTTGGATTCGTTATTTTTCGAACCTTTTCTGCATAAACAGAACCCATTATCGCAAACTGTAATAGGTGCTCGGGCCTAGCCTCAGCATTAGCTCCGACATCCAAAAATACAAAACCTTGTCCATCGATAGTTGGTAATGTTGGAGCAAGAGCTGGCCGATCAATGCCTTCAATGCGGCCAACAACGAACAAGCCGGATGCCATTAGTGCACCTGTATTTCCTGCTGATATACATGCATCGGCCCTTCCTTCCTTTACTTCACTAGCCATCAACACCATCGATGCATTTTTTTTTCGTCGAACCGCACGAACTGGCTCATCTGTAGCCTCAATTATCTCGTTAGTATGTATGATTGAAAAACTTGAAATATTATCCATTAGTGGACGTATTTTATTTTCATCGCCTACTAAGGTAAACTCAATGTCTGGAAATGATCTCCTTGCTTCCAAGACACCCAAAACTACTTGCTCTGGCGCATGATCCCCACCCATTGCGTCGATCACTATTCTCATGAATTAGACCTGCCTTTGCTTTTTTTGAGTCCTTTTGATCTATATAGTTCAAAATCACCAGAGAACACTAACTCTGGTCCAACATAACTTTGTACTGAAACAAGTGTCCGAACCTTATTATCATCCTTATCAATAACTTTTGCTTTTGCAATAACACGCTCATCTTCTTTTACTTGTCTCGTAAATTTTATACTTGCTTTTGTAGTAAGTGCAAGCTCATCATCAATTAAAGCAACTGCTAATGAATTAGCTTGTGCAAACAGATGATGACCTCTCGCAATTTTATTTCTAGAAAAGACATGTTCACCTTTAATATCTAAAATAGATATTGCACTCTTATCTAATTGTAAATCGACAATCTCACCAATTACCTCTTCTATAGGTAAAGATTTCACTTCTTCATCTAACTTACTTTTAGCGACATCTTTTATTCTCTCACGAAGTTCGGGAATAGATAATTCGAGTCGATCCAAACGTATCGTTTGAATGCTCACATTAAATTTCTTAGAAAGCTCTTCATCAGTGATAAAAGGGGTTTCTTTAATGGTGGCAACTAATAGTTGTTGTCGTTCCTTTTTAGTACGACGCATCACCTTTCACCTTCCGATATTAAGACTAGGTACTAATAGTAGTATATAAATTAATAAACTATCTTGCAAGTGAAATATACCATTTATTAGTCCAGCTTTTCTCCATAAAGAACCCCTGAATCAATTAGATAATTACGCAATGTTTTATATTGATCATCTTGCCAAAACTGAGTTGACGCTACGAATTTCGCTGCATCGTTTCTTGCTACTTCTAGTGTTTTAAAATCATGGACCATATCGGCTACTTTAAATTCTGGCAAACCACTTTGTTTTTTCCCAAAGAAATCACCTGGCCCTCTTAATTCTAAATCTTTCTGAGAGAGCTCAAATCCATCATTTGTTTCTGTCATAATTTTCATACGCTCTTTACCAACATCTGATTTTGGATCCGCAATCAGTATACAATAAGACTGTGAACTCCCTCGACCTACGCGCCCTCTTAATTGATGAAGCTGTGATAACCCAAATCTTTCAGCATCATAAATTACCATAACAGTTGCATTCGGAACGTTTACTCCAACTTCCACCACAGTCGTCGATACAAGAATTTGGTACTCATTTTGGCTAAATTTTTTCATAACCTCATCTTTTTCTTGTGATGGCAGTCTTCCGTGCATTAAACCGACATTTATATGGGGAGGATAATACTGAACAAGCATGCTATGGACATCGATTGCATTTTGGACATCTAATTTCTCAGATTCCTCAATTAATGGGCAAATGACATAGGCTTGACGCCCCTCCATTAATTCCTTTTGAATAAAAGCTAGTACCCGATCTAGCATATTATGTTTAGCCCAATATGTTTCTATCTTTTTTCGGCCAGCCGGCATTTCATCTAATACTGAAACATCCATTTCGCCAAACACAGTAATTGCTAATGTTCTTGGAATAGGCGTTGCGGTCATAAATAACACATCTGGGCTTTGCCCCTTCTCCCTTAAAACACGTCGCTGTTCCACTCCAAAACGATGTTGTTCATCCGTTATGACAAGGCCTAATTTATTAAAATTCACCTCATCTTGGATTAATGCATGCGTACCGATTAATATATCGATATTCCCTTCATATAGCTGTGATAAAACCTCTTTTCTCTTTTTTCCTTTAATAGAGCTCGTCAACAATTCGACTTTTATTCCATGGGGAGTTAATAATTCAGCAAGTGATTGCGAATGCTGTTCTGCTAATATTTCTGTAGGTACCATTAACGCCCCTTGATTACCTGCACAAACAGATGCATATAACGCGATAGCTGCAACAACTGTTTTACCAGAACCAACATCTCCTTGTAATAATCTATTCATACGATATGGAGAATTCATATCGTTAATAATTTCTTGAACAACTTTCCGCTGGGCATTTGTTAATGGAAATGGTAAGGAATGAATGAAATGCTCAATTTTATCCTTGGAAAAAAATTGAGCAGTCCCTCCACTTTGCTCTCTTTCAAACTTTCGTAATGCCTGTAACTTTAGCTGAAATAATAAAAACTCCTCATATACCAACCGACGGCGCGCATGCTTTAAGTGTTGGGCGCTTTTAGGATGATGAATATGAACAACTGCATCTTTTTTAGAAATTAACTTGTATTCTTTAATTAAATAGTTTGGCAAAATTTCAGTAATATCGGTTGCAAATTGATTCAATGCTGAAGATATAAAGCGTTGCATGCTTTTTATAGTCATTTTACCTTTAACAGAATAGACTGGCTCAAGTCCTTGGGTTCTGCTGACCTGACCTTTTTTTAGTACAGTTCCAGTAATCGTTTGTCTATGCTGATCCCATTTCCCAGTAATCGTAACTAAATCACCAATTGTAACTTGCTTTTTTAAATATGGTTGATTAAAAAACACAGCCGTAATCAGTTGTTGATTAATAAATACCCTAATCATTAATCGAGATTTTTTCCGTCCATAAAAGATTAGTGTTGGCTCACTATGGACTTTCCCCTCAATCGTAATCCTTTCTTCATGCTGAACATCTCTTAAATCCCGTAAGCTATAATCTTCATAACGATAAGGAAAATATTCCAATAAATCTTCGACTGTATACAGCCCCATTTCATTCAATTGAATAGCAGACTCTTCGCCTATTCCTTTCACTGCTGTAATCGATTGTTTTAAAGTATTCACGCCTAACACAGTTTCCCGGCCGAGAACTTAATATAAATTGTTCCCCTTGACGGTTAACCGCAATGCCTCCTTTAGACTTTCATTCATAACGAAAACTACAAAAAATGAGACTCGCTTGTTGTAAAAACTGTGAGCCTCATTTTTATGTTTTATATATTGCTTGTATTAATTAAGCTAAACCTACTCGATTGAAAAGATGAATGGGTATAGCGGTTGATTTCCCTTGTGAATTTCAACCTCTATATCCTCAAAATTTTCTGCTATAAAAGATTCCACGTCTGCAATGTCAGATTCGTTCGCATCAGCACCCTGAAGGATTGTAATAATCTCATCATCCTCGATCATTACTTTTAATAATTCCTTAGCAGCCTCATTCTTTTCAGGAGCTGTCACTACAATTTTACCATCATATATCCCCATATAGTGGTCCTTTTTTATTTCAATGCCATCTATATTGGTATCACGAACAGCATATGTTATTTGTCCTGTTTTGACATTAGACAACGCATCTGTCATAGCACTTTCATTCTCAGCCAAATCCGCAGCAGGATTAAATGAGAGTAGTGCAGTCATTCCCTGCGGAACAGTCTTGGATGGAACAACAATAACTTCTTCATCGACAACCGATGCAGCTTGTGAAGCTGCCATGATAATATTTTTATTATTCGGTAAAATAATTATCTTTTCAGCATTTACCTTTTGAATGGCTTGTACGATATCCTCAGTACTAGGATTCATTGTCTGTCCACCTTCAATAACCTCATCGGCACCTAGACTTCTAAATAAATCAGCAATTCCATTTCCCATCGCAACTGCTACAATACCATAATCTTTTTTCTTTTCTGGTGCTTTTGTGGTCTGTTTGGACTGTTGGTCTGCCTCGAGTATCGTTGTATGTTGTTGGCGCATATTTTCTATTTTAAGGTTAATTAGCTGTCCATAGTTTTGCGCGTAGTTCATTACATGACCTGGATATTCAGCATGAATATGTACTTTTACAATATCATCATCTGAGACAACTAGTAAGGAATCTCCATGTTTACTAAGTTCATTTCGAAATGTTTCTTCAGAAAATGGTTGTTGTTTTAACTTTTCTTCTTCAAACTTAACCATAAACTCAGTGCAATACCCAAATTCTATATCCTCTGTGTTGATATGACTTTGGACAGATTTATGATGCTCTGCATTGACCAGTTCGTTCATTGAAGGTTGTGTTGTGGAGACTTCAGGTAATTCCTCCCCTTTTAAAACAGCAAGAAATCCTTCATATATAGTTACAAGTCCCTGTCCACCACTATCAACAACGCCAACTTCTTTTAGCACTGGCAATAGTTCAGGCGTACGGTTTAAAGAAGCTTTTGCCTCTTTAAGGATCTCTTCCATTACAATCACAATATCATTTTCTTTCTTGCCCACTTCTATCGCTTTTTTTCCAGCATCCTTAGCTACGGTTAATATGGTTCCCTCAACAGGCTTCATTACTGCTTTATAAGCTGTTAATACGCCTGCCTCAAAAGCAGCTGCAAATTCGAAGGTATTAACGGTTTCTTTAGACTCAATTGCCTTTGCAAACCCTCTAAACAGCTGTGATAAAATAACACCAGAGTTCCCACGCGCTCCCATTAATAAACCTCTTGCAAACGAACTGGCAATTTTACCAATGTGGTTGGTAGTTTGTTGCTTTACTTCGTTCGCTCCGGATGTTATCGATAGATTCATGTTCGTGCCAGTATCCCCGTCAGGTACCGGAAAGACATTTAAGGCATCAACCATTTTTGCATTTTTTGATAAATTATTTGCTCCTGCTAAGACCATTTGAGCAAATTTAACTCCATCTAACTGCTGTAAACTCACAAAACTTCCTCCTTCTCGAACCTTTATGGGTTAGTTACTCGCACACCTTGAACATAAATATTGATTGAATCTACAGCAAGACCTAGTGTTTGATCTAAAGTATATCTTACCTTTGTTTGAACGTTATGAGCGACTTCAGATATTTTAGTACCATAGCTTACGATTATGTACATATCAATATGGATTTCATCCTCTTCATGACGAACAATAATGCCTTTTGTAAAATTTTCTTTTCGAAGGATTTCAGATAAGCCGTCCTTTATTTGATTTTTAGAAGCCATCCCGACAATACCATAACAATCAATCGCTGCACCGCCAGCAATGGTAGCTATAACTTCATTAGATATATCAATTTGACCATATTGTGTTTTCATTTCAATTGACATGATAAATCCCCCTTTTTATGTACAATACTTATCGCCATTTTACTATATTACGACTTATAATTAAAGTATATACAATTTATACTTAAAACAAGCCAGTTTTCCACTAAAACACCAGCAATTTTATAGAACGAAAGCATGACCAGAATTATAAATCATTTATAAGCAATTACTGTCAAGTAAATTTTCTTGATATATACGAAGATAGTTTATTGCATTATTGAATTTTTTATGATAAATTAATAAAGGTGTTTTTTAATACTATCAGATAGAACTGGTATAGTTGATAGTAAAGGAAAAAGGACCTTTGGGGCAACCCATAGGGGCATCGTAGCTTGCCTATTATAGGTAAATTACGTTTTTTCTAATTGTACCTTTGTATTTTTTTGTAGCTAGAGGAGGGAAATCAATGGGTAAACAATGTGAGATTACTGGAAGAAAAACTCGTTCAGGTAACCACCGTTCACATGCAATGAACGCTAATAAACGTACATTCGGAGCGAACTTACAAAAAGTACGCATATTAGTTGATGGCAAGCCGAAGCGTGTATGGGTTTCTGCACGTGCTCTTAAATCAGGTAAAGTTGAACGCGTTTAATTTTTGAATAGTTCAAGTTACAGCTTGTAGTGATAAACTATAGCACAAATGAGAAAAAGCACCTTTAAGGTGCTTTTTTTCTTATAGCTAAACAAAGATACTATCAAATGTGTGACCTTTAGAAGACACCTTGTTTAAGAGCTCACCGCTTCTACTCTAAAATAATAGTATACGATTATTGACATTATTAAACAAACACAGCATACTAATAAATTATTGCTCAACATCATTTTATTTATGTTTTCCACAGATTTGACATGTCGGGAAAAAGGCGCTTCGCTTTTCATTTTCCTAGCTACAGCGCCTAGCCCCCTTTTACTCTTTTTTAAACGCACCAATAATTGCTCTAACAAAGCCACCCAAAAATTTCGGTAATTTAATCGTATAAAACTTCATAATGTCCCTCCTCAAGCGGATTACCATTTCCAAAATTATGGCCACTTTTTATCTCTTTTTATTTATATTCATAGGGTGTAAAAAAGTACCTAAAGAATGATATATGATAGCCACCTACTTATCATCATATTATGCATATTACGATTCATTGAGAACTAACAAATTATTATTTATTAATGCCGAAGATCTCCCCGGCTTTCAAAGATGTATTATTACGCCAAAAAGGAGTTCTTTATACCTTAAAATTAGACAAAAAAGAAAACAACCATTACTACGGTTGTTTTCATTATACTTATGAGTTACCTCGAATAGAATCAATAGCCTGTTTACGATTTGAATTGTTAAAAACTGCTGAACCTGCAACCAATACAGTTGCTCCAGCCTCTACACAAAGTCTGGCTGTTTCTTGATTCACTCCCCCATCTACTTCAACTTCAACGTTCAAATTTTTGCTTGCAATAAGGTTTGCAACTTTTTCGATCTTTGGTAGAACGCTGTAAATAAATTTTTGACCGCCAAATCCAGGATTTACAGTCATTAATAAAACCATATCAATATCTTCAATTATATCCTCGATCATATTAACAGGTGTACCAGGATTTAAGACTACCCCAGCTTTTACATTATTTTCTTTAATTAAATGAATTGTTCTATGTATATGCTTGCAGGTTTCAACGTGAACAGTTAGTATGTCAGCTCCAGCCTTTGCGAATGCAGGAATGTATAAATCAGGGTTTTCTATCATTAGATGTACATCTAACGGTAGTTTAGTTACAGGTCTTATAGCGTCAACAATCAATGGGCCAATCGTAATATTAGGTACAAAATGACCATCCATTACATCAACATGAATATAATCGGCCCCTCCCTTTTCAACATCGTTAATTTCGTTTCCCAAATTAGCAAAATCAGCAGATAATATTGATGGTGCAACCTTAATCATTCATTAGTACCTCGGCTTTCTTTCCTTAATTTCTTCAATAAATTGAACATAATGTTCGTAACGATAGCGTGGGATTTCATTCTGATCCACAGCATCCTTTACAGCACATTTCGGCTCAGCAAGGTGAAGGCAACCTCTAAATTTACAATTTTCACTTCGTTCAGCCATTTCTGGCATGTAGTTTGATAAGTCATTCGCTTCAATGTTAATAAAGTCTAACGAGCTAAACCCAGGAGTATCAGCAACTAAACCTGTTTCGAACTGAATTAATTCAACATGCCTTGTCGTATGTTTCCCTCTTCCTAAATGACTAGAAATATCATTTGTCTTAAGCTCTAATTCTGGCTTTAAGGCGTTTAGTAAAGATGATTTCCCCACACCGGATTGACCAGCAAAAACCGATATTTTATCTTTAAGGAAAGGTTTTAATTTCTCAATTCCATCCAATGTTTTTGATGAAGTAAAAAGTACTTCATAACCAATTTTTTGATAATCCTTTGCATATGCTTGGATTTCTGAAAATTGGTTATTATCTACAATATCCATTTTTGTAATACATATAACAGGGGTTATATTATTCGATTCTATTAGCACTAAAAAACGATCAAGGAGCAACGGACTAAAATCAGGTTCAACTGCCGAGAAAACAAGTATTCCTTGGTCAACATTAGATATTGGCGGCCTAACAAGTTCATTTTTTCTATCTTTAACTTCCATAATGTAACCTTCGTATTCATTTTCTGCTTCGAAGCTAACATAATCTCCTACAAGAGGGGTTATTCCATTTTTACGAAAAACCCCCCGTCCCCTACATTGAATAATTCCGTTCTCTGCTAAAACGTAGTAAAATCCACTTAGTGCCTTAATGATTTTTCCCTCTGCCATGTATACCTCCATGATTTATTTTTTTAGAAAAGTTTTCAGGTACTTACTCCATTACAGCATCATACGCTATATCTGCCCCATCAAGAAGCTCTCCGTCCACAAATATTTTGTAAGAAGCTTTACCATTGTAGGGAATAATTAGTTTGATCGGTATTTCAGTCGTCTCCGTAATTGTCAACACTTCTGGATCAGCTTCCATCTCATGTTCCATATCTTCAATATAAATTTCAACTACATGTTCTATCGCTTCATCATCTTCAGTATCTATAGGTATTACTTTTGAGAACTGGTATGTTTTAGGTTCCGGTCCTTTTGATAGAACAATTTTCAAGGTACTATTCTTTTTTACGTATGAATTTGCCTCCGGTGTTTGTGAGATTACTAAACCTTGGTCCACATCACTCGAATATTGTTGATCACTAGAATTATCTAATATTAAGTCATTTTTTTTCACAAACTGATTGACTTGCTCCTCATTCCAACCAATCATATTCGGTATTTTAATAGTTGGTCCTTTACTTACTTGAAAAATAACCCACATATTTTCCATTTCATCCGGATTAACCTTTTCGTCAGGTTTAGGCTGTAATTGAGCTGTAATTTCATTTTCAGGGCGGTCACTATCAACATAGTTTGGCAAAATATGTTCCAAGTTTATTCCCAGTAACTCCAACTCTCTTTTAGCATCATTTAATTGCATACCAACATAATCCGCAAATTGGATTTTTTCCTTACCTAAGCTTTCATATACGATAACTCCAAATCCTTCTTTGACAGTTGAATTTGCAGGTGGATCTGTTTTAATTACGTTTCCCTCTGTTATTGTATCATGTATCAACTGCTCTGTTTTTACTTTTAACCCGACCGATTGTAGTTCTTCTATTGCATCTGTAATGGATTGCTCTGTAACGTCAGGAATAATAACATCCTTTGGCTCAATAAGAGGTGGTACAATAATAAAAGCAGCTGCAATAGCTCCGCCCAATAGAAGACTAATTGTTAAAAACAATACAATTAAGCGTTTTGTCTTACTTTTTTCTTTCTTGGGTGGGTGTACAATTGTATGATGATCTTCCTTTATTAGATGTTCATCCGTGATGATCGGTATTGCCTTTGTGGCCTCATCATCTTCCGGTATCATAAATACAGGTTCATTTACTCGACTTGGATCTAAAGCTGTTTCTAAGTCTTCTCTCATATCTGCAACACTATCATATCTAAGGAAAGAGTCCTTTACTGTTGCTTTTAAAACAATATTCTCAACACTTTGGGGAATGTCTGGATTCCATCGTCTTGGCGAAGGCGTCTCACTTTGCAGATGTTTAAGTGCAATTGAAATAGCAGATTCGCCGGAAAAAGGTAGGCGACCTGTTAATAATTCAAACATTACTACACCTAGTGAATAAATATCTGATTTTTTATTTGCCATTCCGCCACGGGCTTGTTCAGGAGATAAATAATGTACAGATCCTAGTACCGAATTAGTTTGAGTTATAGACGTTGCACTTAATGCCATCGCAATACCAAAATCGGTAACTTTAACATTACCATTATAGTCTATTAGTATATTATGTGGCTTGATATCTCGATGAACAATTTGATTTTGATGTGCGTGATCAATGGCAGAAGTAATCTGTTTCATAATATCGATAACTTCTTCAACCGTACAATTTCTTCGCTGCTGTATAAATTGTTTCAAAGTAGTGCCTTCAACATATTCCATCACAATATAATAAATATCATCTTCTTCACCAACATCAAAAATACTAACAATTTTCGGATGGTCAAGACTAGTGGCTGAGTGAGCTTCGCGACGAAACCTTTTGATGAACTCATCATCATTGGAAAACTCAGGTTTCAAAACTTTTACTGCTACATCACGATCTAGAATGATATCATGTGCAAGGTAAACGTTTGCCATTCCGCCGCCGCCGATCATTTCAATAATCTTATATCGACCATTTAACCGTCTACCAATCATCAATACTCATCACTCACTTCCACTTTCCGTCGGGACATTCTTCACTATTGCAACCGTAATATTGTCTTCACCGCCAGCCTCATTAGCTCTTGCTACTAATTGTTCTGCCTTAACTTCAACATCACTATCTTCCTCAAGTAATGCCTTTATCTCTTCACTTGACAGTTTATTAGTTAAGCCATCAGAACAAAGAAGCAGTATATCATTCTGTTCCCATTCAAGGGTCTTTATATCTAAGTTCACATTTTCTTCAGTTCCTAAAGCACGCATCAAGACATTTTTGCGAGGATGATGCTCTGCATCCTCAACAGAAATCTGTCCAGATCGAACAAGTTCATAAACCAATGAGTGATCATCTGTAACTTGAGAGAATCCATTATTGTTTAAGATATAACAACGACTATCACCAATATTCCCTACTGTAACAAATTCCCTAGTAATTACTGCAGTAACAATAGTTGTCCCCATACCTTGGCATTCCTCATGTGCTTGTGCATAACGATATAAAGTTGTATTAATTCTAGCAACTACTTCTTTCATCCAGCTTTCTACTTTATCTGGAGTAGATAAATCTATTCCTTTTTTGGTTGACCATTGTTTTTCTAATTCTGTAATGGTCATCTCACTGGCCACATCTCCAGCTTGATGCCCTCCCATACCGTCAGCAACAACAGCTAAGGCATATTGACTTCCTAATAAGAAGATACCCCCATTGTCTTCATTATGTGACCGTACTTTTCCCCTATCTGTAAGAAAAATTGATTTCATCGTTTCACCTCGCCTCTTCTTGTCGCTCCTTTGCTCGCAGTTGTCCACAAGCTGCCTCAATGTCATGACCTTGCTCTCTTCTTATTGTCGTATTAATACCATGTCGCTTCAGTGTTTTTTCAAATTCAAAAATCTGTTTCTTAGGCGTCCGAACATAGTCTCTTTCAGGTACGTAATTTACAGGAATTAAATTGACGTGGCATTTTAAATCTTTTATTAGACGTGCTAATTCCTCTGCATGTTCTACTTGATCGTTAACACCACCAAACAAACCATATTCAAATGTTACTCTACGTCCTGTTTTTTCAGTATAGTACTTCACAGCTTCCATTAAATCAGGCAATTTATAAGCTTTATTAATTGGCATTAATCGACTTCTTAGCTCTGTATTTGGAGCATGTAAGGATAAAGCGAAATTAATTTGTAATTGTTCATTGGCAAAATCATATATTCTTGGAATAATTCCACTAGTAGAAACAGTGATATGTCTTGCACCAATATTTAACCCTTTTTCATGATTAACGGTTTTAAGGAAAGACAATAGTGAATCATAGTTATCAAAAGGTTCGCCGATCCCCATAACAACTATCGAACTTACCCTTTCGTTCGATTCATCAATCGCTTTTTGAACTTTAAGAACTTGGGCAACTATTTCACCGGCCTCTAGATTTCGCTTTAAACCACCTAAAGTAGATGCACAAAATGTACACCCTATCCTACAGCCAACTTGTGTAGTTACACATACTGAGTTCCCATATTCATGCCGCATTAAAACAGTTTCAATTGAATAACCATCGTGTAGTTCAAACAAAAATTTTAATGTCCCGTCACTAGATGTGTGTTGAACTATTGTTTTTAGCGTGGTTATAACAAAGTCATTCGCTAATTTATCACGTAATCCTTTTGATAAATTTGTCATTTCTTCGAACTCATTAACTCGTTTTACATATAGCCAATCAAAAATTTGTGCAGCCCTAAACTTAGGTTCTCCATTCTGTTTGATCCATGTTTCTAATTCATGTAGCTGAAGTGAATAAATCGATGGTTTATATCCTTCTTCTGTTACTCTTTGTTGTTTTAAATTATTCTCCATTAATTACTACACCTGCTTTCGAAAACTTGCTATAAAGAAACCATCACTTCCAAAGTAATGGGGAAGAATTTGCAATCGTCCTTCCTTTGTTAAAGGTCTTACATGTTGCGGCATCCGATCAATTAAAGATTCATCGTATGTATACTCGGGATGGCTATGTAAAAATTGTTCCACCACTCCATCATTCTCTTCTGGATCTATCGTACAAGTACTATACACTAATTTACCACCTTTTTTTAAGAGCGGTGCAATGCTATCCAAAATGGAGAGTTGAATTGACGCTAGTCCTTTCACATCATTAGCTGTTTTACTATATTTAATATCTGGTTTTCTTCTAATAACTCCAAACCCTGAGCATGGTGCATCTACTAATATTCGGTCGAATGTTTCTGGCTCAAATAATTCCCGAAGCTTACGACTGTCACTTACCCTAGTTTCGACATTTGATAGACGTAACCTATTGAGCTGTTCTTCAATAAGTTTTACTTTGTGAGGATGAAGGTCCACCGCGACCACCTTGCCACTACCATTTAATAATTCAGCAATATGTGTAGTTTTCCCCCCTGGGGCCGCACAACTATCTAGTATCATTTGGTTTGGTAACACATCGAGTGCACGAGCAACTAACATTGAACTTTCATCCTGGATAGTTACAAGTCCTTCATTAAAGGGAGTACTTTTCGTAAGATTTCCTTTAACAATTTTTATTGCGTCTACTGATAGGTCTCCTTGTTCAGCCGTTATAGTCTCTTTCTGTAATAGCGAAATAATTTCTTCGATTGTTGTTCTTGTGCTATTCACTCTTGCTGTTACAGAAGGCGGAATTAGGGAATTTTCACACATCTTTCTTGTTTCATCTAAACCAAATTGTTGAACCCATTTCTCTATCAACCATTTTGGATAGCTTACTTGGATTGATAGTCGTTCAATTGGATCATCAATATCTATTGTATTCGGTAAACCTTTGCGTTGTACTGACCGCAATACGCCATTTACCATTCCAGAAATACCACGATGGCCCCGCTTTTTAGCAATTTCAACCGCCTCATTGATAACAGCATGTGCAGGAATACGATCTAAATATACCATTTGATATATAGATAGCCTTAATAATATAATGACCCAAGGTTCTACCTTTTTCTTATTTACAATAAATGATTCCAAATAATAATCCAAAGTAAATTGTCTTTGTATCGTTCCATACACAATTTCCGTTAATAAGCCAATGTCTTTTTGATTAAGATTGTTTTTATGTATCATTTGGTTAAGTAGCAGATTACTGTATGCTTGATTTTTTTCAATCTGCAATAAAATATCTAATGCTACATCGCGCACTGCTTTATTTTTCATCCTGAACTCCTAAAACTTGTCCAACTTCCAAGTTACTTCCTGCACCACGTAAATATTGGCTTACTGGCATCCTTTTCTTCCCCGCCGGCTGTAATTCAGTTATTTTAATAGCAGTTTCATTGCCTGATGCAACAATAATACCATCGTTTTCAAGGTTTATAATTGTGCCAGGTCGTGGTTTGTTAGTAATAGATATTTTTTCTCCCCACCAAATTTTCAGTACTTCACCATTTAAAAACGTATAAGCAACAGGCCATGGATGCAAGCCGCGAATATGGTTATAAATAACTTCACCTGTTTCATCCCAATTAATTCGTTCCTGTTCACGTTTAATATTAGCAGCGAATGTTACAAATTCATCATTTTGCTTTACCGGGGTAATGTTTCCTTGCAATAAACTAGGAATAGTTTCAGACAATAATTTCGCACCAGCTTCGCTTAATTTATCATGCATGGATCCGACGTGATCATGTTCTTCAATTGGAACAACAACTTGAGTTAAAATATCGCCGGCATCTAATTTTTCTACCATATACATAATAGTAATACCTGTTTCTTTTTTACCCTGCAGTATTGCATAATGTATCGGAGCACCACCCCGTAATTCCGGCAATAATGAGGCATGAACATTAATACATCCATATTTTGGAGCATCTAACAGCTGCTTTGGAAGGATTTGTCCAAATGCAGCAGTAACAATTAGATCTGGTTCTAAAGCCAGTACATCTTTCAATTCTTCACTCTCTTTAATTTTATTGGGTTGAACTACTGGAATATTATGCTTTAATGCTTCCATTTTCACCGGTGGTGGTGTTAACTCTTTTTTTCTTCCCTTGGGACGATCTGGTTGAGTAACTACACCAACTACATTATATCCATCGTTAATTAGCTGTCTCAAAATAGGAACAGAAAAATCGGGGGTCCCCATAAAAACAACACGTGTCATTACATTCACCTTCCTTTAAGATTGTAATTCATCATCTTGATAATAACGTATCACTTTTTCTGTAAATAAAATTCCGTGTAAATGATCAATTTCATGTTGGATCGCTCGTGCAAAAAAACCTTCTGCTTCTAAAACAAATGTCTTACCTTTACGATTTTGAGCGCGAACCTTCACATATTCACTTCGCTTTACTTCACCAAAAAGGCCCGGAAAACTTAAACAGCCTTCTGGACCGACCTGCTCACCGCGTTCTTCTATAATGACAGGATTAATAAATACAAATCTACCAGAGCCATCACCAATATCAACAACAGCAATTTGTTTAGATTCATTGACTTGGGGGGCGGCTAAACCTACACCATCTGCCTGTTCCATTGTTTCAAACATATCATTGATGAAACTGCTCAATTGCTTATCAAATGTTTGAACTAAAGCGCATCTTGTTGTTAGTACTTCTGCAGGGTATTTTACAATTTCAAGCCTTGACAAGTTGTTTCCTCCGATCAATCTATACATTATTAATTATAAACGTTCTAGCGTTTCAACATACCTTGTTTACATCATCATATAGGGATTCATATCTATTGTAATTTTTAACTCATTTTTGTTTATATCTTGTTGAAAGTGTTTCAACATATTTTGTAATATTTTACCTAGCTGCGGCTCATCTTTGTATTTTATCACGCATTGGTAGCGATATCTATCTTTAATCCTTGGAATTGGTGATGCAACTGGTCCTAAAATAATAGTTTGATTTGATAAATTCTTGCGCAGTATCCATGATATTTTTTCAGTAACACTAACAACTTCCGCGAGATTCGGATGTGAAATTGTAACCAATGTTAGATAAAAAAAGGGAGGATACTGATACATTTTTCTTAACAACATTTCTCTTGAATAAAATCCATTAAAATCAGTTGCAGCTGCAAGTTCAACGCTATAATGTTCAGGACTGTAGGTTTGGATAATCACCTCACCAGGCAAAATATGACGACCTGCACGACCACTCACTTGCGTAATCAATTGAAAGGTTTTTTCGCTAGCGCGGAAATCAGGAATATGCAACATTGCATCTGCTGCTAGAACCCCTACAAACGTGACATCAGGAAAATCTAATCCTTTTGCTATCATTTGGGTTCCAAGTAAAATATCAGCTTTTTTTTCACCAAAAGCTTGTAACAATTTTTCATGTGCGCCCTTACGACTGGTTGTATCAACATCCATTCTAATCACGCGAGCTTCAGGGATTATCTTTGCTAATTCCTCTTCAACCTTTTGCGTCCCTGTTCCAAAAAAACGAATATGGTCACTAGAACATTCAGGGCAAATGGTTGGAAGTGTACTTTCATACGCGCAATAATGACATTTTAATCGTTGATCTCTTTTATGGTAGGTAAGAGATATATCGCAATGAGGACAATTCATAACGTAGCCACAATCTCGACACATAACAAAAGTAGAATACCCTCTTCTATTTAAAAACAACACCGATTGCTCTTGTTTTTCCAAACGGTCTTTAATTTTTTCGAGAAGTGAAACCGAAAACATCGACCTGTTACCACTACGCAGCTCCTCTCTCATATCAATGATTTCTACTGACGGGAGCTTTCGAGCATTAATACGTTCTTTCATTGTTAATAACTGATACACATTTTTTTGGGCACGTGCAAAAGATTCCAACGATGGCGTTGCACTTCCCAAAATAACCGGACACCGATGATTCAATCCTCTTTTAATCGCTACGTCTCTGGCATGATAACGCGGATTTTCTTCTTGCTTGTAGCTCGTTTCATGTTCTTCATCGATAATAATGATTCCAATATTTTCAAATGGCGCAAATACTGCTGATCGAGCTCCAACTACAACACGGACTTCTTTTCGCTGAATTTTTCGCCATTCGTCGTATTTTTCTCCTGTTGATAATCCACTATGTAATACGGCTACTTGGTGTCCAAACCGCCCTTTAAATCTTTCAACCATCATAGGTGTTAACGAAATTTCTGGTACCAACATAATGGCTTCTTTTCCTTGTTTTAAAACTGCATCAATTGCTTGCAGATATACCTCTGTCTTTCCACTACCAGTTACACCGTGCATTAAAAAAACATAATGTTGTTTATTTTCTATACTGTTTAAAATAGCTGTAATAACTTTCGTCTGTTCGTCAGTCAAGATCATTGCTGATGTTGATTTAAAATTTCTGTGCTCATATGGATCTCTATATACTTCCATATATTCTGAGCGTAATATACCTTTTTTTATTAGAGAATTAATTGGTGATAAAGTCGTTTGGAGCGTACTTACCAATTGTTGTAACTCGATAGGTTCCTGATAGTGAATAAAATAGCTTAATACCTCTTTTTGTTTAAGCGCATTAGCTGACATTGACTCAATAATTTCTAATAATTTCTCTTTATTAACCGCACTTGAAACAACCTTTACGCGTTTTTTATTGGCTCGATCTTTAACACGATAAATAACTTCCATCGTACCTTGCTGTATTTCTTTCTGAATAAACGGCAGTAGCTGTTTATTTTGTTCAATATCCTTCCAGGCAATTTTATCTTTACTGTTAAAATACTTCTGAAGCTCATTTGGGAGGTTACTTGTTTTTTTTGAAATAATTTCCTTTTCGTACTTTACTTTCATTGCAGATGGTAACATAGCTTGATAAGCCGTAATTAAATAACATAAAGTGGAATTGGATAGCCATTCACCAAGCTGTAGCAACTCTGTTGTTAAAACTGGTGTAATATCGAGCACAGAATCTAATTCTTTGAGTTTATTAATGTCAGTAGAGGCTACGATACTAGTAACGAACCCCTGAACCTTTCTTGGCCCAAATGGCACAACTACTCTCATCCCAGGTTTTACAAACTCCTTTGTTAACCATTCACTAGGAATGCGATAATCAAAATGACGATCAGTTTGATTGGCAGGAACATCCACAATCACCTTCGCGATATTCATTGCTTATTTCCTTTATTTAGATAATTAGAAATTTCATTTATGATCGCTCTTGCAACCTCTGTCTTCGATAGAAGTGGTAGCTCTCGAACTTGTCCATCTTTATTAAATATCGTTACAATATTGGTATCTCCACCAAAACCCGCACCTTGTTGTTTAACATTATTAGCTACTATCATATCAAGGTTTTTAGTTTTCAACTTTTTTTTAGCATAGTCTTGCACACTTTCTGTTTCTGCAGCAAATCCGACTAAAAGTTGGTTTTGTTTCTTCTCACCTAATGTTTTTAAAATATCAATGGTTCGCTCAAGTTCAATTGTAAGGTTGCCATCATGTTTTTTCATTTTTTCTTCATATGTTTTACTGGGACGATAGTCCGCTACAGCTGCTGCTTTGATCACTATATCAGTATCTTCGTAATATCCCATGACTTCTTCAAACATTTGCTGTGCGGATTCGATTTGGATTGTATGTACATCATTGGGTGGCTGAAGCGTGGTTGGACCCGTAATTAACGTTACATCAGCCCCCATTTCCCTTGCTGCACTTGCAATCGCGTATCCCATTTTACCTGTCGAACGGTTCGTAAAAAAACGCACTGGATCAATATTCTCCCGAGTTGGACCTGCAGTAACTAGCACTTTCTTACCTTTTAATAATTGAACGATAGTATGATTAAAATGTCGGTCTATCAAATTCACAATCTTTTCCGGCTCCTCTAGACGGCCTTTGCCTACATATCCACATGCCAAATAGCCCTCAGATGGTTCAATAAATTGGAAACCATCACTATATAAAACATTAATATTCCGTTTAACAGCAGGATGATCATACATATTAACATTCATAGCTGGAGCAATCCAAACCGGCGCTTTGGTTGCAAGTAATGTTGTTGTTATCATATCGTCTGCAATGCCGTTTGCGAGTTTTCCAATGGTATTTGCCGTTGCAGGTGCAACTAGAACTAAATCAGCCCAATCAGCTAAATCAATATGTGCTATTTTACTAGGGTCCTTCTCATCAAATGTATCAAAATAAACATCATTCCGGGACAAAGCCTGAAATGAAAGGGGCTGAACAAATTTCATTGCTGATTCAGTCATGATGACTTTTACAACTGCACCTGCTTGTGTAAGCTTGCTTGTTAACGCAACAGCCTTGTATACAGCTATTCCCCCAGTCACACATAATAAAATCTTCTTCCCTTTCATATATTTCCCCTCGATTCTCATAATGTAGTTATAAATCCATCATGTAAAAAAATAACAACCTACTAAGATAGGTTGTTGTTACGTTGTGCTTCATAGTGTAATAGTCCTTTACTAACTTCTTCAAGTGCTTTTCCAACATATTTTCTTGAAACAGTCTTATCAAGCATACAGTCATTCTTCTCTTGCATTTCCCGAGCTCTTCTGGCAGAAACAGTAACAAGGGTATACTTAGAATCAATATTTCTCATCAACGAATCAATAGATGGGTATAACATAATTTATCTAACCTCCAATAATTTTTTATAAGACGTTTCAACGCGATCTCTTCTGAAATGCTCAGCTTGTACGATAGATTTAATTCGTTTACAAGCATTATCAACTTGATCATTAACTACTACATAATCATACGCACTCATCATCTCAATTTCAATCTTTGCTGTATCTAGACGATCTTTAACAATTTCTTCTGTTTCAGTACCGCGGCCAATAATACGGTTTTTTAATTCCTCTAAACTAGGTGGTATTAAGAAAATAAGCACCGCTTCTGGAAACGCATTTCGGACCTGTAAAGCGCCTTGTACTTCAATTTCAAGCAATACATCTTTGCCAGTATCTAAGGTTTCCTTTACATATTCGATTGGTGTTCCGTAATAGTTTCCAACAAATTGTGCCCACTCTAATAATTTATTTTCATCTATCATTTTTTCAAATTCTTCTTTTGACTTGAAAAAATAATCAACACCATTTTGCTCACCTTCTCGAGGTGCCCTTGTTGTAGCCGATATTGAATATTGAAGATTAATATTATCCTCAAATAATGCTTTTCGAACTGTTCCTTTTCCTACTCCAGATGGACCTGAAAGTACAAACAAAATACCCTTCTCTTCAATCATGCTTTTATCCTACCCTTCATCGGTTAAATCATCCTTGTTCACTAATCGTTGTGCAACGGTTTCTGGTTGTACAGCTGATAAAATAACATGATCACTATCTGTTATAATTACGGCCCTCGTTCGTCTACCATAGGTGGCATCGATGAGCACGCCATTTTCCCTTGCGACCTGTATGATTCGTTTTATCGGTGCAGATTCAGGGCTAACAATCGAAATAATTCGATTAGCTGATACAATATTCCCAAAACCGATATTAATTAATTTTATGCTCATTTGAGCTCCCCCTATGTATACAAAATCTATTTTTAACGAGTAAGTTAAAAAATATAAGTATGTAAATTCATTAATCCTACTCGATGTTTTGAACTTGCTCTTTTATTTTTTCAAGTTCACTTTTCATCTCAACAACTTTTTGGCTTATATGAACGTCATTTGCCTTAGAACCAATGGTATTCATTTCGCGATTCATTTCCTGTACTAGGAAGTCAAGTTTTCTACCAACACTTCCTGTATTATTGTCCAAAATTTCAACAAATTGTTCTACATGGCTAAACAGCCTTGTAAGCTCTTCATTTATATCTGCCTTGTCTGCAAAAATCGCAACTTCAGTTAAAATCCTGCCATGGTCAATTTCGTAATTTCCTGAAAGGATATCCTCGATTTTTTTTAAAAGTCGTTCTTTATAACGTTCAATCGATTCAGTAGAAAATGATTTTAATAATTGAACAATATTATTTATTAACTTGAGACGTTCAATAATGTCACTTTTTAGGGAATTCCCTTCAATTCGTCTCATTTGTTGAAGTTCAGAGACAGCTTCTTTCGTTACTTCTAGTAAAACAGTTTCCAATTCCTCTGTTCCGGATTCCTTCTCTATTACACTAAAAACCTCAGGTAGGCTAAGAATATGTTCTATAGAAAGTGACCCCTGCATGTTCATGGACTGTTGAGCTTGATTCATAACTTCTTTGTATTGTGAAATCAAATCCCAATCAACCTCTAATGAACGGTTTATATAGCCCTGACCTTCTACTGTTACAAACACATCAACCCTGCCGCGCTGTATGTATTGTTGTACTATTTTCTTAATTTTATCTTCGAATAATAGGAGTTGCCTTGGCATCCGTACCGTTATTTCACAAAAACGATGATTAACGGACTTCATCTCTACCATTACCTTAAATTCACCGGATTCTTTCTTACTTCGGCCAAAACCTGTCATACTTACGATCATTTTTATCACTTCCACTATACTATTCTATATAATTTCAGCTATTTCAACAAGTATCTTATTACTTGAAACGTCTAAAAACAAATTATATAGGATTCTAATTAAAATTTAAAATAAAGTGAACCTTCCAACAATGGGGTTTTTATCTTCCCCCATTGTTGGATAGTTCCTAAAGGGTTTACCTAAAGGCCCTTGACCAATCGGGATTTTATAGGCTGTTATACCCACCTTCTTTTTTCATTTCTACACGAGGTTATGAGGTGGGGGTAATACAGCCTGTTAAAACGGGATAAAAACATGATATACTATGTACACTGTGTGTGAGGTGAAAAGAAATGTCCTTTGATGGTATTGTGACAAAAGGTATAACTGAAGAATTAAAAAAACAAATAGAACAAGGTCGTATCTCGAAAATTTATCAGCCATATAAAAATGATCTAATTCTCACAATTAGAGCAAATGGCACTAACTTTCAGTTGCTAATATCGGCAAACCCTAGTTATTCGAGAATACATATTACCGAAGAAACTTATGAAAATCCAAAAGAACCACCAATGTTTTGCATGTTGCTTCGAAAACATTTGGAAGGAAGTTTTATTGAAAAAATCGAGCAAGACGGCTTGGAACGAATTATTCGCTTATACGTTAAAACACGGAATGAGATTGGTGATGAGTCGATTAAAGTTTTAATCGTCGAAATTATGGGTCGCCATAGTAATATCATTCTTGTAGATCAAGAAAGAAACATGATCTTAGATTGTATAAAGCATGTTTCACCGGCAGTAAATCGCCACCGTGTGCTATTACCAGGTTATGAATATATAGCACCACCTAAACAAAATAAATTGAACCCGTTAGAGATTAGCGAAGAGACGTTTTTAAAGAAAATTGATTTTAACAGTGGAAAAATAGATCAACAAATTGTTGATGCCTTTTCAGGAATTTCTCCTTTATTTGCAAAAGAAGTTTTATTCCGTGCAGGTTTAACGAATAAAAGCTCATTAATTAAAGCATTTTTTTCAATGATTTCACAAATTAACAAACAAGAATATGAACCACAAATCCTGATAAGTAACCACAAAGAATACTTTTATATATGCGAACTCAATCATCTTAAAGCAGAATATAAAACATATACAACTATCAGTGAAATGCTAGATCGCTTTTACTTTGGAAAAGCTGAGCGAGATAGAGTTAAACAACAAGCTGGCGACGTTGAGCGGTTCATAAAAAATGAATTAACTAAAAACAAGAAAAAAATAAAAAAGCTAAAACAGTCACTCCTTGATGCAGAAACAGCTGATCGTTATCAGCTGTACGGAGAATTGCTAACAGCTAACATGCATAGCATTACTAAAGGATTAAAGGAAATAGAGGTTTTGAACTACTACGATGAGAACGGTGCGACAGTTACCATCACACTCGATCCTTTAAAAACACCCGCAAAAAATGCTCAAGGCTACTTTCTAAAGTATCAAAAACTGAAAAATTCAGTTGAAATTGTTAAGGAACAAATTCATTTAGCCGAAACAGAAATTGGTTATTTTGAAACCTTATTACAACAAATCGAATCTGCTTCTCCTAGAGATATCGAAGAAATGCGAGAAGAGTTGGCCGAGGAAGGTTATTTAAAAGCCCGCCGTATGCAGAAAAAAGGGAAAGTAAAAAATCAAAAACCATCTCTTGACCATTACATTTCTAGTGATGGAGTTGAAATAATAGTCGGCAAAAATAATAAGCAAAATGAGTATCTAACTACAAGGCTAGCAAGACGGGAAGAGATCTGGCTCCATACAAAAGATATTCCTGGCTCACATGTTGTCATTCGCAATGAGTCCCCGTCTGAACAAACGCTACTGGAGGCTGCGACTATTGCCGCGTACTATAGTAAAGCGAAGAGCTCAAGTTCAGTACCTGTTGATTTTACAAAAATTAGGAACGTGAAGAAACCAAACGGTGCTAAACCTGGATTCGTAACCTACGAAAATCAAACAACATTATATGTTACACCTAGTGAAGATCTTATATTAAAGTTAAGGAAAAAATAGTAGTAACCCGATAAAGCTACTTCTTAATCAATTTGGATAGTTGAGATTGATTATGTTAGCTGAAGCGCCGTGGAGTCGCGCTTTAATCTTGTTTGTCCGAAAATTAAAAAAAGGCATGAGATTACTCATGCCCTTTTATACATACGTTTTTTTCCTTCATTTTATCAAATAAATCAACAACTTTTATTCTGCTGCAGTTCATATTTAACCAGCAGTTAATTTGGGCTGATAAGATTCATCCAAGCTGTTTCAGCAGGGTTTTTCCGCCATTCTTTTAATTTTTTTAATTCTGTTTCTGTCACTAATTCTTTTTCTAAAGCAACATCAATTAATGTTGAATAATCACTTAAAGCAATAGCCTTGATAGTATGTTCCTCTAATTGTTTATAGCCTTTTTCTAGCTCATATGTGAAGATGGCAACAACACCAATTACTTCACAACCTGCTTCTCTTAAAGCCTCGACTGCAGTAATTACGCTACCACCCGTTGAAATTAAGTCTTCTACTACAACTACTTTTTGTCCTGGCTTTGTAGCACCTTCGATTTGATTCCCTTTCCCATGGCCTTTTGGTTTACTACGAACATAGCACATCGGTAGGTCTAATAAATCACTAACCCAAGCTGCATGCGGAATCCCAGCCGTAGCAGTTCCAGCGATCATTTCACATTGGCTGAATTCTTGTTCAATTATAGTTTGCAAGCCCTTTGCAATTGATTTACGCAGTGATGGAAATGATAATGTTAAACGATTATCACAATAAATCGGTGATTTTATACCCGAAGACCATGTAAATGGCTCACTCGGTTTTAAACTAACAGCTCCTATTTCCAATAATTGTGATGCAATCTCTCTTTTCATGTGTTACCCCTCCCATTGTTGTTTCATAAGATTGTAGGTTTCCATTGGATTAACAGCTTTTGTGATCGAACGACCAACAACAATCCCCCAGCTGCCACGGCGGCGTGCTTCCTCTGGAGTCGCAATCCTTACTTGGTCATCTACAGCATCCTCTTGAAGACGAATTCCCGGCGTTACTGTTATAAAATCGGCTCCACATGCTTCATTTATCATCTCTGCTTCCCATGTTGAACAAACAACACCATCTAACCGGCTTTCTTTTGCAAGCTTGGCATAATGGACGACAACTTGATTAAGAGATTCCGAAATTAAAAGCTCTTTATGAAGTATCTCTGATGAGGTACTCGTTAATTGGGTAACAGCTATGCAATGTGGACGTTTCTTACCGCTAGGTGTCCCCATATCTAATCCTTCTAACGCAGCCATCATCATTTTTGATCCGCCTGCGGCGTGAACATTTACTAAGTCCACTTCCAACGATGCAAGATTTCTCATCGCGCTTTTTACCGTATTGGGAATATCATGAAGCTTTAAATCTAAGAAGATTTGATGTCCTTGCTCTTTTAAAAAAGTAATTATATGACTACCTTCTCTATAAAATAGCTCCATCCCCACTTTTACATAAAGAGACTCTCCCTCAAGTCGGGAGAGAAAGTCTTTCACTTCAGTTCTACTTGGAAAATCAAGAGCAACAATTAATGGTCTGTTCACGGTCCCAGCTCCTTCCGCTTAATTCTGATATATGCTGAACTCCCAGTTCATCAAGTAGTGTCGGCAATTTATCAATAATGGCTGGGCATACAAACGGATCGACAAAGTTTGCAGTTCCTACGGCTACTGCACTGGCACCAGCCATAAAGAATTCCACCACATCCTCAGCTGATTGAATGCCTCCCATTCCAATGATCGGTATGTTTACCTTTTGACTTACTTGGTAAATCATCCGGATTGCAACAGGCTTAATTGCTGGTCCTGAAAGACCGCCTGAACCATTTGCTAAAATAGGCTTACCTGTTTTTAGATCAAGTCTCATTCCAAGCAATGTATTGACCATTGAAAGTCCATCAGCGCCTGCTTCTTCAACTGCAACCGCCATCTCAACGATATCCGAAACATTAGGCGACAGCTTTACATAAACAGGTACAGATGATACAGCTTTAACTCGTTTCGTAAGATCATGGGCTACTTCTGGAATCGTACCAAACGCTATGCCACCTGTTTTAACGTTTGGGCAAGAGATATTTAGCTCTAGTGCATGCACATTTTTTGCTTTTGAAATTTGTTCTGCTACTTGAAGATAATCCTCAATTTGAGATCCAGCGACATTGGCAATGATCGGAACATCATATTGCTCAAGCCAAGGTAACTCCCGATCTAATACAGCATCTAAGCCTGGATTTTGTAAGCCGATAGCATTTAGCATTCCAGCAGAGGTTTCGGCAACCCGTGGTGTTGGATTCCCAAATCGTGGCTCAACTGTAGTAGCTTTTATCATGATTGCTCCTAATTTTGAAAGATCATAAAATTGACTATATTCACGCCCAAAACCAAAACAGCCAGAAGCGGGCATAATTGGGTTTTTTAAGCTTAAACCAGGAAGGTTTACTTGTAATCGACTCATATGATAACCTCCCCTAATGGAAATACAGGACCATCACTGCAAACTTTTCGATAAGAAGAACCAGAAGGGTCTTCTTGCACGTGACAAACACATGCGAAACAAGCTCCAATTCCACAGCCCATCCGTTGTTCAAGTGAAATAAATCCTTTCTTGCCTTTATACCGTTGATCAAGTGCTTTAAGCATTGGTGTTGGTCCACATGAATAAAGGACATCAAATTCAATACCTACTTCGTCAATCACATCTGTTACAAATCCTTTTGTTCCATAAGAGCCATCTACCGTTGCAATATAAGTAGGACCAAGAGCATTAAATTGTTCTTCATAAAACATTACATTTTTATTTTGAAACCCTAAAATATGAATAACTTTAACGCCTTTACTCACCAATCGTTTAGAAAGATTGTAGAGCGGCGGTACACCGATACCGCCCCCTACTAGTAAAGCTACTTCACCTGCAGTTATCTCCTCGATTGGAAATCCGTTCCCTAGAGGTCCTAATACATCAACTGAACGATCAGATTGTTTTTCTGCCAATAAAGACGTTCCGCGGCCATCTTTACGATAGATCATCGTAAATTGATTTTTGTCTTGATTGATATCACAAATACTGATCGGACGCCTTAACAATGGGTCGGTTGTATCATTGACCTTTATATGCACAAATTGACCGGACTGCTGCATATCTTGGACAAGATCTCCCTCAAGAACAAGCTCGTATATATTGCTAGCTAACTCTTTCTGTGAAATAACAGTCATTAATTGCTTTTTCATTGTGGTATAACCACCTTTGCTTTCTCAAACACCGGCATTTCATTCGCTGAGAATGTCATAGTTTCTAACACTTTTAGTATTGCTGCTGCTGTATCTAAAGACGTTAAACAAGCCACACCATTTTCTACCGATTCACGGCGAATTCTAAAGCCATCACGTGCCGGCTGTTTTCCTTTTGTAAGAGTATTAATGACAAACTGTGCTTCGCCATTCCTGATAATATCTAGCAGATTAGGTTTAGCCGCACCAATTTTATTCACAACTGTTGCTGGAATATTTTCTGTTTGTAATGCGGCAGCCGTTCCTTCTGTTGCTAGTATTCTATAGCCTATTTGATGGAAACGACGTGCGATGTCAATTACTTCTTGTTTATCTTTATCAGAGACTGTTAGTAAAACTGATCCATAAGTTGGTATTGAAATTCCAGATGCAACTAAGCCTTTGTATAACGCTTTTTCAAGTGTCACATCTCGTCCCATTACTTCACCTGTCGATTTCATTTCTGGTCCTAATGTAATATCGACTCGGCGTAATTTTGCAAACGAGAATACTGGAGCTTTTACAAATACATCTTTACTTTCCTGATGATAACCAGTTTCATAGCCTAAGTTAGGCAACTTCTCTCCAAGAATGACTTTGGTTGCAATGTTTGCCATTGGTACACCGGTAATTTTACTTAAGAATGGCACTGTTCGACTTGATCTCGGATTCACCTCTAGGACATAAACTTGGTCTTCGAATAATACGAACTGAATATTTAACAGCCCTACAATTTTTAGTCCACGAGCAATTTTAATCGTGTTTTCAATAATTTGCTGCTTTACATTTTCTGACAAAGTTTGCGGCGGGTACACAGCGATTGAATCCCCAGAATGGACACCCGCTCTTTCAATATGTTCCATTATACCCGGGATATATACGTTTTCACCATCTGAAATGCCGTCTACTTCAATTTCTTTACCGATCATATAACGGTCTATTAATACCGGATGTTGCGGATTAACTTTAACCGCATTTTCCATATAGTGCAGTAATTCTTCTTCATGGTATACAATTTCCATCGCTCTACCGCCCAATACATATGATGGACGAACCAGCACTGGATAACCGATTTTATTTGCTACTTTTACTGCTTCTTCAACAGATGTAGCAGTTTTTCCGATCGGTTGCGGAATACCTAGTGATGATAATGTTTGTTCAAATTTATCGCGATCCTCTGCACGATCCATATTTTCAAGTGATGTTCCAAGTATTTTAACTCCCCTTGCCGCTAATTCCTCAGCAAGGTTAATCGCTGTTTGACCACCAAATTGAACGATCACACCCATT
The DNA here is from genome assembly GCF_900240995.1 of Bacillus sp. Marseille-P3661. Taxonomy (NCBI): domain Bacteria; kingdom Bacillati; phylum Bacillota; class Bacilli; order Caryophanales; family Bacillaceae; genus Bacillus; species Bacillus sp. Marseille-P3661. The sequence goes on from NZ_LT965954.1 coordinate 212,373, forward strand.
GGCTGTTCAACTTCAATGACATGCATTACATCTTCAACGGTTAGTGGTTCAAAGTAAAGCTTATCTGACGTACTAAAATCTGTTGAAACAGTTTCAGGGTTATTGTTTATGATGATTGCCTCATAACCTGCTTCCTTTATCGCCCATACAGAATGAACAGTCGCATAATCAAATTCAATTCCTTGGCCAATGCGAATCGGACCAGAGCCTAACACAAGTACACTTGGTTTAGTGGTTAATATTGATTCATTTTCATCCTCATACGTACCATAAAAATAAGGTGTTGCCGATTCAAACTCAGCCGCACAAGTATCAACCATTTTATAAACTGGTAACAAGCTATTAGCTTTTCTAAAGTCATATAGTTGTTTTTCTGACATTTCCCATGCGTCCGCAATTGCTATATCAGAAAATCCTCTTTCTTTGGCTCGTCGTAAAACATCAAGATCCATGCGGTTTGTTTTCACAACATTTTCTAAATCAATGATTCCTTTGATTTTTTCAAGGAAGAAAATATCAATTTTGCTCCAATCATGGATTTGTTCTACTGTAACACCACGACGGAATGCCTCTGCCACTACAAACAAGCGCTCATCATCCGCGACTTCTATACGCTTTTTCATTGTTTCATCATCTAGCTCAGAAAGTGATTTAATTTCTAAATGATAAACATTAGATTCTAGTGAGCGAACAGCTTTTAATAATGATTCCTCGAAATAACGACCAATTGCCATCACTTCGCCAGTTGCCTTCATTTGTGTACCTAATTTACGATTAGCTGATTCAAATTTATCAAACGGCCAACGCGGTATCTTCGTTACAATATAATCCAATGCAGGTTCAAAGCAAGCATATGTCTTACCCGTTACTGGGTTTTCCATTTCATCTAATGTAAGACCTATTGCAATTTTTGCTGCTAGTTTAGCAATAGGATAGCCAGTAGCTTTTGATGCTAATGCAGAAGATCGACTTACCCTTGGATTTACCTCAATAATATAGTAATTATAACTATATGGATCAAGTGCTAATTGAACGTTACAGCCACCCTCAATTTCAAGTGCGCGGATAATTTTTAATGATGCATTTCTTAATAGTTGGTATTCACGATCACTTAATGTTTGACTTGGTGCAACTACAATCGAGTCACCAGTGTGTACACCAACTGGATCAATATTTTCCATATTACATACGACAATCGCATGGTTGTTAGAATCTCGCATTACTTCATATTCAATTTCTTTAAAACCAGCGATACTTTTTTCAATTAAGCATTGTGTAACAGGGCTATATTTTAATCCACTTGCTACAATTTCTCTCAGCTCTTCTTCATTGGAACAAATTCCGCCACCTGTTCCCCCGAGTGTATAAGCTGGTCGAACGATAATCGGGTAACCAATTTTTTCTACAAAGTCTAATGCGCCTTGTACAGTTGTAATAATGTCACTTTCAGGAACTGGTTCACCTAATTCGTTCATTAACGTTCTAAATTCATCACGATCTTCTGCTTTTTGAATAGCAGATAATTTTGTACCAAGTATTTCAACATTACATTCGTCTAATATTCCAGAGTTATGAAGTTCTACCGCTAAATTTAAACCGGTTTGACCACCAAGAGTTGGTAACAATGCATCTGGACGTTCTTTACGAATAATTCGGCTCACAAACTCTAGGGTTAAAGGTTCAATATATACTTTATCTGCAATTTCAGTATCTGTCATAATCGTTGCAGGATTTGAGTTTACTAAAATAACCTCATAGCCTTCTTCTTTCAGAGCTTGACATGCCTGTGTACCAGCATAATCAAATTCTGCCGCTTGTCCAATAACAATGGGGCCTGATCCGATTACTAATATACGTTTAATATCTATGCGTTTTGGCATACTGCATTACCCTCTTTCTTGTGAGTTTCAATTAATTCTAAGAAGTCATTAAATAATGAATTAGCATCTTCAGGTCCTGGCGACGCCTCGGGATGGTATTGAACAGTGAATGCTGGATACTCCGTATGCTTTAAGCCTTCAACTGTACCATCATTTAAAGCGATATGCGTTACTTTTAGTGGTGTATTTTGAATTGAATCCATCTCAACCGTATAACCATGATTCTGTGAAGTTATATCTACTTCACCCGTTTCTAGATTTTTCACCGGATGGTTTGATCCACGGTGACCAAATTTCATTTTAACTGAGTTGGCTCCACATGCTAATGCAAATAGCTGGTGTCCTAAACAAATCCCAAATAGAGGCGCTTTGCCAAGTACACCCTTAATCATTTCGATCGCTTCTGGCACATCTTTCGGATCTCCAGGTCCATTTGAGAGCATAATGCCATCTGGATTTAAGCGCAGAACTTCTTCTGCGGTAATATTATGCGGAACAACGATTACATCACAATTTCGAACGTTTAATTCTCTTAAAATACCATGCTTCATTCCAAAATCAACTAATACAACACGATAACCGCGACCCGGGCTTGGATATGCAGACTTAGTAGACACAGTTTTTACTTGGTCAGTAGGCAATGAGTGAGATTTTAATTGTTGAACAATCTCGTCAACATTAACATCAATACTGCAAATCGCACCTTTTAACGTTCCGTATTGACGTATTATCCGCGTTAGCTTACGAGTATCGATTCCTTCTAGACCAGGGATGTTTTTACTTTTTAATAGCTCATCAAGAGTTTCCATACTTCTCCAATTTGATGGTACGCTTGCTGTTTCTTTTACGATCAAACCATGAATTGCTGGTGCGATTGATTCAAAATCATCACGATTGATACCATAATTTCCAATCAACGGATAAGTTAGTGTAACAATTTGGCCACAGTAGGAAGGATCCGATAAAATTTCTTGATAACCTGTCATACCTGTATTAAACACAACTTCACCTATTGAATTTTCCGTACTACCAAACCCTTTACCTACAAAAATCGTTCCATCTTCAAGTATTAGTTGACGTTTCATTGAAGAACTCTCCCCTTTTCCCATACAATTTCTCCACCTACAACTGTAAGCACATTCCAGCCTTTACAGTTCCAGCCATCAAACGGTGTATTTTTTCCTTTAGATAAAAAGTTTGAAGAATCAACTTTCTCTTCCGTTTCTAAATCAATGACAGCTATATCTGCAATGCTGCCAACTTCTAATGTTCCGTATGGTAAACTGAACGCTTCACAAGGTTTAACTGTTAAGAAGTCAACTAACTGCTTTAAAGTAAGAACACCTTTTTCTACTAAATGAGTATAAAGAACTGGAAACGCTGTTTCTAAACCGACAATTCCGTTTGGCGCTTCTTCCATACCCCATGCTTTTTCCTCAGCAGTATGTGGAGCATGATCTGTAGCTATAAAATCAATCGTGCCGTCTAATAATCCCTCAATAAGCGCATCACGGTCTTCCTTCGCCCGCAATGGAGGATTCATCTTAAAATTTGTATTTAATCCAGGAATATCTTCATCACAAAGCAGTAAATGATGTGGTGATACCTCTGCTGTTACCCTAATACCTGCTTTTTTTGCATCTCTAACTACACGAACAGATTCTTTCGTACTAATATGACATACATGATAATGGCATCCAGCTGCTTCAGCTAACAATACATCACGTGCTATTTGAACGGATTCACATACAGAAGGTATTCCGTTTAAACCATGCTTTTTAGCAAACTCCCCTTGATGCACTACACCTTTATATATCAAAGAATTATCTTCACAGTGTGCGACAACTGCAGCGTTCACATCAGCGGCTTTTTTCATAGCTTCTAGCATCATTCCGGCTGTTTGAATGCCAACACCATCGTCAGTAAATGCAAATGCACCTGCTTGTTTTAATGCTTTAACATCAGTAAGCTCCTCTCCTAACAGTCGAGTAGTAATTGATGCATATGGTAGTACCCTTACTTTAGCTGTTTGCTCTATACGATTCAGTATTTGAGAAAGTTGCTCTGCTGTATCTGGAACAGGACGAGTATTTGGCATCGCTGCAATCGTTGTAAAACCACCTCTAGCTGCAGCCATTGTCCCTGTTTCAATCGTTTCCTTTTTCTCTCCGCCTGGCTCACGTAAATGAACATGTAAATCTACTAAACCTGGAGAAACTAACTTTCCATCTATATTAATTACATTACCTGTATCCGTTTGAATACTATCAGCAATTTCGATAATTTTACCATCTTCGATTTTTAAATCCTTAACTACTAGTTCACCTTTATTATTAAATAACTTTCCATTCTTTAAGACGATTGACATTGCTTTTTCCCCCTTTGTTTTCTTCAAGTGCTCGTTTTATTGTTGCCATTCTGACTAAAACTCCATTTTGCATTTGTTTAAAAATTCTAGAGCGTTCACATTCTACTAATTCATCTGCTATCTCAACTCCCCGGTTAACTGGAGCAGGATGCATAATAATACTTCGAGGTTTCATTATTTTTTCTCTTTCAATAGTTAGGCCGAAAGTTTGATGGTATTCTTCTTTTGAGCCAATCATTTTTCCATCATGACGTTCATGCTGGATTCGTAATAGCATTAACACATCTGCACATCTAACGGCTTCATCTATCGGAACATATGTACCTGTTCCATCGTACCACTCCTTCGGTCCTGAAAAAATTACATTTGCACCTAAACGAGTTAAAGCAACGTAATTTGAATGAGCGACCCGACTATGGCGGATATCTCCTACAATCGCAACAGTCAAGCCTTCAAAGTTTTTAAATTCCTGTTGGATTGTTAATAAATCTAGCAAACATTGTGTCGGATGCTCACCAGAACCTGCACCAGCGTTTAATATTGGGATTGATACTTTATTTTGTAATTCCTTATAAAAGTCATCCTGAGGATGCCTTATTACTACAGCATTCGCTCCGATAGATTCAAGTGTGCGGACTGTATCGTATAATGTTTCTCCCTTTTTTACACTCGAAGATTCTATACCAAAATTTAATACTTCTAAGCCTAATCTTTTTTCAGCTACTTCAAAACTAAAGCGAGTTCTTGTACTTGGCTCAAAAAACAGATTTGCTACAAATATTTGTTTCTCAACTTTCCAATAAGACTCATCATTCGCAAATCGTTCGGCATCATAAAGCAGTTCCTCAATTTCATTAACAGTTAAGTCTGAAATCTTTAATAAATGATTCATGCAAATCCCCCGTTTCGTTTATGACTCTTTAGATCAAAAAGATAAACTTACAAAGCAAACTACAGTACATGTGATTTACACAACAACATCTGCAAAAATGCTAGTTAAGAACGGGATCGACTTTTTTATATATTCTACATTAATTGATTATATAAAAATAGCACCCTTATTTTTCTTTAAAGGGTGCAACGAAGTACGGTTTTAGTTCACCGCCTTCAACTGTCTTCACCCTTTGGGACCTCTCTGGACCCCTATTAAAGTGTGTTACGCTGATTTATCTTCTTTTAATCCATCATCACCGTATTTTTCGCGACCCGGGAGTACAAAATTTAGTACTGCACCAATAATAGCCGCTAACGCCATTCCGGAAATTTGGACTTGTTCATTTACTTGAATAAATGCGCCACCAATACCGATTACTAGAATGACAGACGCTATTACTAAGTTTCTCTTTTCTTCAAAATTAACTTTATTGTCAATAAGCATTCTTAATCCAGAAGATGCGATAATACCAAACAATAAGATTGATACGCCACCCATAACATTAGTTGGGACAGAGCTTATTAGTGCACTTATTTTACCGACGAATCCAAACACTATTGCTAATACAGCAGCCCCCCCGATTACAAACACACTAAACACTCTTGTAATGGCTAAGACCCCGATATTTTCACCATACGTCGTATTAGGAGGACCACCAATAAATGATGCTAACGTTAATGCTACACCGTCACCGGCAATAGCTCTGTGTAATCCTGGTTTCACTAATAGGTCACGGTCAATAACTTTACTTAATACCATTTGGTGACCAATATTTTCTGATAATGTCACGATTACAACAGGCAGCATAGCCAATGCTATTGTCCATTTTAAATCAGGGGTATAGTTAACAAACGGAATTAACATTTCCGGAGCTTGAAACCATGCTGCAGCTTGGACTCCATTAAAATCAACTATACCAATTATTAAAGCATAAACATAACCGACAACAATTCCTATTAACACTGGAATAACTCCTAAAAAACCTCTACCGAAAATTGACAAGAGAACTGTAACTAGAAGAGTAACAAGTGCTACTGAAAAGTGCAGCGAACTGTATGTTGCTGGATCATCAGGATTTACTCGCATCGCCATATTTACAGCAGTACCAGAAAGACTGAGTCCGATTACAATAATAACCGGCCCTACAACCACAGGTGGTAGTATATTTAGTAACCATTTGATTCCAAAGGATTTAATGAATAATGCTACGATTCCGTATACAATACCTGCTAGAAATCCTACAAGCATTGCTGTTCCAGGACCGCCGCTTGCTTTTGCTGCAATTACAGGTGCTATAAATGCAAATGATGAGCCTAAATAGGCAGGTATCTGACCTTTTGTAATCGCTAAGTAGGCTAATGTGGCCAAACCACTTGATATCAAAGCAACTGATGGACTTAAGCCCACTAAATATGGAACTAGTATTGTTGCTCCAAACATTGCAAATAAGTGTTGCAAACTTAATGAAAGCCACTGAATAATTTTCGGTTTTTCATTAACATCTAGTACTACGTCTTGTTTGTTCATCTAAGGTCCTCCGTTACTTACTCATTTTCATGAATGGTGATTTGGTCTACATCATCCACTTCAGCTAACTCAACGACGACAATTTCTGAACCAGAGGTCGGTATATTTTTCCCTACAAAATCTGCTCTAATTGGCAGTTCACGGTGACCACGATCAACTAATACCGCCAGTTGAATTTGTGAGGGACGGCCAATATCCATTAATGCATCCATTGCTGCTCTAACGGTTCGCCCTGTGTAAAGAACATCATCTATTAGAATTACCTTTTGGTTACTTATATCTACTGGTATATCTGACCCTTTTAATAGCGGTTCTTTATCTACAGTTTTTTTAGATAAATCATCGCGATATAGTGTTATATCAACCTCTCCAACTGAGATTTTCTTGCCTTCTATTTGTTCAATTCTTTCAGCTAATCGGTTTGCTAAGTATATACCGCGTGTTTTAATTCCGACTAACACACAATTTTCAATTCCTTTATTTCTTTCAATAATTTCATGTGCAATTCGTGTAAGCGCACGTCGGATAGCCTGTTCATCAAGAACGATTGCTTTTTCTTTCATCATTTCCACCCCACAACTAATTATTAAATTAAGAAAAGTCTTTATCAGTCCTTCAATTACACTAATCTAATGCTTGTTTTATTTTATCCTACTATAATTAATGTAATCGATTCTCAGTGTTTATTTAAAAACAAAAAGCGCCATTTATGATTTTGTGCAATTAACTTATTCTCATAATCTCCAAGATTACTAGATGGCAATAAAAAATCCTCTCACCGCATGTTGGTGAGAGGATCGTAATATCCATACTTAAACCAGAATAAGATACGAGATATGATATACACTTACCTCATTTATCTGGTTGCACGATCGCCTTCTCAGCCTCACGGGACTGTACTTAAAGGACTCATTTACTTTTCTAATGAAATTATCCCACTATAATCGGTCATTGTCAACGACCATTTTAAAGTTTTTGCAATAGCTCCTTAAAAATAGTTGGTAGTGGTGCTTCAAATTCTAAATATTCTTTAGAGCGCGGATGTACAAAACCTAATAAACCAGCGTGGAGTGCTTGTCCATCAAGGTTAATCGTTTTCTTCGGACCATACTTTGGATCACCTACAAGAGGGAAACCAATATATTTCATATGAACACGAATTTGATGTGTGCGTCCTGTTTCAAGCCTACATTCAACAAAAGTATAGTTATTAAATCGTTCTAATACTTGAAAATGTGTAACAGCCTCTTTGCTGTTTTCATCTGTGACAGTCATACTTTGCCGATCATGCTTATCCCTTCCTATAGGTGCATCGATTGTTCCTTTATCATGCGGAATTACACCGTGGACTAATGCCTTATACTTTCTTACTACTGTTTTGTTAACTAATTGATCTACAAGTGATTCATGGGCCATGTCATTTTTTGCGACCATTAATAAACCAGAGGTATCCTTATCAATTCGATGGACAATTCCGGGCCTTAAGATACCATTTATTCCAGATAAATCTGTACAGTGAGCCATCAAGCCATTAACAAGCGTTCCAGATAAGTGACCTGGAGCAGGATGAACAACCATTCCCCTTGGCTTATTCACAACGAGTACATCAGAGTCTTCATAGTAAATATCAAGATCCATTTCTTCAGGAAGAACATCCAATGGTTCAGGGGCAGGAATTGACACTGTAACCTGATCATTTAATTTGCATTTATAATTTCCTTTAACTGGTTGTCCATTAACTATTACCAAACCATCTTTTATCCATTGTTGCACCTGACTTCTTGACCATTCTTCATTAACAGTTGACAAAACTTTATCCATCCGCTCACTTTGTTGTTCACTAGAGATTATAAATTCCATCTTTTCCATTAAGTTTGAGCTCCTTTGCTTGCTTTACTTTCCAATAATGTTTGTATTAGTATGATAATAACTCCTAAAAAGAGGGCGGAATCGGCAATATTAAAGATTGGGTAATTATATGTAAAAAATCCAAAGTTTAAATAAAAGTCAAAGAAATCAACAACTTCTTTCCTAAAAAGTCTATCGATAAAATTGCCAATTGCTCCACCTAATATTAAGCCTAGTGCCCATCCTAATAAAGGTTGTTTTCTCGCTAATTTCCATATGTAATAAACAACAAATCCTATTACAATAATAGTAATAATATAAAAAAACCACATTTGGCCCTGTAAAATTCCCCAAGCTGCACCACGGTTTCGATGTGAAGTTAAGTAGAAAAATTGGTCGATAACTGGTATACTTTCTCCAATTTCCATTCGTTTTACAACAAGCCATTTCGACCATTGATCAATAATAATCACAACTAAAGCTATAAAATAATAAAGCACAGATGTTCCTCCGATCTATAAAAAGAAAAAATAACTACTGTAGAATTGTAGCATAGACCGTACCATATAAACAATTATTTAACAAAAGTGATAAATATTAGCAAGATATAAACGCCTGCCCTAAATCATAAATGGGGCTAGGCGCCAAAGCGGAATTATAATAAACCATTTACCTAACGGCAGTTGTTAAATAGTGGCTAAATTCGGTAGTATACGGAAACTGGCTAATGGCTTTTGCTTCTTTTATAGTTCGAACAGTTGGCAATATCGTTAATAAATGCATAGGGATTTCTTCACCTGTTTCTTCACATAAACCATAGATGCCAAAATCCATTTTTACTAATGCCCTTTTTACATCCTCTAGTTCGTCTTGTATATGCTGATCTAAAACATAGTTCTTTTCACGTTCTATTATTCCGGCAACCGATTGATACTCCTCGAAACGATCTATTCTGCAACCACGATTTAATCTTTCTTCAAGCTCTTTTTTTGAAAGTTCAAGTTCCGATTTTATCAGTGCATACTGATCGATCATAAAATTGGGTTACCTCCTTGGTTTTTAGTACCCTTATTGTTACCAGAAGATTTCAATTTAGACAGTAAAGATAAGGAAAAGAGACACGATTTTACCGTGTCTCTTTTTTGTTTAGGCATAATTCTGTTGAACGATTGTACCGCAGTCCTTACAAAGTGTTGGGTGTTCAGATACGGCTCCCACAGTAGGAGTTACTACCCAACAACGCTCACAAGTTTCACCTTCAGCAGCCTTAACCACTATAGATAATGTTGGGAGTTTTTGAGCACTTTCAGGTGCTGAAGATTGATCTCCGGCAATCTCTAAATTAGATACAATGAAAATTTTGTCTAGATCAGCAGTAATAGACTTTAAAGTATCTATATATTTTTCATTAGGATATATAGTGATACTTGCAGTTAAAGATTTGCCAATTACCTTTTCATTTCTAGCATTTTCTAATGCTTTTAATACATCATCACGAATTTCCATAAAAGTATCCCATTTTTCTTCAATTATTTCTGAATTTTCAATGGTTACTACCTTTGGCATATCTACCAATTGCGGGCTTTCCTCTTTAACATCAGGAATATGTGCCCAAACTTCTTCCGTAGTATGCGGCAAAATCGGTGTTACAAGTTTCGTTAAAGTTAAAAGTGTTTCATATAAAACGGTTTGGATTGAGCGTCGATTATGGCTATTCTTTGGTTCAATATAAAGAACGTCTTTTGCAATATCAAGATAAAACGAGCTTAATTCAATAGTACAGAAGTTATTAACTGCGTGATAAATTCCAGCAAAGTCATAATTCTCATAAGAGGTTAACGTTTTTTCAGTTAACTTGTTTAATTTAGCTAAAATATAAAGATCTACCTCGCGTAAATCATTATGGCTGACTGCATCTGTATTATAATTGAAGTCATTTAGATTCCCTAATAAGAAACGGAACGTATTACGGATTTTACGGTAAACTTCAGCTACTTGTTTTAAAATCGCATCTGATACTCGAACATCCGATTGATAATCTACGGAAGCAACCCATAAACGAAGAATATCTGCCCCTAATTGACTCATTACCTTATTCGGAACGACCACATTTCCTAATGATTTACTCATTTTGCGGCCTTCTCCATCTAACGCAAAACCATGGCTTAAAATTCCCTTGTACGGCGCTTTACCACTCACAGCTACACTTGTTGAAAGAGAGGAATTAAACCAGCCGCGATATTGGTCAGATCCTTCTAGATATAAATCTGCAGGACGTTCTAATCCATCACGTTCAACTAGAACTGCTTGATGTGATGAACCTGAATCAAACCAAACATCCATAATATCTGTTTCTTTTGTGAATTTTCCATTTGGGCTATGCGTTGAAGTAAATCCATCCGGTAATAAATCTTTTGCGTCCCATTCGAACCAGATATTTGAGCCATGTTCTCTAAATAATTTCGAAACATGGTCGATTGTTTCATCAGTAATGATAGGTTCTTGATCTTCACCAAAAAACACCGGAATTGGAACACCCCATGCACGTTGGCGTGAAATACACCAATCTTCCCTGTCTTTAACCATATTAAAGAGACGTGTCTCTCCCCATGCTGGAACCCATTTTACTCCCTTAATTGCTTCCAATAGTTCTTCACGGAAATCTTTTATTGATGCAAACCATTGTGCAGTTGCTCGGAAAATCGTTGGCTTTTTTGTTCTCCAATCGTGTGGGTATGAATGGGTAATAAATGACAGCTTTAATAAAGCGCCTACTTCTTCTAACTTCTGGGTAATTTGTTTATTCGCATCATCATAAAATAACCCCTCAAAGCCGGGAGCCTGACTAGTGAAATACCCTTTTTCGTCAACAGGGCATAGAACGTCTAATCCATATTTTTTACCAATGATAAAGTCATCTTCCCCATGACCAGGTGCTGTGTGAACACATCCTGTACCTGCATCAGTTGTTACGTGTTCACCACACATTACTAATGAGTCTCTATCATAAAATGGATGTTGGGCAACTACATGCTCTAATTCTGATCCTTTTAGAGTTTTAATTGTTTCAACGTTTTCCCATTCAATTACTTTTGTAACTTCTTCAACTAATGCAGACGCAAGGACAAACTTTTGTCCGTCTACAAATACAACACTATACTCTAAATCCGGATGAACTGAAATTCCTAGGTTAGCAGGCATTGTCCAAGGGGTGGTAGTCCAGATTATGATCTTTTCATCCCCTTCTAATTTACCTTTTCCATCCTTAATAGCAAATGCAACATATATGGATGCTGAACGCTTATCTTGGTATTCAATTTCAGCTTCTGCCAAAGCAGATTCAGAAGACGGTGACCAATAAACTGGCTTTAAGCCTTTATAAATATAACCCTTTTTCGCCATTTCACCGAACACTTTAATTTGTTGTGCCTCATAATCTTTGGTTAATGTAATATAAGGGTTATCCCAGTCACCGCGAACACCTAAACGTTTAAATTGTTCGCGTTGGCGATCGACTTGTTCATATGCATATTCTTCACATAATTTGCGAAACTCGGCTACGCTCATGGACTTACGATCAACCTTTTTGGTTTTTGTTAAGGCTGTTTCAATCGGCAAACCGTGTGTATCCCAACCAGGAACATATGGCGCATGAAAACCGTTCATTGATTTATAACGAATAATCATATCTTTTAAAATTTTATTTAAGGCATGTCCCATATGAATATCTCCATTGGCATATGGCGGCCCGTCGTGTAGAATAAATAACGGTCGACCCTCTGTTCTTTTTTGAACCTTTTCGTAAATGTTCATTTCTTCCCATTTATTTTGAATTTCAGGTTCTCTTTTCGGCAAATTTCCGCGCATTGGAAATTCTGTTTTTGGCATTAATAACGTATCTTTGTATTCCATGTAGATCCTCCTATATTAAATCTATTATCACATTTTAATAAATACCAAAATATCGATTACTCACAATGGCAAATGACGATATTTTCTGATACTCCAAATACTTAAAAGAAATTAATACTTTTTAAAAGTATAAAAAAAAGACCTAACTCATCCCCTAAAGGGACGAGAAGGTCTTTCCCGCGGTACCACCCTACGTTAGCTTGTATGTAAGCTCGCTTCGTATTCGTAACGTGAATAATTCGCCATACCCTACTATAAAAAACTTCAGGTTGGAACTTAAGGGTGATTTTCCTTTTACATCTTTCTTCGAGCTCCCACTATCCTCGAATCGCTTATAGAAAGATTCTGTAAAAGTACTGTCCCTATCATCGTTTTGGTTATGTAAAACTTTTGTTATTTGATTCATTTACTACTGATTAAAAATTATATTCAAAAGTACGTTCCGCGTCAAGTTTTTCTTAATCATTTGTTTCATCTTCAGCAGGAACATTGTTATACTGCATTAAATGTTCCCAGTCGTCATTTTCAATCATTTCTAGCTGTGCCTTAATAAGCATTCGGAAACGGTTGCGAAATACTTTTGATTGTTTTTTAAGCTCTTCAATTTCAATCGAAATTTTTCTGGATTTCGTCAACGCATCATTAATAATCCGGTCTGCATTTTTTTCGGCTTCTTTGATAATTAATTTTGATTCGGTTTGAGCATTACGCTTAACATCTTCAGCAGCTTCCTGTGCAACAAGAATTGATTTATTTAAAGTTTCCTCAATACTTGAGAAATGACTTAATCTTTCTGTCAATTCTTTAACCTTTTCTTCCAGTTCCTTTTTTTCACGAATAATTAATTCATAATCTTTAATCACTTGATCTAAAAATTCATTAACTTCATCTTCATCGTATCCACGAAATCCGCGGCTGAATTCCTTATTATGAATGTCTAATGGCGTTAATGGCACGGTAACCCCTCCATCATGTAGTCTATAAACGGATAGTTCTTTGTGGTTTATTTCGACATTTTATTTATAAATCCCTGCCTTTTTTTACATTTATTTTTTCTTACCTACAATAATTCGCCATTTTTCTTTTTTTGTTTGGCCAACTATTGAGATAAGTTTACTTCGTCCGAACCCTCTCATTGAAATCGTGTCACCTTGATGACAAGTATAAGCAGGGTTATCAACAGTTTTCCAATTTACTTTTACTAGGTCGCTTTGTATGTATGGTAACACCTTTTGACGAGATAAATGATATAGCTCAGCTAAAATAACGTCTAATCGCAACGAGGATACCGTTACTGTCTGTTCTTGCCATGTGTCCTCTGCTGATTTTATTATACTTTCGATTCCAAGTTCAGATAAGCTAATATCCGTTTTTCCTACTTTTGTTAAATTTAATTTCACATAATCAGAAACTTGTTTACTAACTAGAAATTGGATATTATCATCTTCCATTAGTATATCCCCAAACTTTGATCGCTTTAGACCTAATCCCATCAATGATCCTAGAACCTTTGGATGTTCAATCGATACAAATTTAGTTGGATACTGTATTGAAAATAAGACCAGATCAAAATCATCATTTGTCGGTTCGTAATATTCGGGATAAAAAATGGCTCGTTTTCGTTCAGCTCCGTCATAACCTCCCCAAAATGAACATTTCACCTCATCTTTAGTCCCAATAATACTTTTTACAATTTCTTGTTCTCGTGGATCTAAAAAATCTAATAATTTAAATGAATATTGAGTTTTTACTTGTTCACGCCATTCAATGACATGATCAATAAATGAATACTCTTCTTTCCTAAAATGCTGATAAACTGACATATCAGTACCACCTTATACCCTATACTATCTAATGCAACGAAAAAAAGTCATAAGTGATATTTCATAGAGCATTAGAAAAACAAGTCATTTGCCTATAACTGCAAATGACGATCACTTTTTTATACTATATTCATTAATTAATAAAGTTACTTTTTCTAAAAATATAAAATAGGGATCCGTTTTATTAGATCCCTTGCAATAGCTTTTAAAACATTCCTCTTAAATAAAAGGCTCCTGACTGTGCGAACTGTAACACTAAGATAGCAACAATCGGAGAAATATCAATAATTCCTAACGGAGGAATGATCCTCCTGAATGGCTCAAGGTATGGTTCGACTAGCTTGCCAATTAATTGTCCGAACGAAGAGCCACGTGCACCGGGAAACCATGACATGAAAATATAAATAATCACAACCCATATATAAATACCGATTGCTTGTTGAATTAACCCAATAATTAAATCCATAATTTACCACCTCTTCTCCATTTCTTCACTATTAAATTCAGCTGCCATTTCAGAAATAGACCCCGTTATATCAACATTATCAGGCGTGCAGAAAAATGTGTTTGCACCTAACTTTTTTATATCTCCACCTATTGCATAAACGGTACCACTTAAAAAGTCGACAATCCGCTTCGCTTGGTCCTTTTGAACTCTTTGCAAATTAATAACGACGGCTTTTCTATTCTTAAGATGATCTGCAATCTCTTGTACTTCATCATATACACGCGGCTCAACTAATATTACTTTTGCTGTCTGTTGAACACTTTGTAAACTGACAACATTTTGTTTCGGCTGTTTCTTGTTATAACGAGTTTGTTCATATTCTTCTTCAGGATAATCATACTCTTCTATGTAGTCATCTTCATCTTCTAATGCAAAAAAGCTTTTAAATTTTGTTTTTATACTCATGTTTCCCCCTCCTAAAATTCCTTTCCAACTAAAGAGGTTCCAATACGAACCATCGTAGCTCCTTCTTCTATTGCAATAACATAATCATTCGACATTCCCATTGAAAGCTCTCTGCATGGTGCATATGATAAATTAAGTCCTTGGATTTCCTGTTGGAGTTGCTTTACTTTCCTAAAAGTATGTCGCAATAGATCTTGATTATCCGTAAATGGAGCCATCGTCATTAAGCCCTCTACAACTATATTTTGAAATTGTTCTAGCTCTTTGATAAAAGGAACAACTTCCTCTATAGTTAGTCCATGTTTTGTTTCTTCATTAGCTGCATTAACTTGTACAAAACATTTTATCTGTTGATTTGCTCGCCTATCAATTTCTTTTGCAAGTGATAGGCGATCAAGAGAATGTATATAATCCACTTTATCAATAATAGTCTTTACTTTTTTTGATTGGAGTGTACCGATAAAATGCCAAGTTGGAACATTTCCTATAGTTTCCCATTTTTCTATAAAGCCTTGATCACGATTTTCCCCTAAATGAGTTATACCTGCAGCTAAGGCTTTCATTGTTGTTTCAATCGATACATATTTGGTAACTGCTATTATCTTAATTTCACTTGGATTTCTTTTTACCCGCTTACAAGCTTCATGAATATTTGCTTTAATCTTTTCTAAATTTTCTTTAATAAACAAAACTACATCGTACCTCCATATAAATCTATCTGTAGTAACTTTTAGCCTTTCATACCTATATAACTCATCAATCTACCTGTTTTTCCTAAATCACGACGATGTGAAAAAAACAAATCTGAACGGCAGCTTGTACAATATGTAGATATTTCGATATTTTTCGTTAAAATTCCTGCATTTTTTAATAATACATAATTAAGATGTTTCAAATCTAGTTCATATTGTCCTTTAGAACGTTCATGATATACATCAGCCAATGTACTTGTATCATAGTGTAACGTATTCTTTACTTGCTCAATTACAAAATCATCAACAACATAACAGCACTTGCCAATTGATGGTCCAATACATGCATATATTTCATGTTTTGGTATATTTTCGTTTTTGGACCAAGCATTTACCATCTCGCCGGCTATGTCCCCTACAGTCCCTCGCCAACCAGCATGAGCAATTCCAATAACCCCATAATTGGGTGCAAAAAAGTATAAAGGTACACAATCCGCATAGCAAGCAGTTAATAATATATTTGGTTCTTTCGTATATATACCATCGACAGCTTTTATTGCTGTAGCCATTTCAAGTGTACCTTTTCCTTTATCCTCTTTTGTAACCTTCAGAACTTTATTGCCATGAACTTGCTCTGCACAAACCCAGGATTCAAGCGAGAAATCAACATTTTCCGCTAATTGATGTCTATTCTTAATCACATCAACTATCGAATCATTTACATGTAAGCCCATATTCATAGAGTCATACGGCTTTTGGCTTATGCCACCATTTCGTGTTGTAATTCCAGCAACAATGTTTTTATCAAGCTTATTCCAAATATCAATAGCTAGTAACGATTGATGACTTTCAAAAGGTTCCATATACTAATCCCTTTCTACATAGTAGTTACAATCATTATACTTTATATAATATACTAACACACTCTTTAAACAAATGTTAAAAAGAGAAATTGCTCTACTTTTCAACTTATATATATACTTGTAATAAAACGTTATTGGATTTTATGTTCTTGATCTGAATCTATCTCTTCATCATTAAAAGACCTTGCTACATAGCGTACCAAAATAACATCTGTGCCAATTTTTACGATATTACTCCAAGCAATGGTTACTTCTGAGTCATTCCCAAATAACCCTAATACCTTTGCTCCTGTTTGAATAATAATAGCATCTATCTTGCCAGTCGTTAAATTTATATCTAAATCTGTGATTGTTCCAAGACGTTTTCCGTCAGCGACATTAACAACATCCTTAGTTTGAAATTCTGAAATAGTTAGCATAGCTCTTCCTCCCTTTTATAAATATATATAGAAAACAAGCTTGACCTATGTTAATAAAGTCAAGCTTTTAATAATTGATATATTTTCTTTGTCTCTTTAAATAAACATCTAATCAAGCGCTAGATTTCAAACGGTCTAAACTCTTTTACATTCCCATAACATAAGTTGGGTTCAGTTAACTTAACTCTAATAAAAAAAGGACCTGCACTAAGGCAAGTCCACTTATTGGATATTTTTATTCATTTGTTTAATTGCCGCTTTTTCTAAGCGTGAAACTTGTGCTTGTGAGATTCCAATTTCTTCAGCAACTTCCATTTGTGTTTTTCCTTGAAAAAATCTCTTCGTTAAAATCATTTTTTCTCTTTCGTTTAAACGTCTCATTCCTTCTTTAAGTGCAATTTCCTCAATCCACTGTAAATCTTTGCTCTTATCATCACTAAGTTGATCCATTACAAATATTGGATCGCCACCATCATTATAAATTGGCTCAAATAATGAAACTGGGTCTTGGATGGCATCAAGCGCAAATACAACTTCTTCATGCGATACGTCCAGTACCTTAGCAATTTCTTCTGCAGTTGGTTCCCTAGATGTTTGAATCATAAGTTTCTCTCGTACTTGCAATGCTTTGTATGCAATGTCTCTTAGCGACCTTGATACACGAATTGGATTATTATCGCGAAGATAACGTCTAATTTCTCCAATGATCATAGGCACAGCATACGTAGAAAATTTAACATTTTGACCTAAATCAAAATTGTCAATTGACTTCATTAATCCTATACAGCCAACCTGAAATAGATCATCTACATATTCCCCTCGGTTGTTAAACCTTTGAATTACACTAAGAACGAGACGTAAGTTTCCATTCACTAGCTTTTCCCTTGCACTAATGTCACCATTTTGCATTTCATGGAAAAGCTTGCGCATTTCTTCGTTTTTAAGTACTGGAAGCTTTGATGTGTCTACACCGCAAATTTCTACTTTATTTCGTGTCATTCTTTCCCTCCTAATTAAGAGGTTGCTGTACAAGTAAAGTATCTCCTCAGGAGGAAAAAATATGCACTTCATTTCTTTTCAAATATAATCAAAATGTTCAGATAAAAAAAGACAGCGTTAATAACCGCTGTCTTTTCGATGTATTGAATGTAAATAATTTTATACATACCTTTGAGCTTATACCATTTTATTAAATTCCTTACGCAGGCGTTTAATAATTCTTTTTTCTAAGCGTGAAATATATGACTGTGATATACCTAACATATCCGCTACATCCTTTTGCGTTTTTTCTTCACCACCAATTAATCCAAATCTTAGTTCCATAATCTGTTTTTCGCGATCGTTTAACTGATCTAATGATTTCATTAGTAATTTTCGATCGATACGCGCATCCAAATCTTTAGTTATTATATCTTCTTCGGTACCTAAAACATCAGATAAAAGCAGTTCATTTCCATCCCAATCGATATTTAACGGTTCATCAAATGAAACTTCCGACCGTATTTTATTATTTCGACGCAGATACATTAATATTTCGTTTTCAATACACCGTGAAGCATATGTAGCTAATTTAATCTTTTTCTCAGGGTTAAATGTATTAACTGCTTTGATAAGCCCTATTGTACCAATACTTATTAGATCCTCAATATTAATTCCTGTATTTTCAAATTTTCTAGCAATGTATACAACTAATCTTAAGTTTCTTTCGATTAGAACAGACTTCGCAGCCTTGTCACCTGTTGGTAGTTTCTGTAGTAATAATTCTTCCTCTTCCTTGGATAATGGAGGAGGAAGTGCTTCTTTTCCACCAATATAATATATTTCATCTGCTTTTAAACCTAGTTTCATAAGTAACTTATACCAAAATAATGTAAATTTTAGTTTGAGTTGTGCCAATTTCTTTCCCCCTTATATAATGAATTAGGCTGAAATATGATTTCTATCCAAAAGCATCTTTGGATGGATAATACATTCATATTCATCTTCTGAAGATAAAGGTGTATCATTTAGGCCAATGAAAACCCTTTGGGTAGTGATCGTTTCCTCGTTTGTATGAATTGTAACTTTGTCCGGCTTAACTGCTAGTAAAAATTGATGGTCCTGGCCTACAGCTCTATAGGGAATCAGCCTTAGTCGATGCGACCACTCCAATTCGTGTTCTTCCCAATTAAACTCTTCTATATTTCTAGACTTTTGAATAGACTCGGGAAAAAAAGACTTTGTTTTATTCATATCAATAATCATTACCGGTGTTTTCGTAATAGGATCATAAAGTTGGTTTCCACTATCTATTAATCCTCGGACAGATAGGACCTTATCATCAACTTGAATTTCAACATTCGCTAATTGGTCATAATGAATCTTCTTAACTTCGACATCGTCAATATTCTTTTTTGAAAAGTACCAAATAATTGGAAAACCAACAATAACAAATAGCCAGCTCACAGGGTCACCAAATCCACCAGAACTAGTAGCCATCACACCGTTCATAAACATAAATTCGGTTTGAAAAAAATAATGAATACCAAGCAATCCCCCGCCAACAGTAAATGTTACAAAATAGAATGTAAATAAATTTTTAAAAAAGGTTCGGAATTTATGGAATCCAAATGCAACATATACAATAAGTATAGAATAAAGTAATTTAACAAAAGGATGCCCGACCATCGCTTGGAAAGGTGTAAAATACAAAAGCACTATTGTAGAACCAATGAATGCTCCAACAATAACTTTCCATTTTATTATCCTTCTCTTTAGAATAATGGCTGTAAGCAATAATAGAAGTAAATCAAAAACAAAATTCAATAACCATATAACATCAAGGTAAATGGTCAAGTATTATCTCCTTTCATTTAATTCTTAAATACTATCGAATCATTATAAATCTAGTATATAGCACATCCTATTTTGAAGTCTGTCAAACTATGCCACTTTATTTATGGAGTTTTTGACATTTTTTTTTACTTATTGTCGATATCAATCCTTTTAACCATTATTGATTAACAAGTTAGTGACGAAGAGAGAAAAGTATAGGTAGATGAAAATCCACAACGATATACTATCTTGATTTGAAGTGAATAAAATTAAGATTAAGTAAATTTCTCCAAAAAAAAAGCTTATACGTTTGTATAAGCTTTTTTGGCTACTTCTAGCGGCGACGATTTCTATTTCGTAGAAATGTAGGTATGTCCAATGTATCTTCAACATGGCCACTGTTCCCTACATGTGTTGGCTCAGATTGTGGGGCCGGTTCTTCCCGTCTTTGCATTACCCTGTTAGATGGCGCAGCTTGGCGAGTATTAATTATTCCAGGACGTTGACTTGGTTTCGGATTAGTTAAATCCAATTCTTTAAACCCTGTAGCAATTACCGTAACAACAATTTCATCTTTTAAATCTTCATTTATTACCGAACCAAAAATCATATTTACTTCTTCATCTGAAGCACTTGCGACGATATCAGCAGCTTCTTGCACTTCATATAAGCTTAAGTTCATGCCACCAGTGATATTCATTAATACACCTTGAGCACCATCGATAGATGTCTCTAGTAACGGACTGGAGATAGCTTTTTTTGCTGCTTCCGCAGCGCGATTTTCACCAGTCGCAATACCAATTCCCATAAGGGCAGAACCTTTGTCCGACATTATTGTCTTTACATCAGCAAAGTCTAGGTTAATTAATCCAGGCACTGCAATTAAATCTGAAATACCTTGTACACCTTGACGAAGTACATTATCCGCTTCACGGAACGCTTCTAGCATAGGTGTATTTTTATCAACAATTTCAAGTAATCTATCATTAGGGATTACAATTAATGTATCTACGTTTTCTTTGAATGCAGATATACCGCTAGCCGCTTGTGTTTGACGTTTACGGCCTTCAAATGTAAATGGTCGTGTTACTACTCCCACTGTTAAGGCACCTAATTCTTTAGCTATTTGAGCAATAACAGGGGCTGCACCAGTACCTGTTCCCCCACCCATACCAGCAGTCACGAATACCATGTCAGCGCCCTTTAACGCCTCTTCAAGCTGCTCTTTACTCTCTTCTGCAGCCTTCTTACCAACCTCAGGATTAGCACCAGCACCTAAACCTCTAGTTAATTTTGTACCTATTTGTAATTTGATTTCAGCCTTTGATAAATTTAATGCTTGGGCATCAGTATTTACCGCGATAAATTCGACACCTTGAACGCCATGTTCAATCATTCGATTCACAGCATTGCTTCCACCGCCGCCGACTCCAATAACTTTTATAGTAGCTAATTGATCCATATGTGTATCAAACTGCAGCATCGCAAAATCCTCCTATATCTTCCAAATTCACATCAATCTCCTTACTCAAAAAAAGATTCGAAAATTTCTTTGACTCTTTTTTTCATACCTGCTTTGTTTGCTTTCGGCTTATTAATTACTTTCTGCGTTCTTTTTTGAGGGCGTTCTAATTCATTATTAGAATTCGTTGCAGCTACTTCAGCACCTTGAATTTTGGCGTTTTTATAAGCATATTGGATTAACCCAACACTTGTGGTATAAATTGGGTCACGCACCCCAATGTAATCAGGCTTTGCAATACGAACATTTTGTCGAAGTACGAGTTGTGCAAGCTCTAATATACCTGGCATATTTGAAAGTCCTCCAGTTAACACATACCCTCCCGGCAACTCTCGATATCCTAATTTTTTTATAGATTCCTGAACTAATAATAGGATTTCCTCTAGTCTAGCTTCAATTATATCAGAGAGATCAAGTTGACTATACTGTTCTTTTTTATCACTTCCGATAACTGAAACAGAAAATACTTCCTCTTCGGACGCATGATCATAAAAAGCATATCCATGCTTCACCTTAATTTTCTCTGCTTCTTCTGTAGAAGTTCGAAGGCCAATCGAGATATCATTTGTGATATGGTCACCACCAACAGGTAAAACAGTTGTTACTTGCAAATGACCTTGTTCATAAATAGATACGGTTGTTTGGCCGCCACCAATATCAACAAGTGCAACTCCTATATTTTTCTCATCTCTCGACAACGCGATTGTGCCAGTTGCCAATGGTTGGAGACAAATATCTGTTATTTCAAGACCTGCACGTTCTACACATCTTAATAAATTATGTAACATCGTTCTTGAACCAGTTACAATTGTTCCTTCTAATTCAAGTCGAACACCAATCATCCCACGAGGATCATTGATTCCATCTAGTCCATCCACTATAAATTGGTGTGGTACAACCCCAATAATTTCTCTCTCAGGAGGTACAGAAATCACTTGAGCCGCATCTATAACACGTGCTATATCGTCATTTCCAATTTCTCTATTTTCACTAGAAACAGCCACCACACCGTGACAGGGTATTAGTTGGACATGATTGCCTGCAACGCCTACCACAACACGATTTATATTCATCCCTACCATTCGTTCAGCCTGCTCGACTGCTTTTCGAATTGACAGAACTGTTTCATCTATGTCAACAATTGAGCCCTTTTTGATTCCTTCAGATTTAACGTTCCCCACACCTATAATGTTTAAAGAATCATTTGATGCTTCACCAATGACTACTTTAACATTGGATGTACCGATGTCAAGACTAACTAATATTTCGCTGTTGCTCATTCTTTGGCACCTCCTCAAAAAAATCTCCTGTTGATAATTTGCATGATGAAGTTTGTAACAATAGAAACTATAAAAAAAAAGTATTCAAAGTAAAAGTATTCAACATGAACGACTTTTTCCCTTTTTCTTTATAAAGATTTTTTCTATTTTTCACGAGAATTTGTCCATTTAGACAATAATAATCTCCTAATAACAGCAATGTTTTGGAATAAACGAACTCCAAAAGCAAAAACTGCGGCTAAGTATAAGTCTACACCAAGATGAACACCTAGAAAAGATAAACTTGCAGCAAGTAAAATATTGGAGAAAAATCCCGAAACAAACACTTTATCATCATATGTATTTTGCAAGTGGGCTCTTATCCCCCCAAACAATGTATCCAATGCCGCTAATACTGCAATTGATAGATAATTTGAATATTCATCAGGTATTCTTATATCAGTTAATAGACCTAAAATAATGCCAATTATTAATCCTAATACAGGTAACCACATACTAGCTGTTCCTCATTTCTGTTACAGGTTCAACGGGTTGCATAAATTTATTTCTTAATACATCATCATAAGCTGGAAGGATTATTTCCTGATGTAAAGTGGAAGTCAATTCTAAATTCTCCAAAGCAAAGAATTCATCGACAATTTGCGAAACCTGCATCTGATTATGCAACTTTTTTGCATCGCGGGCAATCACTCTGACTTCAATTGGAAACGGTCCTAATGGACTGTTATTTACATAAGTTCTTCCATTTACATCTCTAATAGGAGTCGTAACAATTACTCTTTCATTATCAATTGATACAGATATAGCTTGATTACGATATAATTCATTTAATAGCCGTATTAACAAATCAGATGGAACAGATTTATATGGATGTCCAATAGTAGTATTATTAAACGAAGGTTTAATCGTTAAAATAATGCCAGGCCCAGTTAGTTCCGTTAGGCCAATTTTTTCCTGCAAATCTTCAAGCTGTGCAGTAAGACCTTCCTGTTTACTGTAATAAGCACTTTCTTCATATTTTTTTAAGGTTTCATCTTTATTTCGAATTTCCCTATAAAGATCTGTAATTAGCTTTTGTTCTCGCTCAATGTCTTCGCGAATTTCCCAAATATCTCTTGTATCACGTACTTCAGGTTCCTTGATAGTTTGAAATTGAATAGCAATCATAAATCCTAGTATGATCGTAATAGTTGTTAAAGTTAATTTACTTGTACTCCCCATCATATCACCCTTCATCCGAATACACCTAGATCTTAATCATTTTTCATTCCCAAGTAGGGATCAAAAATTAACTCGTTCTTTTTTTCAATCTTAACTTCAACATTATCCATTACAAGTTGATCTCGAACACCTTGAACAATTACCAAAGAACTAAATAAAATCTCCGGATCGCCAATCGCCGAAATTACAAACGGCGCATTGTGTTCATTGCCATCTACACTAATAACAGGCCCGATACATGCAATATAGCTATTATGCAGTAAACGTTGGCCATTAATGGCAACAGCTTTGGCACCCGCTGTTAATAACTCATTGACTACTTTATGCACATGACCTTCATGAACAATATAATTATTTGCATTTTCTTCTACTTTCACATAAGATGCGTCTTTCAAGGTAACCTCAACACCAGGGCCAGTTACTTGTACGTCACCAGCAAACATTCGAAGTTTTTCAACATCCTCAACCAGAGTTTTAAACGATTTTTCTTGCTGAGCTAAATTTGCTTCTATTTCACGTACCTGCTGTTGTTTATCAGTTAGTTCTTCTTGTAGCCTTCTTGTAGTTTCTTCTAACCGAATTAAATTTTCACGATATTCAAATTCTCTCTGCCATTGTTTACCTTCCGCAATGGTTTCCGTATTACTATTTGTTAATTGATAGGAGAATGTTATTAAAAATCCTAAAACAATCATTACTAAAGAGAGAATTACATTTTTACCGTTCACTCTCACTTTCTTCATCTCCTATTTCATTTTCGTATGCTTTAAAATAAGAACCTACTTCAAGGTGAATAACACCAAACTGATCATCACTAAGCTGTTCTACTATAGAAGGATAGTTTTTAATCTTCTCAGAAAAATCACGAATAGTTGCGCTTACTTCCTGACCATCATTCATGAACAACACAATATGTAAAGGATCAAATTTTTCAGGTTTAAGGTGAATTTCGGAGATCCGATTTAAAATGCTTTCAGGAACTAGCCGAAGTTGTGCTGCCATTTCTTGTAGCTCTTCACTTTGTGTCCAGTTCATTAATAGCGGTGCATCAGCTGGTATATCTTCTAGTTCTCCTTTATCTAGTATCTTCCCCGTTTCAATGATAGGATAATAGCTTGTCCCTTCAATTAAATACGCAACTCTAGAATGCTCTTTTACTTGAATCTTAATACTACTTGGAAATTCTCTTAGAACCTCTACTTTTGAGATTTCATCATGCACAGCGATTTTTTTAAAGATGGATTCCGTATTTATCTTCCAGAAGCTTGTCCCGATTTTTATTTCGCTTAAATTAATAATGGTCTCATCTGAAACATGTATATTACCCGAAATATCTATATGTTGAATCTTACTTAGTGGTGATTGAAAGTACAGTACAAATAAAATTAGTATGAAGAAAAGAGAACTATATAAAATAAAGCGTCGATTAGCTTTCTGTTTACGTTCTTGTTTTAACTTTGGTATTCGGTCTTCTATTGTAATTACTTTATCACTTTTCATTAATGCTCCCCCACAGTGAAAAGCACTAGCTAGTCACCAGCCTAATGTTTTACATAGTGCAAATAAGACAAACGGCACAAACCTATGCCGTTTAATCGTAAAACGTATAATTGTTCTTACTAAGTTAATGTCGGTTTCTGTATTAATCACGGCACTTCCGTTTTTTTACCATTATAACAAATTTATATAATTTTTTGTTATTATTTACTCTAGTTTCCACCAATAATTTCAACTTCCGTTTCCAAAGATACTCCATACTTATCATTAACGACACTTTGAACATGTTTTATGAGGTTTAAAACATCTTGTGCAGTTGCCGAACCCGTGTTAACAATAAAATTACCGTGCATAGGAGATACCTGTGCACCGCCAATTATGAAACCCTTTAAACCAGCTTTTTCTACTAATTGACCTGCATAATTAGGTAATGGATTTCTAAAAATACTCCCCGCACAGGGATAATTCCATGGTTGCGTTTCTCTGCGGTAATCCTTGTTCTTTTGCATTTCTTTAACAATTATATCTCGATCGCCTTCTTCCAGTTGGAAAACAGCCTCAACAACAATTCCTGGACGTTTCTTTTGCAAAAGAGAGGTACGATAGGAAAACTCCATGTCTTCATTCGTTAACCATTCACAACTTCCATCATTAAAAACGACATAAGTTTTTTCTAATATGTGTGAAATATCTGAACCATGCGCACCTGCATTCATATAGACAGCTCCACCTACTGACCCTGGAATACCCCCGGCAAATTCGAGACCTGATAAACCTTTCTTACTAATTACTGTTGCTAAAGAGATAAGTGAATAACCTCCACCAACCCGTACTTTATTTCCTGTTATCTCAAGATCATTTATACCATCACCGAGTTTAATAACTACACCTCTAATTCCGGCATCATGAACGAGTAAATTGGATCCGCGACCAATTGCTCTCCATGGAACTCCTTCCGCACGAATTAGTTCAATGGTTTTAGTAACACCCTCAATACTTTTCGGTTCGACAAATATGTCAGCAGGACCGCCGATTTTCATGGTAGTATGATTTTTTAAATATTCATTCATAAGAACCTTGCCAACATTCGCTTCCTGAAGTTTTTTAAATAATTGCTCCATGGTAACCTCCTTGCGTTTAACCTTACTAGTATTAATAGGCTATGCATCTATGTCTTGTCAGGTACGCTGTTTAATTAATTGATCCATCAATTGGTAAAGCTTTTGAGCCGCATCAGGTATACCTAGTTTTTTGGATGCAAGCTTCATATCTTTTAAGATATCTTCGTTTAGTAACACATGATCGATATCCTTTAAAAGCACGTTTCCGCTGAATTCCTTTTCAAGTCTAACAATGGATGCCCCTTTATCCCCTAACGATCTTGCATTTTTTTCTTGATGGTTATTCGTAACATACGGACTTGGAATTAATATGCTTGGTATACCTAAGGCTGTTATTTCTGCAAGTGTGGTCGCACCAGCGCGGGCAACTATTAAATCAATACCTGCTAAGACTTGTGGCATATTATAGATAAACGGTTTAATAATTACATTAGATGGATTGCTGAGCTTATTAACTTCTTTAACAACTTTATCATAATGAACTTCACCTGTGACATAAAGTACTTGATATTCTTTTTTTGTAACCTCAGGTAAAACATCCAAAAAAGCATCATTAATAGGCTTGGCGCCCCGACTTCCTCCAACAATTAGAACTACTTTTTTTGTCGGATCTAGATTTAATGATTCTCGGCCTTCCTTTCCATCATGTCCCATTACTTCCGATGCACGTGGGTTTCCTGTTAAAATCGATTTATTTTTAGGAAAAAACTCACCGGCTTCTTCAAAGCAAAGCGCTACTTTATCTACGTACTTACTTAAGAACTTATTTGTTAATCCAGGAACACTATTTTGCTCATGGATGATCGTAGGAACTTTTAATTTAGCGGCGGCATAGACAACCGGTCCGCATACGTACCCACCTGTTCCTAATACAACGTCTGGTTGGAAATCCTTTATGTACTTTTTACTAACTGAAGTTCCACGTAAAAAACGCATAATTGTTTTTACATTATCAAACGATAAACTTCTTTTAAATCCTGTGATTTCAATCGCCTTAAAAGGGATCCCGCCAGTTCGCTGGACAATTGAACTTTCAAGACCATTCTTTGTTCCAATATATAAAAATTCCGCATTGGGATGATGTTTTTTAACTTCTTTAATAAAAGCTAATGCAGGATAGATATGACCACCTGTACCACCGCCACTAACTAATATTTTCATGGTGATCCCCCCGTTTTAAAAGTAATAAGTATACTAAATGCTGCAATCTTCCTAGAAAGCGCAAACGCCCTGATCACTAGGCGCTGGAGTTTGACAATTACGTACAAAATATATACTTTCTTTAAAAAATATAAACCCTGTTCAGAACAGGGTTATTTAATACCTAGCATAGCGACTTATATTCAATAACACACCGACGGCCATTAACATAAGCGTTAGCGAGGAGCCGCCATAACTTAGAAACGGTAAAGTTATACCTGTTACGGGCATAAGTCCGGTTACAACACCGATATTTATTATAACCTGAATTGCAATCATTGCAATGATTCCTATACCTAAAAAACTACCAAATAAATCAGGTGCACCTAAAGCAATTCTAACTCCTCGCCATAATAATAATGTGAATAATAAAATAACAAATGTACCACCGATAAAACCAAGTTCTTCTGCTAATATCGCAAAAATAAAATCAGTTTGTGGTTCTGGCAAATAGAAAAACTTCTGCCTACTCTGTCCCAACCCTAATCCAAGCAATCCCCCAGGACCGATCGCATATAGAGATTGTATAATTTGGAAACCACTGTTAAGTGGATCTTGCCATGGATCTAAAAACGCAGTAATCCGTTTAATTCGGTATGGTGCCGAAATAATCAAGCCCACAAAACCTGCAACTCCTAATAAACCTAAACCAACAAAATGGCTAATTCTCGCACCAGCTACAAAGATCATTACTACACAAGTCCCTACCATAACAGCACCTGTTCCAAGATCTGGTTGAAGCATGATGAGTGCAAATGCTATAAATACAAGTCCTAATGATGGAACTAATCCTTTTTTAAACGAGGTCACTTTCTTTTGATTTTCGGATAAGAACTTTGCTAAAAAAGCAATCATTGCTAACTTCATAAATTCCGAGGGTTGAATGGAAAATGCACCGATACCTAACCAGCTTTGTGCACCACCACGAACAAGACCAACACCCGGTATTAGGACAACAATTAACAATACAAAACAGAAAATCAAAATAGCTTTAGACCATGTTCGCCAGGTCCAGTAGTCAACATTCATAATAGCAAACATAGCAATGACTCCTACTCCAGCAAAAAGGAGCTGCCGCTTAGCAAAAAAGAATGAATCATCAAATTTGTAATTGGCCCAAACAGCACTAGCACTGTATACCATAATCATGCCTACAGCCAATAGAGCCAAAGTAGCTAGAATAAGGATAAAATCGGGCGTTGATTTTTTATTCTGCAACGAATACACCTCAATCACTATTTTCTCTGCAGATTCTCTTAGAAGGACTAGTCTACTTTAAGTTTATGCACGGATTCTACAAACATGTCTCCACGTTGTTCAAATGTTTTATATTGGTCCCAGCTTGCGCATGCTGGTGATAATAATATAACATCGCCTTCTTCAGATAATGCATATGCTTCTGGGACGGCCTTTTCAACATTATCGACAGTTTTAATTATATTAATCCCCGCCGCTTTGGCAGCATCTGAGATTTTTTCTGCAGTTTGCCCAAAAGTGATCACTGCTTTTACTCTTTTTAAGGCCGGAATTAATTCATCAAAACTGTTTCCACGATCCAGTCCGCCAGCTAAAAGAATTGTAGGATCTTGAAAGGCAGTGATTGCTTTTTGTGTAGCTAAAATATTCGTTGCTTTCGAATCGTTGTAAAATTTCCGCCCTTTTATTGATTCGACATATTGTAATCGATGCTTAACACCTGTAAAGGTTCTTAAAACGTGTTGTATTGCTTCATTCGGAACACCTTGTATTTTTACTGCAGCAACGGCAGCTAGGATATTTTCCAAATTATGCTTGCCCGGTAAAACGATATCAGCTATAGGAATGACAAGCTCTTCTTTATAAAATAAATGGTCGTCTTTGATATACGTACCGTTTTTCTCGATTTGATTCATCGAGAATGGAACAATTTGTGCGTTTGTTCCCTTGACCAACTCCATTACAATGGAATCATCGGCATTAACAACCGCAAAATCTGTGTCCATTTGCTTTTTAAAAATATTGGCCTTCGCTTCTCCATATGCTTCTATTGTTCCGTGATAGTCTAAATGTGCATTAAAAATATTAAGTAAAATTGCAATTTTCGGTCTGAACTTTATCGTTCCCATTAGCTGAAAGGACGATAGCTCCATTACTAATGGTTGATTACTAGTTGTATTTGCAGCCACTTCACATGCAACTGTTCCAATGTTACCTGAAAGATAAGCATCCATATTGCCCTCTTTTAGCATCTCATAGATAAGTGTTGTGGTCGTCGTTTTTCCATTTGAACCGGTAATTCCAATAATATCAGATTCGGTAATGCTATACGCAATTTCAACCTCTGTAATAATCGGAATATCCCTTTGAAGCGCACTTTCAAGAATAGGATTACTATATGGAATCCCAGGATTTTTCACAATCAAATCGAAGTGACTCGACATCAAATGCTGCGGATGGCCACCACCAATCACATCAATCCCTAATTCTTTTAATACAGCTGCTTCCTGACTGTCCTCTAAAGACTTTTGATCATTCACAACCACTTTTGCTCCCAATTTATGCAATAATTTTGCTGCGGCAAAGCCACTTTTCGCTAACCCTAAAACAAGGATTTGTTTATCTTTATACTCAGTTGTCTTTTTCAATTAAATCCACACCTCTATATAGATTCCTAAACCAGCACATAATAAGCCAACAAGCCAGAAAGTGACAACAACTCGCCACTCGGACCACCCGATTAACTCATAATGGTGGTGTAATGGGCTCATTTTAAATACTCGTTTTCCTGTTGTTTTGAACGATATAACTTGGATAATAACAGATAGTGTCTCAATAACAAAAACACCGCCAATAATAACTAGTAAAATCTCTAATTTTAATAATATGGCAATGGCAGCTATCGCTCCTCCTAATGCTAACGAGCCAGTATCCCCCATAAATACTTTTGCAGGATGTGCATTGAATACCAAAAATCCTAATACAGCACCAACCACGGCCACAGAAAACAACGCTACCTCATATTGTGATTGATTCCATGCTAAAATCGCAAATGCTCCAAAAGCAATTGCGGATGTTCCTGCCAGTAAACCATCTAATCCATCTGTTAAGTTTACTGCATTAGATGCTCCAACAAGCATAAAAATTAATAATATTATATATGCCCAACCAATATCAAAGGATAACTCCGTTCCCGGCACCTCAATATATGTAGAAAAGCCCATTTTATTCAAAAAGAAATAAAATATAATTGCAATAACTAATTGACCGATTAACTTTTGTCTTGAAGTTAATCCTAAATTCCTCTTCATACTAATTTTAATAAAATCGTCAAGAAAACCTAATAATCCATAACCCAATGTTACGAAAAGTAATAAATAAGTTTCCATTGTTGGTGTTGAAAATTTACTAGTCATTACTAAACTTGTAATGATAATAGCTAGTACAATCATTACACCTCCCATAGTCGGCGTACCAGATTTTTTCTGATGTGACTTTGGTCCTTCTTCACGAATACTCTGCCCAAATTTCAAGCGACGCAAAAAAGGAATCATAATTGGTGATAATAGTGCAGCTATTAAAAAAGCCATAATTATAGTCATTAGCATACTTCGTTCAAGCATAATGATCCCCCTTTCATAGTAATATAGATTTACCTAGTTCCTAATAATTTTCCTTTCTCATTAATTGCTATCCATTAAGTTTCTTATCACGGTTTCAAGCTTAACACCTCGTGATGCTTTAAATAGGACTACAGTAGATGGACCAAGAGTTTTAGAAATCGCTTGAATAGATTCAGCCTTGTTTGGATAAGTCTGTACGGATACTTGCATTCCCTTTTTTAAACACTCATCAGCGATCCACTGTGCTTTATCCCCAATTGTTATCAAATCAGTAATCGGTGGTTTTATTGCCACTGCAACACTTCGATGAAGCTGCTCTTCATTTGTTCCTAGCTCATACATATCACCGAGCACCAGTACCTTTTTTTCATAGTTTAACGACTTAACGGTTTCGATTGCTGCGATCATTGAGGTAGGACTTGAATTGTAGGCATCATTGATAAAAAGCGATCCATTCTTACCTTCAAGCTGTTGAAGTCTCATACTTGTGATCTCAATATCATTTAATGCAGCTTGAATATCTGTAGCAGATATTCCTAATTCAATAGCCAGCGCAATAGCAAAACTTGCATTTTTTGCATTGTGATTTCCAATTAACGGTAGATTATAGGTGGTATCATTAACCTTATAATTTATTCCTGTACCTTCTATGTGTACGTCTGATATGTTGAAATTGTTATCACTTTCAAAGCCACAGTATATCACACGATTACCCTCAATCTTATTACGCAACAAAGGTTCATCACCATCGACGATCACCTTACCATTTGAACGTAAACCATCCAATATTTCTAATTTTGCTTTGGCAATACCAGCTCGACTTCCCAAATATTCAATATGTGACTCACCTATATTTGTTATAATTGCATAACTTGGTTTTGCCAATTGGCTCAAGAATGAAATCTCACCAAAATGATTCATGCCCATTTCCAATATTAGAGCTTCCGTTCTTTCCGGCATTGCTAATATTGTTAATGGTAAACCTATATGATTATTAAAGTTCCCTTGTGTTTTAAAAGTCTTATACTTTTTTTGGAGTACAGCATCGACTAAGTCTTTGG
The DNA here is from genome assembly GCF_900240995.1 of Bacillus sp. Marseille-P3661. NCBI lineage: Bacteria > Bacillati > Bacillota > Bacilli > Caryophanales > Bacillaceae > Bacillus > Bacillus sp. Marseille-P3661. The sequence goes on from NZ_LT965954.1 coordinate 244,867, forward strand.
TAGTCGTTTTTCCATTTGAACCTGTTATTCCAATAACTATTGGATTGACTACATCTAAATAAAATTTTGATAATGTTTGCAGTGCTTGAAGTGTATCCTTTACAAAGTATACAGGAAAATGATTAGGAACAAAGGCTGGAATCTCTTTATCCTCTTGCCATAAAGTTGCAATCGCTCCGTTATTGATCGCTTCCTTTAAAAAGTTGTGTCCATCAAACTTATCACCTACAATTGGAACAAACAGCCCTTTAATAACCCCCTTACGGCTATCAGTCATAATCTCATTAATTATAATTTCTTTATCATTTGTCCCTTTTCTAATCGGGAAAACTCTTGTTAGTTCATTTAATGAGATTTTCATTTGTCCCTCTCCTTTATCGCTTGTTTTGCAACTTCACGATCATCAAAGTCATAAACATCCTTCCCGATTATCTGATATGTTTCATGACCTTTACCTGCAATTAAAATAACATCATTTATTTGCGCTTTTTTAATCGCATACTCAATTGCAATCTTGCGATCTTCGATTATTACGTATCTATCACCATTGGCCACACCTGATTCCATATCTTTTAAGATTTGATTTGGATCTTCAGATCTCGGGTTATCTGATGTAAAAATAGCTTCATCACTATACTTTACAGCGATGTTTGCCATGATCGGACGTTTTGTTTTATCCCGATCTCCTCCACATCCTATAATAACGTAAACTTTTCCTTTACAAAATTGTTGAACTGTCCTTAAGGCATTTTCCAAACTATCAGGTGTATGTGAATAATCAACTATGACTGTATAGCTTTGGTTAGCATTTACTACTTCAAATCTACCTGCAACCCCGTTCATTTTCTCAACAGTTTCTTTTATTATTGATAACGGTATGTTTGCAGCGATAGCAACCGTTGCAGCAGCAAGAACATTATATACGCTAAATTTCCCAATGAATTTCATAGATATATCAATTTCACCTTTAGGGGTTACTAATGCAAAAGATGTCCCTTGGGCACCCATATTTATGTCCTTTGCAACAACATCACTGCTGGAATCAATTCCGTATGTTAGAACATGGGCCCCAGATGTGATCTTTTTATATTCCGCTGATATAGGATCGTCATTATTCAAAATCGCAAACTTTGGTTTTTCATAATTCATCACATTTCCAAGTTGCGAAAATAAAAGCCCTTTCGTCCGGGCATATTCCTCCATCGTTTTATGATAATCAAGATGGTCCTGAGATAAATTTGTAAATACAGCCACATCGTAATCACAACCACGAACCCTGCCTAAATCAAGAGCATGTGATGATACTTCCATAATCGCTGTTTTCACATTTTTATCTACCATGGATTTGAAAGTCTGTTGTAATAAAAGGGATTCAGGTGTGGTATTTTTCACATTGATAATTTCTTCACCAATCTTCATATACATCGTACCAATTAACCCTGTTTTGTCCCCATTTGCTTTAAAAATTTCATCAATAATATGTGTAGTTGTGGTTTTTCCGTTTGTACCAGTTACGCCGATTAATTTCAAGCTCTTTGTTGGTTGACCATAGAAATAATCAGCTAGATTTGCTAATGCTCTCTTAGTATCATTTACAATTATATATGGGATAGTTGGATCGATTTGCAGTTCATGTTCAGCAATTATAGCACTTGCCCCCATATTAATTGCGTCGGAAACAAAATCGTGACCATCAACTGTAAAGCCTTTTATACAAATAAATAAGCTCCCACTTTTAATATTTCTCGAGTCCATCTCAATCGATGAAATGATCGGGTTTCCAGTATGTACTTGTTTATAATATGATAAGCTGCTAAGTAAGGTTTGAAGTTCCATATTTGGATTCCTTTCTATACTATATTAACCACTTCAACATTATATCAAAAGGGAAGTTGTCTTTATAACATGAATATGTAGAAAAATTGGAATTTCGCCTACTGACGAAATTCCGTTTTATTCTCATACATTACATTTTTGACTAATTATTAAAATTCAACACCTGTTTTATGTTCACTGGATGTAATAGTTTGTACTTTCACTTACTTATTCCCCAAGTATATTCGTATTGTTGCCCCCGATTCAACTTTTTCTCCAGGTTCAGGTGATTGATCGATGACAACATTTCCTTCTCCACTTTTTTCTATTCTTAAATCTACTAAATATTGTTGCAGTTCTTGTGTTTTAAGACCTACAATATTAGGAACTTCGACTGTCATAGGATCAGGCCATGTATATTCTTTTTCAATCTGTCCTTTTCTTTTTTCAATCTCTAGGGCTCGAAGACTATCCTCCATAATATTCCCTACAATCGGTGCAGCAACCACCCCACCAAACTGTACAGTATCTTTTGGATTATCAATCCCTACATAGACTACCAGCTGAGGATCGTCCGCTGGAGCAAAGCCAATAAATGATACAATATGATTGTTTTCCATATAACGGCCATTTTTTACTTTTTGGGCTGTTCCCGTTTTTCCACCTACACGGTAACCTTCTACAAAAGCTGGTTTCCCTGTTCCTTGTGCAACCACACTTTCTAATGCGTATCGAATTTCTTTCGATGTTTCCTCGGAAATAACTCGTTGTTTCATTTTCGGAGTCGTCCTTTGAACCACTTTACCAGATATTGGATCAACCCATTCTTTAGCAATATATGGCTGGTAAAGATAGCCGCCATTAACAGCAGCTGCTACAGCAGTTACTTGTTGTATCGGCGTAACAGATACCCCTTGACCAAATGCAGTTGTAGCAAGTTCTACTGGCCCTACTCGTGGTAAAGAGAAAAGAATTCCTTTACCTTCCCCTTGTAAATCAATACCTGTTTTTTGACCAAATCCAAAACTTTTTATGTAATCAAAAAGTTTTTCTTTACCTAGCTTTTGACCTAAGGTAACAAAGCCAGGGTTACACGAGTTTTGGACTACTTCTAAATATGTCTGATGACCATGCCCACCACGTTTCCAACAATGAAGTGTTGCTCCTTCGACCTTAATAGCACCAGAATCGTTAAAAGTGTCTTTTTCAAGATCTACTAACCCTTCCTCTAATGCAGCTGCCAATGTAATAATCTTAAAAGTTGAACCAGGCTCATACGTACTCCAAACAGGCAAATTTCTGTTATATATTTCTTGAGGTACATCTTGATATTTTTCAGGGTCGAAATCAGGTCGACTTGACATCCCTAAAATTTCTCCAGTTTTTGGATCCATGGCAATCGCAATCGCCCCATCTGGATGATAGGTTGCTTCTGCAATATCTAATTCTCTTTCAATAATAGTCTGGACTCTAGAATCTATTGTCAACTTCATATTTAGCCCATCAATTGGTGGCGTATACTCATCTGTAGAATCTGGCATCTTGCGTCCTTTTGCATCTGCAATAAAGGAAACATGCCCACGTTCTCCACTTAGCTTATCATCGTAATACAGTTCCAGTCCCATTAAGCCTTGATTATCAATCCCTGTAAAGCCTAAGACATGCGATAAATAACTTCCAAACGGATAATGGCGTCTCGAGTCTTCTGCAATATAAACACCTTTTATATTTAAAGCAAGAACTTCATTAGCCTTTTCGTTTGTAATTTTTCTTCCTTCAGGAATACGTTCAATCGACGTAACTTTTGTAATGTGACGATATGCCTTTTCTTCTGACATGTTTAAAACAGCTGCAAGTTTCTTAGCAGCATCGGCAGGATCTTCAATTTGTCTAGGAATAACATAAACAGTAGGTGAACTTACATTAGTAGCTAATGGAATACCATTTCTATCAAGAATTTCTCCTCGCTCAGGCTCAAAAGGTATATTTCTCCCCCATGAATCTAAAGCTTTTTCGCTAAGCCAATTCCCCATTACTAATTGTACATAACCTAAACGAACATCTAGAACTGCAAAAAGTAATAATCCAATAATCAAAACCGTAACTAAGCGTTTACGTACTGTAACATTTGAAACCCTCAAGACGAGTACCTCCTTGAACTAGCTTGTTTCATCATATGCTTGTACGGTTTTGATTAGAACAGGATCTATGCACAGCCTTGGCAACTTATCAATTCAAGTTGGAAATCTACTCTCTTATACTTTCAGTTATCTCATTTAGTTCGAGATTATCTTCAGATGGAACTTCAGGAATCACACTTTGCTCTTGCTCCTTCTCCTCTTCAAAAGGAGGCTTTAATTCAGCTACGAGATAATCACCACTTTTTATAACGGTGCCTTCATTAATATTTTGATTAACTACATAACCTGACCCAATAATATTTGGTTTTAAACCAACTGCATCACTTAACTTCATAATATCTCGTAACGACCACCCTGTTATATTAGGCATAGTCACTTTTCCATCTGTTTTAATGATTACTGTTTCATTTGGTAACAGCTTACTGTTAGCGTATGGTATTTGCTCCATCACTTTTCCGGTTGAACCAAGGAGAATAGTCCGAATACCTAAGCCCTCGAGTTTCTTTTTAGCTTCTTCAATCGAAAGACCTTTTACATCTGGTAAAATCAAACCACTTTTAGATACCGGCTTGTCCTTCTTTTCTTCAGTTGGAGCAACATTTAAATAATGCATACTATTTCTCATAACAGTCTTGAAAATATATGATGCTGGCTCAGAACCCAGTTCATGATTTTCTAACCTTGGTCTTTTTACCGAAACATACATGACTAATTGTGGATCATCCTTTGGAATAAAGCCAAGAAAAGAAAAGACATTATTACCGTGTCCATTCATATACTGACCTGTTTTGGGATCAGGGATTTGAGCAGTACCTGTTTTTCCCGCAATTTCGTAGCCTTCAATTCGGTATGGTTTACCTGTACCCGCTTCCGAAGAGACCACAGTTTCCAAAATATCAAGCACTTGCATTGCTGTTTCAGGTTTAATTGGTTCACCGACAACCTTTGGCTCTGTTTCGTTAATAATGTCACCGGTATTCGGATCAACGATTTTTTTGATAATAAATGGTTTCATCATTTTTCCATTATTCGCGATTGCTGTTGCCGCTTGGATTTGTTGGATTGGTGTAATCATTGTCCCTTGTCCGAACGCTGTCGTTAATTTTTCGATTGGCCAGTTATAGAGAATATTCCCGCTTGCTTCATTTGGAAGATCTATCCCTGTTGGTTGATGGAACCCAAATCGGTCTAAATACACTCGGAAATTATCCGTCCCTAGCTCTTCATTGACAATCTTCGCGAACGCAACGTTTGACGACCTTTGGACGCCTTCTAAATAAGTAATTTTCCCCCAACCAACTCTGTTATGGTCGCGGATTGCCCTTACATTTGGGAGTTTATAAGAGCCTGATTGATATTCCTCGTTTGCGTTAAATGCACCAGCATCAATAGCTGCAGCAAGTGTGAAAATTTTAAAAGTAGAACCAGGTTCAAAGGAATTTGAAATTGGATCATTTAAATAATTTTGGATATCGCGGATATTTGGGTCAAAGCTAGGTCTCGATCCCATCGCTAAAATTTCACCTGTTTTAGGATTTGCAACGATAGCAATACTGTTTTCAGGTTGATATTCTTTATCCACGTATGTTAAAGCACTTTCGACAAAAGTTTGTATTTTTTGATCCAAAGTTAAATGAACATTATTACCATGGATGGGCGGGGTTATCATTTCTTTGGGATCTGGTAATTTAAAACCCTTACGGTCACTTTTATATGTAATTACACCATTCTGACCCTGTAAAATTGAATTGTACGTGCGCTCAATTCCCATTTTCCCCTGCGGAACTCCATCTTCATCGGTTTGCGCAAAACCCACTACATGCGAAGCAAACATCCCATTCGGATATAATCTGTTTTTCTCGCGGATGAAATTAATTCCGGGTAACTTTAATGCTTTTATCTTTTCCATTAGTGCATGATCAATATTTCTAGCCTTTGGTCCAAGCTCTACTTGGAATGTTTTTTCAGTGATTGACGTTAATCTTCTCTCAATCTCTGAAGCTCCCATTTCTAAGAGTGGTGCTAGCTGCAACGCAGTTTGGTGAGGATCGGTTACGTGTAATGGTACTGGTGAATTTTTCGAGTACTCTTCTTTTACTATTGCAAATAAAGTATAAGTAGGAACATCTTTTGCAATGACTTCACCATTACGATCAAGTATTTCTCCTCGATTGGCTTCAAGTGTTCTCTCTTTTGTCCATTTATTTTCTGCTAAGTCTGCTAGCGAATGTCCTTCTACTTCCTGAGTTGTCTGGATGTTTATAAAACGAATTGCCAAAACAAAAAAGAGCAGGACAAATAGTAACGATAGTATCCTAGCTCCAACCTTAATATGTACAGTTTTATTTTTATTCATATAATCACACTCACATTAGTTTCCGATTACTTGTACGTTATTATTATGAATGGTTAAACCTTGTTCCGCTGCTATTTGTAGAATACGTTCTGGGCGTTCTAATTGTGTGATTTCTTCTTCTAAACCACTATTTACCTTCATTTGACTTTCAATTTTCGACTCAAGAAGACGTACGTCATTATTCACCTGAAAAATTTTCGCTTGGTTAGCAACAATAACTACACATCCAATTGTACTAAAAACAATTAAAAGTGTAATTAGGAACTTTTCCCCAATTGTTAAATTTCGTTTCTTTTTTACTTTTAGTTGCGGTCTTTGTTTTGGTTCTTGTTGATATTTACGATTAGGTTGAACCTGTTGGTAAGCAAGATTACTCAATGGACTTAACCCCCATAACGTTTAAAGTTTTTCAGCGACCCTTAGCTTAGCTGAGCGTGCGCGCTTATTTTGATCCATCTCTTCTTCGCTAGGCAAAATCGGCTTTCTAGTAATTACTTTCAATTTTGGTTTAAACTCCTCTGGGATAATAGGTAATCCATGTGGTAAGTCAGGAGTCTTTCCCCACTTATTAAAAGTTGTTTTACAAATTCGATCTTCAAGTGAGTGAAACGTGATCACACTAATTCTACCTTCTTTTCTAGTAATCGAAATAGCATCCTCAATCGCTTCTTCAAACACTTTCAGTTCATCATTTACCGCGATACGTATTGCTTGGAATACCCGTTTGGCCGGATGTCCCCCTGTTCTTCTGGCAGGTGCTGGAATCCCTTCTTTTATAAGTTCTACTAGTTCATCCGTAGTTTTAATTGGTTGTTTTTCACGATAGCTTTCAATCTTTCGGGCGATTTGTTTTGAAAATTTTTCTTCCCCATACTTAAAAAAGATCTTAACAAGTTCATTATAATCCCAATGATTGACAACATCATATGCCGAAATAGGTGCTGATTGATCCATTCTCATATCTAATGGTGCATTTTGGTGGTAACTAAAACCTCTTTCTGCAATATCTAATTGCGGTGAAGATACTCCTAGATCAAACAAAACTCCATCTACTTCATTTACACCTAGTTGTTCAAGTCTTTCTTTCATGTATCGAAAGTTGCTTTTTATTAACGTTACTTGTTCTTTAAAAGGTGCCAATTTCTTTTCTGCATATTGCAATGCCATTTCATCTTGATCAAAGGCGAAAAGCCTACCTTCCTTCGAAAGTTTCGTTAAAATCAACTCACTATGCCCTGCGCCTCCAAGTGTACAATCCACATAAATTCCATTTGGCTTGATATTCAAACCATCGACTGCTTCCTTTTTCAAAACTGTAACATGTTCAAACATACATACACCTACTTCATTTTTGTTTATCTCTTGCTGACAACCTACATATCAAAATCAATCATACTTTCTGCAATTTCTGCAAAGGATTCTTCCGATGCCGCGAAATATGTTTCCCAATTTTCCAAGCTCCATATTTCAAAACGATTTGAAACTCCGATGACAACACATTCTTTATCAAGTTTTGCATAATCGCGTAATGGTGGAGCTATATTTACTCTTCCCTGCTTGTCTACCTCACATTCAGTTGCGCCAGAAAAGAAGAAACGTGTAAATGCTCGAGCATCTTTTTTTGTAAAAGGAAGGGTTTTTAGTTTATTCTCAAGCGCTTTCCATTCTTCATGCGGATAACCAAATAAACACTGATCCAAACCTCTAGTTAGGACAAAACTATCTCCAAGAAGGTCTCTGAATTTAGCTGGAATGATCATCCGGCCTTTTTGATCGATGTTATGATGGTATTCCCCCATGAACATAGTTAGCGCCCCACTTTCTGACTATAGAATACCACATATCACCACTTTCCACCACTTTATAAATTACAATTCTTGAAAAACAAAAAAAATCCTGCAACTTAATTGCAGGTTTCTCTCGACAGTTTTTACTTTGATTTTGTTAGTAATCGTCAAACGACAGAAAATTTTCTACAGAAATATCACTTTATGTTGAGAATTAAATGCAAAGTCAAGTTTCAGCAGATCATCAACAAACTCGAATCCGTATAAATTTATAAAGTAAAAGATGTTCCAAATCCGTTCCTGTGGAGCGTTTAATGGGCGGAGAGAAAGATCGATATGTTCAAATTTACGTAATTCTACTGTATGTTTGTTGTACAACGCTTTCTCAACTCTTTGTCTTAAAAATAAAATCTGTGATTGAATAATTTGGGCATTCTTCTCAGCCAGAGGTTTTAGTCCTCCATCAATTTCTATCGCAAGCTCTTTAAGAGCATTGTGTGCATCCGCTACTTTGCTAATTGTTTCATCCGTAATCCTATCTAATTTGTTCGGTTTCTGGCTGTTAAACCACCGTTCTTTATCTGTTCGGCTCCCTGATAATAAAACTTCCTTTAAATCTAACTCGTGTTCCTGAATATATTTAGCTGTAGCGCGATCAATAATTGAAATCATTAATCTTGGAACAATAATAGGCATCTTAAAACCGAATAAATGAAAAGCCTCTTTCAATACAGCCCAATATGCAATTTCACCTGGTCCTGAAATAAAAGCTAGTGTCGGGAATATAAACTCCTGCATTAGCGGTCTTGTAACAACATTATTGCTTAATAGGGCAGGAGAATTAATTGCAATAGTTTCAAGTTCCGATTGAGAAAATTGACAATCATGACTTTTCCCTATATATCGGTCATTATATTTTTCAAGTAACACCCTTTCTCCATCCTTCATATAAAAGAGATGTGCATTATGCTCATTAATCTCAATTGGCTCCCCGAATCCACTTTCTTTTAATAACATTTGTTTCATTATCACTTTTTCTCGCAGAATATCATTATTCATGATTATCGATTTCATAAAAGATGAACCAATCTTTCTAAAACCAGCATCACCAGAATCCACAACAATTAAGCCTTCATTAGGAAATAACCTATATACTAATCGAATAAAAAAATCTACATATGTTTTAGAACGAGTCAAATCAGCTTGCAAGCTTTCCATCAAACTGGTCGTTTCATCTGTTTCACCGAAAGATTCAACTACATCTTCTATCCACTTTTGAGCTAACTCCTTATCTATGTCTAGAGCAGATATAGTACACTTCTTGTATTGTCGTTGGTTGATTTTTGTTTTGGTTGCATTGCCAGCTTTATTAATATAAACATGGTTAATTTCATCAAAATCATGGTCCTCACCCGCAATCCAAAAAACGGGCAGTACAGGTATCTTCAAGTTTCTCTCTTGCTTTCTTGCTAATTTTATTATTGAGATTATTTTATGGATTGTAAAAAGAGGCCCTGTTAACAAACCTGCTTGTTGGCCCCCTATTACTACTACACTTCTCGGGTCCTGGAATCTTTTGATGTTTTCAAAGGTTTTGCTATTAACATTAAATTTACTATGGAATTCCATTAAATAGCTAGTTAGTTCTTCTCTTGGATAGCTTCTGTTTGATAAATCATTTGCTCGAATAGAATATGTTTTATCGTTCTCAATATCCTGATAATCAAAAAAAGTTTGCACTTCTTCATCTCTAAGAATATATTTTGAAACAAGTTTATTTCCTACTGGAAGTGAGACATCCATCAAGTCCATTATGTATTCTTCCTTTCCGTTCATACATGAAACACTCTGATAAGAGTATAGCAGAGATTGATGTAAGCCCCAAAATTATTGCTTATAAAACTTCGTTTAGGCGGATTATTAGACCTAGTATTACAAGGCACACATAGCTCAATGAAAACAATAAAAAGTTTAATCGCCAGAAACCTTTCCAGACCTTTTTGAAGACGATTTCATCGTTGAATTTCCATTGTAGAAAAACAAAAAGCATTCCTATCGTAATCAATACAAGGAAAATAACCCAAAGAAATGACCTTTCTAATATAATCAACAATAAGTAATGAACAGCTAATATAAATATTAGCGTTGAATAATCAAGCGATAGATGAAAGGCCCTTTTTTTACTTTTTGTTAAGGCATAGGTAATCCAATATACTAAAAGAATTACAAGTATGGGTATTGTGATAACCGTAGCTATAAATACAGCAAAAAAGTCAACCAATTCCCTCTCCCCTTTCTTTTCCTTTGATACAATAATATAAAAATGAAATCAACGGCAGTGAAATCTTATTTTTCCTACCTTCTGACAACAAATAACCCAATATGGCATCGACTTCAGTTTGTCTGTTATTTTTAATATCCATATACATTGATGAATAGTTAGCAGCTGTTTTCTCGCAAATTTCAACTAAACCTCTCCATAGCTTATCGTCGTCAACTCCATTCATTAATGGTAGTATCTCACTATAGAGTAACTGCATATTTTTAAAATAATATGAATTGGTTAACAGTGAACCATTTCTGATGCTATATAGAACTGTTAAAGGATTGATGATAGCATTAACTACCAACTTTTGAATCAGCATGGGATACCATTCTTGTTCAAATTTAAAGAGAAAGCCTTCATCATTTAACTTTTCAAATAAAGGTAGGGTCTCCCCGCATTCACCTTTAAAACAACTTATTTTAACTTGCCCCATACCTGTATGTTCAACAGTATTGTCATTACGTTTTAAAACACCATGTTCAACCACACCGACAAAAATAGTATTTGTGAACAATGAAGGTAAATCTTCAATATGACTCATGCCATTTTGTAAAAATAAAATAGGACATCGATTTTCTGTATGTACTAGATAATCAATAATTGGTTTTAAGTGATATTGTTTAACTGTTACAATAATTAAGTCAACTGGTTCTATTCCTCTGATAAATGGTATAGCTTTTATAAAGACTTTTCGACTAATATCATTTCTATATACTTGTATTCCTTCACGATTAATTTTGTCTGCCTGTTCGCTCCGATTTGTGTATAGTATGGTTTCAATTTTTGAGTCATATAAGAAAGATGCAATCAGCAATCCTACTGCTCCACTACCAACGATAGCCACCTTCATAAAACGTTGTCCTCCGCTATTCTAATTATCTTATTATTTTAACAAATTTTTAACAATTTACGGGAGTTTTCTTGAATTGTTTTTTAAATCCTTTTAGTTATTATTTAATAATTGTTCTTTTAACTTTATAGGCATCTAATTATCATAAAGATAATACTTATTAGAAGATATTTTCATACAATTGTATTATAATTGATAAGAAACAGTGTGAAAAAAGGAGGAATCCTTCATGGAGACTATACAGGTCGAAAAATTATTAGTTAACTATAAAACCTTAGAAGACTTTAAGAGTTTTAAACAGTATGGTAATCAAGAATTACAAATGCTTGAGGATTTACAAGCTAATATCGTAGAAAATGATTATGAATCACCATTTTATGGGATTTATTATGGAGACAAATTAGTAGCTAGGATGAGTCTATATCAAACAAGTAAGAAGTTTGACCGTATTTTTAATGGTCAAAGAGATTATCTAGATTTATCTAAGTTAGAAGTGCTTCCACAACATCAAGCTAAAGGGTACGGTAGAAGATTAATTGAGTTCGCTAAGTCATTTGATTTACCGATTATTACTAGACCAAGGGTAAATTCTGATGCGTTTTGGAGCAAGATGGGATTCGAGTCCTTAGATTCTACTGGCAGCGAATCGGAAAAACTTCTAGTATGGTATCCAGAACAGTATTCAGAAAACAAATTAAATTAAAAAATAAAGGAGCTGATTAATATCAGCTCCTTTATTTATTTACCCTTTCTAGGTTTCCATTTTTATCCATTTGGAAACGGAATTTTGATCCATCATCCTCTTGTAATACAATCATTTTACGTGCCCTTTCCATGATTTGAATTAATGCTTTGTAATCTTCCTCAATAAGTTTATAATTTTCTTTCCATGATTCTAATTCACGAGATTGTTCCTGTTTCTCTTCTTGAAGCTTTTTTAATTTATTTTTTATCGTTGAGTTTTCTCGTTCAAGATCTATTAGTTTTTTTACATCGAGCTCAACAGTAGTTAAAAATTCGCGAACAGTTTCAAAACTTATATGATTAATATTAAGGCTTGCAACGTCTGCTACGTCTTTTTTAGTTTCAGCTTTTACATTCTTTTGCTTTTTACTCTCAGGAACTTCCGATTTTTGTACTTCCACTTCTATTTCTACACCTTTTCGTTGTTTTTTAGCGAATTCGATGGCAGAATTATATTGTTTTCGAATTGCAGAATTCCATCTAAAACCACAAGCTGCTGCAGTTCGTGAAAGTTTTTTACCAACCTCTTCAAAAGCTGCTAATTGTGTACTTCCCTCACGGATATGCCTTAACACAACTTCCGCTAGCATTAAATCTTCATCTTGCGTCCAAGCATCTTGTCTAGAAGTAGTCATCTCTATCTCCCCTATTGTTTTTTATTATTTCTATGCACACAATAGAAAAGATAGAATATAAATCTATTAAATTATAATAATTATTTGGCTCGACAGGCACCCCCATGGATTAACATCGCGACATCCTGTGCAAGGTCAATACTAGCACGTCCTACCGTTTTTTGACCCAAGGGGCAAGGGAAGGAGCTAAATTTTAATTATTATTTATTAAGAAAAGAATTTACAGCGGCATGATGTTCATCCATTTCCCATAATAATGAGCAATTCTCAATTTCCTCAAACATTCTTTTGTAAATATTTGAGTGATTCCATTTACGTATAGCTGTTTTTTTATAAGCTTCTAAAACTGTACTACTTTGAGTTACAAATTGATCTAGCCAGTTTTCACACTGCAACCTTACATTCATTTCATCCCAAACATGATGAATAAATCCCATTTCAACTCCTTCTGAAGCCGTATATTTTTCTGCACTAAATAATATTGTCATTGCTTTTTCATATGGTAGCTTTTCTAATAACATAGTAGCGCCACCCCAACCTGTTGTAATTGCCAATTTGCCCTGAACAAACCCAAATTTTGCGTTTTTTGCCGCCACTCTAAAATCACAGGCAGCAGCAATTTCACACCCCCCACCAATGGCTGTACCATTTAAAAGACAAACAGTCGGTTTTGGTAATGTTAATAACTGGTATAAAATATCGCCCATCTTTGAAAGCATAGAATAGGCTTCATCTTTTGTATGTAAACCATGAAAAACTGATAAATCACCGCCAGAACAAAAAGCCTTATTTCCCGCTCCTGTAATAACAAGCACTTTATCTTCCTTGTTTCTGGCTACTTCCTCAATTGTTTCTTTAAAACCTTGCATCACGTCATAATCAATTGCATTCCTCTTTTCCACTCGATTAATGGTAAGCCACACAACACCTTTTGCGTCTCTTTCTACTAAAACTTTCCCCACGTGTGATCCCCTTTCTACAAAGTATTACAATTACTAAGCGATATACATATGTCTAATGTTAGTATGTTGAATGCTGCTCACTTTTATATTAGCTTTTAATTATCTAAACTCCTGCATAATCTCGGGGTCAAAAGCTAAATCGAGCAAACTACGTCCCTTTCCTTGACATAAAGCAGTAGCCCTATCCAATATTTTAAGTCACTAACCCTGATACTAAGCTGTTTTTTACACACAAAAAAAAACACAGAGAAATCTCTCTGTGTTTTTTCAGCCTATCATTAGTGATACACAAATAATAGTCGATTGTTCAAATGTTGGGATACCTATTGGTATACCAGTTTTGAAATTAGTCGTTTACTACTTCCTTACCTTTGTAAGTTCCACACTCTTTACATACACGGTGAGCAAGCTTTAATTCACCACAATTTGGGCAACTTACCATACCAGGTACTTGTAATTTATAGTGTGTACGACGCTTTCTTTTTGCAGTTTTAGATGTTCTTCTAAAAGGTACAGCCATTATTCCCACCTCCTTAAAAGGTTCATACAATTTACTTGTTTTTGTTGTCATCAAAAAAGTTCTTTAAGGCTGCTAATCTTGGATCGATTCGGTTTTTTGAGTCTTCCTCAGAAATAACTTCCCAACCTTCTCCCGATTGCGGAGCCTTACCTTCTACTTGATTATCATCACAAAAAACTTGAATAGGTATCTCCAAAAGGATATTTTCCTTGATCATAGGTGATAAGTCAAGAAGTTCTCCTTCAACATAATGAATTTCTTCTTCATCATGATAACCATAATCACTAGGTGATAATAAATAAGTTTCAGTTGTTTCAATATTAAATGGATATTCAACATCCACTAATGTCCGAGAACACGGTAATATCATCGTTCCTTGAATCTTAAGTGAAAAAGTTACTTTGTTAGAGCCAAAATCACCACGGCCTACAATGTGGACTGGTGGTATTCGTCTAATCTCAGAAGTGTTAGTTAAATCACTTACATCCAAATATTCGTCAAGTTCGATCCCTGTATTCCGGAATTGATTTAATTGATTCATATACCATTTCATCGATATCACCTCAAGGCAACAAAAGTAATTATAGCCCTCGTCTGACTATTTGTCAATATTTTTTCTTTACACTATAATAAGAAAAGCAGAGACCGATGTTCCAGCGGCCGTAGCTAGACATTAAGTAAAGCAGAGATCAAAATAAAAAGATTATAATATCTACTATACAATTAGAAAGGAGCATTTTCAAATATGAAAACAGCTGGTGTTATTGTGGAATATAATCCCTTTCATAACGGTCACTATTATCATATCCAAGAAACTAAAAAAGTAACAGGAGCAGATATAATAGTTGCAGTTATGAGTGGTAACTTTCTCCAACGTGGAGAACCTGCCCTTGTTTCTAAATGGGCAAGAACAAAAATGGCCCTTCAAGGAGGAGCTGATATTGTAATTGAACTGCCATATGTGTTCGCCACCCAAAAAGCCGAAATTTTCGCATATGGTGCTGTCGCAATATTAGATGCTTTAAATATTGATTCCCTATGTTTCGGGAGCGAGGACGGGAATATAGAATCATTCAAAAATACGATTAAATTAATGGAAGAACATGAAACGAGCTTTAATGATACCATTCGTAAATCATTGCAACAAGGAAAAAGTTATCCTCGTTCTGCTGCAGATGCCTTCCTGTCCCTACATCAAGATCAATCCTGCGTAGACCTTTCCCAGCCCAACAACATATTAGGTTATCATTATATTAAAGCCATACATAAACTAAATAGTACAATAACACCTCATACAATAAATAGAACAAAGGCTAATTATCATGATCAGGACATCCATGATCCAAAAATTGCAAGCGCTACTAGCATTCGCAAGATTTTATTTGCTGATCAACAAGATCTCGAAAGTATTATGAATGTTATTCCGAGGACATCATTTGATAGTATAATCGAATATAAGAAAGAATTTAAGATATTTCACAATTGGGAGCGTTACTTTCCGCTCTTAAAATATCGTTTATTATCTACAACCCCCTCTGAATTACGGAAGATTTATGAAGTTGAAGAGGGCATTGAAAATAGATTAATAAAATATATCAGGGCATCTAAATCCTTCGAGGATTTTATGAAAAAAATAAAAACGAAACGGTATACATGGACAAGGCTGCAGCGGATCTGTCTTCACATTCTGACCAATACTTTAAAGGACAGTATGATTGAAAATGTAGCAGCACCTACCTACCTTCGTCTTCTTGGGATGAGTAATAGAGGTCAAAACTATTTAAATAAAATAAAAAAGAATATTGAGATACCCATTATTTCAAGGTTATCAGCTTTCTCCAATTCACAAATAAGTTTTGATATAAACGCTACACAGGTCTACTCATGTTGTCTTGATGAGCCCTATCAAACAAAAATGATTGAGAGTGAATTTTCGAACACACCGATTCGTTATGCTAATGATGAACAGCTGTTTATTTAAAATTGCCAAGGCAGCAAAGGATTGCACGTTTGCCATGCAGGGTTATTATAGTTTAGATTAATCAGTAAAGATAACTAGTTCTACGATGATTAGTTTAGTTCCACAAAAGCACCGACTTCTGGCAGAATCCGGTCCTGATTCTGACTCGTTTTCCGCTAAACGACCGGATCCTGTCAGTATTCACATCGGATTCTGACTCATTTTCCTCTTTAACACCCGTTTCTGTCAGTATTCACACTGCATTCTGACTCATTTTCCTCTTTAGCACCCGTTTCTGTCAGTATTCACACTGCATTCTGACTCATTTTCCGCTAAAGGACCACATCCTGTCAGAATTCACATCGGATTCTGACTCGTATTCCTCTAAAGCACCAGATCCTGTCAGAATTCACACTGCATTCTGACTCATTTTCCTCTTTAGCATCCGTTCCTGTCAGTATTCACACCGCATTCTGACCTGTTTTCCTCTGTAGCACCCGTTTCTGTCAGTATTCACATCGGATTCTGACTCATTTTCCTCTTTAACACCCGTTTCTGTCAGTATTCACACTGCATTCTGACTCATTTTCCTCTTTAGCTTCCGTTCCTGTCAGAACTCACATCGGATTCTGACTCGTTTTCCTCTAAAGCACCAGATCCTGTCAGAATTTACACTGCATTCTGACTCGTTTTCCTCTTTAGCACCCATTCCTGTCAGTATTCACATCGGATTCTGACTCGTTTTCCTCTAAAGCACCAGATCCTGTCAGAACTCACATCGGATTCTGACTCGTTTTCCTCTAAAGCACCAGATCCTGTCAGAATTCACATCGGATTCTGACTCGTTTTCCTCTAAAGGACCAGATCCTGTCAGAATTCACATCGGATTCTGACTCGTTTTCCTCTAAAGGACCAGATCCTGTCAGAACTCACATCGGATTCTGACTCGTTTTCCTCTAAAGGACCAGATCCTGTCAGAATACACACTGCATTCTGACTCGTTCCCATGTAAACCAAAGACTCCTGTCAGTATCCAGTCCTAATTCAAAAACTCGTGCTTAAGAACTTAACGGCATATTGCCCCAATAATCAAATTAACGTGCATTGAATCACCACATTGATCCAACACAACAAAAAAAACACATGACTTGTCATGTGTTTCATTAACCCTATTTCTTAGGCTCTAGTTGTTCTAAATAAGCAAGAGCTTCCTCAAATGTATCTACTGGGACAATTTTCATCTTCGAATTAATATCCTCAGCAGCTTCTAAAGCTTCTTGGTAATTTGTAAGAATTGGAGCTCCATTTTTATCTGTTCTAGTCTTTCCTTCTTCATTTGGTGCAAAAAAGATCTCTACATCAGAGCCGTCCGCTGCAACGACTTTTTGTTTTATTCCACCGATTCGTCCTACTACACCTTCATAACTAATAGTACCTGTTCCTGCAATTTTATAACCTTTTGTTATATCCTCTTCAACTAATTGATTATATATTTCCAATGAAAACATCAAACCAGCAGAAGGTCCACCAATTTCATCTGTCTTTATTTCGACCTTCGGATTGACTTTTACTTTTCGGTCAGTTACTAATTGTATTCCCAGACCAACACGGTCATCTTCACTATCATCAACATTGTTTTGGAAAACACCTAATGGTATATCGACTTCCATTGGTTTACCATTACGTTCAAGTCGTATAGTCACAATATCATTAGCCTGCATTTGTGATATATACTTTATAAATTCCTCAGATGACTTCATTTCAAGGTTATCGACAGCAAATAACCGATCACCAACCTTGAGATGTTGTTCTGCAGGCATTCCCTCGACAATGCCTAACACATAAACGCCATTATATTCAATTGATATATCCTTGTTTGCTTTCGTATAAGCCACTACCGTTGCTTGTTCTTTCGAGCTATCCATCATATGCAGCTGGCGGTGATTATACTCATCATCTGTTTCTCCCTCGGGGCGTATCTGTTCCTCAGGATATATTACATGATAGTCATTAAGTTTAGCCAGACCATATTGAATAATAGTTGCTTTGCCCATTCTTATTGTTGTTAAGGAGAAACTGCCTTCCTCCCTAAATCCACCTTCAACATTCACAATGGGCGCTAATTCTTTGGCCATCCCAGGAGTTGAGATATAGAATGGTAATTGATAAAACATTAGAAAAAGGGTTAAGACGATCACTATGATCCATCTATTTGTGAATATTCTACGTTTGTTCATGATGCGTCTCCTCCCAGCGGTCTATTACTTCTTTAATTTTTGAAATATTCTTAATTGTTTCTTCTTCTCCAATTCGAATGATTTCCTCAGTATTTGTAAATGCTCTCGCACTATACTGTTCAACTCTTGGTTTAATCATTACATCAGCATCGGATTGTTTTAACCTGGCTAATTCATCTTGCATAATATCAATACTTTGCAATATCACATCAAATATCGAAGTAATCTCCTTATTGCCATTAATATGAGAAACATCAATAGCGATTACAATATCTGCCCCCATATTTCTAACAACTGAAACAGGTACACGGTCAACTACACCGCCATCAACTAAAAGGCGACCATTAATTCTTTCAGGTACAAAAATCCCTGGAATTGAAATACTCGCTCGCACGGCATCGGCAACGGAACCACTATTAAAGATCACTCTTTCTCCAGTAGTCAGGTCTGTCGTTACAACAGCTAACGGTGGATGAAGTTCTTCTAATTGCATTCCTTTTGTGAAAATCCGTATGAATTCTTTAATTTTTTGACCATTAATAAAGCCCATTTTGGGTACGGTAAAATCTAAATAATATTTTCTCCGAAAGGCTGTCGCAAGTTTATATAAACGTTCAAGATCATGACCTGCGCCATATAATCCTCCAACCAATGCTCCCATACTACTGCCTGCAATAAAATCAATAGGTATATTATATTCCTGCAATACCTTTAAAACACCTACATGAGCAAACCCTCTTGCACCACCAGATCCAAGTGCTAAACCTATTTTGGGTCGCATCAAAAGTCACCCTCCAATATTGCGCCTTAGTTTTTTGGTCTATTCCGTTGTTAAATTCGTATATTTAAGTGTAGGACAAGAAAAATATTTTCACCTTATTTTACCATTCTATATTCTTCAAGTATAGAATTATGAACTTTAGTGTTGATGGAGGTTAGGACGTGATACAGTCTAAGTTAAAAACATTATTTCTAGCCCTGGCGATAACCTTAATTGCCTCAGGATTAATTTTTCATCCTCAAGAATCACTTGAAGCCTCAAAACGTGGTCTAGATATGTGGTGGAATGTTGTCTTTCCATCATTATTACCTTTTTTTATCGTTTCAGAATTATTAATTGGTTATGGTGTTGTTAAATTCATTGGTGTTTTGCTAGAGCCTTTAATGCGACCGTTATTTAAAGTTCCAGGTGTCGGAGGGTTTGTGTGGGCGATGGGCATGGCTTCAGGGTTTCCGTCTGGAGCAAAAATAACAGCGCGATTACGTAAGGAAAAACAACTTACAAAGATTGAAGCTGAAAGATTAGTATCATTTACAAACTCATCCAATCCTCTTTTCATATTTGGAGCAGTATCAGTTGGTTTTTTTAATAATCCTAATATGGGTATATTATTAGCTATCTCACATTATTTAGGTAACTTATTTGTTGGAATTTTAATGAGGTTTCATGGTAGAAGTAATAAAAATGATATCTCAGAACTAGACAGTGTAAAATTCTCACTGAAAGATGCTTTTAATAGCTTGCATGAAACTAGGTTAAAAGATAAACGGCCTATAGGAAAGTTATTGGGTGATGCAGTTTTATCTTCTATTCAAACATTATTAATGATCGGTGGATTTATCATTTTGTTTTCTGTTTTTAATCGCTTGCTTTACATAGTAAACATAACTGAAGTAATATCCATATTCTTCACTTTCTTACTTTCAATATTCCACTTATCAACAGACTTAGCCGTCCCACTTATTTCAGGCATGTTTGAAATTACATTAGGTAGTCAGCTGACAAGCCAGACTGACGGATCTGATCTAAATAAAATAATTATTGTTAGCTTTATATTAGCATTCAGTGGCTTTTCTGTTCATGCGCAAGTTGCAAGTATATTAGCTGAAACCGATATACGTTTTAAACCATTTTTTATTGCAAGAATCCTTCACGGTATCTTAGCTGCCTGCTTTGCACTATTGTTATTTAAGCCCCTTTACATCGATCTGTATACGATTAATAACAAACAAGTACTTCCTGCCTTTGCCACCGGATCACAATCATGGTTGTATGAATATTGGACGTTTTTAACACAGTACGGTGCATTCGTTACTTTAATATCTCTATATATTTATATTTTAATACTTTTGAAAAAAAATCTAAAATTCATATTAAAAACCCCTCGTTAAGAACGAGGGGTAAATTTTTCATATAGTGCTTGTTCCACAACAGGGGGAACTAGTCCGGAAACATTACCATGGTACTTGGCAGCTTCTTTAACAATACTTGAACTTAAAAAAGAGTATTGGTTATTTGTCATCATAAAGAAAGTTTCTATATTTTCTGATAGCTTGCGGTTCATTGAGGTGATTTGCATTTCATATTCAAAATCTGAAACCGCTCTCAATCCTCTTAAAATTACTTTTGCTTCTTTTTTACTTGCATAATCAATTAATAAACCGTTAAAGGATTCCACTTTTACATTTGGGATATCCTTAGTAACCTTTTCAATAAGCTCAATACGCTCTTCAACTGTAAAAAGTGGCTTTTTTGAAGAATTATTTAATACACAAACAAAAACTGTATCAAATACACTGGCACCACGTTTAATAATATCAAGATGCCCAAATGTAATAGGATCAAAACTACCTGGACACACAGCAATCCTATTCATCGTCCCCCCCCTTATCATTGCTTTTAACATAACCATAAATTGAAATAACGGTTGTATTTCCGTATATTTCTTTTCTAAAAAGTTGCAAAGAACCGATCTTATCCGGTAAATCCATTTCTGTTCCATACTCTGTTACAATAATTCCGTCACTCGTTAACATATTAGTATCATCAATCATTTTAATAATATCTTCTAATACATTTAGCTTATATGGTGGATCTAAAAAAATATGTGAAAATTGCAGATCTCGTTTAGCAATTGCTTTTAAAGCCCTTACAGCCTCATTACAATATACTTCTGTTTGATCGGTAAATCTACAAAGCTCGATATTATGTCTAATTATATCGACAGCTTTACGATCTTTGTCAACAAAAATTACCTTGTCTAAGCCACGGCTTAACCCTTCTATTCCCAGGCCACCGCTACCTCCAAATAAATCAAGTCCAAGTCCTCCGTCAAAAAACGGACCAATCATATTAAAAAGAGATTCTTTTATTTTATCTGTTGTTGGTCGAGTAGTTGTTCCTGGAACTGCTTTTAAAGGTCTTCCCTTACATGTACCTGCAATTACTCTCATTTTAATCACCTTTAACTATTTATCTTCTTATCCAAATTATATCCTACCATAAAAATACATATTTCAACAATTGAAAAGTGCATCTAAAAAATGAGGTTAGCTAAATGTATATTGGAAAAATTATTGGTCATAATGGATAGTAACAACATCGCTAAATGGTGTTGTTGCCAACCGCGGAGAAGACTTACGTTTCCCCATAAGTTCTTCCTCCGGTTTCTCCTCTCCCTTTGCCTTCTGTCCTGAAGTCATGACGGATTTTCAGGAGTTTTTGAAGGGCCCTGCTATGGCAGGGTTTTTTTTTGTACTTTCCTTAAAAACATACTTCGCTATCTTTTTTCTTATTATACCTTTACATAAGATATATGCCGTTTTCACGTTTAATAACATCTACTTTCAATAATTGCTCTAACCATTTTTCTGATATAAAAACTTCCCCATCAAATTGTTCAAGTGGCTTTTTTAATAATCCGTAATCCTCCTGATTATATATAAAGTAGGTTTTATCCAGGTAAAAACGCCAGCTGTTTCCACTTTTACTCAGTAAATATAGTTTTTCTTTTGAAAAAACAGTTAGATTAAATCCTAGCCCCTTCAGTGTTACTTCAAATGGAAAGTAAACTTCTTCATTTCTAACAACTGGTGCCCAATCGTTATTCAGTTTCCTATTTTGAAAAAATACGGATCTAGATTCAGTGTAATAGAATGGCACAAGAGGGGCAGTCTGGTTAATGTTTTTTGAAAAAAAAGTAGTGGATAAATGTGTACCAAGTTTTAAATGATGATCTAAATCTAGACTATTAACCTTTATAGCAGGTACATTTTCTTCTAATAGCCATTTACGGAATGACTCTTTAGTTTCAGAAGGTACATGTTCTAGCAATTCAACTGACATCTCATAAACCTTACTAGTTCCAACTGGACGATCAAGTATAAAAGCGGGCAGAACATCCCAAATCCATGCGATATCGTCATTATAAGGTTGCTTAAATCTTTTTATATAAACCGAAAGAATTAATTCCTCAATTTTTTTACTTTCTGTTTCCAACGGAACTACGATTAACTGGGATGAATAATATACATCATCATGAGCGGATCTTACAATCGTTAATTCAAATTGAGATGATAGCTTGTCTATTAAGTTGTGAAGTCCTTCTATATCCTGCTTTTGTTCACTAGAATAAATGGAAATTAATGGTCCATACTCGTTATTATCATGGAGAGAATCAGATGTCATATAAAGCACTAGTTCACTTGAATCTTGTTTGGACCACACATAATAATCTAAATGATCTTTTTCCACTATTGCTATTTCTGATGCACCCGCTACCCAGGACGTAGTCTTATTTTTCTCAGTCAACATAACCTCGAAGTTCATTGGTATAATCTCGTTTTCTAAATTAGAAAATTGTACAAACCAATCGTCAAACCACCATGCAGTTTCTTGACTATCTGTAAGGATAGCATACGTAAATGAAACGGTTGTTTTATTTTCTAAATAAATTCTATGTTCTCGCCCTTCATTTACAAGATTACAGTTATCACCATTCGCGGTTTTACACCGTAAATCTGAAATATTATGTGGAAGTTTGACGATAAAATTTGATTGCAACAAGTTAGATACTTTTTGCTCAATTAATATTTTTTCATTATTGTGGAATAGTTCAATTTCTGTATCCAAAGGAGTATGTTGCGCTATTTCTAAATTACTATTGTTTAATTTATATAAAATCCATTGATATCCTATTAATCCAGTTATTGTTACTAATAGCATCAATAATAGTACAGCCACTCGTTTAATCATTTTATAAAACCTCGTCGAATGTTTCCTTTTCTATACGATATCAAAAGTAGGTAAATTTTCATATGAATTTCTCAAAATTTTTTTGACCTTTTCAATTGTAATTGTTAAAGTAAATCGTATATAGAGAGGAGAGTATATTGCATGATACAACGCTTTATTGAGCTTGGAGAAGGTTATTCTGATTTATATGAGCTAATTGAAATGGCCAAAGTAAATCACAAAAGATTAGTACATTTGATGGCATTCAATTCAAAGATTAACGACGACGAAGTGACTTCACTAGCAGTCGTTTTACAACCAACAGACCCTGGAAATTTTCAGCCTATTTATATTTGTCGTGAGGGAATCCCAAATCCTGAAAAAAAACCAAATAAACGCTATGAACTATTTAAAGAAACAGCTCTTATGCTTGGTAAGGAAATTATTACACTTAAAGTTAAGCCATCCACTATATATCCAGAAAAAGAATTATATTACCAACATTTAATTGCGATTCTACGTTTGAACCATTATATTGCACCACTGCAATAAAAAACATGTCGAACCGAACCTGATACTGTATGAGGATAACTTGAAACGCCTTAAAAGCTCGCTTTTTTTAATACCTGTTAAAGTGAAAATACAAAAAATCCCCTACGGAAACTATTAAAGCTTTCGTGGGGATTTCATTAAATACCTATTTTATAATCATATTCCTTTGCTTTATCTGGTTTTGAATTTTCAAATTCAGTTTTTAGGAAAGGCTTATACGAAGGTTCAACCTTTCTTACAAAAGGCATTGCTTGAAGGCGGCTAATTGCACCTTCTACACGTTCCATATCCATATATATAACCGCATATTTCAACTTTTTGGATACATAATGAATATTCCCAAAGCGCTTGATCTGTTTAACTTGCTTTAATGAGTGTAGCCAAACAATTATTCCTTGACGATTACTAGAAATCATATTTTTATCTCCCTTTACACCTTCATGTAGTGAATAAGTAACATTCACTAGTGCTGTACAAGAAGTATGTTTACAAAACAATTACATCCTACTTGTCAGAATAGCATGAAGTTTCAAATGAAGCAAGTATTAACTGCAACCACAGCTGCCACCGCTACCGCAACCACCACTACTACAGCCACCACCCAATGTGTCAAAGAAAGGATCACCGGTTGGAACCTTTATATAATCAGATACAGACTTACCTATTAGTACACTGATTTCATCTAATAAAGACTGAACTTTTGTTTCGGATTGTTTAAAAGCAGCAACATGGCTGTTCAAATCCATTTCTCTTTTTAATGTGCGCGTTTCAGTTATCACTTGAAGGTAATCAGGATGATATCTTCCAAACCGGTGTACTTCATCATATTTCTCTTTCTGTTTAACAAACTTTTTAATCAAATTTATAGCAGTTTCGTCTTGACGCAATTTATATAAACATTGAAAGTATTCTTCAACGACTTCAGAACTTAAAATCATCTTCGAAAGTTGATCAGCATTATCTAATATATCAACTCTTTCTTTTGTTGCTAGCATTTCATAACACCTCCAACGTAATAATAACATGAATCCACTATACATACGAATGTTAGTAATGCACAATATTAACCTCTAATAGAAAAATTGGGCATATCTATTCTTTTATTATGCACCACTTTATTATTATATTATAAGCAAATCCATACAAATAGAAAGCTAGAAACTTTATCAAATAAGAATAATGTACCCTACCTTACATCCATGATACATTTTATTAAAATAAAAAACTCAGCCGTACAACAGACGACTGAGTTAATTTGGGACGGTAACCTCAAACTCTTTTTCAACCCCATAAGGAGTACCATCATTGTTTACAAGCTCTAGTTTTACTCGGTGTACACCTTTTGGTAAACCTTTCATGATAAATGCTGCAGTATATATATCATCGATCTTTTGATTATTTAAATAAAGTTTAATATATCCTGTACCTTGTTTATTAGCAACTTTTTCATTTCGTTTAGAAAAAGTAAAATTTGATATAACACATTCAACATATACATTATTGTCTCTCACTTCTTCTCTAACTGTCATTGGATATGGATTGCTTTTTGAGAAGACAGGTACACTTATTATAGAATCGTGATGTATTCGTTGATTATCTTCGACTCCGATTTGGTTACATCCCATGACAAAAGTCATTAAAAGGATTATATATTTGAGCATAGAAAAACCACCTTATTTCGTATTTTATATATATAGTGTTTGCCTATATTTATAAAAATATGAATGGGCTTTTCCTTTATCTAAAGATAAGAGCAGCAGTTCCGATACTTAGCCATTATTATTCTTTGACATAATCATCATATCCATTAACATACGTGCTAATTGAATTTGATTCTGCAGACGTTCTAACCTCTGTGGGAGAGTTCTTCCATAAAAAATTTTAGCTGCTTGCTCAATGTCATACATTTTTTCAGGATTTCTGCTTAACAACCGATACCAGATTGGCTTTTCTCTAACAAAGTTCAATAACTCGGGTTTAGATCTTAAGTATAATTGAATTTCACGGCGCAATTTTACTCAACTCCGAAACGTTAATCTTTTTGAAAAGAGAATGGATGTGGTCTATTATTGCTTTGATTTGAATTTTGTTTGCTACCTTGAAATTCTCTTATTAATTGTTGAACATTAGAAATAGCTCCACTTACATTGTTAATATGCTTTTGCATTTCATTCATATCTACATTTTTTATCAAAGAGAATATTTGCCCCATTAAATCAGAATCCTTTGTGGTAGCTTTTTGTTCTTTTTCTTTTTCTATTTCATTATGGCCACTCAAATATTTAGTCCACATGTCATCATCTTCACCGAACATATACCAATCTTCAAAAAAGTCTTGCCATGTTTTAGTATTGGCGCGAACTTCTTCAACCATTTTTGGATGCCGTTTAACAAATTCCTTAAATTCTTGGACTTTTGGATGTAGTTTACTCATTTTTTCACCCCATAATAAGAATTACTATAATTCCTTACTATAGGTTACTACCTAATACCATTAAAGGTGCGCCTAATTTTAACCGAACAGTGCAAATTACCTTATATGGACTTGTTTAGGTTTCGTTACCATGCCTGAATAAAGTTTTGTGTATAATATTTTTCATAAACGCCTACTCCCAAATGTGTAAAGCTTTCATTCAATAGTGTTCGACGGTGTCCTTCACTATTTAACCAGCCTTCAACTGCAGAAATCGCATCGACATACCTGGCTGCAATATTTTCCCCAGCCACTTTAAACATTACCCCACCTTTTATTAGTCGATCCGATAACCCACCATTCTTGGGAGAGCTATGTGAGAAATATTCTTGTTCAAACATTTCTCGTGAATGACTGTACGCAACCTCAGCTGTTTTCTCATCCCAGTTTACAAGCGGAAGACCATTTCTCATACGAATAACATTAGTCATATCTAAAATTTGCCGTGATTTCCCTTTTTCTATTTGTTCCCATTTATCTAAATCAATTCCCTCTGCATGAAATAATGTTCCCCGATAAACTAATTCATAGGGCCGAATTTTAACCAATGTTTTTTCATCGATAAACCTAACACTTGAAACCTTACCTGTAAATTTATCAATAAAAACTTGTGCCCAAATACCATTGAAATTTACAAGTGGTGCTGTGGCAAGATCGTCTTTTGTAAGTTCAAATCGATAAGAATTATTTTCCACTTCAAAGGCAACTTTCTCCTTAATCTCTGTAAAACTTTTTAGTTCTTCAAGTGTTTGTCCAATTTTAAAAGGACCGATCTGGTTATCCTCTCCCATTGCAAAAATAGTTACTACTCTATCATTCTCTACTCCAATTTGAAGGTAGTTTTCTAGTTTTTCATTATATATCCACCAGTTGTAGTCATATTCAGAAAAGTCGACACGCTGAGGTTGTCCTAAAAAAGCTGTAACATCTTTCGTTTTCTTTCCTATTAGATTGTATAGTGGCTGTTCTTTAGATTTAAGTATATCTTGTAAATCGTCAACTGCTTGTCCATTCTTTTCTGTTTGTTCGTTTAACTTTTCTGATACAGTATTGCTTTCAGTTATTTTGAATAACTGAGAATATATAATGATCAATGATAGTATAGTTATAGCTATAGTGAAGCCCAACAAATTTCGTTTCAAACCAAATTCCCCCCAACCTTTATCCACGCACTTTGTACATTATATAAAGCAAAACAAAAAATATTCATGCATTTTATGGGGGGATCCTATTGATTTGTTAAAAACAGAAAAAGCACCTCATACTAGAGGTGCCCAGAGTGTAGAGAAAGGGGTATTTTTTCTCTACACTCTTTTTTGTTTAATGAAAATTAACCTAATATAAATATGAGATAGAATAAGAAAATATCACTCCCAACCACCTAGCCAAGTTTCGCTAGATGGTTGGCAATCTTTTTCATATTCTGGCAAGCTGCTGTAAGTAGCACTTGCTCACTTGCATTTTTAATTCCTCGTAACCGGCAGTAGCGAAGCCCATGCAGTTCTTTTGAATCTGCAAAGCTTCGCTCTACGGTTTCTTTTCTATATTTATAAAGAATTTTTCCTCCTGAAGATAATCGGTTAAGTCTCACTTTATGTTCTTCCCAAACATGTCGTGTGACCACTTTTTGCTTATTTTTTGACCGTGTACATTGTTGTAGGAGAGGGCAATTTGTACATTTTTTAGAGTCGGATTTATATTCACGATATCCTTCCCTTGTTGTGGTACGATAATTTAATTGTTCACCATTGGGACAGACATATACATCTGTATCCGCATCATATGTAAATTTCCACTTTTGAAAAAGTCCTCTTGTCGGTTGATATCTTCTGTGGGCAATTACACCAAAGATCTCACGATCAAATAATCCCTTACATATTGGATTTGTTAAGTATCCAGAATCTAGTGCCACCGCTTCTACGTTAAAATCAAATCGTGAGATTTGACGATCTAATCGCTTGAGATAAGGAACTGAATCATGGACATTACCGGGAGTTACAAAGGCATCTGTTATAATATTGTATTTAATATCGGTTGTACGGTGGTCTAGATAACAGAACATTTCTTGCTTATTATCACGTGACATAAATCCACAATCCGGATCAGTTGTACTCTTCCGGATTTCTTTCGTTTCATTCACCTCCTCTTTTTCCTTTAGAGGCTTTTTTCCATGTTTTACTCGATCTTCCTCAATGGCTTTATTTAATTCCTCTACATATTCACGTGTCTCCACTTCAACTTCTTCTTTTATGAATTTATGCTTATTTGCATTTGCCTTTAAATGAGTTGAATCAGTAAACAAGACTCTCCCACCAACCATTTTATGATTAATGGCTTGCATAACACTTTCATCAAAGATCTCTTGAAAAATGTCAGTATCTTTAAAACGCATTCGACGGTTCCAACTAATAGTGGAGTGGTGTGGCACTGGATCAGTTAATTTAAGACCAAGAAACCAGCGGTAAGCAATGTTCATTTGTATTTCACGTTCAAGTTGTCTTTCTGAACGGATACCGTAAATATAACCAATAAACATCATCTTAAATAAAATAAGTGGATCCAACGAAGGACGTCCATTATCTTCGCAATAGTACGGTCGAACTCTTTCTGGAATAAATGAAAAGTCTATGTACTTATCGATTTTTCTTAATAGATGATCTTCAGGGACAAGGTCTTCGATAGATACAAATTCAACTTCGTTTTGAGTATTTTTTCTAGTGTTAAACATACTAATCACCATCCTATCTATATTACTTATATTATACCAAATTAACGCGGTGAATTGTTAAAGTTAATGTGAAAAAAATAGACTGTCGAGGGTTTCTCGACAGCCTGAGCACCTCATACTAGAGGTGCCAGTTTTGTTTTACATATGTGCTTCTGGTGGTTCTGAAATTTCGCTTAAAGCATATCCTGCTTGTTCATCTGATAACTTTTCAATCGCTAAGTCACCTAAAGCAACAATTCCAATTAATTGACCATTTTCTACAACTGGAAGACGGCGAATTTGCTTTTCGGCCATTATTCTTGCAGCTTCACTAACAGGTGTATCTGGCGTAACTGTGACTAACTCTTCACTCATTAAATTAGTAACTGAATTTGAACCCGAACGTTTTTCCGCAATCCCTCTAACTACAAGATCTCGGTCAGTGATCATTCCGACAAGTTGATTATTTTCAACAATTGGAATGGCACCAACGTTTAAGTCCTTCATTTTCACCGCTACTTCAAAAGCATTATCTAAGGGTGTACAATATTCCACATTATTTGACATTATATCACGTACACTTTTCAAAGTTGTCCCTCCATTCATTATTTTTGGATAAACATTTGTGTCCAGTAATGACGGTATGACCCACCTTTAGCATACCCTACACCTATTTGTGTCATTCTGGAATCTAAAATGTTTTTCCGATGACCAGGACTGTTCATCCACGATCTAACTACTTCTTGAGCAGTGGTTTGACCTGCTGCTATGTTTTCAGCTGCAGCTCGATATGAAATACCAAAATTCTTCATCATAGTAAATGGCGATCCATAGGTAGGTGAGGTATGACTAAAATAATTTTTATCTCTCATATCCGCTGACTTGAACCTAGCTACACGAGATAGTTCCCAATTTGCTGATAGAGCAGGAAGTCCATTTTTTGCTCGCTCTTGGTTTGTAAGCGAAATAACCGCTTCCTCTATGCTCTTAATATCGTTAATGAGCGGAATGGTAATCTTCTGCCCAGGATATATTAGAGCTGGGTTTTTTATGTGAGGATTAGCTTGAATTACTTCACTTAATCCAATTTGATACCTAACAGAAATCTTCCACATTGAATCTCCAGAACGGACAGTATATGTTGTCTGTGTTTGCGCGCTACCACTTGAAGCAAATGCAATAAGTGCAAAAAGGAATAGCGCGCTTATTATTAATTTCTTCACCAAGTGTTCCTCCCTCTTTATTAACAAGTTACTTCCTGATTATTTTCACCCAAAATTAAAAAAACATTTATATGTTTTTGACTGACTGAAAAATATCAGTTATTGCATCTTCTACTTTTTCATACTATTATAGATTTTAGAGTGTTTTGAATTTAGGAGGGATACATAATGAAATTTGAAGGTACGGGTATTGAAGATAAGGTTATTGATATTTCAATATTAAACCATATTATGCAAGATGCTGGTTTAGTTAGAGGAGAACAATGGGATTTTGAACGCATTAGCTATGATCGCAAATTTGAGAAATTAGATACAAAAGAAGTTTTTTACTTGCGCGTTCAAGCATTTGCAGTTGAGGGGAACGTTGATTCAAACCATGCCAAAGTAAAATTATTAACACCATTATTAGGAAAACACTATTATCCGCATGGGGTTGAATATGGAGAGGGAGAAAATTTTCCTAAAAACGTAGTAGATAGATCAAAAGCCATACTTGATAAAGTAAGCGCACAGATTGCCGAAGCTGCAAAATAAATACAAGCAAAAAAGCATGGACCTCAATGTGCCCATGCTTTTGTTTATCTAAGATTGATCTCTAAATTTAACCGAATCAACAAAAACGTTTACTGCGTGCACATCTACCCCCGTCATAATTTCAATTTCATTTTTTATTTTCTTTTGTAAATCAAAACAAACCTCGCTAATGCATGCACCATAATAAACTGATATTTTTATATCAATAGTAAGTTGGTCTTGAGTGTGATCAATTGTTATTCCTCGTTGATTGCCTTTTTTATTCACAACACGTACAAAATCGTCTTTAATATCAGATACTGTACTGGCAATATCTTCTATTTCGTTAATGACGATTGAAGATATGATAGCAAACACATTCTCTGTAATAGACAATGTACCCTTTTCCATTACCTTTTTAATCAATTTCGTTCCCCCCTGGAAAATTTCTTAAACATTACATTTTTGTTTAATACTATTCATTCTATAAATTTAATACTATAATATATACTATAGTTCTTTATTAAGAAAGGAAGTCACTGTTGCTAACAAATAAAACAAAACGTTACGTTCTAATTACGATCATTCTGATTGCTGTACTAGCTCTTTGTTTATTAATTTTACCGTTATCGATCCCTTTAATAATCGCTTTAATAACAGCATTAATATTAGAACCCTCTGTGAAATTTATACAGATGAAACTGAAGAATAAAAGAAAGCTTTCAGTATTAATTGTTTTTACCTTATTTCTTTTTTTACTCGTATTAGGTAACTATATACTCGTCACTAAAGTTGTTACAGAAGTTGTGCAGCTTGCTCAAAATGCACCTACATATATTAATGAAGTTAATAACTTGTGGTTAAAAGCAGAAAAGCAGCTCACAACTGCTGCGGAAGATTTACCAATAGAGGTAGTTACCGAAATTAGTGATCAAGTAGAAGGTTTTTTAACTAAAATGAGAACTGGTTTAACAGAAAAAGTGAATATAGACAATATCACAAAATTAATAACAAATATTCCAAATTACTTAGTTAGTATTATCGTCTATTTAATTGCTTTGTTTTTATTTATGCTCGAATTACCCAATTTAAAAGAACGAATATACGCACATTTTACACCTAAAAC
The DNA here is from genome assembly GCF_900240995.1 of Bacillus sp. Marseille-P3661. Taxonomy (NCBI): domain Bacteria; kingdom Bacillati; phylum Bacillota; class Bacilli; order Caryophanales; family Bacillaceae; genus Bacillus; species Bacillus sp. Marseille-P3661. The sequence goes on from NZ_LT965954.1 coordinate 276,808, forward strand.
AGCTGACCGTGTTTCATTTATGACGTCTAGATTATACTATGTTGTGTTTGGTTTTTGTAAAGCACAATTCTTAGTAAGTATAATTATTTTTATTGTTTCATTAATTGGATTATTACTAATTGTTCCCGAGGTAGCCTTAATTATGGCCCTTATTATATGGGTTATCGATGTTATTCCCATTATTGGTTCCATTGTTATTATGTTACCTTGGTCCTTGTTTCAATTATTGACAGGAAATATTGCTGTAGGTACCCAGTTGGCTATACTTGGGGGCATACTTTTGGTAATCAGAAGAACAGTTGAACCTAAGGTGATGGGAAAACATATTGGCTTATCCCCACTTGCAACGTTAATTGCAATGTACCTTGGCTTAAAGCTATTTGGCATTTTAGGATTTATTATAGGTCCTCTAGTTATTATAGCTTTTAACTCTGCTAGAGAAGCTGGGATAATTAAAGTTAATTTTAAAATCTAAACCGAGAGGGAACTCTCGGTTTTTAAATTGCTTTTTTTAATTCCCAAAGTAGAAATCGGTCATCTTTATCAATACAGCACATCCCTAACTTCTCAAGGATACGAATCGAACCAAAATTCGTATCAACACATTCCGCTGTTATTTTATTTATTCCATCATTTAAAAATGCCCAATCAACTAAGGCTTGAGCTGCTTCAAATCCGAACCCTTTTTCTCGATAAGCAGGAATGATATGGTAACCTAATTCAACGGACTCTTCCTCATTTCTATCTTCCTTTAATATAGCTGTTCCTATAATTGCTTTATCTTTATAATCTATAATCAGCCATATATCCCACTTAATATGTTTGTTTTCTTTTTCACTATTATTTTCAAGCTTTTCAATATAGAAAGGTAAAAGACCTCGTAATTCAAGCGAAGGCCACTCATCTGGGATGAATATAGGTGACCGGGCTAATAATTCATCACGATTTAAAACAATTGATTTCGCCATGTCTAAAGGACATGTCATTAAGATTAATCGTTCTGTAAAAATTTGCGTCATCATCATCATCCCCTCTTCAAAATTTTCTGTAAATTTAAGATAATGCATAGTGAATAAAATTAATAAAACCCCACTTAAAAGTTTCAGAATTCAGCAGAAACAAAGTGGGGCATTGTTAAGCAATGTTTTAATATTATTTAATAAACTGTGGTGTAGGTGACATTGACATTTGCTCTTCAGCATCTTTTTTCTTTTCTTCTCTAACCCATTGAAAGAAAACAGCACCAAGTGTAATTCCATAAACAATTTCTTGAATAATTTTCATTATTACACCACCAAGCTGCTGGTCATCTAATGGAGCTAGCCATGAAAACATTTGCGGTCCACTTAAGTCTATATTAGCAAGCATACCGGCAGGAACACATAATTCTAAAGCTTTTGCCCATGCAGCAGGATCCGAATACGTCGTAAATAATGGCTCATTAGCAAATATTATTAGCGCACATGCTGGTGTTAAAAGTATACCATCAGCAAATATATAACCTAATTTTTTTAGTCCGCTTAATTTTTGAAATTCCGGTAACGGACAAATTAGTGGCCACCACATCACGAAAGCACATAAAAATAATAATCCTGTTACAAGAGCATGAAGAATAGTACTAGTTTTTATTACATCAAATATAAACGGAAAATGATAAAAAGAAAAGACACCATTAAATAATAATAATGCAATTAGTGGTTTAGTTAATGCATTCTCTAATTTAGCAATACCTTTAATTTGCAATACTTTTCGCAGTAACCAATTGGGCGTACCCATGATAAATAATGGGGTACATACCAAATATAAAACAGACATCTGCACCATATGCATACTAAAATTCAAGTGACCTAGTAAATCGACAGGGCTCCCTTTAACAATATATAACAAAACAACCGCAGTTATGAAATAGAAAATTTGTTTAGACGACACACCTTCATTTTCTTTATCAGTACCTCTGAATATGACACCCTTAACAAGTAGTATATAGAAAATACCTAATACCAACGTAAATAAAAGATAACCTGGACTCCACATCGCTTGGAATCCAAATATTTCCAACTTTTCCAACATATATAATCACCTCTAGAGTAGAGCGTTATTTTCAAAATAAAATTGGGACTCGCTATTTATTCAATTAATTAGCCGAGTCCCATTCAAAACAAAAACATTAACTATTTATACTATTACCACCAAGTTAGAAGCATTAGTCCCGCAATAATAATGATTACGAACAATACTCCTGAAAAGATAAATACAATTGGTGCTTCATGTCCTTTATGTGACATGTGCATGAAATAAAATAATTGAAACATACATTGTACAACAGCTAACAATAAAATGAATGGACCGATAAACCAAGCACTAATTGTATCAGCAAAAGCCACAGCTGCAAAAGCAATAACTGTTAGAAAGATTGTTAATGAGAATACAATAAGCTGTTGTTTCATTTCTTCTTTATTCTTAGCTTTACGATACTTTAAATTTTCAGTTTGAACTGATGAATTTGAATTGATTCCCATAACTTACCCCACCTTTCCCATTAAGTATACAGCAGTGAAAATGAAAATCCATACTACGTCGATAAAATGCCAATATAAACTTGCAACATAAAACTTAGGTGCAGTATAAAGACTTAATCCACGTCTTGAGTTACGGATTAAAAGAGTGATAATCCAGCACAACCCGAATACTACGTGACCACCATGAAAGCCAACAAGCGTATAGAACGAAGATGAAAATGCACTTGTTGTGTATTTTAAACCTTCATGTACATAATGATTAAACTCATAAATCTCTAAAATTAAGAATCCTAATCCTAAAAGAACTGTGATCCACATCCAAAGCTGCATCTTGCCATATTCATTATTTTTCATTTGGTACATTGCATATACACTAGTTAAACTACTAAATAATAAAAGCATTGTAGCTAGGAAAGTTAATGGTAATGAAAATAGTTCCTCACCTGATGGTCCATTAGCTGTTGAATTACGAAGTGCTAGGTAAGTACCGAATAACGTTGCAAAAAGTACTGTTTCGCCACCAAGGAATAACCAAAAGCCGATCATTTTATTTTTCCCTTCCATCGTCGCCTTTTCAGGTTCAGCTGGAAAGTTTTCTGATGTTAAAACTTGTTCTGTTGCCATTACGCTTTTATCCCTCCATCCCCTTCAAGATCCTCTTTATGAATATGATAGCCATGATCATCTTTAATAGAACGTACAAACATTGCCCCAAATGTAATTAACATACCGACAATACCAACCGTTAAAGCTGGAATGTTTGTTCCAAGGTCATGGTATAAAAATCCAAATCCAGCTATAAATAATCCGATAGACATGATTACTGGAAGAATAGATCCATTTGGCATATGAATATCAGCTAATGGTTCAGCAGGCGTCATTTCTTTTTTACCATCCATTTTTTCAATCCACCATGGATCTAAACCACGGATAAGTGGTAGCTGTTTGAAGTTATATTCTGGTGGCGGTGATGCAATTGCCCACTCTAGTGTACGACCATCTTCCCATGGATCATTACTAACTTCTGTTTTCTTTACAAATGACCAGATCATATTGAATACCATTAAAACTACACCAATAGCCATTAAAATGGCGCCGAGAGAGCTTATAAAGTTAGCAGTATCCCAACCTTGGTTTGGTAAGTACGTAAATACGCGGCGTGGCATTCCCCATAAACCAAGAAAATGTTGAATAAAGAAAGTCATATGGAAACCGATAAACCAAATCCAAAAAGTGATTTTACCAAGTGTATCGTTCATCATCGTTCCAAACATTTTTGGCCACCAATAATGAATACCTGCAAACATACCAAGTGCAATACCACCTACAACAATATAGTGGAAATGCGCTACTACGAAATAAGAATCATGGAATTGATAGTCAGCTGCTGCAGAAGCTAACATAACACCAGTTACTCCACCCGCTGTAAAGGTTGGAACAAACCATGTACCATATAGCATTGGTGTTGTATAACGAATATTTCCGCCCCACATTGTCAACAACCAGTTAAAGACTTTAATCCCTGTCGGTACACCAATAGCCATTGTTGCCACCGCAAAGATAGAGTTCGCTACTGCACCCATACCAGTTGTAAACATATGGTGAGCCCATACCATGAATCCTAAGAAACCGATTAGAACAACCGCAAAAACCATTGAAGTATATCCAAAAATTCGTTTTCTTGCAAAAGTAGGTATAATTTCTGAAAAAATACCAAAAGCAGGTAAAACTAAGATATAAACTTCAGGATGTCCAAAAATCCAGAAGATGTGTTCCCAAAGAACTGTATTACCACCCAAAGCAACATTAAAGAATGCTGAACCAAATAAACGATCAAACATCATTAAAAAGATACCAACCGTTAATGGCGGAAATGCAAACAAAATTAATGCCGAAGAAACAAATGTTGTCCATGTAAACATCGGCATACGCATGAACGTCATACCAGGTGCACGCATATTAATAATTGTTGCTAAAAAGTTGATACCAGATATAAGTGTACCGGCACCAGAAATCTGTAAACCGATTAGGTAAAAATCTACACCATGTGTCGGATCAGCCATCGCTAACGAGGCATAGTTTGTCCAACCAGCATTAGGCATTCCTCCAAAGAACCACCCCATATTAAAGAATAGAGCTCCAAAGAAAAATAACCAAAACCCAAGTGAATTTAAAAATGGAAAAGCAACGTCACGTGCTCCTATCTGCAACGGTACAACAGCGTTCATTAGGCCGAATAATATCGGCATCGTAACAAAGAATAACATTGACGTACCGTGTGCTGTTATAACTTCATTAAACGTATTACCTACTAAAAAATCATTTTCAGGTACCATTAATTGTATACGAATAAATAATGCTTCAAGACCTGCAATTACAAAATGAAATAATCCTGCAAAAAGGTATAAGTGAGCAATTTTTTTATGGTCTACTGTTGTTAGATAATCCCATATAATCGCACCAACACCTTGTTTCTGTGCCAAAGTACTCAAAAAAGTAACCTCCCTTATCCCCTAGTTATTTTCCTTAGAAAGAGTTAATAAGTATTCAGTTACAGCATCAATTTCTTCATCTGATAATTGATATGTACCTGTCATCTTATTACCTGGTTTCATTGTTTCAGGGTCTTTAATCCATGCTTTAATATTTTCAGGTGTAAGCTCTTTAATACCAGCTACACGCTCACGGTCTGCAAAGTTTGAAAGATTTGGTGCAAGTCTAGCAGCTTCTGGGCGTTGATCATTAGAATCAACTGCATGACAGCCAATACAACTCTGTGCAAAAATCTCTTCACCTTGTTGAGCAACACTGCTTTCAGGTGATTCAGTTGGTTGTTGCATGTTCGCAACCCATTTTTCATAGTCTTCTGGTGAAAGAACTTTCACTTTAAAGTCCATTAATGCGTGGGACGGACCACAAAGCTCTGCACATTTACCATAGAAAAGTCCTGGTTCATGGGCTTGTACCCACATATAGTTCTCATTATCTGTGTTTACATCGATTTTACCTGCTAATGCTGGAATCCAGAATGAATGCTTAACATCTCCAGCTATTAGTTTTAAATAAATTTTTTCACCTGCAGGAATAACTAAATCTTGAGAAGTAATAATTTCTTCTTCAGGATATTCAAATTCCCACCAGTAAAGCTTTCCTGCTACATTTACTTGTAATGCATCTTCTGGAATACTATCCTCAGTTACATCTAATTCAAAAGTTGCTGCAACTGTTGGTACCGCAATAATCAACAATAAGATAATAGGAATAACAGTCCAAGTAATCTCAAGCTTATGACTTCCTTCAACTTGTTTAGGAATCATATTTTCGTTTGCTTTTGTTCTGCGGAATTTCGTTGATGCAATAATAAAGATTACTGTTACGACTACAACTACAAGAGTCATAATAATAGTTGTTAGTATCACAAGATCAAAAGCAATCTCTGCATTTTCACCTTGTGGTGTAAGTGTTGATAAGTAAGGCTCCCCACTACACCCTGCTAACAAAAGCGCTAAAAATGCAATTATTGACATTATGCGCCATTTCAATGTTACTTCTTTCATTTCTTACTAACCCCACTTTCTTTTTTAGAACATTAATATATTATTTATTAGCCCCCCATCAGTATTAACAAATAAAGGACTATTTAATAACCTGAATGGTGATTATTGTTAATAACATTTGAACAGTATTAAAAGTTGATAGTATATTTTGTCGGAAAATGTCGTACAAAAACAGCTAGTGCTTTGAGGCATCACTAGCTTTATTATAAATGTAAATCAACTTCCATTACATTTACATTCAAAGCCTTCTTAATTTTAAATAGTAACTATTACCATCAACACAAATATTATCGTTAAATAGTTTAGCGAATAGATAAACATCCATTTCGCCCATTTTAAATCATCTTTCATTACAAAGCCATACACAGCTAAAACGAACCATCCCACACTTAATAAACCAGCAATGGTTAGAAAAACAGGTCCTAAGGCTGTTAAGAAAAATGGTAATGGAATTAACGCAGCTGTGAATGCCACCATCTGTTTTTTTGTAGCTTTAAAACCATGAATTACTGGCAACATAGGAATTCCAGCAGCTCTATACTCTTCGCATTTTTTCATTGCTAGTGCGAAGAAGTGGGGTGGTTGCCAAATGAACATGATCAGGAACAAAATCCATGCGGCAATATCTAAATTAGGATCAATAGCTGCCCAGCCTATAAGCGGTGGAGCTGCACCTGAAATACTTCCAATAACTGTGTTTGTAGTATATCTTCTTTTAGACCACATAGTATATAAAACTACATAGGTGAATAGACCTATAAACCCAAAAATTGCAGCAGTAATTGAACCAAAAGACAATAGCAACAAGCCAAGTATTGATAATGATAACCCCAATGCCAAGACTTTACTTAAACCCACACGCCCTGTTACTGTTGGCCTTGTCTTTGTTCGCTCCATTAAATGATCAATATCTCTATCAATATAATTATTTAGTACACAGCCACCAGCAATTACCAATGCTGTACCAAACATTGCAAAAAGAACTTTATCAATACTGTCTATAAAATTCCCATTCGTGAAATATAGAGCAAGCCATACACCAGTAAATGCCGTAATTAAATTAGAATTAATAATCCCTATTTTTATTAAGGCTAAAAAATCATTCCACATTGTTGTTGAATATGTTTCAGGCTGGCTTGGTGTTCGAGTTTCTAAAAGCTGTCCAGTTGTACCGTCCATTACCCGAGAGTTATTCATCTTTTGTTCCTCCTTTACAATCATTAAGCTACATCTATTTCGGATAAATAAGAGATTCTATGATTTTTAATGATTATTAGCTTGTTTTTTATATAATCTATAATAACTAAATGAAACATCATACTTAATAGTTATATATTAAAAGACTTAACAAATCAAAAAAAATTATTTTATGTGATATAAATCATAGAAAAATACCTTTTCCCTTATTAAAACATAAAATGTTCAAAATTTGTCATATAAAATTAAATTAATAACAAATATTTTTAATACATCTTTTTATTATTACTATATAATTCCACCTACAGTAATTTGATTTAACAGATTTCAACGTAGTTGTTAAAACCTGCGGTATATCAAGCTTCAACTACATATTAGTTCTAGCAAACTACCATTTAAGTTGCAAGTGTTTTTTAGAAAGAAATAATAATTTATAAAAAAAAGTTATTATTTTATAGTAAATATTAAAACTTATGTTCACATTTTAGACAAAAATTAGACAAAATTTAAAACTGTAACGTAACTTTTCCATATGTTATATTAGATGAGGTATGCTAACATATGAGTGATATAAAAATTGAAGGTGATAATGTGAATAAAGGGTTAAAACTGCTAGCTGTTTTATCTACTATAGCTATGCTAGTAGTACTACTTGGAGGCGCTTTAGTTACCAAGACAGGCTCCGGAATGGGTTGTGGTCGATCATGGCCACTTTGTAATGGACAATTAATTCCAACAGAGATTTCGCTAGAACTAATCATTGAGTTTTCTCATCGTCTTGTATCTGGGATTTCTGTTTTTCTTGTTACAGCCTTAGCGATTTGGTCTTGGAGAAAGATAGGACATGTTCGTGAAACAAAACTATTAGCCATTTTATCTGTGGTATTTTTAATTATTCAAGCTCTTCTTGGTGCAGGGGCTGTCATTTGGGGTCAACAACCTGTCATTATGGCCCTTCATTTTGGGATTTCCTTAGTATCCGTTGCATCAGTATTTCTTTTAACATTACTTATCTTTGAAGTTGATAAAAAATTCGACGCAGATTCCTTAGTAATTGATAAAGGTCTGCGATCACAAATTTACGCTCTAACGATATATTGTTATGTTGTTGTTTATACCGGTGCTCTCGTCCGTCATGAAAAAGCACAGCTTGCTTGTTTAGATTTCCCCTTCTGTGATAACGCTGCAATCTTTTCATTACCATCAACCAAATATGAATGGGTTCAAATGGGACACCGCTTTGCAGCAAGCTTATTTTTAATTTGGGTTATTGCACTGTCAATTAGAATCCTTTTGAAATATAAGCACAAACGTGTTTTATTTTGGAGTGCTGTTGGATCGATCATTTTCATTCTATTACAGGTTGTTTCTGGTGCAGCCATTATCATAACACGGATTAGTTTATATACGGCTTTAGCGCATGCTCTAATCATTACAATGCTCTTTAGTGTATTAAGTTATCTTGTCCTCCTTTCAACAAGAAGTAAGAAAAATGAAAACACAAATAAAAAGGTTGCCTAAGGGCAACCTTTTATTCTTCCACTTTAATTTCTAAACTAGTCATTCTGAGAGTTGATTTTGATTACTTGCCTTGTAATTCGAAAACATTGCTATATTATTTAAAATCCCCATCGAAAGCATTAACAATAATAGGGAAGAACCTCCATAACTTACAAACGGTAGAGGCACACCAGTAATTGGAAGCAACCCTGTCAATCCACCTAGATTGACTAGAGATTGAATACCAATCATTCCCGAAATACCGATTGCAATTAAACTCCCAAACGGATCATTAGCTCTCATCGCAATGGTAAAACCTTTCCAAATCATAAGAGTTAGCATGAATAAGACGAAACCAATACCTAAGAAACCCAATTCTTCTGAAATTACCGACATTATAAAGTCTGTATGTGGCTCTGGTAAATAACCAAATTTTTGAATACTTTCCCCAAGTCCCTGGCCTGTTATACCACCTGAAGCAATTGCAATATAAGAATTAATCAGCTGGTACCCACCATGATCAGCAATGTCTTCATGAAAAGGGTCATAGGCGGCAGTAAAGCGAGACAATTGTTCATCCGTAAGCATCGGGTATAGGACAAGCATGCCTGCAAAAGCGACTAAAGCTAATGTACCTAAATGTTTTAGACGAATACCTGAACAAACTGTAATCATTCCTGCAATTGAAATAATAAGCAAGGCTGTTCCTAAATCAGGTTGTTTATAAACGAGTACAAAGATAAAGAAAATAAATGCTAAAGGTGGCCCAAAAGCAGGCCAAAACTTTTCAATATAGGATTGTTTGTTTGAGAAAACACCTGCTAAGTATATGATGACACCTAATTTAATAAATTCTGCTGGTTGAAAACCAACTTGTCCAATATTAAGCCACGACTGCGCGTTGTTAGTAATCGTACCGAAAGTCAATACCATTCCTAAAATTACTGGAGAACCAAAAAAGATAAATTTAAGAAATTTTTTATATACTTTATACGGAATAACAAGGGCGACAATATAAAACATTAGAGAAATAATTAACCATTGTACTTGCTTTTTAAAAAACAAATCGGGGGTACCCTCATAATCCACAACGGCAATAACCATACTGGCACTGTAAATCATCACAGCACCGAATAAACTTAAAACAATAGGGGCAAAAACTAAAATATAATCATAGGATTTTAATATTTTTTTCACCATGTACTTCTCATCCCGACCAAGAGAATAAAATTCTCAGTTTTTAGTAAAATTATTAAATACGGTAAAAAAACACGCAATAAGCTAGTAAACTATCAGTTAGATTACAGACAATATTAAAAGAAAAACCCAAACTATACAAGAAATAGTTTGAGTTTTATTTACTCTTAAGGGATGCTTCATGTAAGGCTGACAGCTCACGTTCTAACGACTCAAGTAATTCCTTGCCGTGTTTTTCATCAATCAATTCTAAACGAACCGCAAAGTCAATTTCACGTGATAATCCGAACATTTGTGTATCAAGCACTTCCTCGTATAGAGGACATTGAGGCATCGTTAAATTTTCCATTTGTACTTTTATTAATTTTAAAATCTTATCTGCATCTCCCTTAAGAAGGGCCAATGCTTTTTCCTTATGATCTAAAGCAACCTCTGAAGACATGTTAATCCCTCCAATTTGAGAAACGTCCATTATCTATTAATTTTACCGTTATATTAGTAAAAATGCAAGACTAAGCATACATGCTCTCTCAAAATATACTTAATTCATGGCGTTTCGATAATAGTCTTAAAAGTTCAACACCAGCAATGCTGTTACCTTTATCGTCTAACGCAGGTCCATAAATTCCAATGCCAAATTTATGAGGTACCGAACCTAAAATAGCACCTGATACACCACTTTTTGCTGGAATCCCAACTTTGGTTGCAAATTCACCTGACGCATTATACATCCCACAAGTGACCATAAACGTTTTACAAATTCTTGCTATATCTTTTTCAATCATTTGCTCCTTTGACTCGGGATCTTGTCCATCAAAGGCAAAAACAGCACCTATTCTAGCTAAATCTATACAGTTTACACTAATAGCACATTGCTTTGTATATAGGTCCATTAATTGTTCTATATCTCCAGAGATAATACCATGTTGTTTTAAAAAATAACAAAGCGATCGATTTAAATAGGCTGTATCATACTCTGATTTAGCAACTTCACTAGAATAGTTTATAGAATCATTATTGGCCATCTTTCGCACCAATAGAAGTATCCGATGTATTTTTTCTTGCACACTTTCCCCTTTAATCATGCTGGTAACTGCTAAAGCCCCAGCATTGATCATTGGATTGAGAGGTTTAGATGGAACACTTGTTTCAAGCTTTGATATTGAATTAAAGGGGTCACCTGTTGGCTCCATCCCAACCTTTTGAAATACATAGTATTTACCGTGATCCATTATAGCAACAGCTAAGGATAAGATCTTAGAAACACTTTGTAGCGTAAAAATATTTGATACATCCCCTGCACTAGAAATAGCTCCATTTTGTTCATATATAGCTATGGCTAAGTCGTTTGCATCTGCCCTTTCTAATGCAGGTATGTACTTTGCTACCTTCCCGTCTTTAATATATCGTTTAGCCTCAGTAATAAATTCTTCAAGCGATTGCTGAAACATGTAATGCATGAAATGACCTCACTCCAATATTGATATTTATTTCATAGTAGTATTCCCAATTTAAGTATGTAATAAATCTTAAGGTTAGCCTACAAAAAATCCCGCCTTCATAGCGAAGGCGGGATACCCTATATCCTGACTAACTCTATGTAAAATTACATGTAATTATTAGCAAGCTACAGATGGCGATTTTACCCCATTGCTTCACTGCGAGCAATGGGGTAATGAAAGGTGATACTGTCTTCTCTTACAAAAGGTCGGCTGCAAGTTGTGCTAAAGCCGAGCGCTCACCTTTAACGAATCGAACGTGTCCACTAATTTTTTCTTGTTTAAACTTCTCAACTACATATGTTAAGCCATTATTGTATTCATCTAAATACGGATGGTCTATTTGCTCTGGATCGCCCATTAATACAATCTTGCTTTTTTCACCTACTCTAGTTAATATTGTTTTGACTTCATGTTTCGATAGGTTCTGCGCCTCATCAATGATTATGAATTGTTCAGGTATACTTCTGCCCCTGATATATGTTAGGGCCTCTACTTGGATAGATCGCATTCCAGCTAAAATAGTATCCAATTCGCCCGGTTTTTTTGTATTAAATAAATACTCTAAATTATCATATATTGGTTGCATCCACGGTCTAAGTTTTTCATCTTTTTCCCCAGGTAAAAAACCGATGTCTTTACCTACAGGTACTATAGGTCTTGCTACTAGTAATTTCTTATAAATCCCTAAATCCTCAGTTTGATAAAGGCCTGCTGCTAAGGCTAATAATGTCTTACCGGTCCCAGCTTTTCCGATCAAGGTTATCAACGGAACATCCCTTCTTAACAACAAATCAAGTCCCATTGTTTGTTGAACATTTCTAGATCTAATTCCCCAAACCTGTTCATTACCAAAATTTCCCTTTTTTACAACATTTATACGTTCATCAACTATGCCAAGGGCTGATTGGGAACTTCCCATGTTATCTTTCATAATTATAAACTGATTTGGATAATAATTGTATCTTGGTAACTTCTTTAACGATAACTCGCCTTTTTCGTAAAATTCATTTACTAATTCGCGATTTATGTAAAGTTCCATGAATCCCGAATATATATTGTCATCATACTCCACGACCCGGTCACTTAAAAAGTCCTCGGCTTGTAACCCTACAGCATCAGCTTTTACTCTTACTAAGACATCTTTACTAACCAAGATAACTGGTCTTCCATTTTCCTTCTTTTCTTCTTCCAAATGCAGGTTTAAGGCAACAGCTAATATTCTATTATCATTTGTTTTTTCATTAAATACTTCTTGCAGCTTAACGAATGATCGATGATTTAACTCAATTCGAAAAGTTCCACCACTTTCAAGTGGTATGCCTTTATGAATTTTACCTAATGTGCGGAGACGATCGATAATTTTGGATACTTGTCTTGCATTTCTACCTATCTCATCCAAGTTTCTCTTTTTTGAATCAACCTCTTCTAAAACTACTGCTGGAATTACAACCTCATTATCTTCAAAAGAGAATATAGAGCGTGGCTCTTGAAGTAATACATTAGTATCTAGAACGTAAATTTTTTTCAAATCTTCTCCCCCTGACATCTGTTTCTCCTGCATGAGCTAACGGCAGAAACCCCTTATTGTAAACGTTTTATAGGTAAAGGTTGTTCAAAAATCAGCCAAATTCAGTCATCTAATTTGATCTGAAAGTACTTATTTTGTCCTCCTTTTAGTAAAAACTGTATTCCTGAAACTTTGACTTTGTAAGGGTATTAACCGCTAGAAATAAGCGTCACCAGAAACTCCTTTTCATTAGGAATGGATTTTAATAATGGCCAAACTATTTGGAGCTCTGTACCTTGTTGGACGACTAGTTATTTTAATATATGAACAGACGAATAATCTTAGACGAATAAATAAAGAATAAATAATAAACTTTAGCAAGCTATTTTTTATAGAGAGGATGGTATCTTTGAAAAAGATAATTGGAGTCACTATTGTAGCCCTTTTTCTTTTCATTATGTTGGGTTGTGCGCAAAATCAAGCAAATGATACTAACAGTGAAAATAATAATCTGGTGAAAGTCAATCAACCTGGGGAAACAAATAATAAACAAATGAACGGAGAGGAAGTCGCTGAACATCTGGTAGAGCTAACTACCAGTGTTCCAAATGTTAAAGATGCAACAGCAGTTGTGGTTGGAAATTACGCAGTAGTAGGTATTGATGTCGAGGATGACTTAGACAGATCTCGCGTGGGTTCAATAAAATATTCAGTTGCTGAAATCCTTCAGCATGATCCACATGGAGCAAATGCTGTAGTTGTTGCTGATCCTGATGCTGTCACACGACTCAAAGAAATGAATAAGCAAATTAAAGATGGGCACCCTGTCGAAGGTATTATGGAAGAACTAGCTGGATTAATAGGCAGAATAATACCACAGGTACCTGCTGATATTGATACTAATGAAAAACCAACTAATCAAAATGATCAACAATTGGAAAACAAAGAACAAAAAGAGCTGGATCAAATCCAAGACAAACAATCAAATAGCAATATGTAAAATCATGGCCAGTTTACTAAGATATATTTAATACGACACGCGAAAAAACACACGATATCTTATAAGAAATATCGTGTGTTTTTTTATTGAATATTAAGTTCTAAATTAATTTTTAATTTAATTGCAGTTCAAATTAAAAGGCGCTCATTCAAACCCAAGCTTTAAATTTTAAGACTTTTTCATTGCTTCAATTACTTGACGATCAAGTTTAGCGGCTGCCTCAGCATCGTATGTTTTTTCATATGTAATATCCTGAGAAATTTTAGAACCATAAAACATCACATCTCGTACAGCTTTTATACTTATTTCAATAAGAGCAAGTTTCAAGGGAACTTCATCTAACTTTTCAACTTTTACTCTTGCCAACCCACTTATAGAAAAAGTTGTCCCTTTAGCAATAGTTGTTAATACTACGTTTGGATTTTTTCTAATATTTTCAACAATTCTTGAACGGTTATCCGCTGAAAAATAAATTCTTGATTTATCTGGCGCATATACCCAAGAAATTGCACTTACGCTAGGAGCTCCAGTTTCATGATCAATGGTTGCAATAGTAGCATAGCGTTCCTTTTGCAATATTGGAAGCAGCTCGTCTGTTAATTGAAATTCAACTTGGTTTGCCATAATATTACCTCCATACATGATCTTTCCTCTTAATACTAACTCTATTTTTAACTGAATAAAACTAATAATACTTATAATTCTTTCGTTTTTCAATTATAATGGTGACGAGGTGAAAAGTAATGAGAGTAAAATGTTTACTTTGTGATAAGATTGATTCCTTAGATGATGAATCACCATTATCAAAAAGATTAAGAAACCGCCCCATTCATACGTATATGTGTGAAGAGTGTTCTAATAGAATCAAAACAAGAACAGAAGATAGAAAAGCTACTGGAAAGTTTAAGCTTTATAATCCTCGAGATTATGAAGAAGAGTGGTAAAATTATTGATTAGTGCACTCTCGAAAATCATGAGGTTATGAATCCGAAAATGACAGTATGTTTTGTTCAGCTAGGTCCATTATGTGACTCAGTCATTTCATATAATGGCCTTCATAACTTCTGACAAAACAAAGGGACACGCCCTACTACATGGCGTGTCCCTTTGTTATTATATTTATATTAGTGTACTATTCTACATCAAAATTGCGGAAACGTTCAGGCTGATCCTCAATTGCATCAATCATACAATTAATGAGTTCAAGTGGGAATCTCATCGTATTTTGTTCACCCTTAGCTTGATATTCAACTACATACATTTCCTCATCTTTTTTGTAGTTTACTTCCTCAATGTGATGGTCGCTCTTTAAAATTTTGTCAAATAAATCAAATGTATTACTTGCTGCTTTATCATCCGGCCTTGCGTCACAAACAACTTTAATACTTAACCAATTATATAAAGCATCTTGTAAAGACTTCACGTCCCTGCCCCCTTATGCTTCTGTACTTTTATTATTCTTGCGTTGTTGATGTAAACGGAATCTGTATACACCTAAAACAACTGCAGATATAAGTAGTCCTTCTGCTACAGGCAATCTAACTCCTAATAATGCCAGCGGGCCACAACCAATTAATAATAGAGTATAGATAACTATTGTTTTAATTATTGAGAGCTTTTGAGCAAATCCTAGATTAAATACAACAATAGCTAGAACGACGATAATAATATATAGCATTAACATACCACGTTCTATATCCTGATGAACACCTACCATTTCTGCAAAAGAAGAAAGCATCGATGGATCGATTTGGGTCACGTCTTCCATTCCGAAACCCCTCTCTAAATATTAATTTTCAGCATATTTCTTTTTCTTAGCTACCTTTTCACGTTCATTTTTATCCAAAATTTTCTTTCGAAGACGGATTGATTTTGGTGTTACTTCGCAATATTCATCCTCATTCAAGTACTCCAATGATTCTTCCAACGTCATAATACGAGGTCGTTTCATTGTACTTGTTTGATCTTTCGTTGCAGAACGTACATTTGTCTGTTGTTTCATTTTTGTAATATTAACAGCAAGGTCATTTTCACGAGTATGTTCACCGACAATCATTCCTTCATAGATCTCAGTTCCCGATTCAACAAAAATAATCCCACGATCTTCTATTCCCATAATTCCATAAGTAGTTGCTTTGCCTGTTTCCATTGAAACAAGAACACCTTGGCGTCGACCACCTACTTGTCCTGGCTGCATAGGTTGATAGCTGTCAAATGTATGGTTCATAATACCGTAACCACGCGTTAATGTTAAAAATTCAGTACTATAGCCAATTAATCCCCTTGCAGGTACGTTAAAAATAAGACGAACTTGTCCATTTCCATTATTAATCATATCAAGCATTTCACCCTTACGAGCGCCCATCGATTCCATAACTGAACCAGTATGTTCCTCAGGTACATCAATTTGAACTCGTTCAACTGGTTCACAACGAACTCCATCAATTTCCCTTACGATAACTTCTGGTTTAGATACTTGAAGTTCATAGCCTTCACGACGCATGTTTTCAATCAAAACTGACAAATGTAATTCCCCACGTCCCGAAACTATCCATGCATCAGGAGAATCTGTATTATCCACGCGCAAGCTCACATCTGTTTGAAGTTGTGCACGAAGTCTTTCTTCAATTTTTCTTGAAGTCACGTACTTACCTTCACGTCCAGCGAATGGACTATTATTGACAACGAACTCCATTTGTAATGTTGGCTCATCAATTCTTAAAATCGGTAATGCTTCTTGATATTCGACAGGACAAACAGTTTCACCAACATTAATGTCCTCCATACCTGAAACTGCAACTAAATCGCCAGGGTATGCTTCTTCAATTTCTAATCGTTTTAACCCGAAAAAGCCCATTAGTTTCGTTACTCTAAATTGTTTTACTGAACCATCAAGTTTCATTAAAGCAACAGATTGTCCGACCTTGATCGTACCACGGAACACGCGACCAATACCGATTCTGCCTACAAAGTCATTATAATCTAACAGCGCAACTTGAAATTGAAGTGGCTCGTCACGATTATCGACTGGGGCAGGTACATGTTCTATAACTGTTTCATAAAGTACTTTCATATTTTCATCTTGTTTTTCAGGATCTAGACTTGCTGTCCCGTTAATTGCAGATGCATAAACAACTGGGAAATCAAGCTGATCCTCGTCTGCACCAAGCTCAATAAATAAGTCTAT
The DNA here is from genome assembly GCF_900240995.1 of Bacillus sp. Marseille-P3661. Taxonomy (NCBI): domain Bacteria; kingdom Bacillati; phylum Bacillota; class Bacilli; order Caryophanales; family Bacillaceae; genus Bacillus; species Bacillus sp. Marseille-P3661. The sequence continues at coordinate 293,974 of NZ_LT965954.1, forward strand.
AACTTCATCAACTACTTCTGTTGGTCGAGCAAAATCACGGTCTATTTTATTAACAACAACGATTGTTGCTAATTTTTGTTCCAAGGCTTTCTTAAGAACAAAACGTGTTTGCGGCATACAGCCTTCATATGCATCAACTACCAATAAAACACCATCAACCATTTTCATAATCCGCTCAACTTCTCCACCGAAATCGGCATGTCCTGGGGTGTCCATAATGTTAATGCGTGTATCATTATACTTTATAGCTGTGTTTTTTGCTAATATAGTAATCCCGCGTTCCTTTTCGATATCGTTAGAATCCATGGCACGTTCTTCAACCATTTCATTCGAACGAAATGTACCGGATTGGTGTAATAATTTATCCACGAGGGTTGTTTTACCATGGTCAACGTGGGCAATAATGGCTATATTTCTAATATCCTGTCTTAAATTCAATCTTGTCAGCTCCTATTTATACTTTCATTTTTATGTTATAGTTTAAATTGTACTACTTTTGACACAATTTATCCAAATAACTCGACATTTTTTGCAGCTTTAAAATTATAACACAAATGTAAACAATGCGATAGGGAATTAATTAGGAGTGAAAAAAATGAAAAATGTTAACTTTACTTTATTAAGCTTGGCGATACTAACAGTTGTTTGTTTGATGTTAATTGGGGTAGCTATTGCTGAAAGGAGCATTATTGGAATACTCTTAGCAGTAATTGCATCAATTTTAGTTATCGGATTTGGGTTCGTCATGAAAAAGAAAATGAGAGAAAGCGGAAAGCTATAATAGGCCTTCTAGAAAAGCGCAAGTGCCATGATCAGCCCCGACAGTCTAGCATCGGCTAAAACCACGACATCCTGTCGCCACCGTCGATCCTAGCACGTGCTGTGCGTCTTCGACCATGAGGGGCTAGGCACTGGAACTGAACAAGCATGTTCAAAGTTATACTTTCTTATTTTTAATAAATAGCTAACCAACTGATTCTTATTGATCAATGGTTAGCAAACTTTACCACCATACAGAGCATTGTTGATTTACTTATTCTTATTTATAAATTTTTCGACAACCTCTCCATGTAACCCAGGTTTAGCTGCGAATAATGGGGACTGATTAATCAAATTTAGCGGTTCACCCTTTACGGATGTTACTATCCCCCCCACTTCTTCAATCAAAATCTTCCCTGCAGAGTAATCCCATGGAGATAACCGTAAAGACAAATATCCGTCAAGTCTCCCTGACGCTACAAATGCCATCTCAATTGCAGCTGACCCAAAGGAACGCGTACCTCTTAAAGCATGGATTAAAGGTGGTAAAAGTCCGGAATCAATACGCTTTCCCTCAATTGCCCATGCTGCATTCATTCCGATCACAGCTTCTTCTACATTAACAGGTTGTAGGTTCGCAAGCCTTTGGCCATTTAAAAACGCGCCTTTCCCTTTTATAGCATGATATAATTCATCTTGTACAACGTCATAAATAAAACCAATCATTCCAATTCCATCATGATAAATCCCGACTGATATTGCAAAGTGACGTTTTAAGTGAACAAAATTCATCGTACCATCTATTGGGTCAATAATCCATACTGTCCCTTCTAATGACTTTACATTATCACCTTGTCCCTCTTCTCCAAGAATACGATGATTTGGAAATTTTTCCATAATTTTAGATATAAAATATGTTTCTATTTTCTTGTCCATATTTGTAACTAAATCAGATGCATTTTCCTTAAATTCAACAGTCAATGTTTCTGAAAAGGATCTCCTAATTTGCTTACCCGCCTCGAGAATCCACTCTTTACCTGCACTATGTATATGTTCCCAATCTATTTGGCTCAAAATCTCACTCCTTATAATTTCCCAGCATTTATTTATAGTATAAACCAAATTATCTCTTACGTATAATGGCCACACATAAAAGACGAACCTTTTTATAGGTTCGCCAATTTCTTACGCCTCTAAGCGCAGCATTTCTAATCGAAATTGTTCGAGTCGAGCCTTTGATTTTCTTATTTGGTCATTATCTTGTGTAATCATTGCATCATATAGTGTTGCCAATTCATAATCAATTTCGAGTTTAAGCACAGGAATTCGTTTTTTTGCTTCATTTTTCTTTAAGATCCTAGTAACTTGATTCACCGTGCAACTCCCCTTTCTGTAGAATTTATTTTTACTTTATTAATCTACATTGAATTTTGATTCTTTTTGACAAGTATTTCTCTTTGTATATTGTATGACGCTAAGGTATTTTTGTAACAAAATTGGTTATATACCCAGTTACCCAAATGACTAGCTAATTTAAACATCATTCGCTTTTTTTTGTATGTTTTTTATAATAAACTACATTGTTTTAAGAATTTTTGAGGAGATTTAATGGCCTTTATCTATTATAATGATTCAACTGCTGAGTTTATGTGACTTCAATCCCCATTTTTTGTCAGTCACAGTAAAAAAAAACGTCATTTGCCTATAATGGCAAATAACGTTTTTTCCTTACCAGGGTGATCTGACGACCTCCCCTTTTTACAGAGAGACTAACGGCTCTTTAAAAAGCCATCTTATGTAATATATTAAGCTTTTCCCATGTTGATTTTGTTAAATTAATAAATTCAGTTGGATCCATGTTAATTGCATCTTCCCTATCTAATATATGACCTACCATAATTTCTCCATTTTTATTATTGCGTAGTCGGTCAGCGATATTAATTAGGTCCTGATCTGATAGTTTTGATTGCTGCTCACCATAAGGTTTCATATGATCCTTATTCCAGTAAAAGTGATCTGGTATTACATTTCTTATCCCACCTATATTGTCTATCATATTTTGGGCAAATATTTCTTTATTTTTAGCTTCATAAATAATTCCCCATTGAATTAATAAATGGGTTGACCATAAGGTAATTTGAAAATGAGGTAGCATTTTATAACCACGTTGATTGGATGAAAATGCAACCCAAGAATCATCCGGCGGATTAGTTTTTCTTCGAGCATGTTTGGCTACATGTGCAAACATAGGATCACCAGTTAAAATCGATAGATCATCAGTTAAAATGCTAGCTAAAACATCGAATTTTGGTCTTAATTGATCTTTAAGTTTGACCATTCTTTCTTCAAGTCCTGGTATTACGAAGAGATCGAAGTCTTGTTTTTCAAATCCGGTAAATTCCACTTGCTTACACTCCTTTTAGAAATCTCCTTGCATATCAGCAAATTAGTATTTGTGACTGCTCTTCGACTTCCATTATCACTAACTAATAGTGATCCTACATAAAAATATAAAATCTCTCAATAAATACGCTTAACCTGAGCTTATATTTTCACTTTTTTTCCTGCAGGCATTTCTCGAGCTTGTTTTACAGTTCGGTAACAAGAAAAACCGGTTGCCTTATCGAAATTTCCGCACAATTGTTTCTCTTCACTTTTACTCGGTACAATTTCTTTAAAGCGTTGATATGAAGCAAGTAATTTTTCTCTTAAGATACCTTGCTCATTTGCTTCTTCAATACATTGAAAAAAATAAATCACATCAATAACTTCTTGTTTGTCCCAATCGGGGGAAATAGGATAACTGTATTGCATTGTGCTTACACCACACCTTACATTATTCTTTCCAGTGATTACGAATCGTTTCGGCCTCAGAAATCATTCTATCAAACAATTCATTTACTGAAGGTATATCATTAATTCTACCCATTACCTGTCCAGCCCATGCAAACCCTTCATCCTCCAGACCATCATAGATATAGCGTTGATTAGCTTTACCACTGATAAAATCCTTTAAATGGTCATAATCTCCATATTCCTTTTCTATTTCTAGAATTTTCGACGTCCAAGAATTAGCTATAGCTCGAGCAGGTGCACCAATAGAACGCTTTATTACTACAGTATCATTTTCAGTTCCCTGTACTAACCGGTTTTTGTAAAGTTCATGTGCATGTATACATTCCTTTGTTGCTATAAATCTTGTTCCCATCTCAATACCTTCAGCACCTAAGCTTAACGCAGCAAGTAAGCCCCTGCCATCACCAATGCCTCCTGAAGCAATAACCGGAATTGAAACAGCATCAACTACTTGTGGAACTAATACAAAGGTTCCTGTATCTGAGCGTCCTAAATGCCCCCCACCTTCTTGTCCAACAACAATAACAGCATCAGCACCTAATTCTTCAGCCTTTACTGCCTGTCTTCTTGCAGCAACTAAAACAAGTTTTTTTGTTTCACTACCTTTTAATATTTCAAAAATCGGTGCTGGATTACCTCCTGTCATTGTAACCACTGGAACTTGTTCTTCTACAGCTACAACAACCATATCCTCGAATTTTCTACCATGGTTTCCAATTGCATAATTCACACCAAATGGTTTGCTCGTTTTCTCTTTCACTTTTCGGATTTCTTCCCGTAATTCTTCTGGTGTATTTAAAGACATAGCTGTAATTTGTCCTAAACCACCAGCGTTTGAGACAGCCGCTGCTAAATCGGAATATGCCAAATATGCTAATCCACCTTGGATAATCGGATATTCTATTCCAAGCAGTTGAGTAACTCTTGTTTTCCAATTCACTGAAATCCCCACCCTATTTTCATTTTATCTTTTATAAGTTTTTCTATATTTATTTTAAAAATCCTTTAAGAAGTCTGGTATTTCACCTGAATTGTGGAAAGCTATACTCATATCTAATGATTTTTTTCTTGAAATTAATTTTTGTTTTGTTAAAATAAGTTTGTTTTACTCCATTTATAAATAACATTTTCGTACTTATATCATAATTTTAAAAGGTAATAACTAAGAATCTGTTACTTACTATTTTTCAGTAAAAAAACATATAAATTCTGGTAGTATAAACTGGAGCTACCATGTTTGATATTCAGGATTTAATGTAATTCAGTAGATTGAGGTGTCTAATTTGAATCAAAATGAAACTCCCCTGTTTACAGGGCTTATTCAACATGCAAAAAAAAACCCAATACAATTCCACATACCTGGCCATAAAAAGGGAAGTGGGATGGATCCTGAATTCCGTGAATTTATTGGGGACAATGCATTATCAATTGATTTGATAAATATTGGTCCTTTAGATGATCTGCATCATCCTCATGGAATGATTAAGAAAGCTCAAGAATTAGCAGCAAACGCATTTGGTGCAGATCATACTTTTTTCTCTGTACAGGGAACAAGTGGAGCTATTATTGCAATGGTAATGTCAGTTTGTAAGCCTGGGGAAAAAATTATTGTTCCGCGAAATGTTCATAAATCAGTAATGTCCGCCATTATTTTTTCAGGAGCAACGCCTATATTTATCCACCCTGAAATAGATAAAAATTTAGGTATTTCCCATGGAATAACGACAGAATCTGTTGAAAAAGCACTAAAAGCCCATCCTGATGCAAAGGGCTTATTAGTAATTAATCCAACATATTTTGGAATTGCAGCAAATTTAAAAGAAATCGTTGATATAGCACACTCATACCATATACCAGTTCTTGTGGATGAGGCCCATGGTGTTCATATTCATTTTCATGATGAACTCCCATTATCAGCAATGCAAGCAGGTGCAGACATGGCGGCAACTAGTGTCCATAAATTAGGAGGCTCAATGACGCAAAGCTCAATTTTAAATGTTAAAGAAGGTTTAGTATCTGCCCAACATGTGCAAGCCATACTGAGTATGTTAACCACGACCTCAACGTCCTATTTACTGTTATCATCTTTAGATGTTGCAAGAAAACAATTAGCAACAAAAGGAAAAGAACTTATAGATAAAGCAATTGCACTCGCAGAAGAAACACGAAAAAAAGTCAACGAGATTCCACATTTGTATTGTGTTGGAGAAGAAATTCTTGGGACAAAAGCAACTTATGATTATGATCCAACTAAATTAATTATTTCTGTAAAAGAGCTGGGTTTAACAGGTTATGAGGTAGAAGTTTGGCTGCGTGAACAATATAACATTGAAGTGGAGCTTTCTGATCTTTATAATATCCTTTGTATCATTACTCCAGGAGATACGGATGAACAAACAGGGATACTAATACATGCTTTAAAAGAATTAGCAAAACAACGAGACTACTCTATATCCAATACAGAGTCTATCGAAGTTCATGTTCCAAACATCCCAGTTCTAGCGTTGTCGCCAAGAGATGCCTTTTATTCAGAAACTGAAGTTGTTACTCTGAAAGAATCAGTCGGAAGAATTATTGCTGAATTTATTATGGTATATCCACCAGGAATTCCAATCCTAATTCCGGGCGAGATCATTACGCAAGAGAACATTGATTATATTACTGAAAATCTTGAAGGTGGATTACCCGTTCAGGGGCCTGAGGACCCTGAATTAAAAACACTGAGAGTTATAAAAGAACATCGTGCCATTAGATAAGGTCACATTATTCTTCAAGCCCTGCTTAATGTAGCAGGGCTTATTTGTTTATTAATTTGTGCAAACAAAAAAGCATGACCAATTGTGTCATACTTTAAACGTTAATTATTACTAGCCACATATTATTCGTTTGTTTTTTCTTGATGATCACAACAGTCACTACATTTTGCATATAGTGTTGTTACTTTATGATCTTCAAAGTGTTCAATCGTGCTCTCACATTGTTGGCAAACGATAATTCCCATGGTTTCATCCCCTCAAAACATTTTGTTGAAAACGCTTAATATATGTTATGTAATTACATATTAATATGTCATACTATTTATGTCAATAGTTATTTTGTATAACATATTACTGTATTTATATAAGAGATTTTCTAGTATAACAAACAAAAAAGTCCGATATATGTTACATCGGACTTATAGAAAAAAATCTAATCATATTGAGTTTCTAGGTATAAAGCAGGAACAATCTCTTCTAAAAAAGCGGATAGATCTGATGCCTCTTTCAGGCTTTCTAATTGAAATGCTTTCTTTAGGTGTTCTAAATCCTGAATATCATTGACATCTAAAAGAGCGGAACGTCCGGTTTGCATACAAACAACGAGTGGTTTTCCAAAAAACATATTGGTGTAAACAATTCCAAAGTCGTAACGATAATCTTCCGTTGTAAACCCCACGAAACGTGTTTTCACCTTTTCACTTTCATCATACAATTTGTGATTAAAGCTCATACTCGTTCCCCCCTCCAAGATTGTGTATTGATTCACATTGTCTAAGGTTATTGTATAGTTTCTTTTACGTCCATTCAATAGATTTTTTAATGCGATTGTTAACATTCTATGAACAATGAACCACTTTTATGATTAAAAAAAGTAATACCACAACCCCTTTACCTTTTGTTTTAAAAATCTTAAAATAGTGCTATTATATTATCGGAGAAAAGTTTAGAATAGGGGGAACTAATAATGGCTAGCACAGCGTACATAAAACTAGTACCGGAAGCAAATAAGCAAGAAATTTCATTACAAGAATTGAAGGAATTATTCCATTATTATAAGGATATCACAAGTAAAACAGGTGAACAGCTTAATTGGCAATATGGAGATGCAGCCTTTCCTTATGAATTAAAGGAAAAAGACGAGGCAAACGGAGAATGGTTTTATCTAAAGGGGACTTCCGAAAAATACAACTTTATTTTATTAGGTGTCGGAAGTGAGGAAGTAGAAAATGAAGATGGTACTACCAGAACGCAACAGCATATCCAGGTAGCACTTCCGGATAGCTCAACCTATGGTGATAAAGGGAAGGCTAATGAGTTCTGTAAATTTATGGCTAAAAAATTTAACGCCGAGTTACACCTATTTAATGGTAGAATAATGTATTTTAATAAATAATCAAGAAAATGTAAGCGCCTTGGTCAGCACTAGGGGCTAGGCGCTGTAGCTAGACAAGTACATTAAAAATAAATACTTTCACCTTGTTAAGTAAAAAAGCATGGCTCATTGAGCCATGCCTCACTTCTTATATTTGCTCAGCAAAAGCTGACTTTAATGCTAGAACAATTTGCTCTTCAGTTAATCCTTTCCAAAAAAGGTCCCCTTTATATAAAAGATCCAAATGTAAATGTAATTCGGTATCATTATTTTTAACTTCACCACTTGTCCCAGTGTTCCCTACATATCCAATCAACATATCAGGAGTTACACGATCACCTACAGTTATTTCTTCTGCAATACGATCTAAATGAGAAAAACGCGCTTGCAGGCCGTTTTCATACTGCACCCACACTTGTCTCCCCCTTAATCTATCTAAAATATACTCAGGGGTTGATTCTTCCTCTGCGGCAATTTTTAAATCCTTATTGCGTTCTTCAACGGAGGAATACTTGAAATAATCATGGTCCGCTCGTACTACGAAACCATTACCCATAGCGTATACTGCTGTTTGTCTGTTCATTGGAACACCGCTCGAAAAGCCATACCAATCCATTCCTTCATGAAAGCCATTCCGATAAGCGCGTCTGGCGCCCGGAAGATGTGATGAAATCGTATCTACCATTGCTCCCTTTATTGGATTATGAAGTTCCTTCATTAACAAAATAATTTGATCAATGTTCCCCAAGACTGCAACTGATTCACTACTATCTTCCTCAAAAACAGTACTAGGCTCCCAATAAAATTCAACAACTCCCTGTTTTACATTGGCGGTTAGACCTAGTGCCTTCGTTAAAAAATCAATTGGTAACCAAGGTTCGTTATCAATTATCTTAAACTCATAGCTATCATCAGGCAACAGCATACCATTTACTCGGAGAACAGGAACACCAAAAATCATATAATAATGATTATTATCTATTACCATGTTTAGTGTTTTATGGATTGGGTCAAATTGATAGGAACCATTTACTTCACTAAAAAAAGCGGGAACCGAAAAAAACAACTCACTATCTAGCGTTGCAATGCTTAATTCCCTCCAATTTGGATCAACAACCTTATTATCCATTACTAAAGGCTCAGCTGTCTTTTGCCGTTTCTCAAAAGGTGATAAAAAGGGCTGACAAGCTGTCATTAAAGTACAAATAGAACAAATATAAATAATAAATAATATCCTCACTCACTTTTCACCTCAACTAACACAAACCTCCATCCTCTCATTTTTTCCTTTTTCAACAATTTTATGCTAATCATATTAAAGATTATAAATGTTTTCATTCCGATACTATTAGAGTATCCGAAAAAAATGATCCTTAGTAAAATTCACCTAAAAAAAAGCAGTTTCTTCATTTTGAAGTAACTGCTTTCATAATATGTTAACTATTCAGGTGTTTGAATTAGATGCGGATCCACTATTTCATACCCTTTGTTTTGCAGCCCTTTAACAATACCAGCTAATGCATCCCTCGTCCATTCCCGATCATGCATTAATAAATTTGCACCTTTATGGAGAAGGTTTGTATTTACCATTATATCTTCGAGTGTTTCTTTATTCATATAGTCCTTTTCAAAATCATATCCATATGTCCAATTCATTACAAGCATCTTTTCTTCGTTAGCAATTAACTTACTATAATCTGTATTCGCTCCAAATGGCGCTCGGAAAAATTTAGGACGCTCTCCTGTAATACTTTCAACTAAATTATTTAATTCAATTATTTGGTATTTCTGCTCCTCTTCAGATAATTTCTTTAGATTTTCATGATTCATTGTATGATTACCAATTGGAAAACCCATTTCATAAATTTCTTTTAGTATGGCCTTTTTTTCATCAGTATTTAAAAAATGACCATTTACAAAGAAGATTGCGCCTACATTAAGATCCTTTAAAATTTTAGCCATTTCTAGTGCATACTTATCAGGTGCATCGTCAATTGTAAGCAATACAATATTCTCTGGGGCATCACTAATTGGCTTAATGTCAAATACCTCATTCATTTTATAGAGCGGTAGCAATGTTGTCTCTTTTGGTGGTTGATTGACCACCGGTTGTTCGACAGTATTTTCATTACTTTCTGTTTGTTGTACATCAGCTCCAGATTCCAATTCCGTAAAATCATTATTTTCATTCGCTGTCACTGATTCAGTTGGAATTTCTTGAGTCATTTCAGTGGAGTTTGTACACCCAGTAATTAGAAATAAACCTATAAATACAATAAAGAAGAAATTCATTTTTACAGTCATTCTATAGCCCTCCCCCTAAATTATTGCCATACAGTATAGTATACCGTACTGCAAAAACACCAAACAATCGATTATAATAATAATAGTTACTCTTTTATATAAATTTTTATTATTGGATGGATATTTTTATGGATAAATTATTAAAAAGTTTTTTATTTGGCGGACGGGTTTTAAAGACGGGTATAGCAGTCTTTATTACAGCGATATTATGTCAACTCTTTAACTTGCCAACAATTTTTGCTGTAATCACTGCAATTGTAACGATTGAACCAACAGCAACGGATTCTATAAAAAAAGGAATCATTCGATTTCCTGCTTCCGCGATTGGTGCTGCTCTATCGATGCTGTTAGTATCATTCCTCGGTGAACAACCGTTGACATATGCACTTGCCACAATTCTTACAATTTATTTTTGTCATAAACTTAAACTAGAGGATGGCATCGTAGTTGCTACCATCACAGCAGCAGCAATGATTCCAGCTACTACTGATCATTTTTTACTAGCATTTATTGCGAGGCTTGGGACGACAACCATTGGTATTGTAGTTTCGACAATTGTAAATATTATCATTCTTCCTCCAAAGTTCTCACATTTGATCGACAAGAATATTGCCGATATGTTCGAACTGAAAGCTGAGATTCTCGAACAGCACCTTAAACAATTAGGCACATATTCATCAAAAAGAAAACAAACCATAGCTTCCTTATATGCAAAACTAGGTCAGCTAATCGTTAGGACTAATAAACTTTGTTATTACGAACGTGAAGAATTTAAATATCATAAACAAAATCCAAAGGATATTCGCATGTTCCACTATACGAATAAGCGATTAAATGTATTACAATTAATTGCATTCCATCTCGGAAATCTGAACTACTTAGAAAATAAGAAACTTGATTTTTCAAAGACACAGAAAGACGTATTGTGTAGTACAATCCTTTCATTAATTGAGATTCTTAAAAAACCTGAACATCAAATTCCAGTTGAACACCATCAAATTATCGAACAAGTAGATAGGATTTTTCGAAGTTGGAAAGAATCAGGACAGCAGCCTGTTCAAGGGAAGTATTATCACCACTTCCAGCCTGAGACTACTTTTTTATACGAAATTCTCTCGATTCACGATGCATTAGAAGAGCTCGAACAACTCGCCCATACAAATATTAAATTACAGGATCTACGTAATTAATTTTATACTATATTTACTAAATGTATTTTTATGTCACAACTATATCTAGTATTTTTCATTTGTGTAACAAATAGATGACAACCCTTCCCCTTTTTAAATTGAATGATAAAATATGTGTTAGACACAGATACATAATTTCTCATTCAGAAAGAAGTGAGCATCCTCATGAAAAAGAAACTTGGATCTATCTTTATGTCCATGTTTTTATTAACGGCCTGCAATACGGTCGATGGTGGTTCCGTTTCTGACATAAATTTGGGAGGAGAAGGTTATCATCTATTGTTTTTTTCAAATGAAGAAAAGATAAGATTAGAAAATAACTATTATGATGTTCTACTCGACCTTAGAAAAAAGTTTCCAAATGAAATGGCAGACGTTACTCTTATTCAATCCACTAATAAAAATGAATTAATTAAGAAATTTAATGTTAGTGTCTACCCAACTTTGATCGTTGTAAAAGACGGGGAAGTTAAAACTCGGATTGATGGAAAGAGGAGCAAAAAAGATATTATGAATCACCTTGTAAAAACAATGGAACAACATGAGAAAAAATAATGGGAGATAGCTTTGTGCTATCTCTATTTTACTAGCAGGAAATGCCCTTCAAAAAGCAGACATATGACTGAAAGAAGATATGCTTTGTAAGTTTTTCGTTATACGCAAAAAATCCATTCCCAATCTAACCGGGAACGGATTTTTTTCCATGTTCAATTATTTTTATTTTACGATATGAATAGGACTACCAATAGCAACTTCAGCAGCTTCCATTGTTATTTCACCAAGAGTAGGATGGGCATGGATGGTCATTGCGATATCTTCAGCTGTCATTCCTGCTTCAATCGCTAGACCTAATTCTGCTATCATATCTGAAGCATTTGGTCCTACAATTTGAGCCCCAATGACTAGTCCGTCTTCTTTTCTAGTGACAAGTTTCATAAAGCCATCGGTATCATTTAATGCCAACGCTCTTCCATTTGCAGCGAATGGGAATTTTGCAGCTATTACATCAATACCTTCATCTTTTGCTTGTTGTTCAAAATATCCAACAGACGCACATTCAGGATCTGAAAAGACTACAGCTGGTATTGCATAATAATCAATTTCTGCAGGATGGCCTGCGATTGCTTCAGCTGCAATCTTACCTTCGTATGATGCCTTATGCGCAAGCGGAGGACCTTCGACAATATCACCAATTGCATAAATATTTGAAATAGATGTACGGCACTGTTTATCAATTTCAATTAAGCCACGATCAGTAATCTTAATCCCTATATCTTCTAATCCTATTTCAGCTGTATTCGGTTTACGACCTACTGTTACTAGTACATAATCGGCTTCAATTGTCTTTTGTTCACCGTTAGTTTCAAACGTAACCTTTACACTATTTTCTGTTTCTTCGACGCCTTTTCCAAAAGCTTTTGTGTATATTTCCACATTACCCTTTTTCTTTAGACGTTTCTTAACAACTGCACTCATTTGTTTTTCAAACCCCGATAATATTTCATCAGCTGCTTCAAGAATTGTGATCTCAGTTCCAAAGTTTGCAAAAGCTGTACCAAGTTCGATACCGATATATCCTCCACCGATTACTACCATCTTTTTTGGAATTTCAGTTAAGTTAATAGCACCTGTAGAATCAAGGACACGTGCAGAATACTTGAATGCAGGCAGTTCAATTGGTGTTGAACCTGTAGCTACAATTGCTTGTTTAAATTTATATGTTTGTGCAGAATCTTCATTAATGACTCGCAATGTATTAGAATCAACAAAATACGCTTCGCCTTTTACAATTTCAACTTTATTACCTTTTAAAAGTCCTTCTACACCACCGGTAAGCTTTTTAACAACGCTGCCTTTCCATGCTTGTACCTTTGAAAAATCAACTTTTACGTTCTCCGCTGTAATCCCTATATCATCTGAATGCTTCGCTGTTTCATAGCGATGTCCAGCAGAAATAAGTGCCTTTGAAGGAATACAACCAACATTTAGGCAAACTCCGCCTAAATTTTCTTTTTCAACAATCGTAACTTTTTGTCCTAGCTGAGCAGCTCTAATTGCAGCCACATACCCACCTGGTCCAGCACCAACAACGAGTGTATCAGTTTCAATAGGAAAATCTCCAACAACCATAGTCTTTATGCCTCCATTATTAGTAATTGTGGATCATGCAATAAGCGCTTAATTTTATTTAATGCATTTTGAGCAGTTGCACCGTCTATTATGCGATGATCAAAACTTAATGATAATGCTAATACTGGCGCTACTACTATTTCACCATTACGTACAACTGGTTTTTCGGCAATGCGACCAATTCCTAGAATTGCAACTTCCGGATGATTGATCACCGGTGTAAACCATTGACCACCTGCAGACCCAATATTCGAAATTGTACAAGAGCCACCCTTCATTTCGTCTGGAGCAAGCTTTCCATCACGAGCTTTTGTAGCAAGTTCATTGATTTCTTGTGATATAGCAAAAACAGATTTACGATCTGCATCTTTTACAACAGGAACTAGTAATCCCTTTTCAGTATCAGCTGCAATCCCAATATTATAATAATGCTTATGAATGATTTCTTGTGTTGCATCATCAATTGATGTATTTAAAGCAGGATATTCTTTAAGTGCTGATACTAAAGCCTTCACAACATAAGGTAAATATGTAAGCTTAATACCTTTTTCTTGTGCCACGCTCTTGAATTTCTTACGATGTGCAACAAGATCTGTTACATCTACTTCATCCATTAATGTAACATGTGGTGCTGTTTGTTTAGAATTAACCATAGCCTTTGCGATCGCTTTACGAATACCACTCATTTTTTCACGAGTCTCTGGATACTGTCCAGCAGGTATTTGCTGTGAAACTGCTTTTGTTGTTTCCTCAACTTTTTCAACCTCTTCAGTTGGAGGAGCACTTACTGGCTCTTCTTTAACAGGAGCAGCACCGCCAGAAATATGTTTATCAATATCTTCTTTCAAAATTCGTCCGTTTTTACCTGAACCAGTTACTTGTGAAATACTAATTCCTTTTTCACGAGCATATTTCCTTACAGACGGCATTGCAATTACATTAACAGACTGACCACCATCATCAGCGTTACCACCGATATCTTTTGGTGATTCATTTACTGCCGCCTTCGTTTCTTGGGTTTCAGATGCTGTAGGAGCGGAATCACTATCCCCTTCGGCGCTTTCATAGCCTTCTGCCTCAATAGTAATGATAACATCACCTACAACAGCAACAGTACCTTCAGATGCCTTTACTTCTTTTACAGTCCCTTCAACTGGTGAAGGAATCTCAACCACAGCTTTATCATTTTGCACTTCGCATAAAATATCGTCTTCTTTTACAGTGTCCCCGGGCTTTACGAACCATTTAACAATTTCACCTTCATGAATACCTTCACCGATATCAGGTAGCTTGAATTCAAATGCCACAATTTTTCCCTCCTATTTATAAAATCAAGTTTTAGAAGTTTACAACAGCTTTTGCTTTCTCAATAATGTCATTGTAATTAGGTAGCCAAACATCTTCTGCTTGTGAAAATGGGAAAACAGTATCCGGTGCTGTTACTCGTAAAACAGGAGCCTCTAAATCAAGTATTGCACGCTCGGTAATTTCTGCAACTACATTCGCAGCAATTCCCGCTTGCTTTTGTGCTTCTTGTACTACTATTGCACGATTAGTTTTCTTTACAGATTGTAAAATAGTATCTATATCTAGTGGAGAGATCGTTCTTAAATCAATCACTTCAGCGCTAATTCCCTCTTTTTCTAACTCCTCAGCCGCCTTTAATGAGGAATGGACCATCGCTCCATAAGCAATGATTGTTATATCTTTCCCCTCACGTTTAACCGCAGCTTTCCCAATCGGAATTGTATACTCTCCCTCAGGTACATCTTCACGGAAAGATCTATATAATTTCATGTGCTCAAGGAAAATAACAGGATCATTGTCTCGAATTGCTGAAATTAATAAACCTTTCGCTTCATATGGTGTCGATGGTATGACTACCTTTAGTCCTGGTTGAGCAGCAACAAGCCCTTCAAGACTATCTGCATGTAGTTCCGGAGTCTTAACACCACCACCAAATGGCGAACGGACTGTAATCGGAGCATTTTGAGTACCACCTGAACGATAACGCATGCGTGCCATTTGTCCATTAATAGAGTCCATCACTTCATATACAAACCCAAAAAATTGGATCTCTGGTACAGGTCTAAATCCAGTAAGGGCTAGTCCTATAGCTAATCCACCAATACCTGATTCAGCTAGCGGTGTATCAAATACTCTGTCTTCACCAAATTCCTGTTGTAATCCTTCAGTTGCGCGGAAAACACCACCATTAACACCTACATCTTCACCAAAAACCAAAACCTTTGGGTCATTTTTTAATTCTACCCGCATTGCATCCGTAATAGCTTGAATCATCGTCATTTGAGCCATGAATTATTTCGACTCCTTTCGTGCATATTCTTCTCTTTGCTCTTTAAGATTTTCTGGCAGTTCTTCAAACATAATATCTATTAGGTCTGTTACTTTTTGTTTAGGTGTTTGGTCGGTTTCTTTAATAGCAGCTTTTATATCTTCTTTAGCTTGCTCTACAATCTTTTCCTCTTCTTCCTTCGACCATAGGCCTTTGCCTTCAAGATATTTTCTAAAACGTACAAGTGGGTCTTTCTTTTCCCATTCGTTATCTAAGCTCTCCGTACGATAACGTGTTGGATCATCCCCAGCCATTGTATGTGGTCCATATCTGTACGTTAATGTTTCAATTAAGGTAGGTCCTTCACCATTAATCGCCCGTTCTCTCGCTTCTTTTACCGCAGCATATACTGCCAATACATCCATGCCGTCAACCTGAATACCATGGATACCTGCAGCTACGGCTTTTTGAGCAATCGTTTTAGCAGCCGATTGTTTCTCAACTGGTGTAGAGATAGCGAAACGATTATTTTGAACTACGAATACTGCTGGAGCATTATAAGCCCCTGCAAAATTTATCCCTTCATAAAAATCCCCTTGTGAAGCTCCACCATCACCCGTATATGTAATTGCGATAGTCTTTTTACCACTTTTCTTTAAACCTAATGCTACTCCTGCTGTTTGAATAATTTGAGCACCAATAATAATTTGAGGTGGCAGCGCATTTACACCATCAGGCATTTGATTTCCTACAAAATGACCTCTAGAAAATAAGAATGCTTTATAAAGTGGTAGCCCATGCCAAATCAATTGTGGTACATCACGATAGCCAGGTAGAATCCAATCATCTTTTTCTAATGCAAATTGGCTTCCTAATTGTGAAGCTTCTTGACCAGCAGTTGGTGCATAAAATCCTAATCGTCCTTGACGATTCAAAGAAATAGATCTTTGATCTAATACTCTTGTATACACCATTCGTTTCATTAATTCTTTTAACTGTTCCTCTGTTAAGTTAGGCATTGCCTGCTCATTGACAACTTGGCCTTCCTCATTCAAAATTTGAAAGGTTTCGAACAACTCTTCAACCTTATTTAGGGCATTATTTTGACCCATATTCGTTCACCTCTTCCTTTCTATTCATAATAATAGGGTAGTACCGATTACTTTAAATTCATACAAATATATGATACCCATTGCTAGTATTCATCTATTCCCTATTTCAGCTCTCTATAACCTTTGGATGGTCTCGTATGTACACCTCTTGACTGTATCACAATTTTTCACACTCTAAGTAATACAACAAGATCTTTCTTTTAGAATTTACCATACTCAAAAAACTCTCGTCAATCACTAAGCTTTTAATTTTCCAACATATTTAACTTGTTTATATAATCTTCATTAAAAAATCTGTATTATACAATAACAAATATCTGTTATATAATTGATAAAATAAAAAAACGGATAGTAGGAACAGAGCTTAACCTTTTTATGGTTAACCATTCCTACTATCCGCTAATTTTCACTCTTTATTCTCAAAGACAACATTTAATTCAGCAGCATTATAAAACTCTTTCTTTTTCTGATTATACGTATCAGTCCATTGATTAAATTGTTCATTTGCCTTTACAACTTCATCATACGTTGTATTTATTTTTGTAATTTGTTCCTCTAGTTGCTGAAGAGTCAGATCTTCTTTCTGAAACATTTCATATAACTGTCGATCAAGTGATATTGCTTTTTTATATTGTTCATATAGTTTGTCGTATGTCGCATATCGTTCCTTCATTGCCTTTGTTAAATCAATTCCTTTTTCTTTTAAATTGATGTCTTTAATTTTACTAATTTGATTTTCGACAAGCAAAAACTCTTGCTCAGAAGCATCGATGCTTTCTTTTTCCTTATCAATTCTTGATTCTCTTTCTTCAACAATCGCTAATGCTTCCTGCGATAATCCTTTAATTTCATCAAATTGCGACATTCCAAGTTGTATAATTTTTTCGTAAAGTTTTTGCTCCTTCATTTCTAATTCAACAAGCGGATCTTGCTGCTGTTCAAAAACAGACTCCAGAGAAACGGCTTTTTCTAAATGATTATAGATTTCATCTTCAACAGATGAACCACAACCAGACATGAATAGTATAAGTAATAAAATTAGGACAATATTTTTTATAAAAACCAACATTTAGTTCCTCCTATCTCAAACATTAATTATAATTTTTACCAATTTGAAAGACAACCTTATTCATAAATTTTTACATTTATTTCTTCAATGATTATAATATGCGCTTGTCCCTTTAAATAGTATTTTTTCTTAAAAGTAAAATATGCTACACTAAAACAAGGAAACAGGGAAATAAGAGGAGTTGATTACATTGCTTACCATGAAAGATATCGTTAGAGAAGGTCATCCTGCTCTTAGAGAAGTAGCTGAAGAAGTAGGTATGCCGGCATCTGAGGAAGATAAAGAAATATTAAAAAAAATGATTGAATTCGTTATTAATAGTCAAGATCCTGAAATTGCAAAAAAACACCAACTTAGACCCGGAATTGGCTTAGCAGCACCTCAACTCGGGATCTTAAAAAGAATGATTGCCGTGCATGTTACGGACGAAAAAGATCAATTAATTAGCTATGCCCTATTTAATCCAAAAATTATTAGTCATTCCACACAAAAAAGTTATTTAACAACGGGAGAGGGTTGCTTATCAGTTGATCGGGATGTACCTGGATTCGTTCCTAGATATGCAAAAATTACGGTGAAAGGTTCCGATATAGATGGTAATGAAGTTAAATTGAGATTGAAGGGACTCCCTTCTGTTGTATTTCAACATGAAATTGATCATTTAAACGGAATTATGTTTTATGATCACATTAATAAACAAAACCCATTTTTAGAACCTACAGACGCTATTCCAATAGAGCGCTAAACATTAGCATTTAATTTAATATTCCTGATTAAAGACTTCCTTGCTCGGAAGTCTTTTTTGAATTCATAGGTTTTAATAAATTATGAACTTACTAGAATTCTCTAATTATTTGAAGATATACCACTCTTCCATTTATCCCCATGAAACAAAATTCAGTTTCTAACACATACTAACATTAAAAATCGACATGGAATAAATTTAAGTACTTTTTTAAGGAGCTGAATATTATGTTTAGAAGATTAAAACAAAAAATTAGAGAACAAATGAAAGACTTATTACGACGCAGAACTATTGCTTAATATTCTTCCAAAAATAACTTAAAAAAGAAAAAACATGAAAATCTTTTTAATTTCCGCTATAATGGACGAAGATGATTATATAGGATACGCAAGGAGAGAATGAAACTATGATCTTTAAAGTGTTTTTTCAAGAAAATAAAAGTGAAGTACCTGTTCGTGAACATACTAAAACTGTGTATGTGGAAGCTGAGTCTGACAGAGAAGTAAGAAAAAAATTAGAGGAACGAAATATTAATATTGAACTTATTCAACGATTGAATGATGCTCATCTTGAATACGAAAAACGTTCTGAAAACTTTGTATTGGAGAATGTGTAATTTATGAAATTTTTAAAGCCAAATCAAGTAGCAGTATTTGCCCTCGGTGGGTTAGGTGAAATCGGAAAAAATACCTATGCTATTCAATACCAAGATGAAATAATTGTGATTGACGCTGGAATTAAATTTCCTGAAGATGAGCTCTTAGGCATTGATTATGTAATCCCCGATTACACGTATTTAGTTAAAAATCAAGAAAAAATTAAAGGCGTATTTATTACCCATGGTCATGAAGACCACATTGGCGGTGTACCGTATTTATTACGTCAAATTAATGTTCCTATTTATGGCGGAAAGCTTGCACTCGGATTAATAAAAAATAAATTAGAAGAACATGGTTTAATGAGACAAGCTAAACTTTATGACATAAAAGAAGATGACGTTATTAAGTTTGACAAAGTAAGCATTGAGTTTTACCGAACTACACACAGTATTCCAGATGCTTATGGAATTGTTGTAAAAACACCAGAAGGAAATATTGTTCATACCGGAGACTTTAAATTTGATTTTACACCCGTAGGCGAACCCGCTAATTTAACAAAAATGGCGGAAATCGGTAAAGAAGGCGTCCTTTGCCTTTTATCAGATAGTACGAACAGTGAAATTCCTGATTTTACAATGTCTGAAAGGCGTGTCGGAGAAAGTATTCATGATATATTTCGTAAAGTTGATGGCCGTATTATCTTTGCTACCTTTGCGTCAAATATTCACCGTCTCCAACAAGTTGTTGAAGCCGCTGTTATTAATAATCGGAAAGTGGCTGTGTTTGGCCGCAGTATGGAAGCCGCAATTGAAATTGGACGCGATTTAGGTTATATAAAAGCACCTAAAGAGACATTCATTGAAGCATCTCAGATCAATCGACTTCCTAGTGATCAAGTTACAATTCTTTGTACAGGGAGCCAAGGTGAACCAATGGCTGCATTGTCTCGAATTGCAAACGGAACACATCGCCAAATTCAAATTACTCCGGGTGATACTGTTGTTTTCTCTTCATCGCCAATACCTGGTAATACAATCAGTGTTAGTCGGGTTATCAACAGCCTTTATCGTGCTGGTGCTGAGGTTATTCACGGACCATTAAGTGATATCCATACATCTGGACACGGAGGACAGCAAGAACAAAAACTAATGCTGCGATTAATGAAACCTAAATTTTTTATGCCGATACATGGTGAATACAGAATGCTTACCATGCATACAAAACTAGCAACAGATTGCGGCATACCACCTGAAAATAATTTTATCCTTGATAATGGAGATGTTCTTGCAGTAAACAGTAAAGAAGCCTCCATTGCTGGTAAAGTTCCTTCTGGTTCCGTATACGTAGATGGAAACGGTGTTGGAGACATTGGAAATATCGTTCTAAGAGACAGACGAATTTTATCCGAAGAAGGACTCGTTATTGTTGTAGTTAGCATTAATATGAAGGAATTCAAAATAATGGCTGGGCCTGATCTGATCTCAAGAGGATTTGTTTATATGAGAGAATCGAGCGATCTAATTAATGATGCTCAGGCTCTAATCGCAAAGCATCTAGATAAAATAATGGAACGACGTACAACTCAGTGGTCTGAGATCAAAAATGAAATCACCGATGTTCTGGCACCGTTCTTATATGAAAAAACAAAGCGCAAACCAATGATTTTACCGATTATAATGGAAATATAATACTTCTACTAAAAAAGCTTCCGCCGTCGTGGAAGCTTTTTAGTAATATTATCATTGTATATCGATGATCTTTTTCTCAAAACGATCAATATCACTATCTGCACCTATTACTATTAATATATCGCCTTCTTGAATTCTTTCTTTTGCAATGGGTGAAACCATAATGTTATTATTTCGTTTAATCGCAACAATATTACAACCATATTTTGCACGTATGTCTAACTCCACTAATGTTTTTCCATCCATTTTTTTACTAGCTATTAATTCAACAATACTATGCTCATCTGATAATTCAAGGTAATCTAAGACATTATTAGAAATCATATTATTAGCAATACGTCGACCCATATCACGTTCAGGATGAACAACCTGATCTGCGCCAATTTTTATTAATACTTTCTCATGATAATCGTTTTGCGCTTTAACTGTAATTTTTTCGGCACCTAATTCTTTTAATATTAGGGTTGTTAATATACTTGCTTGGATATTGTCACCAATAGCTACAATTATATGATCAAAATTTCTAATGCCTAGGCTCTTTAAAACACTTTCATCCGTTGAATCAGCCACAACGGCATGGGACACAATATCTGAAAATTGATGTACCTTATCTTCATCTGAATCTATCGCAAGAACTTCCATCCCCTCTTGAACTAACGTTTTACATATACTGCCTCCAAAACGCCCAAGTCCAATTACAGCAAATTCTTTTTTCATTCAAACTCCTCCAGTACCACCATACTACGCATAACCATTTTAACATAGGAATAATGAAATCTGGGAGAAAACAATATGAATTTGCAAGCTAACCGTGTCTGAATAAGATAAAATATATGAATTTATTGAGATCATCTCAACTTTTATTAAAAAGAACCAATTGGGTACCCCCAATTGGTTCTCTATGCATGTTAATATTGCATATCTTTGTAAACATCTTTAATAGTTTAACGATTAATACGGCTTTCTACTTCTTGACAAATTTGGTCTGCAGTTAAACCGTTAGCTTCAATAACCGGACCCTCAATTACAGTATTTGCGATTCCCATCACGTTTGAATCTAGACCTGTGACTACGCAACAATCACAACCATTAGCATCGTTCTCGTTTTTCAACTGAACAACATCGTAACCTTTTTCTTGAAGTGCTGCTTGCACATCTGATAAAGATTGTTCAACCCCAACTCTTTTTGCCATCTTTCATCCACCTCCTTACTTTTTCATTTTTTCCGAAATAAAACATGGTTATACTACTCATAAAACTAAAAAATGCGCTAGCAGGTTTCTTTGGGTTCCTATAAGGTCTACTTAATATCGTATACTTCAATTCCAATATTGTTTAGACTTCTTAAATTATTAGAAAAACGCTAGCGCCTTGTTCACCCCCGAGGGCCTAGGGCTGAGTTGGATAGTACAAAATTTATGAACAACTTATTTTCCAAAAAATAAGTCCAAAACCGTTTGGTCTTGGACTTTTTTCAAATATATTAATTTCCTGAAACTTCTTTTAAATAATCTGTCATCAAGTTAACAGCTAAACTGATCGCATTCTCGTTAGGATTTAGTTTTGCAGAGTGCAGACCATATGGAGATTCTACACCTAACCAAAACATAAACCCTGGAATTTCTTCGAGCATATAGCCAAAATCTTCTCCTGTCATCGCTTCACGACATACAAATAAATTAGCATATGGTTGCTGTTCCACAAATTGCATAAATTCATTAGTAAGTTTTTCGTCATTATAAACTTGTCGATAATTAGAGCCAAAGTCGATTGTAGCTTCACATTGATTTGCTATTTCCAGACCTTTAACCAATTCTTCAATTCGTTTTTTTACCTTTGCCATTGATTCAACAGATAGCGTTCGAATTGTACCTTCTAGTCTTGCACGTTCTGCGATAATGTTTTGAACAGTACCGCCAGTAATTTTTCCAATTGTTATGACAGCACTATCTAACGGGTCTATATTTCGTGACACAATTGTTTGCAGTTGGGTAACCAACACGCTAGCTGCTACTACCATGTCAATAGTTTGATGCGGATATGCAGCATGTCCACCTTTACCTTTTAAATCTATGAACAATTCAGATGTGTTTGCAAATAAGAGACCCGGTTTAACCGCAATGGTACCTACGGGATATTCTGGGGCAATATGAAGAGCCATCATCATATCAGGTTTCCATTTTCTCATTGTCTCAGATTGGAGCATAGGTAAGGCTCCACCTGGCCCTTCTTCTGCCGGCTGGAAAACAAACAAAACATCATCATGTATCGGTTCATTCACAATATTTGTAAGAACTCCTAATGCAATGCTCATATGAAAATCATGTCCACACGCATGCATACGGTCTTCATGTTCAGAAACAAAATCAAGATTTGTTTCTTCAGTTATCGGCAGCCCATCAATATCCGCACGATATCCTAAGATCTTGGTTGGATTAGTACCTTTAACTTTAACAAAAATTCCCGTTTTCCATATTTCAATTTCTACACGGTCTTTATCTAACATTTCCAGATAATCTAATATGTAGCGCTGTGTTTTGACTTCTTGATAACCTAGTTCAGGTATTTTGTGTAGGTCTCGGCGAATTTCGACAAACCTGCTTGTACTAGCCATCATAAACCCCTACTTTGCATTCAAATTAGTCTTCTTTATTTAATTGACGAAGTTCTTGTTTAATTTCAGTCTTTGCTTTTGTCTTTTCATCAATTTGTTTGATTACTTTTGCTGGTGTTCCTGCTACAACAGTATTTGGTGGAACATCTTCAATTACAACCGCACCGGCAGCAACTACTGCTCCTTTACCAACTGTAACGCCTTCTAACACAACTGCATTTGCACCAATTACAACATCATCTTCAACCACTACTGGTTTAGCTGAAGGTGGTTCAACAACACCTGCTAATACTGTTCCAGCACCAATGTGGCAGTTTCTACCTACTGTAGCACGACCTCCAAGTACAACATTCATATCGATCATTGTACCTTCACCAATCACAGCACCAATATTAATAGATGCACCCATCATAATAACAGCATTATCACCAATCTCTACTTGGTCACGGATTATTGCGCCTGGCTCGATGCGAGCATTAATACCTTTTAAATCTAGCAATGGAATCGCTGAATTACGACGATCATTTTCAATTACATAATCTTCAATTTTATTAGCATTTGCTTCAATAGCAGCTTTAATTTCTTTCCATTCACCGAATAAAACTCCAGTGCTGCCTGTTACAAATACTTTTGTATTTTCACCAAAATTGATACCTTCCAAGTCCCCTTTAATATAGACTTTTACAGGTGTTGTTTTTACGCTGTTTTGTATAAAAGCAATAATTTCATTTGCATCCATTTGTTTCATATGTATAACCTCCGAATTTTTATTATGATATACTTTTACCACTTTACTCTAACAAAATGCCCCCATTATGACAAGAATTTTTACGCTCCAAACTTTAAATCATTTCTTTAATTACCGAAACAAAGGCTTGGACTTGTTTTAGTTCAAATGATGTATCATAGCCTAATAGCCAAGTATCCCTTGACATTTGCAGTCCTTTTTCCTTTAATATAGGTATTTTATGTATCTTTTCATCTTCATTTGTTAAGCTAATTGAAGGTAAAATAGCATAGCCAATACCATGAAGAGCCATCTGTTTACATGTTTCAATTTGATCAACTACAATGGTACGCTTAGGTGTAGATTTAAACTGACGATGCCACCAATCTTGAATTTGCTGATAGTAAGTTGAATCACTTTTAAATTGAATATAAGGCTTTTGTGTTTCTTTAAAGTGATTTAATTCACTCATTTCAGTATCTACTAAATAAAGTTCGTCTGAAAATATATGTTGTTTTGGTCCTTTCCAATCAGGAGCACCTCTAATAATACCTAAATGCACCTGATCCTCATATAGATGTCTCAAAATTTCACTGCTCCACCCTGTAATCAGTGATATTTGAACTTTAGGATATTTTTCAACGAACCGTTTTAAAACCCTTGGAAGCCAATATTGCCCCACGATTGAAGTAACTGCAAGTTTTAGAGTTCCATATACCTCTGATTCTAAAATTGATATTGTTTCTCTAACCTTCTCTTCTTTAGAGACAATTTCTTTAGCGTATTCAATTATTTTTTCACCTGCAGGTGTCAAGGTTAGACCCCTTTGTGAACGCAAAAATATACGTGTTCCCCATGCTTTTTCTATGGATTGTAATCGTTGACTTAATGCTGGCTGAGATACATAGAGACGATCCGCAGCTTTTCTCATATTCGCTTCCTGAGCTAATACAACTAGTATTCGAAATTCCGAAGTTTGCAACAGTATCCATCCTCATCATTTAATTAAACTGTAGTTAAGTAATTTAGCGAATTTCACTTATTTTGATACATTTTCCAGAGAGCGATATAGTTAAACCTCCTGTTGACACCTAACTGCAACCAAAACCAAAGGTCTCCTTGTCTTTAAGGGGACCTTATCTACGATTGACTCAATTAGGATACTATTTAAAACATCCTTTGGAACCAACTCCAATTACATTCGTTTTAAATTTTTCGTAAATAATTTAATAATTGATCTTCTAGTTAAAATTCCTTTAAAAACTTCTTCATCATTTTCAATGCAAACGAACGGATGATTAATAGTCAAGCCTAGCGCTCTCATAAAATCGCTATTAACTTTTAATCTGGGAATATCAGAATTCATAACATCCGCAACTTTCAATTCCGATAATCGATTCATTTCAAAGGTTTCGATACCTAAAACAGTATCCATTATCATTGCTGTACTAATTAAACCTTGTAATTTGTAGGAACGATCTAATACAGGAATCGCAGAATACCCTGATTTTGTTAGAACTAATAATGCATGTTCTAGAGGATTTTCAGCTTGAACATGTGCAACCTTATCTGATGGGATAATCAAATCTTCCAAATTTACAGTAACGATCACATCTTTCTGAAAACTATACATTTAAACAGTCCCTTCGCTTGTATTTCTTAATCTGTTGTTAAGCTATATTTAAATATTATATTTATGGGCAAGTTATAAAAATGTGGATTATTTCAGAGCCGCATATACATTCGCATGCAGTAAAAGTTTAACGTTTCAATTACATTTATTTTTTAAGGTTGGAAGCGATTACGAAAAAAACTAAGATAATGAATGATTAGTAATTTGTTTTTATTGTAACATTGTAAAGGATGCAATTTCACCTTTAATGATTTTTAGAATATTTCCCTATCTCGCTATTATTCTATAAAAAATAAACGTTTTTGGTTAATGAGAAATAATTATAGCATTAAGAAAAGCGAGCGCCTGTATGTTTCCCACTTCGTGCTAAAACCCTTTTATAAAGAATTTTCATAAAGTATAAAAAAGACTATCTCAATATTTTAATGAGACAGTCTTTTTTTCATTACTTATGTACTAGTAGATTAATAGCCTGCTTTCGTTAATCGATCATAAAGTTCATTTAATTGTTTAAGGCGAGTTTCGTCTGCTTGTTTCAAGCCTGTTTCTATGTCAGCGATCTCACTACTAACAAGTTCAATTGCATAGTTCTGATTTAATAATATTTCACCTAACATTAATTTGTCTTCATTTTTTAATAACGTTTTTGTATTAGTCATATTGATTGCTCCTCTCCAATTAACATAGTTATATCTTAACATGATAAATTCCAATACTATATAGTAAACTCTTACCACTGTAGGGATATATTATTATTTTGTATAACGATTGGCATAACTGGATGCTGCATAGCTTTCTGGTTTTATTTTAGCCTCCATACCCATTGCAGAAATCCTACCCGTCATTTCATGAATTAAATCTTTCGTTAACCCCTTACTCCCTATATCTAAATGTATTTCGTAGGTGAAATCGGCACCTTTATCGATATTCGGAAGAATTATTTCTTCTAATTGTTCTATATGTTTCTCTGTAAACATTGCGGCTATTTGTTGGCTCAAAGTTGTTTCAATCGATATTTTTTCATGTAAACTTGTTATTCGTCTAGGTACACGATATTGCCGTAAGCACCCCCAAGCACCTTTTCCTTTTCGGTGGATATGAATTGCAGTTGTAAATAATGTTTCTCTTGGATGGACATGTGAATCTGTTCCTATCGCCAAGCAATAAGAGCCGGTAGGATCTTTTTGAATAAAATTAGAAATAGCATCATACACGTCGTCAAAGGTCATAGATGATTTGGTAATATTATAAAAATAATAAGGGGTCAATATCTTTTACTCCTTTTTAAAAGGTATTTGAATCATTCCTTACTATTTATTATATGCATCCTCCCTAAATGTTGACACTTTTTAAAATATTCAGTTATATTTTATCATTTTTAATAGCCATATGACTATTTTTATTTTAGATAAAAAAAAATCTTGATGGAATAATCCATCAAGATTTTTTTATTCGTTAGAACTTAGAATATCAAAAACATCAATAGCAACCATATCAATATTATCGAATTGATATGTTTTCGGTTTTTCACCAGGCTGGTAAACCTCTAATTCGAACATTTTCGTATGATCAAAATATTTTACACTGCACTTTTTCTCACCATTAATCTCAAAGAAACGCTGTTTTGCATCACTGTTATTTTCTTCATCCTGTAGTGTTAATAATCGTTTTAAAATTCCGTGAAGTAGTGACATCCCACTTCTCCTTTCAGTCTTTTAGTATTAGGATTTACATCCAATTCATAGTCCATTCTTTCGTTTTCTATATAAATGAAAAAGACCTTCCTTTACATTCTAACCCACATTCAATAAAATTACTTTAAAGACCATTTTATGGTAAGATTAACTATTTTAGGGGGATATGTATAATGTTTCAAACAAAATTACCAACAAATTTAGGCTTTAATATTTCACTAATTGATGATCTAGATCTTGGGTTAGAGCAGCGTACTGGTACATATGTAATACATGATAAGGCACTTACGATAGTTGAGACAAGTGCTAGTCCTTCGATTCCATATATTTTAGAAGGTCTAAAACATTTAAATATCAATCCTCAAGAAATTCACTATATTATAGTAACACATATTCACCTCGATCACGCAGGTGGAGCAGGAATTTTATTAAAAGAATGTCCAAATGCTAAAATCGTTGTTCATCCAAGGGGAGCACGTCACCTTATAGATCCTTCAAAACTCATTGATGGCGCTCGCGCAGTTTATGGCGAAAAATTTGATGAACTCTTTAATCCTATTCTACCCATACCTGAGGACCGTCTAATCATTAAATATGATAATGAAAGTATCCAGTTAGCAGAAAGAACACTTACCTTTTATGATACACCGGGGCATGCAAAACACCACTTCTCGATCCATGACAGTCTTTCGAACGGAATTTTCACAGGCGATACTGTCGGTGTTTATTATCAAGATTTAAAAGAAATTAAAGTGAGTTTATTCTTACCATCAACCTCCCCTAATCAATTCAATCCTGATTCCATGATTGAGTCTACCGAGAGAATCCGTAGTTTGGGAGTTGACCGCATCTTCTTTGGCCATTATGGTATGTATGACGACCCACAAGAAGTATTTTCACAAGTAAAACAATGGCTTACTGTATTTTTAGAAATAGCAGAATTAGAATATAAAAAACTAAAAACGCCAAATATCGAAATGCTTACAGATAGAATCTCTACACAGCTGTTCTTAAGAGTTAAGAATGCGTTATCCGAACAAACTGTACCAGATGATCATAAGGTGTATAATATACTAAAAATAGATATGGAGGTCTGTGCGATGGGTCTAGCTGATTTCCTCTTAAGAAAGAACTAACGGGTTATCATAACCTATTTAGAGTCTTAAACAAGACCCAACAAAATTGAAGAGCCAAAGAAACACTCGTTACTAAGAGTGTTTCTTTGGCTCTTCTGAACTAATATTATATTCTGCAATTTTCCATCCATCATCTTGTTTTATTAGGGTTATTATCTCATATAACCCTTGTTCCCAGATCACTGGTCCTTCAAACTGTGGAGGAAAATATTCATATACAACAATCTCATTGCTGCTTGTCATAATCTTTGTATTTTCATCATATGAATAGTTAGGAAT
Source organism: Bacillus sp. Marseille-P3661 (assembly GCF_900240995.1). NCBI lineage: Bacteria > Bacillati > Bacillota > Bacilli > Caryophanales > Bacillaceae > Bacillus > Bacillus sp. Marseille-P3661. The sequence continues at coordinate 322,936 of NZ_LT965954.1, forward strand.
GAAATAAGGCATGAAATCTGATCCATATAAAATATATCCGTCCGACTCTAAAAATAAATGCTCTTTAATAAATAATTGTTGATAATTGTCTGTAAAATAAGGAGACAAACTAACAGCTAACTCCTCTTTACTACGAAAACCTTCACCTAAAGATAACTGGGTTTCTAATGCATCCTGTAAGAATTGAATAATTTCTGCTCTAGTCATCGTAACATTTTCGGCATTAGTTAGTTGTAATTGTACTTGTCCTACAAAGAGGAATAGTACAAAGATAACAATCATCTTTTTCATAATCCCACCCTTTCTATTCAACTCCCCCACCTATTAAGGGCAGTAAACTATTGGTTGCCTAAATCAAATGTTTTAACATTACTATCAATCGTGATCTCGATCGGAACTACTTCTTCTTCCTTTCCACATATAGGGCAAGATGTGAAATCTTGCATAATATTGCAACAGTTTTTACATGTATATTTCACCTTTATCATCCTTTCAAAATAAAATATATCGTTTTAAAGAGACTATATATAAAATTTTATCAATGTAGTATATGTTATTCGAGGATTTTCGTTCGTAAAATAACCTCATGATTAGACAGGTATTTATCTTATATTTCGCTATTATTCATATATGAATAATATTAAGTGGCAAATTAAGCTATTTTTCTAACTATTTAGCTAGAATATTTCAAGAAAGTGTTGTTTTACGGGGTAGAATGTTAAAAAAAGACGACATTTGCCATAATGACAAATGTCAGTGTTTCCTTTTTTTATCTTTTAATATAGCAAAACTTACTTAAAGAACAAAAAAACTCTACCTAAGTATGAAACCTTAGTAGAGCTCTTATGTTTATGCAAGTAAGCACGTGCTTTTCGTTTTTCTTCATAACATATAATAAACAATATACAATAAAATTAACCCAAAACCTCCAATATAGACCCAAAACACTGGATTCCTAGTATATGGGTGAGCTTCAACCACATCATTAATATCAGAGTCATAATCACTTCTTTGCTTTTGTCCTTGCGTTTGTCCTAAGCGGATGGTATAAACAAGTCCTATAGCCATTACGATGGTGAATAAGATAAGAAACACAATTGAATATTGAGACAAATTCTTCACCTCATTTTCATTTATACTACTTATACTACTAAATTCCCCATTAAGAATCGGACTTATTCGAATTAAGCGAACTTCCATATATGGAGATCATCACCAACTGTTGATTAGTATTAGGACCCTAGTGCCATTAAATTTAATAAACACTAGGGGATGGCATCTGCTTAAAGCCTGGAGGTGGGGTATTATAGTCTGTTATACCTGGACAAAATAGCCATTCTATTACATCAGGTTTTCATGTTCATATAAAAATTCGTAGGATAGGTCTATAAAAATAAATAATTGATTTGAAATTGGATATGAAAACGTACGAATCGTTTGACCAGTTTCAATATCACTATACAAATCAGATAATATACCTTTCCGTTCGTAAATCATACGTGCAATATTTTCTAAAAAGTAAGGACGCCAACTCCAATTTTTTTGGATATACTCTGGTTTAAGAACCCAGTCTTGTCTATTTTCTTTATAAAGATTGGCTGATTGCTGGAAACCGTCTTCATCGCAGATATAAATCCGAAAACTTTCATTCGAAAACAATTGTGAAACAGAAATGAGAAGTTGATCGTAATCTTTTGTTTTAAGCTTGCCGCTCAATTGAGCAAATCGATTTGAAAACTCGTTACAGATATCATATTGAGCTGAGATTTTTCGTTTTTCCTGAGCAATAAATCGTTGAAATTCTCTTTTTAACGTTTCTCTAAGGGCGTCTCTATTTAAAAAGTCGCCTGTCGGTTGTGCTAAATAAAACCCTTGGTAGTAACGGCCACCATTTTTCCATGCATACTGAAGTTGATACAATGTCTCTATATCCTCATATAAAAGAGCCGCACCTATCTTTCTTGCCAATAACGATAATGAATATAATACATCTAAATAAGATTGTGCAGTTGTCGATTGTCGCAAAAATCTTAAGTCTACTTTTAAAATATCTGGTTCAAGAAGGCGTAGTCGTTCGAGATTACTACCTTCTTTTCCTACGTTATCAACAGCAAGTTTAATCCCATATGTACGGAAATATGTAACAACATGGTTTAAATGATCAATATCTCCGCTAAAATCATGCTCAGTGATTTCTAATACAACTCGATTCAGATCAAACCCCTGTTCTTGAAAAACTAGTAATAAATTTAGTAAAGATTCACCGCGATCATTCATTAAAAGATTAGGGTTTCTGTTAATGAAAATTAAGAGGTCATCATCATTATTTGTTAACAGCTTTTCAATTGCCAGTTTCGTAACATAATCATCAATTTCTACCCGGTATTCATCGGGCACAGAATCATCATGAAAAAATGTTCCTAAACTTACTATTCCAGTTTTTGTAGAAAACCTACCTAACACTTCATGGCCAATTACTCTTTGTTCATCCGCACTAAAAACAGGCTGATAAAAAGGAGAAATCAATTCTTTGTTCGTTATAATATCTAATGGATCCACTTAGTGATCCCCCCTTACTACTTTCCAATCAAATTATCTACTGATATAATTTTAGCATAATTATACAATTTAGACCTACTTTATTGATTTGATACTTTATCATTTATTTCCATTAGGGCGTCTCATATTTCTAACCTAGTATCTTTTTGATGTTTTCAAGATTGGTTTAATGTTTAGTACACCTCCATCATTACTAACATTTTGCTCTTCTTTTTCCCTTATTAATAAAAACTCATCATAAGTAAAAAGCCTGAAGAATTTCACCAGGCTTCATTATTCTTTATTCATTTTCCCGAATATAGCGGTTAGCGGCTTCTAGAGCGGCGCCAGAAATAAAATGGTAGCCCTGTTCACGTAATACATCTTCTAGGGCGGCTAATAAATACGTTACATTATCTTGACGAGCATTATAACCCATCAAGCCAATTCTCCAGATTTTACTCTTTAACTCGCCAAGACCACCACCTATTTCTAGATTATATTTTCGAAGTAATCTTTGGCGAACTTCAGCATCTTGAACCCCATTTGGTATGTATACAGATGTTAATTGTTGGAGTCGATGCTCCTTTTTGACAAGTAATTCTAATCCCATTGCTTCTAAACCTGCATGCAATGCCCCACCATAAAGTTCATGGCGATTAAATACATTCTCTAAACCCTCATTAACAATTAAGCGCAAAGCCTCACGCAAAGAATAGACCATTGTAATTGGTGCTGTATGGTGATAAAACCGTTCATTACTCCAATAATTTTGAATCATTGAGAGGTCTAAATACCAACTTTGAACATTAGAATTTCGTTTAGATAATACCTGCACAGCCCGATCACTTAAAGTCACGGGAGCAAGCCCTGGTGGTGCACTAAGACATTTTTGTGTACCACTATAAGCTGCATCAATATGATATTCATCAATTTTGGTTGGAATTCCACCAAGAGAGGTCACCATGTCACAAACAAAAAGCACATTATGTGAATGTACAATTTCACTTAATTCCTTCAGTGGCTGTTTCACACCTGTTGATGTTTCAGCATGAACAACAGCAACTAGTTTTACATCAGCGGAGTATTGTTTTAAAACATAATCTACTTGTTCTGGTTGAATAATTTCACCCCATGGTGCTGTAATCTCAATTACTTCAGCACCACATCGTGATGCAACGTCTACCATCCTTTGTCCAAACAGGCCATTTACGCCAATAACTACTTTATCACCAGGCTCAATTAGATTAACAAATATTGTCTCCATACCTGCACTACCTGTACCTGACATTGCCAAAGTTACTTTATTTTTCGTTTGAAAAACTTGACGTAAAAGTTCCATTGTTTCATTCATAATTTCTAAAAATGCAGGATCAAGATGTCCAACAAGCGGAGACGCCATCGCACGTAATACATTCGGATGAACATCACTTGGACCAGGACCCATTAATAACCTTTTAGGTAGATTTAATTCAGTAAACAATTAACATCACTCCTTTTTTCGACCTTATATAATTTCAATAAAATTTCATGAATTCCTGCAAGTAGAGGAATTCAACCTGAAATATTCCTTACTCATATTCACTTTTAAATATAGTCCGTGATATAATGGAACTTATGTGGATTTACGGTCCTTTCAAATGAATGAAGTTAGGTTGATAATCTATGAAAACTGAAGATATTAAAATAACAAGAAGAAGCTTTCTTAAGCAACTAACATCTATCGGTATCGGTTCATTTTTGTTATCCTCGATAACGTATAGTTATGCACGATATATAGAACCGAAACAACTTAAAATTATCAAACACGAATTAATATCAACAAAAATACCTAAAAGTTTTGATGGGGTTAGAATTATTCTATTTAGTGATACTCACCTAGGACATAATTACACCATAGATCAGTTTTCTAATTTAGTTGAAACTATTAATGAACAAGTACCTGATATAATACTATTTACAGGTGATTTAATTGATGCACCTAACGAATATAACGAAATTAACAAAGTTGCACCCTTATTAAAAAACTTACGTGCCCCACTAGGTAAATTCTCCATTTACGGTAACCATGATCATGGTGGCTATGGTTCTGAGGAAATCAAAAAAATAATGGATACTTCAAATTTTGAGCTACTAGTAAATCAAAATAGAAAAGTTTATAACAAAATGCAAGATTATATTTATATTAGTGGGTTAGATGATGCAATGTTGGGACGGCCAGACGCAGTTTTAGCAATGGAAGGTCTCGACAATCAGACCTTCAATATTATGCTAGCACATCAACCTGATACCATTGACGATCTATTGCACTTCCCAATTGATATCCAACTGTCAGGACACAGTCATGGTGGGCAAATCCAACTTCCTTTTTACGGCCCAATATTTACTCCAACTGGGGCCCTTCGTTATTATGAAGGATTCTACAATGTAGGACAGATATCTTTATACGTTAATCGAGGAATTGGAACAACAAGGGTTCCCTTTCGTTTTTTATCAACACCAGAGTTGACAGTGTTTGTCTTAAGGTCGGGTACAGCAAACTAAAGCTGTACCCGTCTTTTTATTTTAACGAAGTACGGAAAAAGGACTCCAAATATAGCCAATAAAAAAAGCAGCTACGCACACAAAAATTGTACATAGTATGTAAAGTAAAGCAGTTGATAATTTATTCTCTCTAATTAAAGTAATCACTTCAAGACTAAATGTTGAAAATGTTGTAAAAGCGCCAAAAAAGCCAATCCCTACTAATAGATAAAGTGCATTATCATATAAAACACCATTACTTCCAATGTGATAGTAGCTCCTCATGAAAACTCCTAACCCTAGCGATCCAGAAAAATTTACAACAAACATAGCTAGCGGAAATGAGAGTTTTTGTTGTAATTTTGATTTAGTAATAAATATGCCTAGAAAATACCTACAAATAGCCCCAACGGCACCGCCCAATCCAACAATAAGCATTTTCAAGAGTCACTTACCTCTTGTTGATTTGATAGTTTCAATCCTAAAAATAATCCAAAATAGACTGCAATAAAAGAACCGATTATTGTTCCAGTCAAATATATTAATGATAATGTATAATCCGAATTGGTCATAAGTGTAACTGAATCTGCTGCAAATGTTGACATAGTTGTAAACCCCCCACAAAATCCTGTTCCTAGAGCTAACTTCACCCAAGTATGCTTAATTAACTTTAACGAAAGACCGGTTATAAATCCAAGTAACAAACTACCGAATATATTTTCAATAAAGGTTGCAATCGGAAAATCACTATGAATATAGGTGATGTTAATGAAATATCTGCCCATTGCCCCCAATCCGCCGCCAATTCCTACAGCGATAATATTCATATACTTTTCTTGCAAAAGCCAACTCTCCTTTACACATTCTAATAATACAGGCTCCATTTAAACTGTCTGTCATAAGATGCTTGTAGAATCATATCTAGGAGGTGAATTATATGTATCATGATCTAAGAACAACACAGTATCATCATGGGCATCATGGGCATCATGGGCATCATGGGCATCATGGGCATCATAAGGACGACCACCATGGACAACATCACAGTGGAGGAGCCTTTTTACCATTTCTTGCTGGCTTAGCAGTTAGTCCATTTTTACAAGGGTTAGGCCAAAATTATGTTTATCCACCCTATCCACCATACTCACCACAACCATACAATTATAACCCATATTACCCATATGGTCCGTATCCTTATTAAACAAACTAAAAATAGACTAAAAATGCCCTCTTTTCAACAAAAGAAGGCATTTTACCTATATTTGATAAAAGCTATGAAACATGTCCATTAAATAGTTAAAAACATCTCTTATTCTGGCATAGGTGTAGGTGTTGATTCTACTCCATTTCCGCCATATTTACTATCTACAATATCACGAATAGTTTTTAAATCTGTTCCTTTTTCATATTCAGCTTTAGCCTCACGGGCTATATCAATGCAAATTCCTCAGCCAAGTCCCATACTATCAAGTTTCGCAATATTCCCATCGATATTATCTACGAAACACGCAGTATTATTAGTATGTCCATCAGTTTCATGACAGCCACAATAACAAGGCATGTAATCAGTAACCTCTGGATGCTCTGCCGCAAATGCATATGCCTCGAGTGCTTCATCTGTACCATATTCAATCATAATTGGTGACCAGTCATTTGTCTCTAAATTATATTCCATTGCCATGTTTGCCTGCTGTTCCTTTTCAAGAGTTCCTTCGTCAGAAGAACTGCATCCTGATACAAATAGCAATACAGCTAACAAAGTAAGTATACTTACCTTCTTCAACTTTCTTCCTCCTTCAAATAAAAAACACATTGAAATAGTCGTTTTCGGAATAATAGTATCATGTAATAACAACGAATGCATTTGATTTTTCTCTTAATCTTCTATAATTCAAGAGTCTGACATAAAGGTTTGACAATTTTATGAAAATCATTAAATTATCTATCTATATGAGTGAACGATTCTCTTTTTTTGTTGTTGGAAATCCTGTACAAGTGTATAATAATAAAAAACACATTGCATCAGTATCAATAGGTAACTCTACTTTATTATAAATTCAATATATAAATTATCCTATGAAAGGAGTTTAGACAAAATGGTACACTCAATTGAGGAACTCTCACGAGCCCTCTTTATTGTTAATAAACACGCAAAAGCTGCCCCAAATCCAAAATTCCTATACTTCCTCAAGAAAAAAGCACTAGAAAAATTAATTAAAGAGGGAAAAGCAAAAAAAGTCGGATTACATTTTTCAAATAATCCAAAAAACAGTCAACAAAGATCAGACCTTCTAGTCTCAGTTGGTGAGTATTATTTTCATATTCCTCCTACCAAAGATGACTTTGAGAAACTTCCTCATCTTGGAAAACTAAATAATTCCTATCGAAATCCCAAAACACAGTTATCGCTAACAACTGCGAAAATGATTCTACAAGATTATACCGGAATAGCCAATCCTGTCTCTAGTAATACAGTACAGCCTTCCGCAAAGAAAAAATATCAAAAACCAGTATTTAAAAAACTAGGCCAATCTTATTTTTAATAATAAAAGCATAGAACATATGTATTTCCTGAAGGCGAATTCGCATATCATCTATGCTTTTATTTATTAACTAGATTATAATATTTTTTTAATAAAAACAGTTGTTTTTTTCCCTAAGTCGACTTCCTTTACTTCATAATCATCAAACTTTGATTGATTGTATTTTTCAAATATACGAATAATTGGTCGCTGTGGCAAGCCTTGATTCTGCCCTACTATTACACCTGTTTCCCCAGTAGTTAACCTAACTTGTCTTCCGGTTGGATAAAAAGCAACCGAGCGTAAAAATGTCCACACAACTTGATGGTCAAAGTATGTATTTGTTAAAGCAAAAATTTTCTCACATGCCACATGCGGATTAACAGGAATACTACCATCCAAATGCGCAATTTGATTATCATAGAAATTAGTAACGGCTACAATTTTGGCAAATAGAGGTATTTTATCACCCGTAATCATTCTTGGCCAACCACTTCCATCAACATTTTCATGATGTTGTAAAGCAACGTGTGCAGATACAGTACTAATCTCATGCTTTTTTCTTAATAAATTAAACCCCAACCATGTGTGATCATTCATCTTTTCACCAGTATTACTTTGGGGGGATTTTAGTATTTTACCAATATCATGGAATATAGCACCTATTGCTAATTCTTTAATTTCGTTCCGATTTAACCCCATTTTAAAACCAACAATAACGGACATAATACAAACATTAATGGAGTGAACAAATAGTGCATTATCATTGGTACGGATGTCAGTAAGACTTGTCAGTACATTTTGGTTTTGAAAGATTTCATCTATAATTTTTTCAGTCGTTTTACTAATCGCTTTCAAATTGAAATCTTTTCCAGACTGAATATATTGAACTGACTCTGCTAATGATTGCATAACCTCTCTTTTTGTCGACTCAGAAACTACCTCCTCAATTTTAATATCTCCAAAACGCTCATCCATTAAAAAGATAGCATTAACTCCCATTTGTCTTAATCTTGAAATGAGCCCAATTGTAAGTATTACTCCTTTTTCTAATAGTATTCTACCATCGCCAGTATAGATCGTCTGTCCAAGAATCTCGCTTTGTTTCACATTATCTATCAACGAATATCTCATATAGGTCCTTCTCTCTTACAAATATCCATCTAATTAATGAATAGGGAATCTAAATCAACTATAAAATTGTAAATATTGCAACTATAGCATGAGTATCTTATAACTATTGTATCAGAATTCAACTCATTCTAAATAGTTCTTTAAAAGGAAATACCGACAAACTCTCAACGGTTATAAAAAAATTCAAAATAAAAAGGGTATCGGCTTTTTCCGATACACCTATTATCCTTCGATTAATGGGGTCATCCAATCTCTCAAAAAAACGGAAAGCTCTTCTGGATAGGTTTGCTGGAGATTCAATATATCTGACTTGTTACTTTTATTTACCAGATTTCCATTAAACATGATTAATATATCATCACATAAATACTGAACCTCATGATAATCATGACTTATAAATATCACTGTAGTTTTAGTAAGGTTTAATATTTCTTTTAAGTCTTTTAATAGTTTTCTTCTTGTCGGCAAATCCAGTGCGGAAAATGGCTCATCCAAAAATAATATTTCCGGTTCACTTGCTAATGCCCTTGCTAGTGAGACTCGTTGCGCCTCTCCTCCTGATAAAGTTCGTGCGCGTTGATTCGATAGTTGAGTAACTCCAAATTGTGCTAACCAATGTTCTACTCTTTCGTTTATGATCTTTCTTGATTGCTTTCTTAACTTCAAACCAAGGGCAACATTTTGGTAAACTGTTGTATCAAGCATTAATGGTTGTTGAAACACTACTGAAAGTTTTCGTCGCTCAACCACTGATATTTTACCAGGATTAACTTTATTTTTATCTAAATAAATTGTTCCTTCCGATGGTATTTCTAATAATGCCATAACTTTTAATAGTGTACTTTTTCCAGCTCCATTTGGTCCGATAATTGCCGTCACCTTATTTGATTCAATGTTTAGTTTGGCTACATCTAATATTTGTTTGCCTTTTTTTACAACTTTTATTCCAAGTAAATCTATCATATTTACCATCCTTTTGAATCCCTTTGTTGTAATAAAGTTAGACCAAGAGTTACTAAGTATGCCAATAACATTAAGATAACGGATATTCCGATCGCTACTTGAGTATTTCCTTTTGAAACCTCCATAACAGTAGCTGTTGTTAAGACTCTTGAATAACCTTTAATATTACCGCCAACCATCATTGATGCGCCAACTTCAGATACAACGGCACCGAACCCTGCTATTATAGCTGCTATTATCGCAAATCGTACTTCTCTTATTACAAGAAATAACATCTGCAAACGAGTAGCACCCAAAGCCTTTATTTGCATTCTCATTTTTTCATCCACCTGCATTATAGCTGCATTGGTTAAACCCATAACGATTGGCGAAGCAATCACCGCCTGAGCAATAACGATTGCAGTTGGTGTATATAGCAATTCCAACTCCCCTAACGGCCCATTTCTAGCTAATAATAAATACACCCATAAACCGACGACAACTGGAGGAAATCCCATCGCTGTATTAACAATACTGACGATCAAACGTCGTCCTGGAAAATGAATCCACGCCAACATAACCCCTAACGGTATACCAATAATTAAACTTATAAGAGTAGCTAACCCTGAAACTTTCAAGGTTAGCCACGTAATTGCATATATTTCTGGATTAAATGTGATCAGCATTAGAAACGCCTCAATCACACCATTAATAATCATTTCCATAAAAACTCACCTATAAGTGATTATTTGACTGCATCCGGGAAAAAAAGAGGTTGTCCAAATTCTTCTACTCCAAATTCACCAATAACCTCTTGTGTTTCAGGTGCAATCATAAATTCAACAAATGCTTTACCTGCTTCTCCATTAATCATCTCAAATTTTTCTGGATTTACTTGCATAACATGGTAAATATTTAACAGGTTTTCTTCTCCTTCAATCAATATCTCCAATTCCAAATCGTCCTTCAGCGCTAAGTAAGTAGCACGGTCAGTTAATGTATAACCACCCTTTTCAGATGCTACTTTAAGCGTACTTCCCATTCCTTGTCCTGTTTCTTGATACCATTGTCCTCCTGGTTCATTAGAGCTGTTTTTCCAAATAGTTAATTCCTTTTTATGTGTTCCAGAATCATCACCGCGTGACGCGAAAACATTCTCGGATTGCGCAATCTTTGTAAATGCTTCTACAGCTGTAGCTGCCCCTTTAATACCTGCAGGATCTTCACTCGGTCCCACTATAACAAAATCATTGTGCATTACAAGTTGGTAATTAACCGCCACACCACTATCAACTAATGGCTTTTCTGACTCAGGTGCGTGAACTAAGAGAACATCCGCTTCACCATTTTGTCCCATTTCTAATGCCTTTCCAGTACCAACTGCAATCGTCTTCACCATATATCCTGTTTGTTCTTCAAATATTGGAACTAAAACATCTAAAAGACCACTGTCTTGAGTACTAGTTGTCGTAGCCATTATAAAGTTTCCTTTATTCTCTTCGCTAGTTTTCTCCGCGACTGGTGCCGCAGGCTGTTCAGTTTGTTGTTCACTAGTCGTTTCCTGTTCTGGAGCAGTACTGTTACCACAACCACCCATAAAAATTAGCAATATTAAAGCAATCATACCTAGTACAGTTATATTTATTTTTGTATTCCACTTGACCATCTTATTCGTCCTCCTTAACTATTTTTCCAATGTTATTTACGTCATAACCGCCTAATCTGTTAATCTTCTCTTTTAAACTAGGAGAATGCAATACTTTCATAAATACTTGACCATAGTTACTTTCTAAAAAACCCTGTTTCATAACAAAATCATAGTTTTCTTTCGTTAGAAAGACAAAGTCTAATCCAAATGTCCTGGCAGCACTTTCTGTTCCTAGAGCAACATCTGCCAAACCTCTTGCCACCTTTGATGCGGAACTGAAATGTGTTTGTTCTATTTGTTCATAACCGTTTATACTATTGCGATCAATCTTTCGCTGTTTTAGCTGATAGTCCAATAGTATTCTTGTACCAGCGCCTTTCTGGCGATTTACCATCTTTAAATCCGACCGTGATAAATCATCCCATGATGTAAGATTTTTAGGATTACCTCTTGGCACAATCCAACCGATATTTCGTTGTACAAAGTGAATGATATGTATGAACTCATTTGGGAAAATCCTTTTAACTAATGGTACATTGTAACGTCCAGTTTCTTCATCAAACAAATGACAGCCCGTAATATCTGCTTTCCCAAAATACAGATTCATAAGTCCATCCAGACTTCCAATAAATCCAGTAAAAAACGGAACACTAGGATCTGACTCTCTTATAGTATTTGCTAACTCTTCTACTGCATGATCATGGCTACCTAAAAACAAAATAGGCTCTTTATTAGTAAGAGAGGGTAATGGTTCAAATGGAATCTGATCTGATACATCCCGCTGATTATTAACTACAGGATGTTGTTTATTTGTAAATTGAGTAATCGAATCAGGATCAAAGCGCATTTTCCTTCCGATTCTTATTGCTTTTAATTCTCCTCGTTTAACCATTTCATATACCGTATATTTCGAGATTTTTAATAGTTTAGCTACTTCTTCAGGTTTTAACAGATCATGTTCCATTGATTTTCACCTCCTGTTTAATAATATTTTGACTACCTTATCATAAACTAACAAAACCAAAAAAAGAAGTGAATTCCATCACATTTAGTTAGTTTTTGTTTGGTTTAGTTTATTTTTGTGAGTAACCGATTAAAGCATGTAAAAAAGGAGTGCGCAATAGTGCGCACCCCTACTTTAACTAAAGTACATATTTATCAATTAGTTTAACCAATTCAACTATCTCAGGTTTACTTACCTGTGCTGTTGCACCTACCATTTCCCCCTTGTGGCGCAAGTCATCTGTTATTAGCGATGAAAAGATGATAACAGGTAATTTACTTAATTCAGCTTGGTCTTTAATTCGTTTAGTTAGATGATGGCCGTCCATTTTTGGCATTTCAATATCGGTAATAATTAACTGGACTTCGTTCTCAATATTTCTCCCTGTATTTACTAGGTCTTCTAGATAGTCTAATGCATCCTGACCATTCTCAAAGAATGTAAGTCGACCATAACCAGCTTGCTCTAAAGTCTCCTCTAAAAGTTTTCTTAACAACGCAGAGTCTTCTGCAATGATAATACTTTTATTTGAACGTTCACGTGGTCCGAGTTTCTTAAGCTGATCTACACTAATACCTGATTGTGGGTTTATATCAACAACAATTTTTTCATAATCTAATAGAAGGACCATTTCTTCGTTCATCTTAATGACTCCAATAATTTGGCTTTCCAAACCTGAATACATTTCGCTTGGCTTATCAATTTGTTTCCAAGAAATACGATGAATTTGCGAAACGGTATGAACATGAAAAACTATTTTTGTTTGATTGAATTCACAAACAATGAATTTATCTTGTTTCGGATTGCTTGATACTGGAAATCCAAGTACGGTAGCCATATTTACTACAGGCAGTACTTCACCTCGAATTGAAATAATTCCCTCAACTGATGGGTGGGCATGAGGGACAACCGTGATTGGTACAGGATTAATAATTTCTTTAACCTTAATTACATTTATTCCAAATTTATTATTTGCTACACCAAATTCAACAATCTCTAATTCATTGGTTCCGCTTTCTAGTAAAATTCCTTTATTATTTAAGCTCATACTTTTCGCCCTTCCCTAATATCAAATATTAATTTTATTATATTTGATATTTAAACATTTTAAAATAGAAAACCCTAAAGGACATTAAAATTCAATATTTCCATTTATAGCGCGTTGCATTTGTCAGAATATTTGCTAGAATATAATTATATTTGATATTTAGGAGGACATTAAAATGAGTAGAGCTAAAGCAGAGGAAAAAGGTTACTTTGGATCTTTTGGTGGAAGTATGGTTCCTCCACAATTACAAGAAGCACTAGATTATATAGAAACCCAATTTGAAAAATACAAGGATGACGAGGAATTTAATCAAGAATTTAAATACTATTTAAAGGAATATGTTGGCCGTGAAAATCCACTAACATTTGCCCAAAACTTAACACGTAAGCTTGGCGGTGCTAAGATCTATCTGAAACGTGAGGACCTAAACCACATGGGGGCCCACAAAATAAATAACGTACTTGGACAGATTCTCCTAGCTAAAAGAATGGGAGCCAAAAGAGTAATAGCAGAAACAGGCGCTGGCCAACATGGTGTTGCAACTGCAATGGTTTGCGCCATGTTTGACATTGAATGTGTGATTTATATGGGACTAGAGGATACAAAACGACAAGCATTAAACGTATTCCGCATGGAGATGTTGGGTGCCCAAGTTGTTGCAGTATCAAAGGGACAAGCCCGATTAAAGGACGCTGTTGATGAAGCATTAAATGACCTAATAGCCAACTACAAAAATACTTTTTATTTATTAGGTTCAGCAGTAGGGCCACATCCATATCCAACAATGGTGAAACATTTCCAATCTGTCATTAGTGAAGAATCTAAACGTCAAATCTTAGAGAAGGAAGGACGTTTGCCAATTGCAGTTGTTGCTTGTGTAGGTGGCGGAAGTAATGCAATTGGAGCATTTGCCCATTATATTGACGAACCTACTGTGCGTTTAATTGGCGTTGAGCCTGATCAAGCCGCTACAATGACTAAGGGTGTGCCAGCAGTAATTCACGGTTTTAAAACACTGACATTATTAGATGAGGAAGGCAATCCGCAGCCCACTTTTTCAATAGCTGCTGGTCTCGATTATCCTGGAGTTGGACCCGAGCATAGTTATTTAAAAGAAAGCGGTCGGGCAGAATATTATACGGTTTCAAACGAAGAAGTTTTAGATGCCTTCAAAACCTTAAGTAGAACCGAGGGAATTATTCCTGCATTAGAAAGTACACATGCTGTGGCCTACACTTTAAAGCTAGCTAAGCAATTGGGCAAAGAAGATATTATTATTGTTAATATTTCAGGACGTGGTGATAAAGATGTCCAACATGTATATAACCTTTTGAAAGAAAAAAACGAACAAAACTAACATTTTACATCTAACCCTGATCATTCATCAGGGTTTTTTGTATCTATAATTTCAGGGCACCTTTGAACAAAAAAATCATATACATAATATGGGTTTTTTTTTAGTACTGTAAAATCTTGATCGGAGGTAAAATAATTGGCAAAATATATCTGGGGAGTCGATTCCGCCCAAAAAGTAACTCCAAGTTTATACCAATGCGTGATGAACAATTTTGGTTATCCAAATTATTGGGGAAGGTACTTAACTACAGTTCCCAATGCTTCCGAAGGTTTATCAAAGGATGAAATTAACTTTATGAAGTCAAAAGGTATTAGGTTATTACCCATTTACAATAATTTTAAAGATGCGACTGGTTATCGTGAAGGTCAAGTTGCCGCCTCAAATGCAATTTTCCATGCTAGACGTCTCGATATTCCAAAAGGCGCGCCTATTTTTGCCAATATAGAACGATTTTTTCAGGTTGATAATGCCTGGATCCAAGCATGGGTTGAAACCATGTACCCAAGCGGATTTTTAAGTGGCTTTTATCATGATCCCAATGAAGGTCGTTTTAATGATGAATTTTGCGCAGCGGCTCAAAATAACAACCAAGTTAAAACGCAGTCTATTTTATGGAGTGCCGAGCCTCATATAGGTGTTACTGGAAATCGTAAAGCACCGCCTTTCAATCCGAGAAAAACTAATTGTGATAGCAATATCTGGGCATGGCAATATGGTCGTGACTCTAACTCATGTCCGATCGACTCAAATTTAATAGATAAAAGATTATTTAATAAGCTGCCACTCTAAATTATGAAAGGGTCTCAATGAGTTTAATACCTATGTTTTGATCGTTTAGCGTATTTTATATATTCTTTTTCCAATTAAAAAGCCAATTTCGATGGCTTTTTTTATTTGTTAATAAATGTGGTAAAATATGCAATATTAACCATTTAATTGACGGAGGTGAACCACTTGAGTAGACTGCCAATGATACTTACGTTGATTTCCATGCTATTAATCACAGGATGTAGCGAAAATAGTACCGAAGCTCCATCAACAACTCTAGCCGAAGATAAAAGCCTTCAAAATGTAGCTAATCAAAATGAATCAAATAGTACGCATGATGATAAAGGAAAAATTGAAAAAGCACAAAGTGAAGAAACAAAACCAATGGAAGTTCAGCAAGCCGAGAACTTAATTAGACAATATCTAGAGCTCGGAGATAGTACAGATACTTTTGTTGAATACGACCATAATCAGAAAGGCAAATTTGTCATTCATGTCTATGATATTATTGACAAAGGAAAGACCACGGAGCATACTGCAACAAGAGGTTGGTATCTTGTTGATCCAGAAACTGAAAATATCGAGGTTCTACCATAATTTTATTAAGTCTAATGCAATACAAGCGGCTAGTTTACTCCTGGCCGCTTGTATTATTACGTTTAATTGCTTTTTTTCTTTTTAGCACTAGCCAAATAATCGAAAGAAGAAGGATACCTATCAACCATATTGGTGAAAATCCAACTAAGAAAATGATAATTCCAGCACTTACTTCTCTTAATATATTAATTGTTTCTACAAAGCTCTTTTGAGCTCGTTCCCACGTGTTTAAATGGTCTTTAGCTAGAGCTGGTACAATAATTTCTGCATCATACAAATTTATAGTAACTAGCGAAAAATTTGTACGATTCTGCAAGTATTTGAGCTTTCCTTCAATTTGTTCAATTTGTTCTTGAACAGTGCCTAGTTCACTAGAAATTTCAAGTAATTCTTTCGTTGTTTTGGCATTACTTATAAAGGTTAACAGTCGTTCTTCAACAACTCTCTTAGCTTTTAATCTTGAATCCAAATCAACATATTCTTCCGTGACATCTTCTCCATGAATATTTCGCTCATTTACACGCTCACTTTCTGATTCAATAAAACTTAAAAAATTTTCAAACTCAGGCTGGGGGACTTTAGCAACTATTCTAGCATTTTGTCTCCCTTCACCAACGTCATAAATATAGGATTCAACAGTAAAGCCACCCTTATTAGTAATCTCTTCTTGAATTATTTTAATTTTGTCTTTTAATCCTTGAACTTCTACTGCAAATTCTGCCTTATATGCAACCAATCTATTGTCTAAATGAACATCTTCAGCTAATTTGTTATCTGTGCTTTCTATAGCCACTTCTTCGGATGAAGCAACTCCCGCCTGCCCGTCCCTAACAATAGAGCTATTTTCCGAACTACTTTCGGACCCTGCATTCCCACAGGCTACTAGCAATAAAGGTACTAATATAATAACGATAAACAATGTTCTTCTCATAAAAATCACCTCCAAATGACTTTATATATAAATCGACGAAAATATAGGTAAAAGAGTTACAAACATTATTCTTTTTAAGAGTTATCTATGAGAATATTAATGGTCATGGTACTTATACCGTACAATGGATCAAAATTATTAACTAAATATGTAGACATTATGGGCGGGCAGAACAACAATGTGATTAGAGGTAATTTTCATAAAAGGATGGACAGATACTATAGAAGGTACTTTTCTGTACAGTAGATGTAAAGAAGAAAATACACATCGTGTACTAAGCTAAGGGGAATAAGCGTATCATCACTCAATTACTCATTATCTCGTGATGTACGCTTTGATTGTTCATAACGTTTTAACTCTTCCTTTAGTATTGTATATAAAGTGTCATTGGTATCAAGTTTTACTCCATAATAGTATTGATTAATCTTTTTTTGTTTCCAAATAAACATACCAGTAAGTTTCAAAACATTATCGTTAATCTTAAAAGAAAGCCGCAACTTAACAGATTGTTTTACATCAATATCAAAAGGGATTTTACACTTAATTCCACCTTGACTAATATCTATGATATGGATTATTCCACTTGAGCTATTTATAGGTCGGTCACCAATCATCGTCAGTTTAAATTCTCCTAAAATCGGTGGCGCAAATTGGTAACGAAAGGATTCATTTCGCTTATACATAAGCTCTCGTCTCCTTAAAATAAGCAACTGACCACAAATGGACGAGTTGCTTATTTGTTTTACAAATAACTTTTACTATCGCGATATTCTTTTTTATAATCAGCAACTTTAATTAATAACGCTGTCTCATCGCAATTAAGAAACTTTGGACAACTCATACAATCTTTCCAAATTTTTTGTGGCAGTTCTTGTTTATCTATGATTTTAAACCCACATTTTTTAAAGAAATCAACTTGGTAGGTCATAGAAAATACATTCTCAACACCTAAAGTATCTGCATCTTCAATTAAAGCAAAAACAATTTTCTTACCGATCCCAATTCCTTTTGCCTTTTCATTAACCACGAGTGACCGTACTTCTGCTAGATCTTTTCCTAAAACATGAAGACCCCCAGCAGCAATTATCTCACCGTCTTGTTCTACTACTCTAATACATTGAATATTTTCATATAGTGAAAGATGTGTTCGGGGTAACAGAAGATTCTCATTTGCATATAAATCTATTAATTCAAATATAGCATCAACATCACGAATCACCGCTTTACGAATTATCATGTTCCATTCTCCTTGGGATTTTTCAAGTAAAAATATTAATAAGTATACATTGGGCCTCCTACAAAAACGTCGGAGGCCTTATAATTACATTTATTTTATATGCTAATTTCACTATTGGTCAATAATTTTTTATTTCAGCTGACCAGTACCATTAATTATATATTTAGTTGAAGTAAGTGCCGGAAGCCCCATCGGTCCACGAGCATGAAGTTTTTGCGTACTTATACCAATTTCAGCCCCAAATCCAAATTCAAATCCATCCGTAAATCTTGTTGAGGCATTGTGATATAATGCCGCAGCATCGATATAATTAAAGAATTTCACAACATTCTCTTCCATATCAGTTATTATTGCTTCCGAATGTTTTGAACCATATTTGTTGATATGGCTAATTGCCATCTCTATATTAGGCACGCTTTTCATAGCAACTGTTAGATCGAGGTATTCAGTTCCCCAATCTTCATCAGTAGCTTTCTTCAATGACGGAACTAACTCTCTTAATTTCTCATCAGCGCGAATTTCCACTTTCTTATCCTCAAGTGCAGCAACTAATTCATTGAGGTGATTAGACGCCCAATTTTGGTGTACTAAAATCGTTTCAGCAGCATTACAAACAGAAGGACGTTGTGTTTTTGCATTAACAGCAATATTTATAGCCATTTCTTTATTAGCAGATTCGTCAATGAAGATATGACAATTGCCAACACCCGTCTCTAATACTGGTACAGTAGAATTCTCAACAACGGACTTAATTAACCCTGCGCCACCACGTGGGATAAGTACATCTAAATAATCATTTAATTTGAACAATTGTGAGGCAGTTTCCCTACTCGTGTCTTCTAATAATTGCACAGCAGCAATAGGGATCTCTGATAATTCTAATGCACGGTGTATGACATTTATAAGCGCTTTATTAGAATGGATAGCAGTTGAACTTCCCCGTAAAATAACTGCATTTCCAGTTTTTAAGCATAAGCTAGATGCATCCACAGTTACATTTGGTCTCGCTTCGTAAATCATCCCGACAACGCCTAATGGCACCCGTATTTGCTGTATTTTTAATCCATTAGGTCGTTCCCAAGAATCCATCACTTCTCCAATTGGATCCTCTAATGTTGTTAATTGGATTAAAGCATCAGCCATATCCTTAATACGCTGTTCTGTTAATCTGAGACGGTCAAGCAAAGAAACAGTAAGACCGTTTTGTTCTCCTGTCATTAGATCTTTTTCATTTTCGCTTAAAATAAATTCGGTTTCTTTAATTAGCTGCGCACTAATCTTCATTAATGCATCATTTTTTTGTTCTGTTGTTTTTACAGCAAGTTCAACGGCTACTTCTTTTGCTTTTCTAGCCTTTTCTATTAATTCACTCATTTTTTTATTTTCTCCTTTCTTAACGTTACCCACTGATTCCGATGAATAACGACCGATTGGTCATGATCAATCATCCCTTTTGCTTCATCTGTTGATAATCCTTTTACTTTAACTAAGTCTAAGGAAGAATAATTAACCTCGCCTCTACCTATCACTTCACCCTTTGGCGAAACAACTTCCACAACGTCACCAGCAACAAAGTCCCCTAAAATATTCGTAACTCCAGCAGGCAGTAGACTTTTCCCTTTCTCTAACAATGCTTGTACAGCACCTTGGTCAACTTCAATTACACCAGCAACTTTAGAATGCAGTGAAAGCCATTGTTTTAAGTTAGTAACACCAGCTTGATTGGGATGCCCAATATACGTTCCATCACCCTTACCACTTAAAATGTCTACTAATTTTTCAGAGCCTTCACCTGTGCCGATAAATACGTTTACACCTAAAGAAAGAGCAGTACGTGCAGCCTCTACTTTGGATTTCATGCCACCTGTTCCCATTTTCGATCCAGATGAAGAAGCTGATTCAAAAAGCGCATCTGTAATTTCAGGTAAGAAATTATATTTTTTTGCCTTTGGATTATCTTTAGGATTTTGGTCATATAATCCATTGACATCTGTTAAAATGACTAAAAAATTAGCATGTACTAAACCGCTAACTAATGCTGACAGCATATCATTGTCACCAAATGTTAATTCATCAACAGAAATAGAATCATTTTCATTAATGATTGGTAATACATCCCGTTTTAATAATTCAGACAACGTAGAATATGCATTATTATACTGATCTTTGTTTGAGAATGTAGATCTTGTCAATAATAATTGCGCGGTAACTATATTGTGTTTCTTAAATTGCTCTGTGTAACCTTGCATTAACAAACCTTGCCCAACTGCAGCAGCAGCTTGTTTACCAGCTATCGTGACCGGGCGTGTCGGATAACCCAGTCCTTTAAAACCTGCAGCAACAGCACCTGATGAAATTAAGATTACTTCATGCCCAAATCTTTTTAATAGAGATAATGCTTCGACATGTTCAGCTAATTTTTCTATCGATAAGCCACCGTTTGTATTGGTTAATGAGCTACTTCCTATTTTAACAACAATTCGTTGTTTGGCCACATTTAATACTCCTTTCAAAAAGTGATCTCTTTTTAAACGATCTAGTTTGTAACCACTTACTACAAGCTCATAAGTATAGACACTGTGTTAAAAACTTGCCAAGTAAATACAAATTATTACTTCTTAACTTTTCAAATAAGGCTGTGTTAAAGCTGATTTATTTATAAGTCTGCTGGTTGATAGGCGCGGAAATCAACAGCAACTTTAATACTGCCTAAAATAAAAAAACTCTTCATCCTTGAAAAGGACGGAAGAGTTTTGTCTTTCGTGGTACCACCTTTTTTTGGCTTATAAAAAAATTATTACTAAACTCAAGGAAGATATTTGACGATGATCATTATATCTACTCTGAATATAAAGCCCTCTTAGCATCCATAACGGGGATTACCGGTTAGTTTTCAGCTAACTGCTCAAAGGCAGGTTCAAAAGTGTCTTTGTTACGATGAAATCTTTCAGCCGGTGGATTTCACTCTCTTTCGTATGATCACTATTTACTAATCCTCTTCAACGCAAGTAAATTAATTAATTTTAAAAAAAATAATTTGTCTATATTATCTGTTAAACAAGGAGTCTGTGTCAATATTTTTATCAAAAAAATATCTCAAAAACAATAATTCAACTAACCATCATTTCTGCTGTTAATTGCGCAACATTAATTTTTTGAATAATCCTTTTGGATTCTTCATCCGCCTCTGAAAATGCCATATACGTCTTTGATTTATAATATGGTAAATTTAATGCCCCAAAAACACCTGTTTCTTTCGCTGGATATACTACAACCTTCCACACATACATTTCACTTTTTTCGGAACTTGTGGATCCTTCTAGAGCAATTAGCCAATGATTGGCTTTAATGCAGTTATCACAGTCGTTACAAAATTTAATACAAAAATTCTCCATATCATATTCCCTCATTGGTATCAATGCTTTTTGGTAGAATTCCTTATAATTAGGCATGTTAAACATATAAATCTCCCCACTTTCAGCCTTTTCTTTGAAACCAAGGATAAATTCGGTAATTGTATGCACTATCATACGCAGAGTAAATTACACTCTGTGAACTTTTACAATCTTTAAGTATACGATTCACACGATTGTAAAAAAGCTCCTAAAAGGCGATTTTTCATAATTACTAATCCTACAAAAGCAGTTGCCAACATGTTAAGCTAATCTAAATACAATACCTAGACCACCTTTTGGATATTCCCATTTAATATTGTCGTTCGGACATCCTATACGGCAGCTCCCACATTCATGACAACCTTCATATCCGACAAACATACGTCCCAATTCTTCCCACTTATATACTTCACCAGGACAAAAGAGCGTACAAATTTTATCAGGACATTTTGTCGCACAGGTGTCATGGTCCAAAATAGTTAAATGCGATTTTTTGTCCGCCTTATAGCGAACTAAATATTGTTTCTCTTCAAGTGTAGTCGCCATTTTAGCCATTATTTCATCACCTTCCATGCCCGATATACATCCTTCACTACACCTAGTGTTCCTTTATTACCGATCATCATTTTTATACTTTCTTTTTGCTTGTCGCGTTTTGGTATACCATCAACTGATAGGAAACTGCTAGCCGCTTTATTAATTAATGGAATATACTCCTTGAAATATTGAGGGTTTGTCTCAAACGTATGAGTAGCATCCTTATATTTTTCAAGGTCTTGTCCAATAAAGCTCTCCATAACTTTTACTTTATATTTTGAGAGTGCCCGTTCTGACACATCATTTTTCTGCTTAGCTTCAATAATTGTGTCAGCTGCCATTTTTCCAGATGTCATCGCCATGTTAGAACCTTCGCGATGTATTCCGTTTACAAATTGTGCTGCATCCCCTACGACAAGTACTCCATCCCCATATAATTTTGGAATGGAATGGTACCCTCCTTCAGGAATAAGGTGTGCCAAATATTCAGCAGATTCTGCATCCTTAATGAGTGGTTTTACCATTGGATGATTTTTAACATATTCCAATAATTCATATGGGCGAATCTTTTCTTTCTTCATACTTGATAATGTTACTCCTACACCAATGTTAATACTTTCTTTATTGGTATATATAAATGATGTTCCCAAATTTCCTTTTGTTGCATCTCCAAAAATCTCTATCGCTACGCCATGACCTTCCTCTACATTAAAACGATCATCGATTACTTTCTCAGGGAGATTTAATACCTCCATTACGCAAAGTGCAACTTCATCTGGACGTAGTTCTTTATGAAATCCAAGCTGTTTAGCAAGTAATGAATTTACGCCGTCAGCTAAAACAACAATATCAGCATAAACATCTCCGTCCGGTCGGTCTGTACGAACACCAATAACCTTTCGGTTTTCGACAATACACTCTTTTACTAAAGTTTCATTAATTAGCAATGCCCCTGCTTCTACCGCTTTTTCAGCAAACCATTGGTCAAACTTAGCTCGTAGCACAGAAAAACAATTATACGGAGCCACCCCCCATTCAACATTTTTAACACTAGTACTAACACATGACTTTTCGTCCAACATCCATGCCCGCTGCTCGACAATTGGTCTTTCAAGCGGTGCCTCTTTCCAAAACTCTGGAATAATGTCCTCCAATTGCTTTCTATATAAAATACCGCCCATTACGTTTTTTGAACCTGGATATTCCCCGCGTTCAATTAATAAGACCTTTAAACCTGCTTTTGCACTTGTGTATGCACAAGCTGCTCCCGCTGGTCCTGCACCTACAATAACAACATCAAATTTCTCAGACATGCTCTACTACACCTCCGGACATTTCTAAGGCTGCTTTAAATTCATTAATGAATAGAGGAATTATTTCCATTGCGTCTCCTACTATTCCATAATGTGACGCATTGAATATAGCGGCATTTGGATCTTTATTTACTGCAATAACTAATTCTGAGTTTTTCATTCCAACTACATGCTGAATCGCACCTGAAATCCCAAACGCAAAGTATATCTTTGGCATAACCGTTTCTCCTGTTTGACCAATTTGAAGATGATGGTCCAGCCATCCAGCCTCAACTACATCCCGAGTCCCCCCTACACTAGCCCCAAGAACATCTGCCAATTTATAAAGTAATTGAAAGTTTTTTTCATCTCCCATTCCTTTCCCTCCAGCTACTATAATGTGGGCATCTGCTAAACTAGCCTTCCTTGTAGTATTTATTACAATTTCCAGCACCTTTGTTCTTAAACTACTTTCTTGTAAGTCTAGTTTTTCTTCGATCGTCCGACCTGTACGACCCTGCTCTGGAGTTAAAGCTTTCATTACCTTTGGTCTTACCGTTGCCATTTGTGGGCGATGCTTTTTACATAAAATAGTTGCCATAATATTTCCACCAAACGCAGGGCGGCTTGCCTCAAGTAATCGTTTTTCCAGATCTATATCAAGCATTGTTGTATCAGCGGTTAAACCTGTGCTAACATCCGTTGCAATCGCACTTGCCAAATCCTTACCATTTGCTGTAGCTCCATAAAGTATAATTTCAGGTTTATATTTATTGCATAGGTAACTAAATCCTTTCATAAAAGATTCAGTTCGATAATTTTCTAGTATTGGGTCATCAATTATATATACTTCATCTGCACCATATTCAAAACAAACCTGTGGCAAACATTTTATATTATTACCTAAAAGTACTCCCGCGAGTGGTACGCCAAGTTTATCTGCAAGTTCTCGTCCCGCACCTAAAAGCTCAAGTGAAACCCCAACAATTTCACCCTCTCTTTCTTCGATAAATACCCAGACACCTTTATACTCTTCAATCATGTTTATCCCCCTATTTCTGTTCGAATAGTTCGAGCTTTTCAGTTAGTAAAACAGTAACCATTTCGCTAACTTGCTTAGACGAACTTCCTTCCAACAACTTCGCACTTTCTGGTGGTTGTGGTGCCCACATTTTGCCTACAACAGTCGGTGATCCCTTGAGACCTAACTGCGAAATATCAACATCAGCAAAATCATCAACAGTCCAGATTACAGGATTATATCTAGCCGCTTTGATCATATTTGGAAGAGGTGAATAGGAAATTTCATTTATTTCCTTTTCAACTGTTAGTAAACATGGAAGCTTAGCTTTAATAACTTCATAGCCATCTTCAATCTTCCTGTGTACTTTAATAGTTCTTTCGCATGCATTAATTTCTTCGATCTTAATAACTTTTGTTACAGGTGGGATATCTAGACGTCTTGCTATTCCAGGTCCTACTTGTCCTGTGTCTCCATCAATTGCATGCAGTCCACAGATGATTAAATCAACTGTTTCCTCATCAGAGATTTTCTCTAAAGCTTTAAATAGTGCATAGCTAGTTGCTAAAGTATCTGCACCAGCAAACCTACGATCAGTTATTAAAAAACCTTTATCTGCACCAATTTCTATACTCTTCTTAATTACCTGAACAGCTTGAGGTGGCCCCATTGAAAGAACGGATATTTTTCCTCCGACCTGGTTCTTAATCCGCACAGCTGTCTCAACAGCTTGTGCATCAAACGGGTTTAATATGGCAGGGACACCACGTCGATCTAAAGTGTTAGTCTTTGGATTGACCTTGATAATTTTTGTGTCTGGTACTTGTTTAACACAAACAACGATATGCATGGACAAAACACACTCCTCTCAGTAGTCAGTGTCAAATAGTTACTATAGTAACTGGACACCTTTTATGAACTATTAGGTATATAATAAGAGCACAAAAAAGTAATTTCTTTTCATACTCTAATTACTAGAACGGCGTATTGAAAACGTTTACACTATTGTTTTAGTTTAATCTTGTTGTTACAAAAACTACTGTTGATTCCGATTTCATTGGCTGCAGTTGATATAAAATTTCAAGTATATATTATTTTTAATTGTACATGGCTACACAAGCAATTAAACGTTAAAATATGACAATTTATTGTCTTTTTTTCAAAAACTGCCAATTAGAATATTTTTAACTTCTCACGCAAGGTAATTTACTTTTTTTCTTTTTCCATAAGTAAATAACAACTATTCATTGCCCTGTGATTTGAATCACCGACAAGTTAGTCTAGATGGTTTATATTTAAATTACTTCAAATAACAGGAGGTAAATACATTGACAATGTTATTAAAGATAAATAGTGAAATGAATGTAGGGGATATTGTAACAGCATTTCCACAAGCAGCTGATCTCTTTAAAAAGTATCGAATAGATTTCTGTTGTGGTGGCAATCAGCCATTAAAGGAAGTAATTAAAGAGAAAGAGTTAAACGAACAAGAAATTGTAGACCAGTTAAACGACTCATATTCAAAAGCTCAAACTCAAAATGGAAATGAAGTTAATTGGTCAGATGCGTCTAATCTCAAAATCATTGATCATGTTATTCACACGCACCATGCTTTTTTAAATGAAGAGTTACCGCAGTTAGGTCAATTTGTTACAAAAGTATACCGTGTTCATGGTATGAATCATCCACATTTAGCTGAGGTCTATAATAAATATCACGACCTAAAAAAAGAATTAATAGAACATTTAATTAAAGAAGAACAAAGTGTATTCCCTTTGATTAAAGATTATGATGAAAATCCTTCTTCTGATAAACTAGAATCCTTAAAGAAAGCCATAATCGAGCTTGAATCAGAGCATGACCAAGCAGGAGACTTGCTAAAACAGATTAGAGAGCTTACAAATGATTTCACATTACCTCCTGGTGCTTGTATGACCTACACACTAACATACCAACGATTAGAAGCACTTGAAACAGATATGTTTACCCATGTACACTTGGAAAATAATATTCTATTCCCTCGTATTCTATCAATGTAATAGCGAAAAAGAAAAGAGCTAGACTTATGTCCAGCTCTTTTTTGACGTAAATATTTTAATAACCATAGTCCCAATCAATTTGATCTTCTTTAAAGCCAATAATATTTACTTTTCCAAGGTTGACCTTTTTGTTGTTTACGACGCAGTTACATTCTTTACAATTACATTGTTTCTTTATTTCTTCATATTGTTCTTTTTCTACATCCTCAAGTACTAATACATCCTGTTCATTACGGTAAAGTACTGCTGTGCCCGCCATAACAATAATGCGCCACCTTTCGTTTGTTAAACCATATTTATTTCTAACATTATTTTATGACGATTTAGCGGTTATAACTATACACACGTGATAACTTTCACATTTTTGCCAAAAAAATTAAAACATTTTGTTACATCTGTAATAATAGCTGATTAATAGAAAGTTTCTGTTATTGAAGCATGCTGCTCTATAAAATCATATTATGATTAGCTGAGCCCACACAATTATTGTCTAAATAGAACCTTTTAGCTTCGATCATTATAAAGGTCACAAATATATTGAATAACTGATTCATTCTCACTTTGTGTTTTAGTTTGCGTTTGTGTTTTCTCCTCAGGTTTAATCTCGACTGCCTTAAGCATGCTCCTTCATCCTTCCCTTTTTTTATTTGATTTATTAATATTTTCTGATAATTTTAAACCCGAATGATTCTTTAGTCAACACCCTTTGCAAATATTTTATTTAGGTAATTTAATCCATCATGAATATTTTCTTAATATTAAATAAAAGCAATTAGCGAACAAAAAAATAAATGGTATCCTTTAGTGGTTACCATTGTATTTTGATATTATTTCTTTGGACTAACTTAATGTCCTTTTATTATCAGTTTGCCAGCCTTCTCTACGGGGAAACAGAGGCCGAGCACCATGACCTTTATATTCCTTTAGATAATCTTTGAGAGCCTGCT
Organism: Bacillus sp. Marseille-P3661; assembly: GCF_900240995.1. Taxonomy (NCBI): domain Bacteria; kingdom Bacillati; phylum Bacillota; class Bacilli; order Caryophanales; family Bacillaceae; genus Bacillus; species Bacillus sp. Marseille-P3661. The sequence continues at coordinate 350,415 of NZ_LT965954.1, forward strand.
TGACAAGCTTTCCTACTTTTAATTTTTTCTTGTTATTGCATTCTTCCTGGTAATCATATACTTCTTTCTTTAAAATAGGCATTAGACCAACCACCTTATCGCTATTTGTCTACCCATAAATACTTTATATTTGACTTAAAATAACCACCAAGACAATAGCTAACTTTCTTCTACCTTTATTATAAACTTTTAAATATAATAATTCATTACTTATAGAAATTATTTAGATCATAACTCGCGCCCAAAATATTCCAAATGGCTTTCTTATAATTTATTGGACATTTATTAAATTAACAAAGTTGTCACAATCGAGTCCATTTATCTGAAAATTTTAAATTGTATTATACTTAGCGTTGAGATATCATTAGTAGTAAATATAGTGGAGGGAGGGTGGAAACAATTAAAGCGAAAAAATTTAATTTCAAGGAATTAGTTGAAGCGAACAAGGAGAGCTTGTTACAAGATAAAGAAGCACTAGAAAAAATCGAAAAAAAAATTGAGGACAAAGCGATCCAAAACGATAAGAAACTTGTCAGAAGTTAATAAAGGCAAAAGGTAAACTAATCCTTTTGCCTTTTGTTTAGTTATTGATTTATCCAATAATAATTTTTTCTTTTGGGTAATGATATTTTTCAGGTTTTTCATGGCCACGAATTAAAAACAGAAATGAGAAAATGCCGATTCTTCCAATAAACATAAGTGCTGATAATACCAATTTTCCTATTGTACTTAATTCAGACGTAATCCCCATCGAAAGCCCTGTAGTACCAAATGCTGAGGATACCTCAAAGATTAGTGCTAAAATTGGAACGGGCTCTATAGCTGCCAAAATAATTACGGCCACACCGCAAATTATGATAGCAGTTGTAATAACTATAAATGCTCTTGTTACATCTTGAGGATCAATTTCTCGATGAAATATTTTGATTGAGTTTTTACCTTTTGCATAAAAATAGATACTTAAACACATTATTGCAAATGTAGTAGTTCGAATTCCTCCACCTACACTCGAGGGCGAAGCACCTATAAACATAAAAATTGCCATCAATAATAAGGTAGGATCTGAAAACTCATTCACATTCATGGTTGCTAAACCACCACTTCTAGTTGTAACTGATTGAAAAAAAGAATAAAAGAATTTCTCATGCCATGTCATGCCTGAAAAAAAATGATTCCATTCTAATAAAAGAATAAAAAGGGTACCAAGAATCACCAAAATAGTGAAGGTTGTTGTCGTCACTTTTGTGAATAATGAAAAATTATATGGATAATCCCCTTTATGGGTTATGTATTCCTTAATTTCAATTAAAACAGGAAAGCCAATAGCTCCAGAAACGATAAGAACCATCGTGATAAATTGTACAAAATAATCATGTGCATATGGAATAAATGATTGTCCGGTTAAATCGAAACCCGCATTAGTCGTAGCACTAACTGAAGTAAATAGACCATGTAAAAAAGCTTCCTGCCAGGTAGTATAATATTTTAAGAAATACGTTCCTAATATAACTGCACCAATAGATTCGATAAAAATAATTAACCATAGTATTTGTTTCATTAAGTTAACCAATCCTGAAAACGTGGATTGGTTATGGTCAATTCTTATGAGTTGCCGTTCTTTAAAACCAATTCGTTTCCCTATAATTAACCAAATAAACGTTCCAAGCGTCATAATGCCTATTCCACCCAATTGAAATATAAACATTAAGATAAAGACTCCTGGGATACTAAAAGTGTCAGCGGTAGAGACAACGGTTAGACCCGTTACACTAATAGCACTAACAGCTGTAAAGAAACCGTCGATAATACTAAGCTCAACTCCAGGCTTATGTGCAATTGGTAAGCAAAGTAATAAAGTAGATATTAACACAGCACTAGCATAAAATAGTACTATCAATTGGACTGACGAGAGACCAGCAATTTTTTTTGTGCGCCTCGAAGTTGTATTTTTAACCATTAGTTCTCCCCTAATAATTAATTTATTCTTTTCTAGTTTACCCTCTCATATTTAATTGTCAATCATCTTCACTTTCATTAATCTATAACAAACTTATCTAAATATGTAATTTGTCCAAATTAGCGCTTTGCGATGTATATTTAGAATGTAAGCTACATTGCTCTGAATGCAAATCTCTAAATATATAGTTTTTGAAAAAGAACAAGATGAATTGTATCATTCGCGGGGGCCTGGAACCTGATTTGGAAGTTGAAATAAATAAAAGGGGTGCAAGGAGTTCACTTAAAATGACATGCACAGAATATAAAACTGTGCAAGCCACAGAAAGTTTGTAACAATTATCATTAATAAATAAAAATCTCTTTAAATATAATAAACTATGTTTCAAAGATTGAATACAAGCTAATCAAGATGAAATGACATCATCTAATAGCCATTGATGAGAAGATAAAATTAATTTGGATATGCAATTATGTTTACCATTACGTATTTCAATATACTCCTCTAACTTTTTTTGTACCCAAGGTACTACAAACCAATCCTTTTCAAGGATCGCACGATTAACTTCATCTAGTAGTTCTTGGTAAAAATCGATGTCCTCCGCATTATCACCACACTTACATTTGTTCTTACTTAAATGTTCCTGCATAAAATGAACTGATTTTTCAAGTTCGCTTCTAACACTTTTTAATAAATCAATATCCCAATATTCATGATATAAAAGTGAAATACCTTTTAATCCATGCTCATGAGCTAATATACCTTTATTTCTTTTCATTAAATCCCTCCCAAATTTTTAGATGAATGATAATATTATATAGTTTTCTGAAAGTTTTGTCAATTATGAATAAAAAGAAAAGTTGACATGTTGCTATTAGTGACACTAAGACTACCACCTAATCATAGTCTAATTACATAGAGTATAAGTAAAGGAGGTTCATGCATTTATGTATAAGAAGCCCGGATATATTAATTGGCATTCAAATAACAACATTAATCACTTTCCATATCTTCATCATTACAATAGGTATAATGGGCATAATTCTTATTATCACACCAATTATCCACATAGTTATAATTACTTACCTATTAATAGCGTGAAACCTTTAAATCACCATAATTTCAATAATTTATCCGGAATAAACCCATACCACCAACATTCATACTATATCCCACCAACACACTTTAATTATCAAGCCAGTATTACTAATCAGCAACAAACAACACCAATCCGTCCGCCCGCATATTCTTTGATGTCATACTTTCAGGATAAAAACGGTCAATTGGATCTTGATAAAATGTTGACAACCGTCGGAAAGGTGTCAACTACCTTTCAACAAGTTAGTCCACTGTTTAAACAGTTAACTTCGTTGTTTACTAAAGTTAAATAAGTGATCGACAACCAAAAAAGATGTGCCTAAGTTTACTCACTTACTGTTAAATCTCAATTTTCCATCTTACCAAAAAAAACATCCCTATTGGGATGTTTTTTACAGTTTATTAATGCTATTTGTATTTCTTTACAAATGTTTCAATTCGATTAAAAGCTTCTTCCAAAGTGTCCATCGAATAAGCATATGAGATTCGAACATATCCTTCGCCATAAGTTGAAAATGCATCTCCTGGGACGACTGCAACCCCTGCTTCCTTTACTAATTTCATCGAAAAATCAAATGATGTCATATTATAATTTTCAATGGAAGGAAACATATAAAAAGAGCCATTAGGTTCTGCTATATTAAATCCTAAAAACTTTAGGCGTTTATAAGCGTAATTCATTCTTTTCATATACTCGTGTTTCATCGGATCGGCACCATTAATCCCACTTGTTAACGCCTCTAATGCTGCATATTGAGATATACTTGAAGTACAAGAAACATTATATTGATGAACTTTTAACATATGTTTAGTTATAGCAGCTGGTGCAAACACAAAACCAATGCGCCATCCAGTCATTGAATGCGATTTTGATAAGCCATTTATCACAATTGTTTTGTCTCGAAGTTGTGGAAATGATGCAATTGACCGATGTTTTCCGTTAAAAACAAGTTCACTGTATATTTCGTCAGATAGTACGAAAATCTCCTTGTCTTTTAATAAATCAACTATTTCTTGCAAGTCGTTTTCATCTAACGTCACCCCAGTTGGATTGGAAGGATAAGGCAACACCACGCAACGAGTTTTCTCCGTTAAATGTTTCTTAATCCCACTTGCAGTCAGCTTAAAGCCTGTATTTCTTGTATCAACATGAATGGGAACTGCACCGCATAATTTAATAAGCGGTTCGTATCCAGGATAAACGGGACCTGGTAATATAACCTCAGAGCCTTCTTCAAGTATCGTTCTAAACGCTATGTCAATAGCCTGACTAGCCCCAACTGTTGCAATAATCTCGTTTTCCGGATTATAGTTTAACTCATATTTAGTTTTAACAAAATTAGCTGCCGCTTTACGTAACTGAGGTATACCGGCATTATGTGTATAAGTTGTATAATCATCATCAATAGCGTTCTTACCAGCAATCTTAACATAATCGGGAGTAGGAAAATCAGGTTGGCCAATGGTTAGTGAAATAACATTTTCATATTCTGCAACCAAATTAAAAAACTTTCGAATACCCGAAATTTGTATATCATTCACTTTTTGATTAATTAAATGTTCCACTTTCATCATCCATTCCCTATTAGATTCCACATCTTAAATTATTGTAACATAAAATAAAATGAATTTTGGACAAGAAGTATTTGTCTATTAAAATTATAGTAGAAGAAATAAGCATGCAAGGCAGGCTCTAGTAGTACCTTTGGTTATGGGTTTAGTTTTTAAAAGCATTAAGCAATGTCGAGCCTACAGTACTATTTTCCAAGTATTTAAGCAAAGAATATGTTTCATTTGGGACACGCAATTTATTAATCTCGCTTATTAACATTTCTAGGTAAATGCTAATGTCATAGTTGTTAGTATTATCGATCATAAAAATTGGAACATCAACGATATTTATAGTTTGTCCACTTTCATGCTCTAACTTAACTACAGTGAACTTCATTCTTTTAACCCCTTTAATTATGTTCTCTAACTATGCCTTTATATTAATCTTATTTTATTATAATTCTTTAGCTATTATTAAACCACTGTCTAAACTAATCGGAATCACACTTAAAAGTTAATGTATTTCCGGAATTTTGATTTTATCTCCTACTTTTAACGCTATGGGGTCTTTTACACCGTTTATTTTAGCTAACAGGTCCTGATACTCAGACGAACGATAGTATTGTAGGGAAATTTTATATAATGTATCACCGGGCGCAACCTCATGAATCTTCATAGATTTTGCATTAACGATGACGCTTGTCTCTTCTTCTTGGTGCCATTCCGTTGGAGGAGGATAAGGCACCATTATTGTTTCACCAATTTGTAAGTCATTACTATTATGTAATCCATTATACAATGCTAAAAACTGTTGAAATTGTGAGGAATTATAGTATTTAATTGATAACTTATATAAAGAATCACCCGATTTTACTTTATGTTCAATCTCTTTTTCATCATTATTACGCAATGTATCAGCCATGTCGGCTTGTGTTTGGATCGAGTTATCCTCTGCTACTTCGGATGCTGTAACGGCAATCTCGGGACTAGCTGACTCTTCTGTATGTATAGTTTCAATAGATTCATTTTCTGATATTGGAATTCCCTTTTGTATATTTTCGTTAATGGTATTACTATCATTTGATATATCTTTATTGGTGCTATAGTAAGCCGTCCCTGCTGCACTTCCCCCAATAATAATCATAAGTAATACCGCCGCCATGATAGCTCGTTTTATTCTATTGCTCTTTTTTAAACGATATCTGCTTTTATGATTATCCCTGTCTTCCTTTTCTAATTGATTAATACTAAATTCATTGATTCTTTTCAATTGATCACATCCTTTCGTTACCTTTCTTACTTCATTATACATTTTTTTGTTTTCTTCGACAAAAATTCTTAAAATTTGTAATCATAAAAATACTTTTTTTGATTATTAATCTTAACTGATCTATTAATTGATAAACCCTCTGGAGCTTTTATACTTGCTTATTTTTCTAACCTTTCTTACGATTAGAAATAACTAATAAACTAATCGTAATATGAATTGTTTTTTTTAGATATAATTTTATAACATGTATTTTATGAAGGGGGCTATACTATTGAAACTTTTATTTGAAAGATTAGAAAACTTATATAATGAGATGGTTGATATCCGCCGTTATCTCCATCAGTATCCAGAGCTCTCATTTGAAGAAGTAAAGACACCCAAATATATTGCAGCATACCATGCAAAATTAGGTCATGATGTTCGAACTAATGTAGGCGGGCGCGGCGTAGTCGCCACCCTGAAAGGAAAGTTGCCTGGCCCAACTGTTGCACTTCGTGCTGATTTTGATGCTCTTCCTATCCAAGAAGAAAACGAAACACCTTATAAATCCAAAATTGATGGTGTTATGCATGCATGTGGTCATGACGGACATACTGCTACATTGCTAGTCCTTGCAAAAGTCTTAAATAGTATGAAAGACGAAATTTCTGGAAGTATTGTTTTCATCCACCAACATGCAGAGGAGGTAGCACCTGGCGGAGCGATTGAGATGATTCAAGATGGATGCCTTTCAGGAGTAGACGCTATCTTCGGAACCCATCTCTGGGCAACCATTCCTTTAGGAGATATTACATATCGAAGTGGCGCCTTTATGGCTGCTACAGATAAATTTAAAATTAAAATTCAGGGGCAAGGTGGTCATGGAGCACAACCTCATCTTTGCAAAGACTCTATAGTTGTCGGTTCACAGCTAGTCATGAATTTACAACAAATAGTCAGTCGAAGAATTGATCCTTTAGAACCCGCTGTAGTATCCGTTGCTGCTTTCGAAGCTAAGAATGCTTATAATGTCATAGCAGACTCTGCTGAACTGCTTGGTACCGTAAGAGCCTTTGATGAAGGTGTTCGAAAGAAAATAGAGGAAGAAATTGACGTAATAACTAAAGGCACTTGTCTCAGTGCAGATGTTTCTTATACGTATTCATATGAGAGGGGCTTTCCTGCAGTTATTAATCATGAACAAGAAACTTTGTTTTTGGCGAATGTGGCAAAAACAATTCCAACTATAAAAAGAGTATACGAAATTCCTCCAATGATGGGGGGAGAAGATTTTGCATATTATTTACAACATGTTAAAGGTTCTTTTTTCTTTACAGGGGCTATGAATCCCGATTGGAGTACTGCTTATCCACACCACCATCCTAAATTCGATATTGACGAACGTGCTATGTTGCATGCAGCAAAAACACTTGGCGCTGTCGCCTTGAATTATTTAAGAGAAAATATATAAAAAGCTGAGGAATCGGTCCCCAGCTTCTTTTTATTAACGTGTTGTTCCTGTTCTAGTTGTTCCGCCCACACCGTTTCCATTGCCGCCATTTCTATTGGTATCGACATCAAATAATCCATCATTACCATTGTTGTCATTAACATCAAATAATCCATCGTTACCATTATTGTTATTGACGTCAAATAACCCATCATTGTTGTTGCCATTTCCGTCAAATAGACCGTTATTATCTTCCATATTACCTACACCATTATTTCTTGTATTCGTGTTCGTTGGACCTACGCGATTATCATTGTTATAGTAACGTACGTTTTCTGTGTTAAAACCATTGTTATCGTTACGAACACCCATAGGATCATTATTATTATTATCGGCAGCACCACAACCGGTTAGAAGCCCTAATGACATTAAAGAAGATGAAACGAAAAGCAATGTTTTTTTCATATTATTTTTCCCTCCATATAATTGTTTTTCGTTTACATACTTTAATATGCCCACAATTGTATGGAGTAGTAAGAGGATCTGTAATTACCTTCTGCCAAGAATGGATATAGTTTACAATGTTACTTAGTGAAACGATGACTTCCAATATCTATAACAACTTCACGATTTGCCAAGAAAGCGTTTGTAGTTTTACCAGGATTGAAAAAGTATAGCGAATCTCCGACTGGCATATCACCTTGCACTGCTTTTGTTGCAGCATCAATTGCACTATTTGAAGGAGTAACTTCATGAATTCTTCCTGTTGTTACAGGTGTAAATTGTCCGGCTTGTAAGATAACTTCCTCAATAGTATTTGGAAATCGAGGGTCTGCAACACGATTTAAAATCACATTACCAATTGCAACCTGTGCCTTAAATGATTCCCCTTCAGCTTCCGCTTGAATTAGCTTAGCAAGAAGTTCTAGCTCCTTATTACTTTGCATCGCCTGAGGTATTATAACCTTTAATTTTGTTCCAGGATTGATAATACCGTTTTCTAGGTTATTCCGTTCCTTCAATAAGCCTACCGTTGTATTAAAGGATTTGCTAATAGCAGCAAGGCTATCACCTTGTTGAACCTCATACAAGGGAACAGAAGTCAGTTTAATTTTATTATGTTCATCTATCCATTTTACTTCCATATGCATAAATTCTGATACATGACGAACTGGCAAATACGCACGATCATAACGTATCATTGGTGCTACATCTAAATTATACATCGAATTGTTCACTTTTACTTTCCTGCTATTAATAAAGAAAGTGACTGTATCGTTAACAGGAGTCTGTATCTTTACAGTTCGATTAACATCATTCCATTCAACAGCCGCTCCTAGTTGCTCACCAATAAAACGGACTGGCACATAAAGTCGTCCATTATCAATAAAGAGCGGTTCTTGAAAAGAAACATGTTGTTCATTAACAATTATCGTATAATTAGTATTTGCTATTATGTTATTAGGAATCAATGATATTAAAAACATAATAGTTACTAGTGTTTTTATGATCTTCATATCAATTCTCCATCATATTTATTTGTGAAAATTTTAACATTATCATAGCTTACAGTTCATTAGTAGATAATTGGTCCAATTACCAAATTGAGTAATTTTTATAATGCTGATTTTGGGAAAAATATTATTATGGAGGGATGAAAAATGGGTAGAAATAGAAAACTTCTTGTACCGGGAGCTCGACAACAAGTAAATAATCTAAAAGATCAAGTCATGCAAAAACAAGGCTTTCAGGGGGGGCAAGACCTCAAATATGAAGTAGCCGATGAGTTAGGTATTCAGCTTAATAAAGGCTATAATGGCAACATTAGAGCAAACGAAGCTGGGAAAATTGGTGGGAAAATTGGCGGAAATATGGTTAAAGAAATGATTAGAATGGCGGAACAACAACTTGCTCAAAACAATAAGAGAGGTTAATTAGTATACCTCTCTTACATTTTCCAACTAATTGATGGGTCTACAGACGTTTTAACCCCCGATATAATGGGTTCTGAATTATTTTTACCAACCAAAATGGATAGGTTATAATGTTTATATAAATCTCCAAGTTCACCTGCTTCAACAGGCCTTCCTCCATTTGCAAATGAGGATAAATGTTGGGCAGCTCTTTCACCAATGCTTACAGCCGCGTGGCTAGTAATTTGTTCGTTGACAAGAATTGATATCGTAATATTCATGCTATCAGTGTGTATTCTCGAATCTTTAACACCTTTTTCCTGATTAATCAAAGATTGAACAATATTAATCGTTTCTTCCCTTATTTCCAGCGGTGGCTGACTGTTCTGTTCTAATGCAACAAATTTTCTTTGATCATACTCTACTTTTTCAGTTATATCATGTACTTGATTCTCTACATTCGCCTGATAATCTGGATTGCTCGCATTACATCCTGTAAGAAAAATCAACGCAAATAGTAAGCCGCCAGCTTTATTCATTCCATATCACCTACTTTTGTTTCGTTAATTTCTTTTTCTAACGCATTAATAATAATTTGTTTTATTTCTAATTCCTGTACTAACGTTTCCCTTACTTTATTTGCAGGGATTAATGAAATAGCTTGCTGCAATTCACTTGCATATTCATTATTAGCGTTGAGTTCAGCTAATAATACCTTCAACTTATTTTGCTTATTTTCAGCGCTCATATTAGGCACCTCCATTTCTAGTTTCTAGTAAATACTGAAATTTATGCAATATAAGCACCGTAAATATAAGCCAGCTAAATCCCATAAAAAAACCACCAATTACATCACTAGGATAATGAACACCCAGGTAAATTCTACTAAGTCCAATTAAAAATATTAATGTCCCTATTGAAATTTGAATGCAGTAACATAGTGTTTTATTATAGTTAAGAGTGCGGCAAATTAAATAAGCAATGAATCCATAATAAGCTGTTGATATCATTGCATGTCCACTTGGAAAACTATATCCAGTAACATCTACTATATGTTCAATAACAGGTCTTTCTCTAACAAATTGTTCTTTTAAAAATCGATTTAAAACCTGAGCCCCGATTAAATTTATTAGTAAAATTGGTGGAAATAAAGTTTCTTTCCTTATTAACCAATAAATAGCAAGCAATAGAAAAATAGGATATTCAATCTTATACGACCCGATATGTGTAATAATGATAAGCAATTCTGTCAGCCAATCGGTTTTAAAGCTCTGTATATAGCTTGTACCGTACGTATCAATCAATATAAAGTTATGAGTAATTACCCCAAAACTAGTAACGATAAATAGACTAATGGTTACACTCATTAATACCACTAAACGAGTATTGCCTATCATTTATATCAGTCCTTTTGGAAATCTATTGTTACAATATTGTTTGTCTTTTCCATTAAAAATATAAAAATATGTTAAAATAAGTTAAACAATGATCAAAAATTTAACTATTGGACATTTTGAGTAAAGGATTGGAGTAGATGGATCAAAAGGAGCTATATGAACGTATCACTTCATTAAAACATCGAAAACCCTCAATTTTCGAAAATAATCAGTTAAATCAATTTTCAATTTTCTTACCTCTAATCAAAGTAGGTGCTGAGTATCATATATTGTTTGAGATTAGATCTAAGGAACTAAGGCGACAACCAGGAGAAACTTGTTTTCCAGGCGGGCGTTTAGATTCAAATGGAGAAAGCAGCCAAGATGCAGCAATTAGGGAAACATGTGAAGAACTTGGAATTCTAAGCAATGAACTCCAACTAATGGGGGCTTTAGACTATCTCCTATCACCCTTTGGTACGGTAATCTATCCGTATTTTGGTTGGATTAAAAAGGATTTGAATGAGCTATCACCAAATACTGCAGAAGTAGGGTCTATTTTTACAATTCCCATTTCATATCTCATCAAAAATGAGCCTGAAGTTTATAAAATTCATTTTGATGTAAAACCTGAAGAAAACTTTCCTTTTCACCTTGTTCCAGGTGGAAAAAATTATAATTGGCGGCCTAGAGAAATGAATGAGCTCTTCTACCGGTATGAAGATAAAGTTGTTTGGGGATTAACAGCTAGAATTTTACATCACTTCCTAAACCTGATAAAAAGCTAGCACTATACGTAAAATTTAGAATTAACTATTTACTAGATTTATTTTTATTTGTATTGTAGTGATAAGAAAAAAATTTTGTTATATTTGCAACATACAAAAAAGTAATGTAGAGGAGAAGTAATCAATGTTAAAAGCTATTTTCTTTGATCTAGATGATACACTTCTTTGGGATCAAAAGAGTGTTAAAGAAGCCTTTGTAGCAACATGTAAAAAGGCTCAAGAAAAATATGATATTGATCCTGAGAAACTTGAAGATGCTGTTCGTGGTGCAGCTAGAGAACTGTACAGCTCATACGAAACATATCCATTCACACAAATGATCGGGATTAATCCTTTCGAAGGTCTTTGGGGTAACTTCTTAGACGATGAGGAAAATTTTAAAAAAATGAGCAAAATTGTTCCGTTATATCGAAAAGATGCATGGACGAATGGACTAAAAGCACTTGGAATAGATAATGAGGAATTCGGCAGTACCCTCGCGGAACTTTTTCCAGTTATGCGTCAACAAAATCCTTTTGTATACGAAGAAACTTTTGAAATACTAGATGCCTTAAAGGATACATACAAACTTCTTCTTCTTACTAATGGATCTCCTGATTTACAGAACACAAAATTAAAATTAACGCCAGAACTAGTCCCGTATTTCGAGCAAATCATTATTTCTGGGGATGTTGGTCGTGGGAAACCAGATCCTGCTATGTTTGAACATGCACTAAAATTAATGAATATCGAGAATAATGAAGCTATCATGGTTGGAGATAATTTACTTACTGATATTTTAGGTGCTTCACGCGTTGGTATAAAATCAGTTTGGATTAATAGACATGGTAAAGAAAGAATACAAGATATTAATCCTGATTTCGAAATTAAACATTTACAGGAACTATTCCCAATCATTGAATCACTTAACTAATTTTAAAAAGCTAAAAAGAGAACACTGCATATCCAACATGTCAAAAGGCCAAATCGGAGGATTTGGTCTTTTTTAGCCTCATTTAAGTTGAATTATTCCCGTCCATTCTAATTCGTTGTACTCCTTCTTTTGACTAATATACTGAAACCTTGTCTGGCTATTTACCAAAAAACTAAATAAAAATCCTAATCGAACCTTGACCTTTTTTGACCTATCAATTATCATATAGTCATAAGGTCAAAGTTAGTCAAAGTCAAAAAATGCTGATCAACTTAAATTTAAACTATTAAAGGAGGATACTTTCGATGATTTGTCAAATTTGCAATCAAAACGCGGCAACTATTCAAATGAATTTTAGAGTGAATCAACGTCAGCAACAGCTAAATTTATGCCATGATTGTTATACTAAGGAGAAAGTCAAATTCAATATTCCAAGCGGCTTTAGTGGATTTGGGAATTCTCCTTTAGATGAATTGTGGAATAATTTTAATAAAAGTAAAGGATATGCTCAATCAAATTCCCCAGATTCAAACAAACAGTCTAAATCAAATGGATTTTTAGTTCAATATGGAAGAAATTTAACTCATGCTGCCAAGGCAGGATTAATAGATCCTGTGATTGGCCGTGACAAGGAAGTTAACCGTGTAATCGAAATATTAAATCGTCGAAACAAAAATAACCCAGTGTTAATTGGTGAACCTGGTGTTGGTAAAACTGCTATTGTTGAAGGATTGGCCCTAAAAATTACAGAAGGCCAAGTACCAAATAAATTATTAAATAAAGAAGTTTACTTGCTCGATGTTGCGTCACTTGTTGCCAACACCGGTATACGTGGTCAATTTGAAGAACGCATGAAACAACTTATTTCAGAACTTCAATCTCGAAAAAATATTATTCTATTCATAGATGAAATACATTTACTAGTAGGTGCAGGATCCGCAGAAGGATCCATGGACGCCGGTAACATTTTAAAACCAGCACTAGCTCGGGGAGAACTACAATTAGTTGGTGCAACTACATTAAAAGAATATCGCCAAATTGAAAAAGATGCTGCCCTTGAGCGTCGTTTCCAACCAGTGATTGTCAATGAACCAACAGTGGCACAAGCTATCGACATACTAAAGGGAATTCAATCAAAATATGAAACATATCACGAAGTGAATTATAGTAATGAAGCGATTGAGGCTTGCGTGACTTTGTCTCACCGTTATATTCAAGATCGATTCCTACCTGATAAAGCGATTGATCTATTAGATGAAGCAGGTTCAAAAATTAACCTTAAAACGAATAATAAAACCAATACCTCAACAATCGAAGAGCGCCTTGTAGAAATTACAAAGAAAAAAGAACAAGCTGCTATAGAAGAAAATTATGAATTAGCTGCAAAACTTCGACAGGAAGAACTTAAGCTAGAAACACAGTTGAACGCTACCATCCAAGATGAAAAACCAATTGTAACTGTCAATGATATTCAAGCTATCATTGAAGAAAAAACAGGTATTCCCGTTGGAAAGCTACAACTAGATGAACAAAAAAAAATGAAAAATCTTATTACTACTCTCTCTACGAAAGTAATTGGGCAAGAAGATGCAGTTCAAAAGGTTGCAAAGGCTATTCGTCGTAGTAGAGCGGGTCTAAAAGCCAAAAATCGTCCAATTGGATCGTTTCTTTTTGTTGGACCTACAGGTGTAGGTAAAACCGAATTAACTAAAACATTAGCTGAAGAATTATTCGGATCAAAAGAAAGTATGATACGCTTAGATATGAGTGAATTTATGGAAAAACACTCAGTATCAAAACTAATTGGTTCTCCGCCAGGCTACGTAGGGCATGATGAGGCAGGCCAATTAACTGAGAAAATCCGCCGGAACCCATATAGTATTATCCTGTTAGATGAAATTGAAAAAGCACATCCAGATGTACAGCATATGTTTTTACAAATACTCGAGGACGGACGGTTAACAGACAGTCAAGGACGTACTGTAAGCTTTAAAGATTCAGTTATTATTATGACAAGCAATGCTGGCGTAGGCCATAAGAAAGTAACGGTTGGCTTTGAGAAAGACGATAGTGCAGCAACACAAGAAAGCAACCTATTAGAATCATTAGGCAACTTCTTTAAGCCCGAATTTCTAAATCGCTTTGATAGTATAGTTGAATTCAAAGCACTTGAAAAAGAACACTTATTAGAAATTGTTGATTTAATGCTTATTGAATTACAAAATATGCTGCAGGAACAAAATATTACATTTGAAATCGATACTGATGTGAAGGAAAAATTAGTGGAGCTAGGCTATCACAGCTTATTTGGAGCAAGACCATTACGAAGAGTAATCCAAGACCAGCTTGAAGATCGAATCACTGATTTATTATTAGACAAGCAAGATCTCTCAGTCCTTCATGCTAAGTTAATGAACGACGAAATTATCGTCGAGTAGATCGAAAAGCGAGCATTGGCTAAAGACTGCAATTCTGCTTAATCTTAAATAAAGCCCCGGCTGTCATGAACCAGCCGGGGCTTTTTGCTCTAATGCTTTATATTTTCTTCAATTCGATTAAATACTTCATCCAAGGATTTAATATTTTTCTCTTCATGATCATCTAACTGAATCGTCCAATTCGTATCTTTTACCGCCAAATTCCCTTGTTCATTCTTTACATATGGAAGATTAATAATAAAAAAATTATCCTTTTTCTCAATACTATAGCCTATATAATAATTTTCATCCTCACCTTGTTCTTCATAAATTCCAATGCTATCTAGATCATACTGTTGCATTAGTGGTTGTAGTGACTTTTGCATTTCATCTAATATGCTTTCTCTATTTTTATATTCCATTGCTTATGATTCTCCTTTCATATCAACAGAAACTTTGATAAACTAACTTTCCTTAGTATTTGTCATAATCTTGGTCATTTCATTTGCAAAATTACTTCGCAGCTGTTCTTCTGAAATTTTATGTTTTGTCGAGATTTGTTTAAGTACTTCATTATCATATTGTAAGGATGCCATAAATTCTCTTTTAATAAAATTCTCAGCGTCATTAAAACTCTCAAAAACTTGCTCTAACAAAGTATTATTTTGGGTAATTGTCCACATCTCATCACTATTTTTATGGATAGCAATAATATCTTTTGCCGAAGTTTCATACCAAGTGCCAAATTCAGATTCTTTCGTATTGTATTGATTGAACTCCGGATCCGGTTTAATTGGTTCCATTTCAAATACATCCACAACAAATGTTTTGAATGTTTCTGGTGTTAATGAACAACCAGATGCTTTAGGGTGACCACCGCCGCCAAACGTACTAGCGAATTTTGAAACATCTACATGATCATGGATTGTCCGAAAACCCACAGATTTATTGCCCACATTAATAATAACTATCATATCTAAATGCGGATTTCGCTTATTTAAAGCATTTCCTAATTCTGAATGGTAGCTTTCAGCATGGACAATACCGACGCAAAAATCATTGATAAATGTTTGTATAAGTTGTCTATTTTTTGACCGTATATAACGCTCAATTTTTTTCTCTTCAACCTCTAGTAATAACGTTTCACCTTCAGTGAAAAAAAAGGAATCAGTCACTGCTGTCAAACGTTCTAGCATTTGTTCCTCAAATTGTTGTCTACCTATTATCGAAAATAGATCATTTAGTTGTTTTGCTACTAAATTTTCATTTTCTTCCCATTCCCATGTATCATATTGCCTGATCAATTCATTAAATTCATTTAAACTTTGCTCAGGAGTAATCAATTGTTTCTCTTTTAAATAATCATAAAATAAGGATGTTGCACTTGTTTTATGGCCTGTTTCATATTCAGGCTTAACAATACCCCATTCATATTTATTAAAGTGAAGGGCGGTTGCATGATGATCGATCATTTGGATATTTTTATTCTTCTTATAACGACCTTCAAAAGCCTTTTCATTTTCCTCATTTACCGAAAGATCTGTAATGTAAACCATTGCATTTATACCTTCCGGATTACTCAAGAACTTTTTTACACGGTAATTTAGATTTCGATATGTACAATATTCAACATCAACTTGTTCTCCAAATGCGATTTTCGCTAGTAAACTGCAGCCCATTCCATCGAGATCACTATCAGTAAAAAGTTTAATCATAACTTAATTCCTCCCATCTCCTAATCTTCCCTGTTTCTAAACAGTTTATTTCATAAATAGTAATAAATAAAGGGAAAGTTCAAATTCAAATGATTCTACATAAATAATTTAAGAAAAATTATAGTACATATAAAATATAGACTACTTATAATAATCTGACTGTTTTGAAAATTAACTAGATTTTAATCTTTTAGTGGTATATAATTCCTTTATTGTTGGAATTTTCATAAATTAAGGGGGAACTATTTTGGGTTCAGTAATGGGGTTGGTTATGATTGGGATTATTTTGTTTTATTTTGCTGTAATACCAATGCTTTTTGCCTACAATCTATGGCAAACTGTCCGATTTTTTCAACGAAAAAGTGTAATTGGGGGAAAAGGAATATTAATGGTTTCTAATGGTTTCTTACTTGGGACAGTTTGTTTAGTACTTACACTTTTCTAACATAAATATTGTAATTCAATCTAAAAGCGGAGGATGTTTACTTATAGTAGCACCCTCCTTTTTAATTTCTATTACATATAAGTTCAAGTATTTGAAAAATCTTATATAAAGGAGGTTAAATAATGCGAAAAGAAGAAGCAATACTTAATGGGAAATTAACTGGAACCATTGACGAAAAGTCAAAAACTAAACAAGTAGGTTCACAATTAATTGCTGATGAATATAATGGATTTGGTGAAGGCTTAGAAGCAATTCAGCAAACTTGGAGTGTTAATCCTGTGGACGAAGAAGAATATGATGGGACGATTGGGTACAAAGAGATATAAGAAAGAAAAAGCAAGGTAGAGGGAGTCTCCCCTCTACCTTGCCTTTTCATAAATGTACTTTATAGTACAACAACAATAAAATAAATAACCATTGCTAACTGAATAACAAATTTCATTCCCACACCTGCAAATAATCCAATAATAGAACCTAATCCTATTTTAAGTGTTTCTTTTAGAGACTTTCTATTTACTACATATTCCCCTACAATTGCTCCTATAAAAGGCCCGATAATAATTCCAAAAACCGGTATGATGAAGGGTCCAACTAACAAACCGATTGTACTTCCTACAATTGCTCCCTTTGAACCTCCATATTTTTTAATTCCTAAATAATTTGCAAGATAATCTGCAGCAAATAATAGACTAATGAACAGCAACTGAATCGACCAAAAAAGCCAAGTTAGAGGCTCAAAGCTAAAGAGAAAGCCATAAAGTAAATATGCAAGCAAGAGAAATAAAGCACTCGGGATGATTGGATAAATCAAACCTATAAACGAAATAATAATTACAGCACTAACTAGTATCCAATACAAAATTTCCACAGCAACTCATCCCTTCTAAATTAAGAAAAAACACTTACTCCATTTTGAGCAAGTGCATTTCTTTTTATACCAATATGGTATCGATTTGTAATTCTTTTAATGATTGATTAATTTTCCCTCGATGAAACCATATAAAATCTATTAATTCATCAATATCATTTAAGTATGTTTCGCTAAGATCGCAATAATATTCTCCTTTTCCATGTGTAGACCATATATCATCTTTTTTCATTAGTGTATATTGTCCACCCCTAATTTTATCAGCAAAGATAAAATAAAGTTTACTATTTTTATCATCAAAACTTGCTATCTCCTGGAATTTCTCTAAAAAATGTAAAGCATCTATTTTCTTTCTTATTATCATCACACACACTCCTCCTTTAGTTTTTTATATAAGCGAAAATATTGATTTATTATATACTTCGACAAATAAAAAGGAATCCTTGTTAAATAGGGTGAAAAATAAAAAAAAACTTCTCGATATAGTTCTCCAAAGTACAACAAAAAACACTTAGAATTCAACAAAAAAACTACTAATTTGTATTAGTAGCTCGAAAACAATCAACAATCAGTGGTTTAATACACGTTCTTTAACTTCTAAGCAGAGTTTATTGATAATTGAAATTGTATTATATTGATTTTTAACCCAAATTTTCTCTCTCTCAATGTTTACAACTTCACCGATTATAGTTTCAGCATAGCGCGAAAAATAAATGCTATTGGTTGTTACTTCCTGGCCAATCTTAATATTATCCATTCTTTCCTTCTCCCTTTATAATTAGAGTAAATAGTTTACTTTATTTTGTTTTCATTACCTGCATTTTACATTAAAATATTGGAAAGTGATCGAATTTTATTTATCAATTTTATGACGCTTTTTAATGCGCTTACATTTTGAGCTTTTAAATCAAAAATACATCGGAGGAACAAATGTTGAAAACTCAGCGGTTAATCCTTACACATCATCTTCATGCAGTTTTTTTACTTACCTTACTCATCACTGGATTAAGTTTATTAATTTCCCCCATGCGTGCTCAAATGAATGAATGGAATATACCGGTCGTTTCAATCCACATTTGGGTTGCTCTATTATACACCTTGCTTATTATTAGTCAGGCATTATATATCTGTTTGAGGTACCCTAAAAAACGGCCTCCAATAAAAAAATTTAATATATGGTTCAATATGCTCTTATTTAGCAGCTGGGTAGTATCTGGTACAATGATGTACTTTCATCACTATGTATCAGCATCACTAAGGAACACTGCTGTTATCATTCATGATTATAGCACTTGGATTATCATTCCCTGGGCTCTAACTCATATGATCGGTCATGCTGTTAACCTTAATCTTCCATGGCCCAAATGGTGGAAATATAATGAAAAACCTCCAGAATGGATTAGGGAAAACAATCTCGAAAGACGTGATTTCCTAAAGTCATTGATAACCTTAATTGCATTTCTATTTTTGGGTGGAATTATTAAATGGTTCTTGCCCGTTCTTTCAGTTGCCGGAAATGAAGTTAAACGTAGAGGATATTTTCGAATTTATAATGTGACAAACGAATACCCAAAGTATGTTGAAAATAACTGGTCATTAACTATTGACGGGCTTGTTAATCAGCCTTTAACTGTATCTTTAAAGGATTTAAGAGCCCTCAAGTGGGAAACTATTGTCGACGATTTCCATTGTGTAACCGGTTGGAGTGTAAGAAATGTTGAAATGAGGGGAGTAACAATAAAAAACCTATTTGAACACTTTAATATTCATCCACAAGGTACATATGTCACAGCATTTTCCGGTGATGAAATATACTTTGAAACATATAAACTATCCCAATTAGTGGACGAAAATGCGATGTTAGTTTTTGAAATGGATGGGTTGCCGCTTAAACAAATCCAAGGTTTTCCGTGTCGTCTTTATCATCCAGATATGTATGGTTACAAGTCATTAAAATGGTTGACTAAAATGACAATTGAAGAAAAACGAGATTTAGGCTATTGGCAACAAAGTGGGGGGTATGATTTAGATGGCTATTTATAGACCGATTAAAAAATGGCTCCTGCCTTTAGTGTTTGCTTTAATTGGATTAGCTATTTCTTTATCCTTCTTCCCCTCAAAACAAGACGCAATTTATAAGGAATGGACACGCTCATTAAATACACTTAATGATCAAGTTTACGAAGTGGAAACAAGTTTTATCGTGGACAACACTATTTATTCGGAAAGCAAAGGACATTGGAATGAGCCTTTAACTTATTATCAAGTTACAACACCATTTAACGACGGTACTTCATTTCAATTTGATGTATTTTTTACACCGGAAAAATTCTATATTCAATCCGGTGATGAATGGTCGTATGGGGATATGCCGCATCGAATATTAAATGAGTTTATTCCGCTAGACGATCCGTTTAACTGGATTGAAAATATCTTACAAGACGCTGATACAATAACAAAGCAAGCAACTAATTCGACAATTACCTATAAAGCGTTGTTTGAAGACTTCAGTGATATCGAATTCCGTGGTATACGTTTACAGAAACAAGAGAAAACATACTTAATTATGACAATTAATAACAATGGTGCTATAGGAATCACATTTGATGTAAAGCCTGTAAGACCAGATGATATTGGACTATTTACATCCTACCCTAAATCATTTACTTATAAGATTACATTAGTTGGAAATAGCGAGGAACAAAAGATTATACTGCCTAATGAAGCCTTAAATGCCAATCCGATAGAATAACCGGGTGGAGTGAACAGCTCCACCGCTTTTTTTACCAATTTCCTATTTTAAAAAGTTTCATAGTGTTGTTTACAAATTCATCATAATTAAAGGTTTTGGAATTTGCTTGTGAATACCATTTCCTTACTGTTTCTAACATCCATAACGGTATCTTTTTACCATCAATTAAGTGATAATAATCATAGTAAGCTTTTTTTAAATATTCCCATCTTCGATCATCCCCTAGTTTCATATACTCTGATACATCCACTATTTTTATTTTTTCTTCATACATCAAAATATTTTTCAAATGAATATCTCTTGGATTTAGTCCAATTTCATATACAAGTGCACGGGCATCATCTACAGCATGGAGCACGTTTGGTGGAATATGAGTTCCTTCAATTAAACAATCAAATAATGTACTACCTTTTTCATAGCTTAGTACAATATAATTGGATTTGGCATCAAAAAATTGAGGAAAATATGAGCCAAGGTTTTTCAATTTTAAATATACTTTTTGTTCCATCGCTAATTTCTCTAATTTATCATCAGCAAATATTTTATATGCATACTTCGGAGCATCCTTATGGCGGAAAACAGCTGCATCTGTGCCAGTACCTATGCATTGTAATTGATCAGTGTATATTGAAACTGTGACAGGTAAATTATTTTTATTAGATTTTATTACTACATGTTTTAAAGCAGCTTTGGCTACATCCCACTCATTCAATACTTAACACAACCTTTGGGGGTTTTAGAGAAAAATAATTAAACACCAAACAATGTTCATATCTTTAACAATATTTCTACTTTTAATTAAGTATAACAATAATCATTTTTTTAATTAGATTATCTCTAAAAAAAGAAGGTAAATCAATTGATTTACCCTCTATTTATACTTCTGTTCGATTATATTCATGCTCATTATTGAATTATATTAGGATTGATTCGATTGTAGCTCTGCAAATTCATTTCTTTCTCCACCATCAGATAATTCTTCAGCAAATCCCATTTCATTATTATAGTCTTCAATTGGATTACTTGTCCTTTTATCTGAGTATTGATCTTTTTCTTTTTCACGTTTATGTTGATTCATACTTTTCCTCCTTAGAAGACATCTCCTAAATCAACGTATGTTTGCAGTCGTTTTCGTTCTTCATCTCCTGTGAGCTTTTCATCTTTAATCATTTCAAAGGCCTTTTCCTCATCGGACATTGGTGGTTTCGTATACTGACCTTCGACTCCACTATTTTTGGCCATTAACAAGTCTGCTTGTGTTAAATTATTATTTAACGCAGCTTCTTCATTTAACTTTTCGTTCTTTGCCATTAGGAAAAACCCCTTTTTATTTATTTATTTATTTATAATTTGCTCTAATTACTTCAATTCATGCTTAATCGGTAGTGAAGTATATATTTACTTTTATAAAAAGAAAGTTTCTTGTGCTAGATGGAATGGACGCTGAGGTGTGAACACATTATAACTGTTAGAGAAACGCACAAAAAAGTGATGGCATATTATTTCTGCCATCACTTTATGTAGCTATTCTATACAGATAATTGATCGTTTCGTTTAATCGTATTTATAGCATTAGCCTTTTTACTTAACAACACATGAACTAAATCTTCAACAATGGCACTTGCCGTTGCATACATACCAGCTCCGGGACCGGATAAGGTTATTGTTCCCACAACATCACCCTCAATTGCAACAGCATTTTGAACGCCTTCGATATTATAAAAAGGGTGATGTTCTCCAACGGTGACAGGTTCTATTGAGACTTTTATCCCGGAAGATGTGTTTGATATTGTAGCTATGTGTTTTGTTCGTAAACGTTTATTAGTATAATTTTTAACCACTTCGGTAGTTATATGTGATATTCCATCTCTTTTCACACTGTTCCATTCTGGCTGTGCTCCGAAACAAACTTGACTAAGGATCATCGCTTTATAAAATGCATCATAACCTTCAATATCATTAGTTGGGTCCAATTCGGCGTAGCCTTTTTCTTGTGCAAGTTTTAACGCATCATTGAACGACAAATCAGCATCCCTCATTTGGGATAAAATAAAATTGGAAGTTCCATTTAAAATGGCTTCAATTCTCGAAATAGAATTAATATTAAACAGTTTATTTAATGTTTGGATGATTGGAATACCACCCGCTACTGTTGCTTCAAAGCCAATCGAAACACCTTTCTGTTCTGCTAATTCAAACAAGTCAGAACAATGGTAGGCGAACATCTCCTTGTTTGCTGTAATAATATGGCACCCTCGAGAGATTGATTTTTTCAAGTATGTAAAACTTGGCTCTTGCCCTACAATAGCTTCGATCACAACATCTAAATGTTCCAGCCGAAGAATCTCATCCATATCTGAGGTGAACAACACATTTTCATCATTAAATGAATGTCTATTAATATTTTTTACAAGTACAGCGACAACTCTAACATTGGCCCCTAAACTTGTTAAAAACTTCTCTTGATGTGTATTAATGGTTTGATATACGCCTTTTCCAACTGTTCCGTATCCTAGTATTGCAACATTAATGGTTGGCATGGCCCCACTTCCTTTACATCCCCTGATTCAATTGCATTTTTTACAAGATATGCCCAATTATTGAATTCTACTAAAAAGCCGTCATGGCCAAATTGGGTATCTATCCCAAAAAAAGACACTTCTTTACCTAAATATGCTAATTGTTCTGCCACTTCTTTCATTGCATGTGAAGGATAAAGTAAATCTCCAGTATAACTTATTAATAGTACCTTTGCTTCAATGGTTTGTAACGCCTGTTCCCAACCATTTCGACCTTGACCTATATCATGGTAATCCATAGCTGTTAACAGTCTTAAATAACTATTTGCATCAAATCTTTTGGCCAGTTTTTCTCCCTGATACTTAAGATATGATTCAATCTGAAACTCTTCCTTTGACTTAAGTTGACGTTTAAAGCGCGCATTAAATAAGTGATCCGACCGATACGTGACCATTCCAATCATTCGAGCTAATTCCAACCCCTTGATTGGTTCATCCACGTTATAGTGTCCACCATTCCACCTTGGATCATTAATAATTGCTTGCTTAGCAATTGTGTTATAAGCCATGGCATAATCACTTAGGTATGGTGTGCTAGCAATAGGTATTAGCATGTTTGCAAAAGTAGGATACATGATGCCCCATTCAAACACTTGCATTCCGCCTAAAGAACCACCTATTATTGCGTGAACATGTTTTATCCCCAATTTTTGCAATGCTAGATATTGAGTTTTTACCATATCTCTAACTGTGACATTTGGAAAATCTCCCATATAAGGTTGATTTGTTTCACGATTAATACAAGTAGGGCCGGTTGAACCAGAACATCCACCTAACACATTCATGGTAATAACCTGAAACTTATCAGTATCAACAAAAAGTCCTGGGCCAATGAATTCACTCCACCAGCCAGGACTTTCAGTCGTACCAACTGAAAATTGATTTCCCGTTAAAGCATGGCAAACAAGAATAATAGGATTATTCTTGTTTCCAGTTTTTTCATATGCAATTTCTAAATGACTAAGAGTTTGTCCTGATTCTACTATAAAGTCTCCTAGATAAATTGAGCTATGCGTAATACCTTGATTTTCGCTACTAGTTGTTTGTTCCAAGTCTCTGTATCTCAAGGCTTTTCAACTCTCTTCTTAAAATTTTGCCACTGATCGGTGTCTTAGGTAATTCATCCATGATTTCAATTTCACGAGGAGCAGAGTGTGCAGCTAGCTTTTGTCTTACAAAGAGTCTAATCTCTTCAAGTAAACTGTCACTAGGTTCATATCCTTTTCTTAGAACAATAAATGCTTTAACAATTTCCCCACGAAGTGGATCTGGCTTTCCAATTACACCCGCTTCTGCTACAGCTGGATGCTCAATCAACTTACTTTCAACCTCAAAAGGTCCGATTCTTTCTCCAGAAGAATTTATCATATCATCACTGCGACCTTGAAAGAATATATAACCATCTTCATCAATCGTTGCTAGGTCACCAGAAATATACCAACCATCAAATCTAAAATACGATTCATATTTTTCTTTATTTTTCCATATTTCCTTCATAATACCGGGCCATGGGGCTTTTATTGCTAAATGTCCAACTACACCTGGTTGTAACCTTTGTCCATCATCATCAAGAACAGCAATTTCAATTCCTGGTAAAGCTCTACCCATTGACCCTGGTTTAATCACTTGAGAAGGTAAATTAACTATTAATTGTGCTCCAGTTTCTGTCATCCACCATGTATCGTGAATTCTTTTTCCTAGCACTTTTTGGCCCCAGTAAATAACTTCAGGATTCAACGGTTCACCTACACTTAATAGATGACGTAATGATGATAAATCGTATTCTTTTGTAACCGCATCGCCTTCAGCCATTAACATTCTAAATGCTGTTGGTGCACTGTACCATACCGTTGTTTTTGTCTTTTCAATCGTTCCATACCATGATTGAGCATTAAAACGGCCGCCATTAATAACAACTGTAGCCCTATTTAATAAAGGTGCGAAAATTCCATAGACAGTTCCTGTTACCCAGCCTGGATGTGCTGTACACCAGTAAACATCATCATCCTTAATATCAAGAACCCATTTCCCAGTTACATATTGATGAATCATAGCCCGATGAGCATGGACTACTCCTTTGGGTTTACCTGTCGATCCACTTGTATAGTGAATATTCAAACCGTGTTCAAAGTCCACCCATTCAATAACCTGATCATCTCTCGTTGTATTTTTATATTCTTCAACTAAAGAGATTTCGCCGTTTGTGCAAAGCTCCAGTTCTTCTGTTAAAAAGATTTTCTCTAAAGCAGGTAGTTCATGTCTTGGAACTCGTTTACCTAAATCTTTATCCGTAATTAAGTATCTGCCTTCACAATCTGCCATTCTATCCTTGACCGCTTCTTCCATGAACGCTTCAAATAATGGTCCAACAATTCCACCAAGTTTGATAACAGCAAGTGTTGCAAACCAGCAATCAGGATGTTTTGGTAAAAAGACAAAAACTATATCGCCCTTTTTAATGCCATGTTTCTTTAAAATTGTTGCAAGATGATCGGTCTTTTCTTTAACCTGTTTAAAAGTATAGATTACTTCTTCATCACCATTTACATAATGAAAAGCAGTCTTATCGCCGAATCCATCGTCAACATGACGGTCGATACATTCATAGGCCATATTCACATTCCCTGTTTTATACCAAGAAAACTGTTTTTTCACTTCTTCCCATGAAAAGTCAGCACGTGTTTTTTCATAATTTACTAGATTATAATTACCTTCGACAGGTAATAAATGTTCGTGTACTGTAGTTGCCATTTCAAAAACTCTCCTCTATTAATATTTAATTTGTACGAGATAAGTCCAAATGATTGAGTATTTGTTCCTTTAATTGGGCAAGTTTAATATCTCCTCGCGACCTCGGTTTTGGAACATCAATTGTTAATTCTTCATAGATTTCACCAGGTTGGCCGCGTAATATCAGTACGCGATCACATAAATATAATGCTTCGTCAATATCATGTGTAACCAATACAAATGTTGACTTATATTCCTGCCAAATGGACAGTAACAAATCCTGTAGTTTCATTTTCGTAAAAGCATCTAATGCGCTAAATGGTTCATCTAGTAGCAGGATTTCTGGCGCCGTTACGAGTGCTCTTGCTATTGCAACCCGTTGGGCCATACCACCTGATAAGTCTTTTGGATAATGGCTTTCGAATCCCGCTAAACCCACTGATTGAATATAGTGCTTTGCTTTTTCTTTTCGGTCTGGAGCATTTTTTAATCCAAACGCAACATTCTCAATAACTGTAAGCCAAGGCATTAATCTAGGTTCTTGAAAAATCATCCCAATTTTTTCATGAACAGAATCGATGATATCATCATTGATTTTTATCGTTCCGTTATAGCCTTGGTCAAGCCCTGCTAAAACTCTCAGCAGCGTACTTTTTCCGCACCCGCTTGTACCGAGAATTCCAAGAACTTCACCTTCATTTACTGTTAAATTTATATTTTTAAAACCAGCGCCATTATTAAAGGTTCTGGTTACATTTTCAATAGCTAGCATTTCCTTTCATCTCCTTAAGCCTTCTTCGTAAAGCTATCTTGCCAATGTAATGCTTTCTCTTCTAAGCCCTTCAACACTGAATCCGTTAGTTTACCCATAATCGCAAATAGAACAATACTTGCGATAATTAGTTCCGGTGAATACGTATTTTGTCCGTATACTAATAAATAACCGATTCCTTTGCTAGCTCCCATTAATTCAGCAGCTACAACAAACATCCATCCTAGGCCTAGACCGCTACGAATTCCAACTAAAAAAGACGGTAATGATGCAGGTAATATGATTCTTCTTATCAATTGATAGGTATTTAAATTATAGATTCTTCCAACTTCAATTAATTTTCGATCTACACCTTGAATACCTGAAACAATGTTTAAATATACCGGAAAAAACACACCAACTGCGATTAATGTAATTTTAGATGGTTCACCAATCCCCATCCATAATATAAATAGAGGAACCCATGCTAAAGATGGTATCGAACGGAATGCTTGGAATAGTGGGTCAAGAATTTGTTCAGCTCTCTTGATATAGCCCACAATAGCACCAAGAATAACAGCGAAAACTACACCAATTAAGAATCCAAAGAAAATTCTGTATAATGTGATCCCAAGATGGCCCCAAAGTGTACCGTCCTGTGCCATTTCATTAATTTTACCCAAAATTGAAGTTGGGGCTGGTAATAAGTGCGTTGGAAAAACTCCAATTCTACTTAGAAACTCCCAAACAATCAATAAGATCAATGGAAGAATGCTTCCCCATAAAACAGGTACTAATTTATTAGATAATTGAACAGTTTTTTTTCTTTTTAGCGGAAGACTTTGGGTTACTGGCACACTATTTCTTTCCATTGAGATGGTTCCCCTTTCTTTTTTGAAAAGCGCAAGCGCCTTGACCAGCCCCAAGAGGCTAGGCGCTTGCACAAGATATAGAATGTTGGGTACTGTCACAGCACCCTTAAAACTTTAGTTTATTACTTCACTTGCAAAATCTGGATTAATCAATTCTTTAACCAAAGTTGTAACATCAACATTTTCTTCAATAATCCCACTCTTTTGTAATACTTCGCCTGCTGATACTAACGCTGTAATTTGATTATCACCAGGAACAGGTGCTGAGAAATCATTACGCTCTAATTGAATTTTGGCAACTTCAGGAGAAATTTGCGCATGTTTTACAAGGATTTCTGCTAATTCCTCAGGATTTTCCAGTGCCCAGTTTCTAGCTTTTTCATAGACTTCAATTACCTTTTTCACTTGCTCCGGATATTTTTCTGCAAACTCATTACGTACATTTAAAGTGCCATACGTATTAAATTCAGTATTTCGATAGAATAACTCGGCATTCGTTTCAACTTCAACTCTGGCCATATGCGGATCCAATCCTGCCCATGCATCTACTTGACCTGTCGTTAAAGCTGATGCACCATCACCATGTTGTAAGCTTACTAGTTCAATATCGCTTTCAGCTAAACCTGCTTGATCTAAGGCACGAAGTAAAAAAATGTAAGGGTCCGTACCAATTGTAGCTGCTACTTTTTTGCCTTTTAAATCTTCAATTGCTCCAATACTAGAATCCTCAGTTGTTACTAGTGCTGTCCATTCTGGTTTTGAATAAATATAAACCGATTGGATTGGAGCATTTTTAGCTTTCGCCATTAATGCTGCCGCACCTGCTGTGGAGCCAAAATCAACACTATTACTATTTAAAAATTCAAGAGCTTTGTTGCTACCTTGACTCAATACAAATTCAACTTCAATGTCATCTTCCGCAAATGCTTCCTCCGCCCAGCCAAACTCTTTAAGTACTAAGCTAGTTGGGGAGTAATAAGCGTAATCTAGCACAATCTTCTTCGGCTTTTCTACGCCATCGCCTTTGTTTTCAGAGGTGCTAGGGGCTGCATCACTTGAGCAGCCCACCACACCTACTAGTAACAAGGCACTTAAAACGAATCCTATTAATTTTTTCATTTAAGCATCCCTTGCTTTCTTATTTTTTATAGTTCGCAAGCAAACGTTACGATCGTACCGCGTAAACGTTGTGTTTCTTTATACGTACAACGATTGTGTACTACTTCTAAACCAGCTTCTTTTGCAACTTCAACGGCCTTAGGTGAGATAACACCTTCTTGTAACCAAAATACTCGAGCATTTACTTCTGCCGCTTCCTTCGCAACTTCAATTGCAGCTTCAGGACTACGGAATACTTGAACAACATCAATTGGACCCGGTATTGATTTTAAATCTGGGTATGCTTGTTCACCAAGAACTTCAGTTTCTCTCGGATTTACAGGAATGATTTTATAGCCCAAGCGTTGCATTTTTCTTGCTAATCGATAACTTGGACGAGCCGGATTGCCACTTAAACCTACTACTGCTAAATTCTTAGGGCGTTGAACAAGCTTTCCATCAATTTCTTCTTGTAAAAATGGTGATTGTAATGCCCAACGAATCACACCTTCATCATTGACTGCAACTTCACCTTTCACATTACCTTTAGTTGAAATGCCTGTCGCTTCAAAGAATGCTCGATCTAAGTCATTTACTAAGTCTCTTACCGACTCAATACCAACTGATAAACGAATTAGCTCTTCTGTTACACCCGTTTTCTTCATATCTTCAGCAGATAATTGTTGATGAGTTGTTGAGGCTGGGTGGATGATTAACGACTTTGCATCACCAACATTCGCTACATGTGACCATAACGCGATATTATCAATAACTTGTTTACCTGTGTCGCGGCCGCCTTTAATACCAAAGTTTACAATTGAACCAGCACCGTCCGGTAAATATTTCTTCGCTAATTCATGAGCAGGATGCTCCTCAAGCCCTGGATATGAAACCCACTCAACCGCTGGATGGTTTTTCAGGAAGTTCGCAACTTCAAGTGCATTACTAACATGTTTTTCCATACGAAGATGAAGTGTTTCAAGACCTTGTAATAATTGGAATGCATTATGTGGACTTAGACATGAACCAAAGTCACGTAGTAGTTGAACTCTTAATTTTGTAATATAAGCTAATGTACCAAATTCGTTTGCATAGACAATTCCGTTATAACTTGGGTCTGGTTGAGTAAAACCAGGGAATTTATCGCTATTCCAATTAAATCGTCCACCATCAACTACAACACCACCAATTGATGTTCCGTGACCGCCCATCCACTTCGTTGCGGAGTGAACAACAATGTCTGCACCCCATTGAATTGGTTTACAAAGGTATGGTGTTGCAAATGTGCTGTCGACAATCAATGGAACTCCCGCTTCATGCGCAATATCAGCAACTGCTTCAACGTCAAGAACATGTAAGCTAGGGTTTCCAATAATTTCCCCATAAACTGCTTTTGTCTTATCTGTAATAGCCTTTCGGAAATTTTCTGGGTCAGTTGGATCTACAAAGTTAACCTTAATTCCGTATTTAGGTAGTGTAATAGCAAATAGATTATAGGTACCACCATATAGATTAGTTGCTGCAACAATCTCGTCACCCGCATGAGCAATATTCATAATTGCTAAAGCAATGGCAGCCATCCCAGATGAAGTAGCAACAGCAGCTACACCGTCTTCAAGAAGTGCAACCCTTTTTTCAAATACATCAACAGTCGGATTTCCAATTCTTGAATAGATGTTACCAGCTTCATCAAGTGAAAATAGTCCTTGTGCATGGTCTGTATTATGGAACACATATGAAGTAGTTTGATAGATTGGTACCGCACGTGAACCAGTAGTTGGATCTGGTGACTGTCCACCATGCAGTAATACAGTCTCTAAGTCATACGTATTAAATTCTTTTGTCATTGTGATTCCTCCTAAGCAAATATATAAACTCTATTTAACGATTCAAAAGATTAGTGAAATTCACTATACAACTAGCAATAAAACTCGATAAAAATAATTGTATTAAAATAACATAAAAACCCCCACTTCATAAGAAGAGGGGGGACCTCCTCTTATCTTTCAGACATTAAAGTCTGCAGGATTTAGCACCTTACAAACTAGGATTGTTTGATGGTTGCCGGACTTCATAGGGCCTGTTCCCTCCGTCACTCTTGATAAGAGTTTTCTTTATCCAATTAAATTGTTAGCATTTTAAATCATAAAAGGAGTATATACTATAAATTGCCTTTAAGTCAACTAATTTCCTATTATTTATCAAATGCATTTAAAGCATTAACACTATGCGCTATTGCTGATCCTGCCTTCAATGCTGTCGCTACAAAAATTGCTTCTGCCACTTCTTCTTTGTCAGCTCCGGCATCTTTAACACCCTTTGTATGAAGCTCAATGCAATACGGACAACCAGTTACATGGGCAACAGCAACGGCTATTAGTTCTTTTTCCTTTTTATTTAATAATCCTGGTTTTAATGCCTCTTGATCAAATTTTACAAAAGCTTGGAAAGCACTTGGATTAAGCTTTGATAATTCACCTAAACGGTTAAAATAAGAAGATTTATATAATTCGTTATCTCCTTGACCATCATATGTATTTAGTGCGTTGACACTATGTGCTAATGCAGCACCTGCTTTTAATGCTGTTGCTACAAAGATAGCCTCCGCAACTTCTTCCTTTGTAGCTTCTTGCTTTTTAACATTTTTAACATGAACCTCGATGCAATACGGGCAGCCTGTTACATGGGCAACGGCAACGGCTATTAATTCTTTTAGTTTACCAGATAATTTACCTGGAGCTAATGCTTTTTGGTCAAAATTCAAGAACGCTTTAAATGCGTCTGCACTTAAATCTCCCAGCTCACCTATTCTTGAGAAATAAGATCCTTTATACAAAATATCGTTACTCACTATAGTTCCCCCTTGGAAATTTTGTAATTTAACTAAAAAAACTCTTTTTCCGACAAGGAAAAAGAGTTTAATAACGTTCTTAACCTTATCTTTCAGGTACTAAATGCACCTGCAGGATTTAGCACCTTTCAACGAATTGATGGTTGCCGGATTTCATTGGGCCTGTTCCCTCCGTCACTCTTGATAAGCTTATTTAATTAAGTACTACTATAGAGTATGTTATTTAGTAAGTCAATTGTTTTTTTAGATTTTTTTATTTGTTATTAATTTTAAGATTATTCTGGTGAGCAAATGTATAGATAACAGCTTTGGCTAATATTTCAATTCCAGATAGTATTGCCTCAACATTAAATGTCATGTTTGGATGATGCAGACCTGGTTTCAGATCACAACCAAGTCCAAGCATGGTTGCTTTGAGTTGTGGACGTTTCAATGTATAAAAATGAAAGTCCTCTCCACCTGGAGTAATAATAGGTGGCACTAGGTTTTCTTCACCTAAAACCTCACAAATTGACTGTTGCATAATCTTCATCGCCTCTGGATCAACGATTGGAGCAAAAAATTCTCCTTTTGTAACTAGCTTTATCTCTACATTATAAAGATTGCTGAGCGATTCAACGATATGATCCACTCGATTTCTTAGCTCATACATGATCTCGTTTGTTTGAGCTCTTAAATCAATTTTAAATTGAGCATACCCTGGAATAATATTTTGACTTTCTCCTCCTGCGGAAAACTGCGTCATTTTTACCGAATGTGGGACCATAGGGTTTAAGTGAATATTATTTAGCTCTTGTACTAACGCTGCACCAATTTCAATTGCATTTTGACCTAAATGCGGTCGTGCAGCATGTGAATCCTCTCCAATTATTTCACCATACATAAATTGGCCTGCACCATGTAAAATTGCAGGAGATGCTTGACCATCAATTACCTCTTCTGCCGGTCTAAGGTGGACACCATATAAGAAATCGATATCATCAATTAAATTTTTTTCAATGAATGTTAGCGCACCGACTGACTTTTCCTCGGCGGGTTGAAAAAGATATTTGATTCTACCAGTTGGACTAAATTTTAATTCCTTAAGCAGGAGCATCGTTCCTAAAGCAATGGTCATATGTGCATCATGGCCACATGAATGGTTTGCACAAAAAACCCCATTAACTTGTTGCCATAGCGCATCAATATCCGCTCTAACTCCTACACAGAAAGGGCCTTCTCCAATTTCACCGACTACCCCAGGGAAATCATCGAATGTTTTAACATCTATATTATTTTTCATTAATATTGAAGTCACATATTTTGTTGTTTCAAATTCTTTTAAGCTCACTTCAGGATGTGTGTGAAGATGCTCAAAAATCTCCATTATTTGTGGCTTAAGATGCATCAAAGTTTCTTTCATGGTGATAAACCTTCCTTTATTAAACAAATTAACAGTTTTTATTTAAATGTAAAATTTAAATAGCTTTAACCTATAATGAATTTATTGTACATGAATACACTTCAGATACAAGGAAAAAATACAACTTTCTAGTTAGAAATACTTGGGATAGCTCTCGCTTTAAAATTCACATACGGATCGATATAAAAAAAGGACCTTAATTATGCGTTAAGCATCTTTGATATTATTCTATTAAAAAAACACATTAGATGGTTAATCATTCATCTAATGTGTTTTATAAATTTAACATTTAAATAGTCCAAAGGTAAGCAAGTATTATATTACAGAATCAAATTTCTTTGCTAATTCCTCTTTTTCCTCATCACTTAGAAAAGTTTCAGCCATTGGAAATAATACATTTTCTTCTTTCATAAAATGATTAATTAAAATATGGTACGATTCTATCGCATACTGAGTTAATACACTTGCTAATTCAGTGTTAATAGGAAAATTGCTGCTTTCATATTTTTCAATAAACATTGGAAGATTCTTTTTTGCTTGCTCATGCTCGTACTCCATCACAACTAATGGACCTGAAGTACGCCCAATATATTTCTCCATAGCTGTAAACAAGTAATCTTCTTCTCTCTGTGAATGCGGATCAAGCTCCTCAATAAACGTGACCAGTTCTGCATGTAATTCCTTTAAACGTTCATCAGTATTTTCATCATTTGAATTTTTTATTTCAACAGCTAACTTATGATAACTTGCCATTTGATCTCTTAACGGACCATGTTCTTTTAATAACCTTTGGATTGCAGGAGAATATTTTATTGCCATGTTTTGTTGTGACATCTTACTTGCACATTCAAAAGACATGTTGTTCCCTCCATTTATTTTTACTTTAGTAAGAATTAATTGATATTATAAACAAAAAAGCTCATCCATAAGGTGATATAAATCACACAGATAGGTATGACTAAACAATCTTCTAATGTTTGTACTGTTTTTATCAATCCTAGTAGTACTACATTACAAACAAAGACTCCCGCACTAAGTCAGGAGCCTTTGTTTGTAGTTTAATTATGTGATGATGAATTTATATCTGTTACACAGAAAAATATAAACATAAAACCAATGATAATGAATGAAATATTTAATACGACTGACCATTCTTCCACTTTAATTACCCCCCGTACCAATTTAACAAATAAAAACATTCCCAATTAGATTTTAACATCTAGAAAATTAATAAGGGCAAAATAGATTTGACAATTTATTGACAATGTTTTCATTATCTACCTAGCTTTAATAGGCAAATAATTGTTTATTCTGACTAGATGATAGATGTCCATACTTATCTAAAAAGTATTAATACAATAATCGTGAACGATACTTTTTAAATTAGGAGGGATTAAATTGTCTGCCCCGATATATGACTTATGTTGTAAATATAACGGAAGAACTGTAAGACTGCATGAACGAAGCGGTAGAGTACATTTCGGTAAAATCGTTAGGGTTACTCGATCACATGTATATATTGAACCTATACGTCGTAATTTAGGTGGGTATGGATATGGTTTTGGGGGACCGCGTTACGGATACGGTGGTGCATATGCTGTTGCACTAGGTGCCTTAACAGGTGTTGTACTAGCTGGTTTATTATTCTGGTAATAGTTTCAGTCATAAAAGGATGCACCATTAGGAGCATCCTTTTTACATATCATCACTTATCTAAGACGATGATATATGTCGCTTTAATTGGACCATGAACTCCAACAATTAGTTCCATCTCAATATCTGCACTATTACTAGGACCTGATATAAAATTCACACATGAAGCAACCTGTTTCCCTTGTTGAATTTGTTTATGGACCTCTCTTGCAACTTGTGTCATCCTAGGGACAATCGTACTCTTAGGAATAATGGCTATGTACGTAGCAGGTAGTAAACTAACTGATCGACCCTTTTCTGCAGAGCTAAAAAGAACAACAGTCCCTGATTCAGCCAATGTAATATCACTAAAGGTAATACCTACATCTGCGGACTTTGAGAATTCCATATTTTTATTACCAGCTGTGTGGTCCCATATATGTATTTTTTTTCCTTTGCTAGGTAATTCAGTTTTAAAATAATCTTCAAGTCCATACTCTTCAAAACGGGGGTCTTTCCATGTGCAAATTGATTTTCCCTCATAGTTGGAAATAACATCAGAAATGACTATCGACAGATTTTCAACCATTGTTTCATGTACAGTTGTATGAATATTTTTACATTGACTTTTTAGTATTTCACTAAGTTCATCTTGTGTTGCATCCTTGAAAATTTGATATTGCGGTGCATGTTTCCATCTAGGTTTTACTACATTGGTTCGCCTCTCACGATTTAAAGCTTTTGATACATTATTTAAAAATGGCTCACGATTTTTAATCATTCCATTATTCATTATTCATTCACGCCCTTTTCCCGTTTCTTCATCCAATCTCTGAATCTTTCTTGATTAGGGGCTGGTAAGTCACGTATATTCGTCCACAGTTTAAGTGGACCGGGACCGCTAGAGATTTTATCATCTTTAACAAAAGCATTAAGTACTTTAGGAGCAAGCTTTGAACCAATATTATACATGGTTGGTGAGGCTGTTCCCATTCGAAAGGCTTTCATAGAGATATTTTCAAAAACAGGTGCCTTTCCATCTTTTTCAACGATGTTTTGTCTATGCTTAATTAATAATTCATGTAATGGAATGCGAACTGGACAGGCTTCTGTACAGGCAGCACATAAAGTGGACGCATATGGCAGTTCCTTAAATTCGTCATATCCCTCCAGGAGTGGTGTTAAGACTGCTCCAACTGGACCAGGATATATCGAACCATACGAATGGCCACCAACGTGGCGATAGACTGGGCAAACATTAATACATGCCGCACATCGAATACAATGCAATATCGATTGAAATTCTGTTCCGAGGATTTTAGAACGTCCATTGTCTATAATAACTAGATGAAATTCTTCAGGCCCGTCTACCTCGTTTTCTTGTCTAGGCCCCGTTAAAGCCGTAATATAACTTGTTAATTTCTGTCCAACAGCTGCACGTGTTAATAGACTTACAAGTACCTCCATTTCTTCCCATGATGGAACAATACGCTCCATGCCCATTACTGTAATTTGAGTCTTCGGAATCGTTGTAACCATACGGGCATTTCCTTCGTTTGTAACAAGCGTTATAGTACCTGACTCAGCAATAGCAAAGTTACAACCTGTTATCCCAACATCTGCAGTTAAAAATTCTTTACGAAGAGTCTCTCTGGCAAATAAAGCAAGTTCTTCTGGTTTCTCAGATTTATCATATCCAAATTTCTTTTGAAAAACATTCCGAATCTGCTCTTTATTTTTATGGAGCGCCGGTGTAACAATATGTGAAGGTGGATCCCAATCATCTACTTGTAAAATCCATTCACCTAGATCAGACTCCACAACATCACAACCGACTTCTAATAATGCCTGGTTCAAACTAATTTCTTCCGTTACCATCGATTTAGACTTTACAATTTTTTTGGCATCTTTGCTCTTTATAACACCTTTAATATACTCATTCGCTTCTTCCGCTGTTTGTGCAAAAAAAACGTGTCCGCCTCTTTCAGATACATTCTCAGATAACTGATCAAGATAAAAGTCTAAATTCTCTAATGTATGTTGACGAATTTCTTCCCCGAGCTTTCTCCACTCTTCCCAGTTGCCTAACTCTTCTGATGCAAGTAATTTTCTTGTGCGAAAACGCCCCTGTGCGGCAGAAACTGCTCCACGCATGAATGAATCATTTATGCCTTCCTGTACACGTGCAGTAAAGGATTGTGAACCAATTTTAATACCCATCTTAGAGCCCCCTTTTCTTTATCTCTTATTCAAAACTGACGCAATGTGCATAATCTTGAATGGTTTACTTTGACGGCTACTGCGTCCGCCTATATTCATTAAACAACCTGGATCTGCCCCAATTAAGTAATTCACATCCGTTTCTTCAACATGCAAGATCTTTTCATCGACCATTTGTTCAGAGATTTGCGCCATTTTCACTGAAAAAGTTCCTCCGAATCCGCAGCAATCTGAATGATGTGGAAGCGGGATATATTCTAAGCCTTCTACATTTTTTAATAGAGTGATAGGCGATTCTTTTACACCTAACAAGCGGGTCATATGACATGAGGTATGGAAGGTAGCACGTCCATTCAGCTTAGCCCCAACATTTTCTACTTTTAAAACCTCTACAATAAATTCAGTTAGCTCATAGGTTTTATTTGCTAGTTCAATAGCTTTGGGTTCCCATACCGGGTCACCTTTAAAAATATGCGGATACTCCTTAAACATTGCTCCACAAGAACCTGATGGTGTCACAATATATTCTGCAGATGTTTCAAAAGCTTCTATCATATTTTTCATAGACTGCTTCGCTTCAGTTACATAACCACTATTGAAAGCGGGTTGTCCACAACAAGTTTGTTTCTCTGGAAATTCCACTTCACAGCCTAATCTTTCTAATAGCTCTACCGTGTCTTTTCCTACATCTCCTTGAAATAAATCTACTAAACATGTCACAAATAATGATACTCTCATTTAAGTCGCAACTCCTTTCGGCAGATAATGTAATTATACTATCCATGTTTGCAGGATAATAGAAAATAAAACTTTTCACTTTCTACATATACTCTGGAAACGAAGGTAATATTTATAGAATACTTTTTGCATTTAATTATCTTTTTTATTAATTATGGAAAAACTGTGATAAAATAATAAATTGATTTTAGAATAACTTGTACCCTCATGATTAAAAGGAGTTTTAACATATGAAAATCGTTGCCGCCACATTAAATGCGAAGTTTATTCATACAAGCTTATCCATACGATATTTAAAAGCGTATGCTGAACCTGAATTCCAGATTGATTTAGCTGAATATACCATTAACGATCCTGAAATGAATATTGTTTCTGATCTATTTTCAAAAAAACCCGACGTAGTTGGTTTTAGTTGCTATATATGGAATATAGAGGAAACGATTAATGTTATTAAAATATTAAAGAAAGTAAAACCAGAATTACGCATTGTTCTTGGTGGTCCTGAAGTAACCTATGATACTTCGGAATGGATGGAACGTCTTCCTGAAGTAGATTTTATCGTTATTGGTGAGGGTGAATATACATTTAAAGAATTATTAAATGAAATTTCAACTAATCAACAATTTGAAAAAGTAAGCGGAATAGCTTTTAGAGCAGATGGCCAAATAAAAGTAAATCCACAAAACCCAAAATTAGATTTACAAACAATTCCATCCCCATATCGATTTCCTGAGGATAAACCAAACCTCTCCAAAAGAGTAGTTTATATCGAGACGAGTCGCGGCTGCCCGTTTTCATGCCAATTTTGTTTATCTTCGATCGAAGTGGGCGTACGATACTTCAATCGTGAAAATATTAAAGAAGATATTTTATACTTGATGGAAAACGGAGCTAAAACGATCAAATTTGTTGACCGTACCTTTAACATTAGTAGAAGCTATGCAATGGAAATGTTCCAATTTATTATCGATCATCATTATCCTGGTACAGTCTTCCAATTTGAAATTACAGCAGATATCATGCGTCCGGAAGTCCTTGAGTTTTTGAACCAAAATGCGCCTGCAGGTTTATTTCGTTTCGAGATTGGTGTTCAATCAACAAACGATTTCACAAATGAACTCGTAAAACGAAAACAAAACTTCGAAAAACTTTCGCGGACGGTAAGAATGGTAAAGGAAGGAAATAAAATTGCTCAGCATCTTGATTTAATAGCGGGGCTACCGGAAGAAGATTATCGTTCATTTAAGAAAACATTTAATGATGTATTTGAATTTGAACCTGAAGAGTTACAGCTTGGTTTCTTAAAAATGCTGCGAGGTACAGGTCTAAGATTGAACGCCAAAGAGTATGGTTATATTTACCAAGATAATTCTCCATATGAAATATTAGGAAATAATGTACTTTCATTTAATGATATCATTCGTATTAAACAAGTTGAAGATGTACTTGAAAAATATTGGAATGATCATCGCATGGATTTAACCTTATTATATCTCGTAAAAAATACTTTCGACTCCCCTTTTGATTTTTTTCAAAGCTTTGGCTCATATTGGGACATGCAGGGCTGGAGTCGGATCGGTCATCAGTTAGAAGACTTATTTCAACGTCTTTTTATGTTTCTGGTTGATCAAGGATCTGCCAATATCGAAATAATAGAAGGTTTTATGAAGTATGATTATTTAATAGAAAAAAACTTCAAGCCACGTAAACCATGGTGGGTTGATAAGATGGACAAAAACAGTCGATCAAAATATCTAAAGATATTTTCTGAGACCCCTGCCCTTTTAGGTGAAGAATTTAAGCAACTTTCTTTAGCTGAGAAAGATCTTCATAAGCACACCATTATTGAAGAAATACCTTTTGACATCGAACATTATATTAAAACCGGAGTCTTAACCAAAGAACAAACTTTAAT
Source organism: Bacillus sp. Marseille-P3661 (assembly GCF_900240995.1). Classification (NCBI taxonomy): domain Bacteria; kingdom Bacillati; phylum Bacillota; class Bacilli; order Caryophanales; family Bacillaceae; genus Bacillus; species Bacillus sp. Marseille-P3661. Next base: position 389,695 of record NZ_LT965954.1, read on the forward strand.
GCTTGTTTTTTATAATCCAACAACAAGAGAATCAAGTTTATATACTGTTGCAACAAGGATGATAAATGAATAAAGATTATCCATAATAATTTACAATTATAAATCTCCCCAGCAAATTGTTGGGGAGATTTTCACTCAATGGAACATTTGTTCATGGTAATGATCATTTCACTTGCATTTTATTAAACCCCGTAATTTTTCACTATTTGTTCAGAAACAAACTTACTTTTTTCTTCACGATTGAATGCTGCAGATGGTTTGAGTTGTGGTCGTAAATCGTATTCTTGATTTTGTTCACTCTTTTGATACTCCATACTTAAATCTTTCATAGAAAAATTCTCCTAATTACTTGAATTTTTACGAGCACCTTCTGCTTTTTGCTTCTCTGCTTGGGCATATTTTTGGGCTGCTGCTATTTCAAATTGTTTACTTGCATTTATATCACTGAATTCTAAACCAAACTCTTCTTTATTATTCCCTAAGCTTCTGGGCGTTTGTTGGCTTTTTACCTCTGGATTGTCATGACGATGATGTTTTTTTCCCATTAATAGTCCCCCTTTCTTTATTAACGTTTCCCTTCATCTTCAATTCTATTGGAAATTCGTGCATTTTCGGCTGTTTTGAAAGCCTGTAAGTCAGTAAATTCTTTATCAAACTCTACCTTTGGAAGGCTTTCAGTTGGAGTTTGATTGTTTGTTAGTGCTGCATGACGTGCAACTTTTCGTTTCATATATATCCTCCTAACCAGTTGGTATATTATTATGACCTGAATTTTCCCTTTCATATGCAATTAAAATTACATCTTCACCCATTGTTTCAGCAAGTTTACGCTCGGTTTCACGCAAGACATTTAATTGTTGTTCATCTAGATGGGCAAACGGAAATTGTTGTGAGGGCATATTTTTTCCTCCTCAGTTTCTAAATACTCTTTCCTGATCAACTTGTCTTCAATATACATTAAAGTGACAAAATGATTGATCAATTATAGGGTTCCCATTTTCTTAAAATTGATTTAATAAAAATAGCTTTGCTTTAAGTACCTATTCTAAAGCACTAGCATAGAATATCTTGTAAAATTGCAACTAAGAAGTTCCTTATGCCTAAAAAAGCTCACAATTTTCAATATAGAAGAGAATTGTTTAGAGCAATAATGAACCTTATTGGAGTGGATGCCATATGGCATTTGGATTGTATGTTTTAATTGGGTTACTGATTAGTTTATTTTTCTTTTTTGTACCTAAGTACGAACACATGCCAATTTGGATGTGGTTTCTACTTGTTGTAGCTTGGTTCCCGTTATATTTATTGGGGTTGCTGTTTATTTCGGTCAGGAAACCTCACAAATTCACTTAATGCAGTCTGTAGATCTTACAGACTGCATTATAGTCAAAAATCTTATGAATAAGGCAAGATATAAAAATAAAACTTTAAACTGTTTCCTTACATATGAAAACAAACACAAGCCATACTAATTTTGAGGTGATGAAAGTGACAGATAAAAATAATAATCAAAGTAAAATGGAGTCACCGATGGTTGATGAAACGCTGCCACATCAAATTTCCTCTCCTTCCTTCAAGGGAAGTAATATTGAGGTAGAACCTCCATTTGTGAATGAACACGGTGTGGTAATTGGGGATAGCTTTTATGATTCACCAAACTCCCCGTTAAATAATTGGAGTGATGAAATCGACCCTGCTATAATGGCAGGCGATGAATGGGTTCATCCAACAAACGACATTGGATGGAATACAACGGAGAATCGAGAACTCGTAGAAGGAATGTCTCCAAAAGGTGTGCCTTTTATGCATCCAACTCTAGATGTAAGTAAAGGTAAAGATTAACTTGAATTAAATTAGGCTCTCACTTTTAAAGTGGGAGCCTAATTTAATTAGTAATAATAGTGCATTCATTTATTGCAAGGCTTCCTTATTTAATCTTTTTTCGCTTGAATCAGGCTTTATCGCTACAAATGTTAAAAGTAGCGCAAAAACTGCAGCACCTGTTATCACATAAAACATTATTTGATGCGATGTTTTCATTAAGAAGGAAAACAACGGCGGACCAATTGCAACGCCCAAAAACCTCATACTGCTATATATTGAAGTAATCGTCCCACGCTCTTCTTTTCCTATCCCCTCTGTAATAAGTGCGTCTAAACAAGGAAGTGTAACTCCAATTGCCATGCCACTTACAAACATAGAGGTTAACAATACGTATATATCTTCTGAGAAACTAGTCCCTATTGCTGTAATACTAAGTACTAATAATCCCAGAAAAGTGACCCACTTCATTTTCGTCTTATCCTGTTTAATTCCTTTTCCGGTAATGTATGATGCAAAACACAATGCAGCTAGTGGTATAGCTAAAATAATCCCTTTTCGCACCCCATCAACATTGTGTTGCTCCTCAAGCATTGACGATAAATAAAATAACACACCAAACAAAATAAACATTAAGATGCCACCTATTGCAAAGATTGCATTCAACCATCGGCCATTATTTTTAAAGTTTAGTTTTATATCCTCTAGGAACGCACGAAATCCTTTCGGTTTTTTCATATTAACAGGAGATTCGACGAGAAAAGCAACCATAATAATAGAAATAATACAAAAAACTGGAATTGATAAAAAAGGTAAAAACCATATAAAACTAGCTAAAAAAGCCCCTAGTATTGGACTTAATACCTTCCCAAAAGTATTGGATGTTTCAATAATACCCAGTCCCGCACTAACATCGCTTTCCTTTTTAAAAATATCGCCAACTAATGGTAAAACAATAGGAAATGCACCCGCTGCACCTACACCTTGAAGTATTCTAGCCAAAATGATTATCCAATATGGATCTTCTATTTTCCAGGCCGCCCAACCCGCAATTAAGCCACCGATAGCCGAAATAACCAAGCTAGGCAATATCACCATTTTCCTTCCAATTCTGTCTGAAAGAAAACCAGCAATCGGAATCAATATAATGGCAACAATAGAATAAACCGTAATGATCATGCTTGATTGGAAATTACTTATTTCTAGTTTTTTCTCCATTGTTGGTAAAACTGGTATAAGCATTGAATTTCCAAGTGTCATTACTAAAGGAATGGAAGCTAATGATACAATATCCCACTTTTTAGTTTTATCCATATTTTTTCCTTCCTTACAAAGATATTTAATTACCTCATTTATTTTCTCCTTAATAAATTAAAAGCAACATAACAAAAAGTGGAATAAAAAAATGACATTATTACTGGTTAAAATACTGTAAATAAGGAAAGATATTTATGAAAGGTGGTTTTAAAATGAAAAGCTTTTTAATGAAATTAATTCTTTGTCCAATAATCATTGGCTTGTGCTCTTGGCTACTTGCGAATATTAATTATAGCTATTTTTACCAACCTATTGTGATAGGTGCAGTTATTGCTGCAGTTGGCACATTGATGGAGTATATGTTGTTAACACGCGAGCGAATCTGGCTTAGTACAATAATGGATTTCATCGCAGCTACACTGATCGTTTACTTCTTAACTAACTTTTATGAAACCGCAGCTATTACGTTTGGCGGGGCACTAACAATCGGTATAGTAATCGCGATAGTCGAGCATTTCACCCATTCGTATCTTGTGAGAAGTGGCCAAACAGAAAAGGGACCTGAATTTAGTTAAAGATTAAAAAGGATATTCCTTACTCATGGAATATCCTTTTTTTTAACCCAATTTCTCTAAAACAAATGGTTTAATGTAACTACTATGTATAAATACATGTTTTCTTTAAAGCCCTTTTTTATTATAGAAGGACGTGTAACCATTCAATTTTAAGTACTACTACATACCTTAAAGTATAAGACAAAAGGAGGTGGATATTAATGGGTGGTTACGCAGGCTACGGCGGTGGTTTTGCTTTAATTGTAGTACTGTTTATTTTGTTAGTTATCGTAGGTAGTTTCTACGGGTACGGATACTAATGATTAATGATCATATCCTTTTATCTCCTTTTTAGCCCGTTCAATGAACGGGCTCTTTTATTTTAACAATCAGTTTAGCACCATGCAGCTCCTACTATTATTAAAAGGATAAATAATACAACAATGAGCGCAAATCCACCTTTATAACCATATCCATAATGCCCTCCAAAGCCATATCCGTATCCCATATATATCACCCCTTATTTTAAGTTAACTAAAGGCCAAAAGGTTTTATTACCACGTATAACCAGAAGCTCCTATAATGATCAATAAGATAAATAGAACTACTATTAACGTAAACCCATCACCTTTATATCCTGCTGTTGCTCCCATCAGCTGCACCTCCTCTTACCTTCTCTTATACTGTATGTAAATGACTATGTGCCGTAATAGGCTATACCCTATATTATATAAATTAGGTATATACCTAAAAAAACCCCTTGACCTTTTTGTCAAGAGGGAATTTATTAAGTATTTAATGTGATAATGGTGGATTTTCTCCTCCAAATGTATCTTGATCTGGATCACCAGTGAAAGGACCGGTGATTAAACCGGAATTCATTAAACTAAATGTTTCTTTACCTGTTCCTCCTTGGGACAAGTCTGGATATAGACGTGAAAATTGCTTATCACCAAAGGATCTCTCAGGCTGTGTTGCTTTAATTCGTTCTATTGCCTCCTCAAAAAACATAGCATGTGCTTCTTCTCTTTGAATTAAAAAGTCAAACATCTCCCTTGCACCTGGATCTTGTACATGGCGATGGAGTTCTTCGTAAACCTTACGAGCCCGAAGTTCAGCAGCTAAGTCAGATTGAAGATTTGCTAGCATATCCCCAACATTATTAATAAAATTCCCAGTAAAAGGGGAACCAGATGAATCAACATAATCCAGACCATGTCCTGTCAAATAGACACTTTTTTGCACAGTGGAATTAGAATTAATTTGGTCATTAATCATTTGTTTTGCATTGGACATAATCAAACCTTCTGTAGCCATTTCTACATCTTGACCGCCATATGTACTAGGATCTTTATCCGGACCACCCATTAACTGTGTAATACATGTACCAACCATTTCAAGATGAGAAATTTCTTCAGTAGCAATATCCAATAACAAATCCCTTATAGCTGGATCGGCCGCACTAAAGCTTTGTGCAAAATATTGAAGACATGCCTTTAGTTCACCGTTTGCTCCACCAAACTGCTCTAACACAGCTGCTGCATAAGTAGGATTCGGACTTTTTACATTTACCGGAAATAATAATTCCTTTTGATGAATAAACACATAAAAACCCCTTTCCATTTTTCCTTTTTAGATTTCCCGTAATAATTCATGCTATTCAACTTCTTTTGCCCAAAATTATAAAACCGGGACATATGTCTATACCGAGACAGCCCTTCCTCCATACTCTAATAGTGAACAGTGTAAGGAGGTGAAGAGAATGAGTGCAGGAACTGGATTCGGATACGGCGGCGGTTTTGCATTAATCGTTGTATTATTTATCTTGCTCATTATCGTTGGAGCAGGTGGATATGTATATTAATTAAAATGCTTAAAACAGTCTCGCAGACTGAAAATAAAATTAATCCTTATTACTGAAAAAATTGAAAGGGAGTTGACTTGTATGTACGGATATGGAGCTTGTGGTTATGGCGGTTATGGTTACGGTGGAGGCTATGGTTATGGACGTGGATTTGCGTTAATCGTAGTTCTTTTCATCTTATTAATCATCGTTGGCGCTGCTTGGATGTAATTTAGAAGGTGTAAATCACCTTTGATAATTAAAGTCCCCCTATATATAGGGGGACTTTTATAATTAGTGCAGCTTATCCATAGTCGGAACGTTATGTCCTTTATTGATAACCTCTTCAAAAAGTGTAAACGGTTCTTGTTTTTTTAATAAATCCTCTTTGATAATCACATGGCTTAGCATTTTCTCTAAATCACCAACAGTTACGGGCTGTGCATGCCTTTTTAATACATAACCTAACTGACCATTAGGCTCTAATGTAGCGGTTTGAACATCCGATATTCTTTGAATACCATTTTGTCTTAGCCGCATTTCTAATTGATCCACTGTAAATCGGAGTTTTTTTAGATTATTAACCATAATTATACCATCTTGTATGACTACCTTCGCTTCACCGGTTAACATCTTTTCAAGAATATTGAACTTTAATTGTAAGTATTCCATCAAAATTAAAAACCCTATAAAAATAGCAGACACCAATATTGTCTTTAGTACACTATCTTCTGCAATAGGTCGAATAATGATGGAACCAATTGAAATCATGATAACTGTTTGAGCAACTGTCATTTGGCTAATTGATTTTCGACCTGCTATACGGAGTAATATAGTTCCTGTAAAGACTAGTAAGATTGCTTTCCATATAAAATCCCACTCCATATAATAACCTCCACATCAATGTTCGTTTTAGTATTACTTTCTTCCAAACATTTTATGTATAACATAACTAGATGGACCGTTGTAAACAGCTTTCTCGAAAAGGATGGTTTCCACTCTTATTATGGAAACCATCTTTGTAAATTCTTATTGCATATTTGGATCCAACTGGGGCGGTTTTTGCGGAACTTCTTGGTACATTTGACTAAAGTTATTAAGCGCAGGTTGTGGAGCAGATTCTAATGGATAATACCCCATCTTTACCATCCATTGCCACACCTCAAATGCATGATGTGAACACATAAGGAATGCATTTTCTAAGAAAGATCTTAAATCCGGATTAGCCACTTCCATTGCAGACCATGCATATTCCCTGCCAGCTCGCTTTAATGTTAGTAAATAAGCAGTGGCAATTTCTCGATCATTAAAAACTTTTACATCCGTCCTAGGCTGTACAGATGGGTATTTGGAAATTGGAGAGTGTGTATAGGATTGTAACATCTTGTTAAGCTCAGGTACATGCAATGTTTGCGTAGGACCATTTGCCATATTCATAAATTGAACCTTCATATTATAATCTTGAACATGCAAAGGAAAATGTTTTTGTAATATCGATTTTAATTGTTGGTCCTCTGCTTGTTTAATAAAACTGGCCATGTTCGTAATTGAATTAACACAGCTCATTGTTAGCTCATGAAGTTCATAAAGCTCATGTGTTGCCAATTGCACAAGAAATCATTCCTCCTTAAATGATGCCATCAGAATTAATGTTCCTTACTTCCACTAAAAAAAACTATGTAATCAAAGCTAAAACTACCTTTAATAGGAACTAGCTTTTATTAATAATAAGTGTATATTGAAATTCACGAGCACTTAAAACCACACGAAATTCAAAAATGAAAAGTCATGTGGTTTCTCGATCTTTAATATTCATTTAAAAATATCGTTATTAAAGGTATTTTCTGATTTCTCGTATCATTTTATTGAACTCTTCAGGATCTTTGAAGTCATTCACAGTCCAATTTTCCTCAATCCACTGAACTAATTGTTGTGGTTCATTGAAATATTCTCCACTGGTATCAGCTTTCCGTAACATGTAACGTCCATTGTCCTCATCTAATGTTACCTCACAAGGAAAAGCACCGTCCTTACCTTTTAAATTAAACTCCAAGCCTTTCACCCCTTTTAATATATATTAGATAGTGCATTTCCTCTTGGATGTCAATGGTAAAGTTAAATTTTCGAGTATTCTATATATATATAACCTACTATACATTAATATGTATAAAATTATTGATTAACTTTAGCTTCATCTAGAAGTGCACATAAAAAAAGGCTGATTAGTTTAAGAAACCAATCAGCCTAAGAAACATTATTCCTGAATAAACATCTCATTCACATTATAATCTGCTTTTAGTAAACCCGCAGTTTCTAACCACTTTGCAACTTCTTCCCAATTTTCTTTATTCTGACTGCCAAATGCTTCGGTCGAAGTTTCCATCATTGGCAATAATATATCAAGGCTTTCCTTTTCAACTTCTGGTACTAAAGGAAAATTCGCATCATCCTGGTTTGCTAATAAAATTTGAAGCGCTTCATCTGGATTGTCTTTCATAAATTCAAATCCCTTTTTAGCTCCACGTAAAAAACCTTTAATTGCTTGCTGATCTTTATTCCATGTTTCATCACTTGTTACTATTACAATTTCACTAAAAGCGGGTACACCATACTCTACTGGATTAAAATTCCGAGTCGGAAAACCTTTATGCTTTAATACTGGTACCTCGTGATTTATAAATGCGCCAATTACTGCATCAACTTGTTCCGCCACTATTGAGGTCCCTAGCTCAAACCCTACATCCACCATTTCAACCTTCGCTGGATCACCGCCATCATGTTTAACCATCGTTTTCAATAAAGCTTCGTTTAATTGGATACCTGGATACCCTACTTTTTTTCCTTCAAGATCCTTCGGAGATTGAATAGCACTATCCTCAGGAAATACAATATGATTTAACGGTGTTCTAACAATTGAAGCAACAGATTTAACCGGTACATTTTCATTCACACGAGCCATAATGACATCTGGTTGATAATATAAGCCTAAAGTAACTTTTCCTGCAGCAGCTAAATTAAGTGGATCTGTTGGATTGGTTGGAAATTGGATTGAAACCTTCACACCTTCTTCTGCAAAATAACCTTTTTCGATTGCAGTGTATATATAGCTATGTACCGCGTTAGGATACCAATCTAACAACAAACTTACTTCTTTCAAATCCTTTTTTTCTTCACTGGTAGGAGCGGGAGCAGTGTTACTTTCTTCATTTGTTTTACTTTCGCTACATCCTCCCAGAGCTAATGCTAAAAATAAACTTACAAAAAATGCTAAACAATTTTTCATCTTTCTTTCCTCCATTTAACCATATATTTTTCAATCCATGTAACTAATAAAAACAGTAAAATTCCAACTGCTGACAATAATAAAATTGGAGCAAATACTGCTGGTCCATCAAACTGCGTCATCATCCGCCGACTAAAGTACCCTAGCCCTGCTTGAGCACCTAACCATTCGCCAATAGCAGCACCAATAACACTTAATGTAACAGCGACCTTAAGTCCCGAGAAAAAGTAAGGAAGTGCATTTGGAATATTTAGTTTTAGAAAAATCTCTTGTTTAGTTGCTCCCATTGTCAGAAATAACTCTTCAAACTCCTTGCTAGATGCCTTAAGTCCATCAAAAACACTTACAGTAATTGGAAAAAATGTTATTAATACTGTTACAACAACCTTACTCCAGATTGAATATCCAAACCAAAGTACAAAGATTGGCGCTAAAGCTATAATTGGTATTGTTTGTGAAGCAATTAAGATTGGATACAATGCTCTTTCAACTGATTTATTTAAACTCATACAAATCCCGACTACAATCCCGAATACAATTGATATAGACAATCCCACTAAAATAATAAGTAAGGTTTTCGGAAGGTGCACTAAAAATAACGTGAACTTCAACTCCCACAGTCTTACAATTACTGCAGAAGGTGATGGTAAAATAAATGCCTTATCTACAATTTTCGCCGCAATTTCCCAAGAAATAATTGTGATTATGAATATAACGGTTGAGGAAAAGTAATATTTTATATTTACCAATCACTTCACTCCGAATCTTAGCTGCTCTATTAGCTGCTCTTTTATTTCGATTATTTTTTGTTCCCCAAAATCCCTTATCCTTCTTGGCCGTTCTAAAGGTACATATACTTCTTTAAGCGACGAAATAGGATGATCTGTTAAAACAAGAATACGATCTGATAATAGTAGTGCTTCGTCTACATCATGTGTAATAAATAAAATCGTCTGTTTATACTTATCCCACTTTTCAATCAACCACTCTTGCATCATTAACCTCGTAATAGCGTCAAGGGCGCTGAATGGTTCATCTAGCAACAAAATATTTGATCCGGTCATGATTGTTCTTAAAAAAGAAACTCGTTGACGCATCCCACCAGATAAATTTGCAGGATATTGATTTTCATAACCCTTTAATCCAAATTCATCTAATAAAGCTACCATTTCAGCTTTTGACCAAGTTCGCTTATTTTTCTTTAATTCAATAGGTAATACCACATTCTCTAAAACTGTGCGCCATGGTAATAACAAGTCCTGTTGAGGCATGTAGCCTACTGATCCTAATCGATCATTCATAGGAATACCATTTACCAAGATGGAACCTGACGTCGGTGTTTCTAATCCAGTTATAAGACGAAAAATTGTACTTTTTCCCGATCCGCTCGGACCAATAATACTAACAAATTCACCATTTTCTACTTTTAGATTTAATGAATTTATAATGTTTTTTTTACCATTATCATAACGAAAACTAACCCTATCAAATTCAAGCGCAATCTCATTCATAACTAGGCCACGTTTCTTGTTTGTAGGCTGTATCCCAAAACATATATTCAAATTTACTGGTTGTTAGAAAAATTTCTTCTAATCTAGCAATCTCTTTTCCTGACTTTCCTTCAGCTAATTCATCCAATAAATTGATTAACCACAATGCTAACGACCCAAATTCATCTGAACTGTACATTTTTATCCATTCACCAAAAAATTCATGATTTTGGGACTCTGGATTTTTGGTTCTTAGATCTTTTCCAATTTCCCAATAACTCCACATACATGGTAATAATGCTGAAACTAATTCTGCTAACGAACCGTTTTGTGCGATGTGGAGCATATAGTGGCTGTATGCCAATGTCGTTGGAGAAGCTGCAGCGTTTTCTAACTCTTCAGATGTGATACCGAAACGAGAAGCATATTGTCTATGCAATGACATTTCCTCGTTCAAAGTTGACTCTAGCAGATGTGCAAACTTTCTCATCAATTCAACATCATTTGTTTTTACTGTTGCTAAAGCGAAGAGCTTGGCAAAATCAATTAAATATAGATAATCTTGCACCATATAAAAGCGAAACTTTTCAGTTGCTAATGTACCACTTCCAATTTCTTGTACAAATGGGTGGGCATGATTTTGATCCCATATTGGTTTTACCTTCTCAAATAATTGATTACTAAACTTCATGCTGATCCATCCTTTTTTGTATTACTTTAACAATATAAAACAATGAATACGTCTATTTATGGTCTAATTAAATTCCCCCTAACACAAAAAAACCACCTCTTAAAAAGAAGTGGTTTAAAGTATACATAACCCATAACAAGCTTTAAGCTTGGAATAAATTTGAAAATTCAATGAAACACTGAATTTTTCCGCACACACACCACTTCCCTTCGCTAGTATTACCTAGATCAGGTTTAAGGGTTAAGACAAACTCAATTGTCCCTCTCAGCCTTTACAGCACCCCTAGTAGTAACGATAATATATATTCATTTCATTTCCGTCTATCTAATATTTACCATATATAGGCGTTTGTTGCAACAAAAAAATTTTCATATGATACATATTTACCTTGCATAAACAAATGCTATAATTAAATTTTTTAATTTAAGGAGACCAGATATGGTAAGAAGATTAGACATCTCAAAAAAACACCCACACTTTGACGGTTCCCATGAGGGACCTATATCAGATCCGTTATCTAGCGCCAACAAAATAGGGATAAGAATAGATGCAGATCCTCAACAACATATGAATGCTAACCCTTTCCATCTTTCTGGACAACCCAATAAAGAAATGGAACAATTTGGACGTTTCTTTGATGGAAAGAATAAGTAACTTCAAAGCGCCTCCATCCATAGGCAGGCGCTTATCCTGTTATAATTCAATACTGTTCAAATTTATCAATAAACAAACAACCTAACAATTGTAAGCATTAAATATTTTTCTGTATTGTAAATTTTATTGAAACGGAATCTTTAATTTTCTTACCATTTGTCCCTTTAATAGTATTCTTCACATATAAGTAATATGTTTCTCCTGTTTTATAGTCCTCCTTGTTACTAATCGATAAAGAGTTAGAGTCTTTTAAGGAGTAGTCAATGGTTGACAATTTATTGCCATCTGAGCTATAAATCATTATATTTTCGGTTGTAACGGATGAAAAATCAATAGGTGAGTCAAATTGAATCGTCCATTGTTTATCTTTTGCAACATTTGCAAAAGTACCAATCGATTCGTAGCCAGGAGTTGGATAATTAATACTTGTTTTATCATCCTGTTTCTGTTCGGGAACTTGCTGGTATACTATATTAGAAATTGTTATGAGCTTATCATTGTCTGTTAATCCTTTGGTATACGAAACAAATCCATAACTCCATGCATTCACACCCAATTTAATTGCACTTTCATAAATCATTTTACGCAGATCAGACATATGGATTCCTTTCAGATCAACGTAGCGAATACTAAACTCTTCGTTATAATTATTAAAGCCTTTTTCTATTAAATTTATTAGCTCCTGTATAGTAGTCGCAGTAAATTCGGGTAATAGATATTGTAATTCTAGTTCATTTAGCAATGCTGTAAATCGATCCGCTTCATTTGTAGTATTAATTTTTGTTTGTAATTCTTCAAAGTAAGTTGTCTTTGCAATCGGGTATGGCATTTCTTCGCCATTTATTCCGCCAGTTGTCCAACTATGATCTTTAGATATTTCTTGATCTGATAATAAATAATAATGATATAAAACTCTGCCCTTTTCATCTGGAACAGGGTCATTCCACGTGGCATCCAAGTGGTACCATCTTCCTTCTAATTTAACCATATTCCAAGCGTGATTTTGAACAGCAAAAGACCGGCTGCTTGCGACTCCACTAATAAGACGTACATCAATACCTGCATGTTGAAGCATCTTATAGATGAGCATTGCATATCCATTACAGGCCGTTGTTCCTTCAATAATAGCTGGATATGGAGAATTGTTTATCAATGATGTATCATATGATAAATTCTTAACTACAAAATCGTGAACGGCTTTTACCTTTTCATGATCGTTCATAGTGGGTTTCGTGATTTCCTTCATTATCGTAGTAACATACTGATCTACATATATCATTTGAGCCAATGTTTCATAATATCTTAAAACAATAGTGATCGTTATATTGGAGCCATATGCTTTATATGACATATTAAAACCCCGAAATGAGTAATTTAAGTATTCATCATTTTTTACAGTATGGTCTATGTAACTGCTTATTTTATTTAAAAGGTTGTTAGTTGAACCTTTATACTTAATCATTATATTTGTTTTCCTGTTTTTCATTGAAGAACTAACAATATTTTCGATATCTTTCAATGAGGAAGCTTTATGTGTGCTTGGAGTTGTAGTATCTGCATCATATAAAGGTGCTGAGATCGTATGTATTGGTGCTGTTGAAAAGAATAAGCACATTATAATAACTGGATATATGAACCATATTCTTAAAGCGCTCATAAACTAGTAATCTCCTTTTTGGGTTTGTATCTTTACTTTACTGTATCTATAATGAATTTCCAATCGTTATCTTTGCTACAAATAATGGATGCAATGACGTTATTTGGATGGGATTCACCTCATAAAAAAAAACGCCAAAAGGCGTTAATCACACATAATTATATTTCCTGTTTCAACATTAATGGAATAAATGATATTGTTAATATCGTCATTTTCATGTTGTAATTCTTTAAGTTCAATTTCGAGATGAGTAATCATTTCTTCTATCTCTTTAAATAGGTTAGATTTTAGCTTGTCCTTACTTTCGAGGAGCATAATCCTACGTATATCAAGACTAGCTAATTGTAGTTTAATTTCTTTCATTTTGGTAAGATTTTGATCTTTTCGAATTTCTAACTCACTTTTCCAAATAATAAGTTCTTTATCAAACATTTCATATTCCCCCTTATAATATGAAATTCTACATGACGGCTCTTATCCCCTCCTTTACTTGTTTAAATTTTCAGAAAGTTGTAACTTCAATAAAAAAAGCATCCAATATGTAGAGGATGCTTTAAAATAAATTCTAATTCCATCGAAGTTTCATATCTAACTTACAGCATTCTGTTTCTTCGACTTCCGACCAGAAATACATCTCAATCCCATCAGGATTAAAGGATGTTTTAAAATTTGACTGAATTCCTGTTGATTTAATTAAGTTATCGACTTCATTTAAATTTGACTCTTGAGCAGCACTCATTATTTTAGAAGCAAATACTTTAGAACTTGCTAATTTGTCAAGCACCGTACTTGCATCTTGGAGTAACTTTTTAAAGGCAACAGCTGATTCATTAAAAACAGTTGGATCTACTTCAGGGTACTGTCTAGAATTCATGACCTCTATTTTTCTATAAGCAGGTACTAAACTATGGCTTTGAAGGTTTGTTACATACGGTGCATAAGCCCAGTAATTGTAGTAAGGAATCCAATGAGGAGCATATACGTGCTGCATTTGAGGGATAGGATAGTAAGGAAAATAATGCAAAAGTCCCCCCTCCTTTCTCATGTAGTCTGTTATATATATGCAATCGAAGGGGGAATATAAACCGATTTCTACTTATTCATTAGAATGATATGTATAAATCACTTCTCCCCCTTTTTTTGCCTCACCACGAAAGTTTTCTCGATCTTTTTGCTTAACTAAAATTTCTCGGAATAAAGAAAAATCCTCTTTTGTTACTAAAAAGTGTTTTAGTTCGCCACTTCTTAGCTTTTCAACAATTTGTTCCATATCTGCAGTTGTCACTTATTAATCTCCCCTATTAAGTATTGTTTAAAGTATACACTATACTTACAAATTTTTATTACCCAAAGTTGTAAACATTACATTAGAATGATTGATTTCACCATTCTTTCTCCATTTATGGATACCTTTACAAATCATAATATCGACTTTTTTTAACAAAATAATAGGTAAGGAGGTGTCAACATGCCAAGCCGAAACCAATTATTAGTACCTGGTGTGCAACAAATGTTAGATCAATATAAAGAAGAGATTGCTCAAGAATTTGGGGTGACTCTTTCAGCAGATTCAGTGTCCCGTTCAAACGGATCTGTTGGTGGCGAAATTACGAAACGTTTAGTTAAACAAGCACAGGCACAGCTTGCTGGAAATAAAATTGAATAAAGACTGGCTATAAGATAGGGGGATTTTTGTCCCCCTTTATTTAGTTTATATCCTTAAGAAAGTTGCCTTTAGCACCCCACCAAAACAAAAACAATATGGATGCCGCAACAACAATCGGTGGTGCGTAAAATATAAGAAAATCCTGCATGATTTAACCTCCTATTTTTGTCCTTGAATATAGTCTTTGTTAAATAAAAATAATCTTAGCAGTAAATACAAAGATGGGAGCAATAAACACAAACCAGCAATAAATGCTGCAATCAATGCTTTTGCCATTGTTTCATTCGTAAACCCATCATAAAGTGTTAAATACGGATATAATAAATAGGGATAATGTGACATTCCGTAAGCTAGGAATGCAAAGGCATATTGAAAGACAACAGCGAGAAATGCAATGCCGTAATTTTTTTGTCTATAAATTTGATAAACAGCGATTATAAACGAGATAAAGGATGCTATAAACAATCCCTTTAATTCCAGCATTCCTTCATAATGCTCCAAATTATGATGCTTTAATGTATATACAGCAAGTAAACCCGTTAGTATTGAGGGTATACTCCATAGCAGGGCGTATTTCCTTAACAATGTTAATGCTTTATAATCTTTTGCTGCATATGCATAATAGGTTAAAAAGCTGGCCGAAATAAATAACACACTTACCAATGCCACCATCACAATGCTCCACGAATAAGGACTCGTTAACAGGTCTTTCGTAAGCAAAGTAATTTGATTTCCTTCAACCTTTATAAATCCACCTTCTGAGATTGAAAGCACAGTCGTTAATGAAGCCGGAATTAGAATACCTGTCATTCCATATAAAAACATATATAGTTTACTTTCCTTTGCACCATATGTTGCAAATGCGTAATATGAACCTCTTAGTGCTAGTAAAATGATAGAAATACTTCCTGGTATAAGTAAGGCAGAGCCATAATAATAAGCTGTCTTTGGAAAAAAACCAACAATACCTACAAAAAAGAATACCAAGAACACGTTTGTTACTTCCCAAACAGGAGATAAATAGCGCTGGATCACGCGATGGATTATATGTTTCTTTCCGGCCCAATCACTGTACGTACTATAAAATCCTGCACCAAAATCAATTGATCCAACGATCAAATATCCGAATAAAAAAATCCCCAGTACTGTAATTCCGATTATTTCTAAATCCATTAATCCTCCCCCCCTATAGCCCTTTTTCTAATAACTCTTTTTCAGCAGGATTGTTTTTAAACATTCTTCGCAGAACAACAACACTTCCAACTCCTAAGATGATGTAAAGAATGATGAAAACAACCAGCATTGTGTCAACATGCGGAGAGGTTGTGGATCCTTCCACAGTTTTCATATAACCTCTTAAAACCCAGGGCTGTCTTCCTACTTCAGCAAATATCCAACCCAATTCAATTGCAATTAACGCCAACGGCCCACTTATCGTTGTAAAAAATAATAATAAGCGATTATACGCCCAACTTTTTCTAAATCGTTTCAATACAACATAAAGCATTGATATAGTTGTTAAGAGCACACCGATACAAACCATTAAGTCAAATAAATAGTGAATATACAACGGTGGAATTTCATCTTCGGCAAATTCATTAAGACCAATAACTTCACCCGTTGTTGTGCCATGAGCAAGTATACTTAGCGCATATGGAATCGTAAGCCCCTTCTCCACTTCGTTGTTTTCATTTAATACTCCAAATAGCACTAAAGGCGCTTCGCCTTCTGTTTCAAAATGCCACTCAGCTGCAGCAAGTTTTTCTGGCTGGTATTCGGCTAAGAACTTACCTGAAAGATCTCCCACAATCATTGTAGCGAGCGAAAATATAAACCCTGCAACTAAGGTTAAATGTAGAGCCTTTTTATAATAAACATGTTTCTTACCTTTAAATAATTGATAAGCTGCAATTGTGGCAAGAACAAACGCTGATGTCATATATGCCGACGTTAATACATGGGCAACCTTTGTGGGTGTGGCTGGATTAAACATTGCTAAAAGCGGTTGAATTCCTGTGATCACCCCATTCTGGATATCAAAGCCTTGAGGGGTGTTCATAAAAGCATTTACCATTGTAATAAATACGGCCGACATTGACGCACCTAATACAACTGGAATGATAAATAAGAAATGATGTATTGGCTTTTTAAACCGGTCCCATGTATAAATATATATACCGAGGAAAATTGCTTCAAAAAAGAACGCAAATGTTTCTAGGAATAATGGTAAACCAATCACCTGTCCCGCAACTTCCATAAACCTTGGCCAAAGTAAACTTAATTGAATTCCGATAGCTGTTCCGGTTACAACTCCTACAGCCACAGTAATAACAAACCCTCTCATCCAGCGACGAGCCAGCAGTAGATAATGCTGATCATTGTTTTTGATTCCAATCCAATGAGCTAGGGCAATCATTAAAGGTACGCCGACCCCAATGGTCGCATAAATAATATGGAAAGCTAATGTCAGTGCAGTTAACAGCCTGCTATACAAGGTTGCATCGTATTCAAGCATTTGTAATACCTCCAGTACTTATACTTTTAGCGAAAAAGACGACCAATTAGGGATAAAGACATTATCAATCCTACTGCCAAACAAACGATTAACAACCATTTCTCTTGTTTTTTTCCAGTGTTCATCCACTCTCACCCCGAATATTAGTTTGTGATTTTCTTCACATTACAATTATTATAATCGAGGTTTACACTATACAAATAGTGCAAATGTGACTAATTTATGACGATTTTCTATAAGGGGATCTTGATGAATAAGAGGGCAAGCGCCCTGCCCCGACAGGTCATTTGTATTTAATAATTTCCTAATCTAAAAAAAGCCCTATTGAATGATCAATGGGCTTGTTAGTAAATTTGTTAAATCTATATACAGAATTAAGTTAGCCTAGTTCGGTAACCATAAATAACATTGTAATTAAGCCAAAAATAAAGGCATACGTAGAAAAACGTTCATTACCGTCACCATGACTCTCTGGTATTAACTCCTTATATATAATAAATAACATTGCTCCAGCTGCAAAACTTAGTCCATATGGTACTAGTCCATCAACTTTGGCAGATAGCAAATATCCGATTATTGCCATAAAAATCTCAATAACGCCTGTCAATGTTGCAATTATTAATGCTTTCCACTTCGTTACATTTTGATTTACCAAGAACAGTGCGACTAAAAAACCTTCTGGTATATTTTGAAAGCCTATAGCAAATGCAATTAACGAACCCAATTCACCATTTCCCGACGCATAACTAACTCCGACTGATAGACCTTCTGGTATATTGTGAAGTGTAATAGCTGATATAATTAATGTTGTTTTTCTGTCAATTTCTAGATCAAATCGTGTATGCTTTAAATCAATATGTGGAATATTGCCTTCAAGAAAATTAAGGACGATTGTTCCAAATATTAAGCCAACCATTACTACAAATAAATTCGAGGTCTCCAGCGCTTCTGGTATTAAACTAAAAGTAGAAGCCGCAGTCATAATACCAGCCGTATAAGCTAATAGCATGTCTCTCCACTTATGAGTAACACCCTTTAAAAAAATAATGGGCACAGCACCAAGACCCGTTGAGAAAGCAGAAATGGCACTTCCTAAAATAGCATCTAACATATTTGCTCCTCCATCACAATAAAAAAACTTGTCGTGATTCCATTAAAAAGAATAATAAACATTATTATAGCAGTAAATTCAACAGAAGGCTCATTAAACTAATCAAATAAAAAAAGTAAGATCACGAATTTTATATAAAAAAATAGAGTGAGTTTCCCCACTCTTTATATAGTAATAAATTAAATTGTAGACGAAGAAGAAGATCCCTTTTCGACAGTTTCTTTTTCTTTTGAAAAAAACCAACCAATTAACGCAATTAATATGAGTACAACATAAAACGTTACTTTCCATTCCTTTGATTCTGCAAAGTGCTCAGGCAATACGGCAAGTGCTGGATGCGATAGCGTGTAAACGGCTAACTTAATCCCAACCCACCCTACGATAAAAAATGCTGCTAATTCTAATCCAGGTTTGCGATGTAATAAAGCTACAAAAACATTAGCGGCAAATCGCATGATAACTAAGCCTATAAAACCACCGGCAAAGATAACTAAAAATTGCCCACCATCCATACCACCAATCGCAGGGAGCGGTGTAGCTGGAAGGGTAACAGCAAGTGCCACAGCAGCTAAAATGGAATCTACAGCAAATGCTATATCAGCTAATTCAACCTTCAATACAGTAGGCCAAAATCCTACCTTTTTAACTGCTTTGGTTTCCCCCTCTAGCTGTGTTTCATCTTCAACTTTTTTAAAGATCACTTTCCTCAAAATGTGATTAATCGCCATAAACAGCAAGTAAAGGGCACCAATAGCTTGAACCTGCCATACATCAACTAGAAACGAAATAATAAATAACGATAGAAATCTAAAAACAAACGCACCCGCTAAACCATAAAACAATGCTTTCTTCCGTTGCTCCTCTGGCAATGGTTTAACCATGATTGCTAATACTAATGCATTATCAGCAGCAAGTAAACCTTCTAGCAAAATTAAAACTAATAAAACCCATCCATATTCTAAAAAAAGTTCCATAAATCTTCCCCTCCTAAATTAATAGTACTTAATTATTATCCTAATAAAGCGGAAAAGCTGAGTTACATTATCCCATAAACACAAAAAGACCTTTACCTATCAATAAAATAGGTAAAGGTCTCGCCAACAACATAATGGTTGTCAATAAAGCCGGAGTTTTTCACTCGTAATGACGACTTTATTGTTACAGCTACTCCCCTTTAAAAGGAAAATATTTCATTTACTAAATCTTACTATATACCGTCCCAGCTGTCAATTGCATTTTATGAACAATCTGCCTCCTATTTTCATATCCTATCCTTAGCAAACGTATGAAAGGAAGATTAATATTTATGGACTTGTTAGCACTGTTGATATTGGCTATTGCTATCAGTTTAGACAGTTTCAGTGTTGGAGCGACATACGGATTAAGAAACGTATATATACCGCCCAAATCAATTATTATTATCTCCTTATGTACATTTGGCATGCTCTTAGTTGCAATGACAATTGGCCAGGGTTTTGAATACTTTATTTCACAACAAATGTCAAAGAAAATTGGCGGTTTTATATTAATAGGTATTGGCTTATGGGTATTGATACAATTTTTCCGAAAAACAGATAACAATCCTAAAACAACATCAAATACTATTATTAAATTAGAGATTAAATCCCTTGGAATTATTATAAAGATTTTAAAGAAACCGATGGAAGCTGATATTGATAGGTCGGGTACCATCAGTGGCATCGAGGCTTTTTTACTAGGTTTCGCACTTTCATTAGATGCTTTTGGTGCAGGATTAGGGGCTGCATTAATTGACTTATCTCCAATAATATTCGCGATATTGGTTACTTCATGCAGTTCACTCTTCCTTATTACAGGCATAAAGTTCGGACAGATCTTTCAAAATGTAGAATGGATTCACAAGCTCGCGTTTCTACCTGGTATTGTGCTAATATTTTTAGGCATTTTTAAAATTTAAGCTATTACAGACTCTGTTTCATCGCTCCTCGTTAGCTCCCGATATCCAGTAACGGGAGCTAAGTCTATACAATCACTTTATATATATTACTGTTTTTTAGTCTTTATCCCTATGATAAACGCGGTTATGGCAAGAGCTATAAACATTAATACTATTTTCACAGCTATTGGTTTTACTACATAAATTGAATAGCTAATCGTAATTAAAAAGAGAACAATAATTTTAATTTTTGATTTGACAGGGAGACCCTCCCCAGAACGAAAGCTTTCAATATATGGACCCAACACTTTGCTTTTCATAAGTCTTTCATAAAGTCGTGGTGAAGAACGTACAAAGCATGCAGCAGCAAGCAATAAGAATGGAGTGGTAGGGATTAGAGGTAATAATATTCCTACTAACCCTAAAATTATTGAGATACATCCTACTGTAAGAAGTAAGAACTTGCTGAAGTGTGCCACTTTTCCCCTCCTACACAACTAAGGTCTCTAAATCAATTCGAGAAAGTATTATCTTCAATTAAGTCTCGAACAGCATAAATAGGTATAGCAAAACCAACCTCTTGTGATTCATTACCGATTGTAGCGTTTCCTTTAGCATATATCATTGCAATAACATAGCCATCTGCATTAATAATTGGACTACCGCTATTTCCATTATATACAGGTGCTTGAATGAGTAATGCAGGGATATCTAGAGAATTGACATCTGTTTCGCCTATAATAGTCCCTTGATTGGCAATGAAATTAAATGATAACGGATTCCCAACAAAATAAACTAGATCATCCTTATTCCAATTTTTCTGTGTTTCTATTTTGAAAAAGGGGAAGGTCTTATTACTATCCAATGCTAATAGTGCCAAATCTTTTTTCGGATATGTTTTTATAACATGCGCAACATAAACAGAGCCATCCTGAAAGCTTACTAGACTTTCTTGTTCCTCTCGCACAATATGATAATTTGTAACAATATATCCATCTTTTGATATATTAAATCCTGTTCCCTTTCGTTCTGCAGCTTTAACTGTTACAATTGCTTCTTTATACGTTTGAATCACTGGGTCTTTTGATAATTGCTGGGATTTCTGCAGAAACTCAACTACCGGTAAATTTAACACATTCGTCAACGTCCCGATTGCACTAATTATCATAAAAAAAGCAATAAAAAATAAAATACTTTTCTTTAACTTAGATTTTTCATTTCTCTTATGTTGCATTGGATGGTCATCTATAATTGTTGTGTTTAGATATTTTTCTATTTCATCTTGTTCTTCAAACAAGTCACTGTCGTACCTTTTTACATCTTCTAGATGCTCTTCAATGTTATTGTTTTCTTCTTTTCTCAATTGAATCATCCTTATTAAGAAAACACTTAAAATTTATTTTTAAATTTGTAGAAAAGAACAACCGCTATGATAGCTACTAAACCAATTGCTAATGTGAACGGAACTGAATAAGATTCAATAAGTTCAGCGGCTTTTTCACCAAAGTAGATAATCACGAAAGCTTCAAGAAAGAACCTGCCGCCTCTTCCGATAATAGAGCCAACAATAAACGGCATAAGCGACATTTTTAATGAGCCCCCTAAAATAGTAAATACTTTAAAAGGGATTGGGGTAAAGCCTGCAAACGCTAAGCTGAAACCTCCATATTTCCTAAACATCGTTTCCGCTTTCATAATTGTTGTTTCTTTCGTTATTTTTCTTAGTATTGGTTTCCCAATATATACACCAATAACATATCCTAGCAATGCCCCAAGTACTGATGCAACTGTCGTTACGAATGCATAATATAAAGCTAGTTCAGGCCGTGCAATACTCATTGGAATCAATAAAACATCAGGGGGGATTGGGAAAAATGATGATTCTAAAAAGGATGTGATCGCAAGACCCCATACACCCCATTCATTTAATATTTCAACAATACTTTCAAACACTAGATATGCTCCTTCCGATTTAAAGATGTACTAGTTCTTAGTTTATTCTTGTACTTTAATTACTTTACCATATCCTTTCATAAATTTAATACTCAAAGAACTACGTATTATTACAAAAAATTGTTTCATTGAATTCTATTTTTTTCTTATTTTGATAGTTGCTGATTACTAATTAAGCAAGGTTTATATGCTACACACTTCGATGTCAAAAAACTATAAATTTATTACACTTTTTTGTTGCTTTATTATTTTCTAAATATTATAATAATAGTAACAGTTGATTGATAGTAACTTACTTGTACTATCAGCCCCCTGTCCCCACCCCCTTAGGAGCTTATCCACCCCGATAAGCTCCTATTTTTATTAAGATTTAAAAGTGTGTACCTATTCGCCTATCTACACTCTTCCCTAGCTAAAAACTATTTCTTTAATAAATCTTATTAATAACGTATCAGACAAACCACATCTCCCGTATAAATAAATAAACACTTAAATGGGGAGGCAACTTACATGTTCAAACATATTGATTGGCAAATGCTTTCCTTCATAACGGCATCCTTATTGCAAGAGCAATGGTTTCACAGCTTATATGTACCAAAGGTTTACTATTACGATATCAAATATGCAAGAAACTCCAAAAATAATGATAAATAATTATTAAGTTTATGAACATATTAGAAAGAGAATTATAAAGGAGGTATAACTTAGTTGATAAATGAAGAATATGAACAACTAGTTCGCAATAATGATCGTGGTACTTATTTAAAAGGTACAAATAAACGAAAGAATGACACTAACCCAGAGGAAATTTCAGGACCTGTATTAGTAGATGAAAACAATACAAAAAAAGATCAGTAGGCATACGCTTACTGCTCTTTTTTTGTTATTCTAACCTTTAATATAAAGGTCTTGAGGGAAGTTTGCTAGTTGTTCACAGCCCTTCTCCGTTATTCGGATTGCTTCGCTAATCTCCACTCCATAATCCTCAAACCACAAACCAGGGATAATGTGGAAAGTCATATTTGGTTGAATGACTGTTTTATCACCTTGCCTTATGCTAATTGTATGTTCGCCCCAATCAGGGGGGAAACTTAAGCCAATCGAATATCCAAGTCTTGAAGCTTTATAAAATCCTTTCTTCTTTATGGCGTTACTCCAAATTTCTTCTACTTCTTCACAGGTTAAACCAGGCTTTATTTTTGATAGGGTTTCATTTAATCCTTCGATAATGACTTGGGAAGTATAACTTAATTTTTCATCAGCTTTACCAAGGACCATTGTTCGTGCCATAGGGCAATGATATCTTTGACAACAGCCTGCTAGCTCTAAAATAACCTGTTCACCTTGTTTATAACGGTGGTCACTCCAAGTCATATGCGGTGCAGCTGCCTTTTTACCAGAAGGCAGCATTGGCACTATTGCCGGATAATCACCGCCAAATTCTCCAGTTCCAGTAATTTGAGCATGATAAATATTTGCCGCAACATCACATTCTCTAACACCGACATCGATGGTTTCATATGCTTTTTTCATGGCAATCTCAGCTAGCCTTGCTGCTTTTTTCATTAAACCAATCTCTGCTGGGGATTTAATAATTCGAATCCAGTTTACTAATTGTTTCGCATCAATAAAGGTTGCATTCGGGAGTGACTGCACTAATTTCAAGTAGCTTAATGCTGTAAAATAGTGGGTTTCCATTTCAATCCCCATCGTCCGATTACCTTGACCAATTTCATATAAAATATTTGCGACAAATTGCATTGGATGTTTATCATCAGATTGAACATAATCATCCGTATATGGAATTATATTTACATGATCCATCCAGGTCGTTAGCCGGGCACTATTGGCATCCATTTCCCTACCAATCCAAATTGGTTGCTCCTCATCTACAATAACAACTAAAACTTGATGAACATAAAACGACCATGCATTGTAACCACTTAAGTAAAAGATATTAGATGGATTTGTTACTAATAAAACCTCAATTCCTGCCTCAGTCATTTTTTGCTTTGTTCGTTTTACCCTCTCCTTATATTCGGTTAATGGAAACACACTCATCATTTCCCTTCCCATAGTCTTATCTTTGCTTTAGATTTAGGCAGACTACTTTTGGTTCAGTCATTTCATTGACAGCATACTTTACTCCTTCTCGTCCTAAGCCTGAATATTTAAGTCCACCAAATGGCATTGCATCAATACGAAAATCACTGCTATCATTAACAATAATTCCGCCTACTTCTAAATTATGAATAGCTTGAAATGCATGTTCCATGTTATTTGTAAAAATACCAGCTTGTAGTCCATACATCGAATCATTTGCTAATTCAATTGCCTCTTCCAAGTGTGTTATAGGATATAGTAGTGCAACAGGTCCAAATACTTCTTTACTAGCCAACTGACAGTTCGAAGGGACATTTTCTAATAGTGTAGGTTCGTAATAAGCACCTTGTCGTATACCACCACAGATTAGGTTTGCGCCCTTTGCAGTTGCTTCACTAACCCAGTTTTCCACGCGCTTCGCCTCATTTTCTGTAATCATCGGTCCTACATCCGTTGTTTCTGATAATTTATCTCCAATTCTCAATTCTCTTGTTAACTGTTCTAGCTTTTTGGTTAAGGCTGGATAAATGGACTTTTCTATATAAATACGTTGAACTCCAATGCAATTTTGTCCTGCTGTAGAGAAAGCTCCAGAAACTATAGAATGTGCAGTTTCTTCTAAATTTGCATCTTCTAAAACGATCACAGGTGAACTTGATCCTAATTCCATGCCAATTTTCTTTAGTCCAGCTAATCTTGCAATTCTTTCTCCTGTTTCAACACCGCCAGTAAATGAAACCATTCGAATATCTGGGTGACATACCAATAATTCTCCAATTTCACTTCCCTTTCCGGTTATCACACTTAATACCTTTTTAGGTAACCCAGCTTCTTCAAAGACTTCAGCTAATTTTATTGCACTAATTGGAGTAACAGTGGCTGGCTTAATAATGAGGGCATTTCCAGCTGCAATAGCTGGGCCTATTTTATGGGCAACTAAATTAAGTGGATCATTAAATGGTGTGATGGCTGCAATTAATCCAATAGGATATCGATAGTAATATCCTATTCGATTTTCACTATTTTCACTTTGATCAAAAGGAATCGTTTCGCCGTGTATCCTTCTAGCTTCTTCTGAACTTATAATGATAGTCTCAATGCATCTTTTTACTTCCTTCCGTGCCTCACGGATGGTTTTACTTCCTTCCGTTGCAACGGTTTGGGCAAACTCTTCCTGTCTACTTTTAATTAGCTTGGCAGCTTTTGATAAGATATTTATTCGCTCCCGAACAGACAGCTTTGCAGCTATTGCTGCACCTGCCTTACCCGCTACAATTGCACGTTTCATATGCATTTCATTTGCAGCAGGAACTGTACCAATAATTTCTCCATTTTGGGGATTTTGAACATTTATCCTATTATTTGTTTCTACCCACTCACCACCAATAAACATCTTAAAATCTTGTAATTTCATTCTATTAAACTCCCTTCCTCGCTAATAGTTATCATTTTCGCTATTCGCAGGAAACCAATCACCCATATATTTCTCTCGTTATTGCTTTTAATGAAATAGGGAGTTTCGATTGATATTAATAATATCAATTAATAAAGCATATCCAGTTTCTATTAAACCTGCACCAGCACCAATTAAAGTGATAGGACCAGACATATCACATGTATACGTTATTGCGTTGGTTGCACCTGATACGCCTGCAAGCGGATCAGTCAAAGCCACTTTTTCTGGTTGGACAACTGCCTTGATTCCATCTGTGCTTTTAGAAATACTACCAAGCAACTTCCATCGCTTATTTTCCATTTTTGCTTGTTCAATATCCTCTAAAGTAATGGTGGTAATGCCTTTGCACTCGATATCTTCTACCTTTAATGGCGTATTTAATATAACATTTGCTAGGATTGCTATTTTATAGCGGGCATCATATCCTTCAACATCACTGGTGGGATCAGCTTCCGCGTATCCTAGTCGCTGCGCTTCCTTTAAGGCTGTCTCGTATTTATCTCCCTCTTCCATTTTTCCCAATATGAAATTAGTCGTCCCATTTAGTATTCCTCGTATTTCAGTAATTTCGTTTCCCACTAGTGTTGCTAGCGGCAAACGAATAGCTGGTGTCCCACTCATGACTGTCCCTTCAAATCCCCATTGAACACGATGCTTTGCTGCCAACTCAGATAACTCTTTATATGCAATTGCTACAGGTCCCTTATTACTCATCACAACGTTTTTCCCATGCTGAAAAGCAGCTTTACAATGGTCTATAGCGGGTTGCCCTGTTTTTACATTTGTATAAGTAATCTCTATGATCGTATCAGCATTACTTTCTCTAATCGTTTTTAAGCTATCCCAGTTTTTTTGAAGCCCCTCATAATCAGGATAATCTTTCAAACTTCCCCATTGGTTCATAACGGTTGAAACCATTTCTAAATCAAGTCCATCAGGGTGATAGATAGATCCTTTGTTAATGTCTGTTATCGCAACAACCTCTATATCAATTTCTAGTGATTCTTTCAAGTAGTTTTGTTTTTTTTTCAAAATATCTATTAATCCTTGCCCCACACCACCAAAGCCAATCAAAGCCAGCCTATGCTTCAAGATTAATCACCTCTAGAGCCTGACTTAGGTCTTCTAAAAGATCCTCTACATCTTCTATTCCCGCAG
Organism: Bacillus sp. Marseille-P3661; assembly: GCF_900240995.1. Taxonomy (NCBI): domain Bacteria; kingdom Bacillati; phylum Bacillota; class Bacilli; order Caryophanales; family Bacillaceae; genus Bacillus; species Bacillus sp. Marseille-P3661. The sequence continues at coordinate 416,822 of NZ_LT965954.1, forward strand.
AATATCGAATTAAGCTTTCTGGAATTCCCATAGCTGCTCTCTCTTCTGGCGTGCATTCGATATGACTCGTAGTTCTTGCCGGTCCAACTACTGTCTCAACAGATCCAAGATTTGCTGCTTTGTTCGCATATTTAAGTTGCGGGAGAAATTGCCTAACCGCCTCTATATCCCCTTTTAAAGCAAAACTCAGCATACCGCCATATAACCTCATTTGCTTTTTCGCAACATCATGATTGGGATGGTCCTCTAGTCCAGGATAAAACACTTCGGAAACTGCAGGGTGGTTCTTTAAAAAGTTTGCAACTTCCATTGCATTTTCTGTTTGCTTTTGAACTCGTAGCTGCAGGGTTTTCATACCGCGCAGTAATAAATAAGCAGCCATAGGATCTAACGTTGCTCCGTTGATTTCACGATAATGATAGATTGGCTCGACTATTTCTTTTGAACCACAAACAACTCCTCCTAATGCATCCGCATGCCCACCAAGAAATTTTGTTGCACTATGGATGACAAGATCTGCGCCATATTGCAATGGATTTTGAATAATTGGTGTTGCAAATGTATTATCAACAAAAACTAACGCACCCACCTTCTTCGCTGCTTTAACCATACGTGGTATGTCGGTAATCTTAACAGTTGGATTGGTTGGGCTTTCTAAATATAGAATTTTACACCCCTTAGCAACTTCAGTTTCAATTTGTTCATGGTTTCCAGTTTCACAAAATGTCACATCGATCTGCATTTTTGGTAAAAATTCTGTGAAGATTTTATTCGTTCCACCATAGGTATCTTTAATGGTTACGATTCTGTCACCAGGTGTCAAAAAAGTATATAAGGCATTGCTTATTGCGGCCATACCTGTTGAAAAGCTTGTTACAGCTTCAGCTTCCTCCAGCAATTTTATTTTATCTTCAAACGCTTGAACGGTTGGATTTGTGTTTCGACCATAAATGTGACCTTTTCTTTTACCAGTCGCTACCTCATACCATTCATCAATATCCTCATATCCAAATGAAACACTATGAACAACAGGCACTTGTGTAGCTCCATGAACTAAATAGTCCTTTTCTCCTGCCCAGACCGATTTCGTAGACATTCTAATTTGATTTTGTTTTGTCATAGAATATCACTCCTAATTTTCATAATTGACTAAGGATCGACATATGGTACTTATACATCCTACATTCATGTTACGTGATATCTAAAAAAAAAACATTCGTCAAAATGTAAGAAAAGTGAGTAGCGATACTAGTCAAATTTTATGTGTGTTTGCAACTACCGTAAACACTGAATGGAGGAATTAAAATGTACGTTAATATAAGGAGAATATGCGATTTACCAGTTATGAAGGATTGTAACCTTTTAACAGCAATAGATCACATTGAAGATACAAAAGTGGAATGGGTTTCGGTCATTGAAATGCCAGTTGAGAATTTCGTAAGAGAGAATGAACTTGTCCTTACCACAGGCATGGGCTGTGGCCATGACGAAAAGCTACTCATCCAATTTGTAAAAGAAATTATTGAATCAGGCGCATCCGCCTTAGCCGTTGCGATCGGAAAATATATTGATAGAATCCCAGAATCTATTTTGCTACTAGCTGAAAACCATAAATTCCCAATTATTACATTACCTTGGGAAACTCGATTTTCCGATGTAATTGAGGCTATTTTTGGAGCATTACATCAGCGAAATAATAAGCTGCTTGAAAATTCAAAGGATATGCAGCAACAGCTATTAACACTTATTTTACAAGGGGGAGAATTCTCAGATATCGCTAACTATATCTATAAAAGAATTCAATCACCCTCGATCATAACAGATAAACGTGGACATATTCTTGGGAAAAGTAAAAATTCAAAAATGTTCATTCAAAATTGGGAGGAATTTGTCCATTCCGAAGCGTATGCTATCTCGCGAACTCCATTTGAAACGAAAGACCTAACTACTTCACCATACATCCGATATATTACAATAAAAGGGCGTTCAGTACTCCAATTTATGGTTCAATCTTCTAGTGAAATTCAGGGTTACATGCTAATCGATGGTGTTACTAAACAGCATCAAGATGAAAACTTTTTCCGGTCTACTATGTCACTGTTAGAGCATGCAGCGATGGCTACAGCACTCTGTTTCTTAAAAGAAAATACTATTCTTGAAACTGAATTGCGCCTGCGTGATGATTTTATTTGGAGTCTAGCAAAAGGAACCTTAACATCTTGGGATCAAGTTCTTTCACGAGCAAAATCACTACGCTATAATGTTAGTCTTCCGTATATTTGCTTAATCGGTTATCCTGAAAATCTGCAGCAGATATATCAAAAGTATGAAGATAACGGCCTTTCCTTTGAGCATTGGCTGCAAAGTATTACACGACGGATGGAGGATGAAATCTTTTATTGTGGTCGTGCAATGTATTGTAATACGATGAATACTTTTCAACGTGAACATCTTATAACATTTTTGGAAATAAAGAACAACAATATAAATCACTGTGTTAATCGCTTTTTATCGTTACTTGATCAACGTTTATCTACATTACTGCCTGAACTCACCATTTCTTGGGGCATTGGTAAAACAGCTGGTGTAAACTGCTTTCACGACAGCTATCATGAAGCCCAAATAGCTTTAGATATTGGACGACGTCTAAAAGGCAAAGGTCATCATACTGTTTACGCTGACACAAGAATGGATCGCGCGATGATGGCTCTTGCTGAGAATATCGAACTTAAAAATATAACTGAATCAACGCTTGGCCCTTTACTTCAATATGAACAGGAACGAAAAATTGAACTGATCTCAACATATTTAAGTTATTCTCAAAATCGATGCAATGTAAGCCAAACAGCTCGCGATTTAAATTTACACCGCCAATCCTTATTATATAGATTGAAAAAGATTGAAACATTAACAGGCTGCAATCTAGACAATCCGGACGATGTTTTTTTATTAGAATTAACCATTCGTTTATGGACAATTGGAATATTGGCGTAATAAAGGAGTTAGAGCAGGAGCTAGAATACACTAGTTTGCTTAGGATTCATGATTATGGCCATTTTATTACTTTTTTTGCAAATCAAACAGGTGCTAGTAGTTTCATAGCACCTGTTTGGGTTTGTTTATACATTTACAATAGTGATTTTCTCTCCTTAAACTCAACACTTGGATAATATGTATCTTTAACTAATAAGTTTGGGCCTAAACATTTTACAGAAGAACAATGACAGTTAAGTGCTTTATTAATTTCTGTCTCGGTCCATCTTTGATAGGCATCCAGAAGAGACGTATCTCTAATATTACCTAGTGAAGGGACATCTCCAAAATCGGTAACGATAATATCACCTGTAAAAATATTAACATTCAACCTTGAACGACCATCTGGATCATTTCGGACTGTTACGTTCTTACTAGAATATAAACGCGATAATAAAGATTGATCCTCATCAATATCATTACAAGGATAAAAAGGCAATGTGCCAAATAACATCCAAATCTCTTCGTTACGTGCATCTAACAAGCGATGAATCGCTTGACGAATCTGATCAAGCGATAGTGTCTCAAGACTGCTAGCGAAATCACTTGGATACATTGGATGTATCTCGTGGCGTTGACACTTCATTTCATCGATAATTTGCTTATGGATGCTTTCAAGATATGGAAATGTTCGTTTATTCAACATGGTTTCAGCAGAAATCAAAATTCCCGACTCTGCTAATGCTTTACTATTTTCAATCATTCTATAAAAATACTTTTCTCTTTCCTGAACTGTGGGCTGCTTTTCCATCTTTGCAAACCCACCTTCAACAAACTCATCAATTGTTCCCCAATTATGAGAGATATGTAAAACATCCAAATAAGGAGCTATTTTTTCGTACCGGCTAAATTCCATTGTTAAGTTAGAATTGATCTGCGTGTAAACCCCTCTTTCATGGGCATATTTTAATAACGGTACAACATATTGTTCAACCGACTTCTTTGAAAGCAACGGCTCCCCACCAGTAATGCTTAAGCATCTTAATTCCTCTACTTCATCTAGCCGCTTTAGTATCGCATCTAAAGGAAATGCAGCAGGGTCTTTGTGTGTTAATGTATAACCAACCGCACAGTGCTCACACCGCATATTACAAAGTAAAGTTGTAGTAAGCTCAACATTGGTTAATTTCAATTTTCTATCTTTTTCTATATCCAAGTACGATTCCCATGGATCATACGATGGTTTCATTGCAATCTTCATAAACTATGACACTCCCATTTCAATACTATAAGTCTCTCTAGCTGCACTACCAACATCATAACTTAAATTTTGAAAGAGATAAACTAAACAAAGTGTAAATAAAGCTATTTTTTTAAACACATAATAAACTCCGCGGGTTACTTAGTTTGCCTTTTTCTAATAGTGAATAACCTTCAGCGTTAACGCGCTAGTAGTGATACCTACCATTAATATCGTAATCAATGACAATAAAAAGGTATCCTGAGAAATAAGTATCCCACCGAATGTAACAACAACAGCATCAATTATAAAGATAGCAATTCCAACATTGATAGAAAACATGTCAGCTAAAAATTGAGCCAATAAATCAGTACCACCAGTGCTTGTTTCATATCTAAGCATTACTCCAATGCCAATTCCTACAAATGCACCGCCTAACAACGAACTTATTAATGGAGAAATTCCGTATGTATGAAAATCAATTTGCCGAAGCGGAGAAAGAATATCTATCATTAATGAAGATACTAACAGTCCGTGGAGACTATTATAAAAATAAGCTCGATATTTAAACCACGCTAATATAAAAATAGGGATGCTGCAAACAATGATCGTCATACCAGCCTTATAACCAAATAAATAATTTATTATAAGGCCAATTCCAATCATTCCCCCATCTAACAATTCATTCGGAAATAAAAATAAATTAATTCCTAAAGATAAAAAAATGCTACCAGCAATGATCGCGATTGCTTTTTTAAAATACAGCATGACCGAATCCCCCTAATTTGCGGACATGCTTATATATATGCGAGCATCTTAGTTTGTACACCCAAAAGTTTAGCAGTGGTTTTTATTCGGTATTAATAGGATTGGTTCGCCTAAAAGAACTAAGAAATGTTTTGGGAGGTTAAAATTTCATTTGTGTGATAAGCAGTTGGATTGATTATATGAGTTATAGTGACTTTTGATCGTGTTGGTGGGTTTCTATTGCTTGGTGAGGACTTTGATTTCGCTTTTCTACAGGAAATTTGTATTCATTTGCTTGTTGAAGACTTCATTTTTGCTTTTTTACTGGAGTTTGGCCATCTACCGCCTTATGAAAGGGATTCTCTTTAAATTTTAACGGTACTTTCCTCTTCATTCGCTCTATGAAGGGGGGCTCCTTGTATTTTAACAGCTCTTTCCTCACTTTAGATGGAGCTTAACTCCGTTTCCTATCTGATTCACAGGCGGATTCTGACTTGTTTTACACTTTTTCTTGCGATCCTGTCAGAATCCAACCACCATTCTGACTCGTTTTCTACTTTTTCTTCCGATCCTGTCAGAATTTCACTCGGATTCTGACTCGTTCTACACTTTTTCTTGCGATCCTGTCAGAATCCTATTCTGATTCTGACTCGTTCTACACTTTTTCTTGCGATCCTGTCAGAATCCAGCCACTATTCTGACTCGTTCTACACTTTTTCTTGCTTTCCTGTCAGAATCTAACCCTGATTCTGACTCGTTCTACACTTTTTCTTGCTTTCCTGTCAGAATCCAACCCTGATTCTGACTCGTTTTACACTTTTTCTTGCGATCCTGTCAGAATCCTACTCTGATTCTGACTCGTTTTACACTTTTTCTTGCGATCCTGTCAGAATCCAACTCAGATTCTGACTCGTTTTACACTTTTTCTTGCTTTCCTGTCAGAATCCAACTCAGATTCTGACTCGTTCTACACTTTTTCTTGCGATCCTGTCAGAATCCAACTCTGATTCTGACTCGTTTTCTACTTTTTCTTGCGATCCTGTCAGAATCCAGCCACTATTCTGACTCGTTCTACACTTTTTCTTGCTTTCCTGTCAGAATCTAACCCTGATTCTGACTCGTTCTACACTTTTTCTTGCTTTCCTGTCAGAATCCAACCCTGATTCTGACTCGTTTTACACTTTTTCTTGCGATCCTGTCAGAATCCAGCCACCATTCTGACTCCTTCTACACTTTTTCTTGCGATCCTGTCAGAATCCAACTCTGATTCTGACTCGTTTTCTACTTTTTCTTGCGATCCTGTCAGAATCCAGCCACTATTCTGACTCGTTCTACACTTTTTCTTGCTTTCCTGTCAGAATCTAACCCTGATTCTGACTCGTTCTACACTTTTTCTTGCTTTCCTGTCAGAATCCAACCCTGATTCTGACTCGTTTTACACTTTTTCTTGCGATCCTGTCAGAATCCAGCCACCATTCTGACTCATTCTCAACTTTTTCTTGCGATCCTGTCAGAATCCAGCCACCATTCTGACTCGTTCTACACTTTTTCTTGCGATCCTGTCAGAATCCAACTCTGATTCTGACTTGTTTCACACTTTTTCTTGCGATCCTGTCAGAATCTAACCCTGATTCTGACTCGTTCTACACTTTTTCTTGCGATCCTGTCAGAATCCAACCCTGATTCTGACTCATTTTACACTTTTTCTTGCGATCCTGTCAGAATCCAGCCACCATTCTGACTCATTCTCAACTTTTTCTTGCGATCCTGTCAGAATCCAACTCTGATTCTGACTCGTTCTACACTTTTTCTTGCGATCCTGTCAGAATCCAGCCACCATTCTGACTCGTTCTACACTTTTTCTTGCGATCCTGTCAGAATCCAGCCACCATTCTGACTCGTTCTACACTTTTTCTTGCCATCCTGTCAGAATCGAACCCTGATTCTGACTCGTTTTACACTTTTTCTTGCGATCCTGTCAGAATCCAACCACCATTCTGACTCGTTCTACACTTTTTCTTGCTTTCCTGTTAGAATTTCACTCGGATTCTGACTCGTTCTACACTTTTTCTTGCCATCCTGTCAGAATCGCAGCCCGATTCTGACTCCATTTGCAACTTTACTCGATTTACTGTCAGATTCATAGCCTGATTCTGACTCCATTTGCAACTTTACTCGATTTACTGTCAGATTCATAGCCCGATTCTGACTCCATTTGGAACTTTACTCGATTTACTGTCAGAATCGCAGCCCCATTCTGACTCCATTTGCAACTTTACTCGATTTACTGTCAGAATCGCAGCCCGATTCTGACTCCATTTGCAACTTTACTCGATTTACTGTCAGAATCGCAGTCCGATTCTGACTCCATTTGAAACTTAACTCGATTTACTGTCAGAATCGCAGCCTGATTCTAACTCCATTTGGAGCTTTACATTCATTCGCTCTATAAAGGGGGGCAACTTGAATTTTTACGGTACTTTGCTCTGCTCTCTTCATTCCACTATGAAGGAGGCTCTCTATATTCCAAAAACACTTTCCCTCTTCATAAAGTGAAAATTCTCCACGCCAAATAAATCCCTTCTATCTAGAGCTGTATGTTATCTCATACTGACTACACAGAAGGGATTATATTAGCATCATAATATTAATTTATAAACACTAACAAAAATTTCATACTAATAAGTTTCCAATCACACAGTACTTTGCATTTCATTCAATAATAGACTAGCTTCTGTTTTGGGGTCGACTGCTTGGCTTATCGCCGATATGATGGCCACTCCATCTGCACCCGCATTAATAACCGGCTTTATTAATCCTTTTGAAATTCCACCAATTCCTACAACCGGGATTGTGATATGTTGACTTCTTATTTCCTTGATAACAGTTGGGCCTTGTACTGCTCGCGTGTCAGTTTTTGTATTGGTAGGATACATTGGACCGACACCTATATAATCCGCACCTTGTTCTATTGCCAGTCGGGCTTCAGTTACATTATGAGCTGAAATCCCAAGTATTTTGTTTCCAATTCGTGTTCTAACATTTAAAGGATTTTCATCCTCCTGACCAATGTGAACACCATCTGCATCTAACTCTAATGCTAAATCAATATCATCATTTACGATGAAGGGAACTTCGTTTTGTTTACAAATTTCCTGAAGCTGCTTAGCCAGCATGAGCTTTTCTTTCCCCGTCTTACACCCTGGACCCTTCTCACGAAATTGAAAGAACGTAATTCCGCCTTGAACCGCTTCCTCTAATACCTCTACTGGATTTCGAAGACAGTTACTACTTCCCAATATAAAATACAGCTTTAGTTTCTTACGAATATATTCTTCTGAGTAAATCATAGCTTTATAGCTCCACGGTTATTATATGCCCAATGATTTGTAGGACCATGCCCTTGACCGAGATGTAAATCCTCTTCAATCGCTGCCTGGATAAAATCTTTTGCATAATGAATAGCTACTGGGACACTTTCACCTTTTGCTATATGTGCTGTAATTGCAGCTGAGAATGTACATCCTGTTCCATGTGTATTTTTAGTATGAACTTTTTTACTTTTATATTCCCTGAAACCTTCACCGTCATATAATAAATCGGTCATTATCTCACTATTGTCTTCATGACCACCTTTAATCATAACGTATTGTGCTCCTAATCGATGTAACTCCATTGCAGCTTTTTTACGATCTTCTATTGACTCTATTTTTATTCCGGTCAATACTTCTGCTTCTGGTATATTAGGTGTTACAACCTTCGCTAATGGAAGTAAGAACTGTTTAAGAGCATCGATTGCCTGCTGCTTTAATAAAGAAGCGCCACCTTTAGCAATCATAACTGGGTCGACTACAAGATTATGCCAATTATATTTCTTTATTAATTCAGCAACGGCTTCGATAATTTCACTATTAAAAAGCATTCCAGTTTTAAAAGCATTGGGTATTAAATCCGTTCCAATGGATTCCATTTGTTGAACGATTCCTTCAACAGGTATTGGATAAACCCCTTGTACACCCATTGTATTTTGTGCAGTAACAGCTGTTATGGCAGTCATACCAAAAACGCCGAGCTCTTGAAAAGTTTTTAAATCAGCTTGAATACCTGCTCCACCGCCAGAATCAGATCCAGCAATAGTAAGTGCTTTATAGATAGTCATAAACTGTCACCTCTTTATCAAATATGTTAGTTCTAGGAGAAATAGATCAACCACCACCGACAAAATGGACAATCTCAAGCGTATCACCTTCGGAAATCGTTGTACTATGAAGTGATTCCTTCATAACAATCTGTCCGTTTAATTCTACGATTACTGGTTTGTTTTCTAATTCATAATGAGTTAGTACTTCGATAACGTACTGAAGAGTGTTTGGAAGTTGTACAATGTTTCCATTCACTTGAAGCTGCATGATCCCACCTCACTTCCATATAGTAATCTATTAAGTTCCTTTGCCCTTATTAATGGGTTTTTATCTTCTAATATGGCTGACAAAACAGCTACTCCTTGTACATTTGCTTGCAATACATTGGCTATATTAGTTGTATTTATTCCACCAATTGCAATTACAGGAATGGATACCGCATCTGTTAATTCTCGTAAGCTAGCAATCCCTCTTGGCTGCAAGTCCGGCTTAGAGGTTGTATTGAAAATATGACCAAATACAAGAAAATCAGCGCCCTGTTGTTCCTTTTCAAGTGCTTCTTTAAGAGAATGCACAGAACTGCCCACTCTAAGCCTTGGAAACGTCTCTTTGACGGCAGATACATCGAGACTGTTGTAGCCAAGTTGTACCCCATTCACACCGGTTGCAGCAGCTACATCAACACGGTCATTTATATATAATTTAGATCGAGGAACGCCACCGCTAATTAAATTATTAACAAGTTTAAATAATTCGCTTGCGTTCATACTTTTTTCTCGCAAATGCAGAGCATCTATAAATGGATGAATAACACTTGCTATTGCAGTTAATTCATCAGCAGATTGTTTCCCCGTTGAAATAACATGGAGTTCTTTTTTCATAGTCTCTCACACATTTCCATTAAACAGAAAGTATTTGCCAATCTTTCGTTACTGGCTGATATCCTAACTGCTTAATAGCAGCTTTTACTTCAGCAACACTACGGTCATCAGATATTTCAAACTGACTATTTTTATTTTCTTTATTTGCATATCCACCAACAACAGTTGAGGATGCTGCAGACATTTTCGTAACACCTAGTGGTAAGAGGTGCTCACGTAATTCGGCATTTTCTCGGGTAGATAATGTGATTCCTGCCCGAGGAAGAAATAGTCTGATTGCTAACATCGCTTGTACTAGATATTTATCCGTTACATCCACTTTAGGTTGAAAACTTCCTAAATGGGGACGTAGTCGCGGAAATGATACAGCGATATCAGTATCTATATACTTGCGCTGTAAATATTGTCCATGAAGAGCTGTAAAGAAAATTTCTTTTCGCCAATCATCCATACCAAGCAGTGCACCAATATTCACAGAACGCATACCTGCTTGACAGCCTCTTTCTGGTGCATCCAGTCGATAGCGAAAATCTCTTTTAGGTCCTTTAACATGAATTTGTTTATAAATCTCCTCATTATATACCTCTTGATATACTGTAAGTCCATCTACCCCTCGATCAACCAACTGTTTATATTCTTCTGTTTGCAAAGGCTGAATCTCAATTGATAATGAAGAGAAATATTTTTTGAGAACATCAACACTTTCACATAGATAAGAAACAGAAGAATGCATTCTTGACTCTCCTGTTAAAATAATTAAATGCTTAATGCCCATCTCAATGATGGCTTGCGCTTCTTCCTCAATTTCCGCCATCGTCAAACGTCTGCGCGGAAAATTGTTTTCAACACTAAAACTGCAATACTTACATTGATTTACGCAATAATCGGTTATATATAATGGCGCATAAAGACCGATCACTTTTCCAAAATGTTGTACCGTCAAATGATGTGCTTTTTGTGCGATCTGTTCTAAACATGTTTCGGCAGCAGGTGAAAGTAATACTAGAAGATCCTGTTCTGTTAATGTATCCTTTTGCAATACTTTTTGGACATCATTGATCTTAATTTCATTAAAAATTTCATCAAACGGTAAGTTTTTAACAGTTTCGTATTTTTCGTAAAAACTCAATTTTTCTCCCCCATTTTCATATTAATTGTAAACAAGGCTTTACAATGTTTTATATATCACGCATCACTTAAACTAAAAATCCTGTTAATGGTGAGGAAGCTTTTGCAGTCACAGATGTTGGACCTAGTCCCGCAAGATACGCTTTTCTACCTGCTTTAACAGCTAAATCAAATGCAATAGCCATCTCAACTGGATTGTCTGCCGTTGCTATCGCAGTATTAACTAAAACAGCAGCTGCACCCATTTCCATCGCTTCAGCAGCTTCAGATGGTCTGCCAATACCTGCATCTACAACAATCGGTACATCAATTTCATTGATTAAAATTTGAATCATTTCTTTCATTTTGATACCTCGATTTGAACCAATCGGTGAGCCTAATGGCATAACAGCAGCTGCCCCTGCTTGTTGAAGCTTTTTGGCTGCCATTAAATCAGGGTTCATATAAGGTAAAACAATGAAACCTTCTTCAGCTAAGATTTCAGTTGCCTTAATCGTCTCTTCGTTATCTGGAAGTAAATATTTTTGATCAGAAATAACTTCGATTTTAATCCAGTTCCCCATGCCGCAAGCCTTAGCCAAACGCGCAATACGGACTGCTTCCTCCGCTGTTCTTGCACCAGAAGTATTAGGAAGCAAAATCACATCCTTTGGAATATCATTTAAAATATTTTCTTGTTGATCCTCTAAATCTACTCTTCTTAATGCAACTGTTACAACTTGTGAATTAGACTGCTCTAGTGCATCTTTCATTACACTGTGATCCGCAAACTTTCCTGTGCCTGTAAATAAACGATTATGTAAATCAATCCCACCAATAGTTAACGTGTCTTTCATCTCCAATAATCTCCCTTCAATAGCTATAGCGATTTTTAATACAAAAAAAAGACCCACCAGCTAATAGGTAGGCCATTTTGTTTTATTTCATAACAAAAAAGCTTCCCTACGTTGGTTCTAACCAAATCAGGTTCAAGGGTTAGACAAATGTCCTCTCAGCCAATCGGCACCCCTAGCTTTCTAAACTATTAAATTATCAAATTTACTATTCTTACTATTGCAAGTATAGCAGTTGATTTCTGTTTTGTTAAGTGAATTTTCAAATATTATACAATTCTTATTAAACTCTGGCCAAACTAATAATAATCTTAACTATGGTACTTAATTTTCTTTATGTACAATAGATAGTACGATGTTAAAGGAACAAATTAATATTCTATAAATACAAACTTTGGAATCGAAATTTCTACAATGATCAATGAACTTTTTTACTCTTACCGCTTTAATCTTACCAATTAATATGGAGGACTTGTTATGAAAATTAAAAGCATAAAATTGAGACATTTGAAAATGAGGATGAAATTTGATTTTACAACCAGTTTTGGAACATTACGTAACAAGGAATTCATACTACTTGAGGCTGTTGATGAAATGGGGCGCAGCGGTTGGGGCGAATCAGTTGCCTTTACAGCTCCATGGTATACTGAGGAAACCTTTAGAACCAATTGGCACATCCTCGAAGACTTCTTAATCCCTGTTATTCTCGACAAAAAGATTGAACATCCGGATCAGGTAACAGAATGGTTTTCCTATATTAAAAGGAATAATATGGCCAAAGCAACAATCGAAGGTGCAATATGGGATTTATATGCCCAAACAACAGAACAATCATTAGCACAAGCTTTAGGGGGGACTCATAAAAAAATAGAAGTAGGTGTCAGTATTGGCATTCAGAAGAGCATAGATGAATTATTAAAAATAATTGAACAATATATATATGAAGGCTATAAGCGGATGAAAGTTAAAATTAAGCCCGGCTGGGATGTAAATGTAATGAAAGCCATTAGAAATGAATTCCCCAATCTCCCATTAATGGGCGATGCAAATTCAGCTTATTCTATTAATGATATCGATACACTTAAAGCACTTGATGAGTTTAATTTAATGATGATTGAACAACCATTAGGGTCTGACGATATTTTAGATCATGCAGTTCTCCAAAAGGTACTTAAAACGCCTATCTGCTTGGACGAGAGTATAAATTCCTTTGAAGATGCTCGTAAAGCGATTGAAAACGGTAGCTGCAAAATCATTAATATTAAAATAGGCCGTGTTGGTGGTTTAACAGTAGCTAAACGTATTCATGATTACTGCCAAACAAAAGGAATTGCCGTTTGGTGTGGAGGTATGCTTGAAACCGGTATCGGCAGAGCCCATAACGTTGCTCTAACATCGCTAGCTAACTTCACTTTACCCGGTGATACGGCAGGGTCAGCACGCTATTGGGAAAAAGATATTATTACCCCTGAAGTTATGGTTGATAATGGCTATATCCATGTTCCTGATCAACCTGGAATCGGCTATCAAATAGACTTAAATGCAGTCAATACATATACTGTGTTTGAGAAAGTGTATAGTTTAGCTTGAAGAATTTTAAAAAATCCAGTACGAATATAAATAATTAAGTTCTAAAGCATATGCAGAAAGATGTGGTACAAACCTGTAGTTTTGAAGGAATATACCGCAAACCTTTGCGGCACAAATACCTGCTATTAAGTTTAGGTTAGCTTAGCTGTCGAATGGAAACGACAACAGTTTTGGTCTGATCAGCTTTTTAGGGCTTGTGCTGAAGTTGGATTCCGACTCATTCCCGATTTTTTCTTCTATTCGAGTCAGAATCACTGCTGGTTTCTGACTCTTTCCTGATTTTTCTTATACTACTGTCAGAATCATAGCTGGATTCTGACTCTTTTCCGATTTTTTCTGCTAATCCTGTCAGAATCACTGGTCTATGATTTTTTCTTCTATTCGAGTCAGAATCGCTGCTGGTTTCTGACTCTTTCCTGATTTTTCTTATACTACTGTCAGAATCATAGCTGGATTCTGACTCTTTTCCGATTTTTCCCCTGCCCCTGTCAGAATCAAGATCATAGGTTAGTTTTTCTCAACAATAATCTCTTTTATAATCACAGCCTCAATCGGTTTATCTGATGAGTCTACTTCAACAGCTGCAATTTGATTGACAATCTCCATTCCGGAAATAACTTGCCCAAACACAGTATGGACGTTGTCTAGCCACGGGGCACCACCAACTTCGTTATACTTTTCAATCAGATTTTTTGAATAGCCTTCTTGTTCCATATAATCAATTAAACGAATATCGCCTAATGACTGTGTTTGGACAATAAAAAATTGACTTCCATTTGTATTAGGACCGCTATTTGCCATCGATAATGCCCCTGGGAAATGAGCTAATTTAGGTGTGAATTCATCATTAAACGGTTTGCCCCAAATACTTTGCCCACCGGTACCATTCCCATTTGGATCCCCACCTTGGATCATAAAATTCTCGATGACACGGTGGAAAGTTAACCCGTTATAATATCCATTTTTACTATGAGTTAAGAAATTTTCAACTGCCTTCGGAGCATAGGTCGGAAATAGCTTTATTTTAATTTCACCTTTTGTTGTTTTCATTACGATAACAGGCTCATCCTCTTGAACAACTAAAAACTGTGGTAAACTTTTACTTTCTACTGTAATCTCTACAAGTCTTTGCTCATTAATATAATTAACCTTTGCCCCAAACGATTCACTTATAAAACGTAACGGAACCATTGTGCGGTCATTTACTATTTGTGCTGGCACATCAATGAGGACAGGCTGTCCATCAACCATCGTCGTTGAAGAGCCAATTTTTAACCATACTAATTTATTAGTTTTTTCCGCAGTAATTTCTTTAGTCGTTGGGTCCCATTTAACGGTTGCCCCCAATGACTCAAAAATACCTCTTAATGGTACTAGCGTACGGCCATTCTCAATAACTGGATTTTGATCATATATTTGTAGAGTTCCATTCATAACAACTTGAATAGACGGAGCTGCACTACTTCCTACAGCTATGCACATTGAAACTAATATTGCGACCAGAAAACTTTTTAATATTTTCATTACTTTATTGATCCCCTTTTATTTATTAATCTATTAACTTGTTATACTATGCGTTTATATAAGCACGAGTTTCTATTTATTTTCCAATGATTAAGCTATGTTTGATAGAGATACTTTTAAAAAAAGGTGCAAACAACTACGGCTAAGATGTAGACAAATATGTACAGTTAGTGATTATTTCTCTAAGACAATTTAAAAATGACTCCAGTTAGGAGCCATTTCTTATATATTAATCTAGCAATTTACCAGCTTGCCTTTTTTACGCCTGGAATTTGACCAGCATATGCTAATTCGCGGAAACAAATACGGCAAAGCTTAAATTTTCTAATAACAGAGTGGGGACGACCACATCGTTCACAACGAGTATAGTTACGAACTACATATTTTTGGGTTCGTTTTTGCTTTGCAATCATCGACTTTTTTGCCATGATACGACTCCTTTCCAATGATCTTTTATATAAAAACCAGAATAGCTATACAATTAAAGTTAAATTATACAACGAAACTTCGTGGAAGTAAATAAAACAAAAAAAATAAAAGACCAATCTAGAAAAATTGATCTCTCTTCATTGCTTGTATTCTGCTTCGTAAGAATTCGCACCAGCATGAACTGCCAGCAACGTATCAGCATAGCCGACTAACCGGTTAACAATTTCGTCTGAAATAGCGTATACCAACTGATGTTGTTGGTCATCATGTAACTTGGGGTCATCGTAAATGATTGTAGTATTGATGAACATATCTCTATTTCCATACAGTGCATAATGAATGATAGCTTTTCCTGCAGCCCCACCCGTCCTAGGGTCAGAGAATCCTGGTAAAAAAATATACCATTCCTCTGCAGTAGCCGACCGAAAATTTTTGGTAAAGGACATGCCTGTAATCTCAGTTATAATTTGGGCTTCGATATCAGACTGCATTACATCAATTACTTTATCTTTTTCTTTCATATTATATTCCTATTCTGCAGGTGCTGCATCAACAGCAATCTGATATGCATTTAGTAGGGCTTCACTTTCACTTGGGTCCATTATGCCAACTAGAAATTGATTCTCGCCCTCAACTTCAACCCGCATTAAAATCGTCTCATCAAAATTTTCTTGAGAAGTTAATAAGGCATAAGACTGTTCATTCATATCAAATAGAGCTTCTAGTGCAAAATGTTGTTCATTACCTTGCTCATCTTCGATTGTGATTATATCGCGTTCCTCATTTTTCATCTGAAACCCTCCATATTTCTTTTTATAACATTAAATTTCCCAACTTTTACTTCTTTATTGCGTATTTGTTTAATTAATTTAATGTATTGTTTTTGATTCAAGTTGGAGGGTGTTATGTTTTCAAAAGGAAAGTGACCATTAAACGGTATTCTTTAGAAATTACCTTTACTATATAATTCAATAGTAGAAATATCCCAGTCAGGATTAGTTTCATTTATGATTTGCTTTACTTCATACTTGGTTTTAGCTTTTACTTGTATACAATCAATGTATGTTCCTTTTTTCACCCAAACATTGTATTGGTTTACGTTTAACCTAGCCGTAACAACGCTAGTCCTACTCTTACTTTCTTTGCGTTCGACCTTGAAATCTAATTCTAAAGCATCTAAGACCTTGTATAAGGTATCTAAACGTGGTCTGTTCATTACACTTGTTAATCTTGATATAGCAGGTGAACATAGTCCTGTCATTTCTTCTAAATCCTTAAGTGATAGCCCTAGCTCTTTACGTCTAGCTTCAATAATATTGGCCACCTTTGAATAGCGATCAATATACTCGGTGTTAACCTCAAGCTTCGTTTTTACCACGACTACTCACTCCTGTTCCAGCTCATTTATGAGTCTATTATACTACTATATGTTTTAGAACAGCATTAATTAATATGCAAAATTACCAATGGATGTTATTCAAATTTCATTTTAGCCAAAAAAACTGCCTCCTAAGGCAGTATTTAACTATATTATATTTAACGTACTTAAATTGCATTTCCCTTGTTCGTTTCAATACCATTTTCAAGATTTCGTAATAATACGTATGCATCGTGACCGTATTTTTGTAGAAGTTGTTCCCAAATTTCATCGCGCAAAATATCTAATTCAATTATTTGTTTAGCTAACTTTATCACTTCTGGATTTGGATTCATTGAGTAATCTCCTTTCAATACAAATTAGTTATTAACAATTAAGGTCAGTTATAGTTGTTGACGATCATTCGTATGATTTTGAACTCTTAATTTATATATTTCCTCCAATTCGGTTAAAGTTAATTGATATAAGTAAAGATCGTTCTTTTTATATATTCCTTTTCGTATTAATTCTTTTATTAACTTGTTTTTTTGTTGTTCAACTATATAACGTAAAAGCGGCAAATGATTAATCCCCCTTTTATGTTAGTTTTCTTTTCTTAATGGTAAGTTTAACCGAACCTTTTTCCCTTTTCAGTATATTCGTCATAAAATCTTACATCATTTTTTGACGAATGTTAGGTTTTCTAACGTTCTTTTGTGCACCTATTAAAATCAGTGACTAGGGCACCACTGTATTTATCCTTCCTACTAGGGACATATTGAAACATTAAAAAAACAGCCCAATCAACCAGGCTGTTGCTTAACACTCATATAATCTTCAAGATAAATATGACAATATTTCACCTATTTGGGCGAGATAATTGATGACAATACGTATTATTTTGTTTGTTAATTCTACATCAAAAGCAATTGGGCTAAAACATAACTAGAATTTATTTCCTAAATCATCTTTCCACGGATCGCCTGCTGCCCAATGGGCACCGCCGGATGATTTCTCCGTAACTTCACGTATTAAATCTGAACGTTTTAAAATTTCAGGTCTTAGTTCAGCACCAATACCCGTACCCTCTGGTAATTGCATATTACCGTTTTTCACTTGTATAGGTTGAGTAACTAATTTTTCGAAGTACGTATTATAAAATGATCGAACAGATTCACAAATAAATAGATTTGGTATATGTGCACACAGATGTGCATTTGCTAGATTCATAATTGGTCCACCACAATTATGTGGTGCAATTGGTAACTGATAAGTAGATGCTAAGATTGAAATTTTCCTTGTCTCTGTTAAGCCACCAGTCCATGTAATATCAGGCATAATAATATCGGCTGCTTTCTTTTCCATTAAAGGATGGAATTGAAATCTAGAAAACAAGCGCTCACTTGCACAGATTGGCGTTGTAGTTGATTGACGAAGTTGAACTAAACCATCTGTATAGTCAGCTGGGATCATATCTTCGAGCCACATTAAATCATATTCTTCAACAGCGCGTGCAATTTTTATCGCAGCAGGAACATTCCAACATGCATGACCCTCTAGCGCAATTTCGATCTCATCACCAACCGCCGCACGAATTTCTTTTATCACACTTACGCCTTGTTTTAGTAAATCTTTAGATATCGACTGCCCTTGTGTTGGCACACTTAATTCGTCAAATGGCCAAATTTTCATTGCCTTAATTCCATTTTTTAATAAGTCTTCAGCTAATTTCCCTGGTTGTTCAAGAAACATTTCGCGGTCATTATATGTACCATGGCTTACACATGTATTATACACAGGGATTTGCTCTCGACTTTTTCCACCAAGCAACTGATAAACAGGTTGGTTTGTTACTTTACCTAGAATATCCCACAACGCAATATCAATTGCACTTAGAGCTCGCATCTCAGCACCAGCAAAACCATGATAATGGATTGCTTGGAATATATCATTGTAGATTCTTTCAATCTCAAGCGGATTTCTACCTATCATGATGTCTGCACATACATCGTGGATAATGCGACGTGAAGAATCAGGTCTTGGGAACGTTTCCCCTAAACCAGTAACCCCTTCATCTGTATGGATTTGGACCCATAATAAATGGGGATGCTCAGGAACTTGGATTGTTTCAATTGCAGTAATTTTCAATGTAATCATCCTTTCAATATCAGAAAATCAAATATTTAATTTCTTTAGTATTGGATCAATATTAAAATGTACGTTAAAAGCTTTTTGTGCTGCTGCTAAATCTCTTTCTTTTAATGCAACAAGTAATGGATAGTGTTCATCTGCAATTTCTTCCAAGTTAGCATAATAAGTTGGATGTACAGCAGCAATAAATCTTCTTATATGTAAATCAAGCTTTAACCAAATACTTAAGCTAATTGTTTTTCTTGTCTTTTCAATTATTTTTCTATGAAAATTCATATCACATGATATAAGTGCAGCAAGATTTTTCTTTTTGCCAGCTTCTTTCATTTCAGCTAATAATTTTTCAAGTCCTTCAATATCATCTTTTGTTAGCAGATGTATAACAGCTTTGAGAGCATTCAATTCTATTGACCGACGATATTCAAATAATTCCTTTATTTCTTGAAAATTAACGTCAGACACAAATGAACCAGTATAAGGAATCATATCAACTAGCCCATCTTCCTGTAACTTTAGCAATGCTTCACGAATAGGTGCTTGACTCGAACCAAATTTCTCTGCGATTCCAAGTTCAATGATTCGATCTTTTGGCTTCATTACACCTAAAATAATTTCATTTTTTAACTGTTCATAAATCATGTCTTTCTTTGACTTCTTACTCATTTTAGAACCTCAGTTGTAGTTTAGTTTATGGATTTAGAAGACTATTCATCATATCATTTGCAAGAGCCTTTAATTCAAAAGCAAATTATCGATAAATTATCGATAATTATATTGTATTTCTTTTTACGCAATTTAGCAATGCAATTATTTTAATTTTTGAACTAAATAATGCAGATTCATCATACTAAAAAGCCAAGAACTATTACGTTCTTGGCTTTTTAGTAAATTTATCTACGATAATTTAAAAGAAACGAACTTCAACTCTGTCATTTCTTCCACAGAATACTTAATACCTTCTCTACCCATTCCACTTTCCTTTATTCCACCATATGGCATATGATCTACTCTAAATGTTGGAATATCATTAATGATCACACCGCCTACCTCAATCCGCTCTACAGCATCAAATGCTAATTTTGTATTCAGCGTGTACACCCCTGCTTGTAAGCCATACGTCGTATCATTCACTTTTTCAATTGCTTCATCCCATGTATCATAAGGATTTACTACAACAATCGGTCCAAATGCTTCTTTACATGCAATCGATAATGAACTATCAGCTCCTGTAAGTATAGTTGGCTCCATTAGTGCACCATATCTTTTTCCACCGCATTCAATTTTAGCACCACCTACCACAGCTTCTTTACACCATTCTTCAACTCTTATTGCCTCCGATTCATCAATAAGCGCTGAAACAGCTGTTTCCTCCAGGACTGGATCTCCAAGTACAAGTGTTTTTGCTTTTGAAACTAATTTTTGAAGAAACGATTCGTACAAATCTCGTTTTACGAAGATCCGTTGAACTGATATACAAACCTGACCCGAAAAAGCAAAGGCGCCCTGGAGACAACGTTCGACAACTGTATCTAAATTGTCTGTATCGTGGACAATAACCGAGTTTGAACCCAGCTCTAACGTTGTTTTCTTTAACCCAGACTTTGCTTTAATTCCTAAGCCCACATCAACACTTCCAGTAAAAGTAACCATTTTCACACGATAGTCCTTGACAAGTAGATCCCCAATTACACTACCTTTACCTGTCACTACATTTAATGCCCCTGCCGGCAAACCAGCTTGTTCAAATATCTCTGCCGTCAAAAGTGCACTTAAAGGGGTTTTAGTAGCAGGTTTAAGGACAACTGTATTTCCGGCAGCGAACGCAGGCCCTAATTTATGTGCTACTAAATTAAATGGGAAATTAAAAGGTGTAATCGCCGCGATTACTCCAAGCGGTTCTCGGCGAGTATATGCAAAACGTCCCTCACCACTTTTAGATGCATCTAATGGAATGGTTTCACCATGTATTCGTTTCGCTTCCTCTGCTGCAAATTTATATGTTTCTATTGTTCTAGCAATCTCGGTACGTGCTGCCTGAATTGGTTTTGCATTTTCCTTAACTATTGCCATTGCACACTCATCAAAACGTTCTTGGAATATTCTCGAAACACGCTCTAATATTTCGGCACGTTGATGTGCAGGCATTTTTGCCATTACCTTCTTAGCCTGTTCCGCTGCCTCAATTGCAGTGGTTACCTCCTGTTCATCTGCAAGTGGGACCTCGGCAATCTTTTCATTGCTATAAGGAGAATAAAGCTGATAATGCGCTTTTCCTTCTACCCATTTTCCATTTATCAACATCTGTTTTTTACCTACCATTGAACACACTCCTTTATGTATTAGTTTCAATACTTAAGCTCATTACTGTATATGTATTCAATTTAATATGAGAAAAACACGTAATTTGCTGTAACTATCAAATACTTAATATTTTAATAAAAAAATAACAAGCACATGGTTTCTATATACCAAGTACTTGTTATTAAATAGTTATATCAGCAGTCCTGATTTTTATTTCTAACTAGGTACCGTTTCTAATTTTACAGCACATGCCTTAAATTCTGCTGTTCCTGATATCGGATCAAATTCATTTAATGTTAGCACATTGGTAGGAACTTCGCTCCAATGGAAACTCATAAACACTAAACCAGGAACTACTTGTTCGGTAATTTTAGCTTTAACCGTTAATTCCCCGCGCCTTGAGCTTACTTTTACTTGTTGACCATCTACTATTCCTAATTTATCTGCATCCTGTGGATGAATATCAATCGTTTCTTCGGTTTGCTTAATTTTAACGCCTTCTTGATAATAACGTGTCTGGAAATGCGTATTATATGATTCATAGCGTCTTCCTGTTGTTAATACAAATGGATAGTTTTCATCTGTCTGCTCCAAAGGTGGTGTATACTCAACAGGGGTAAACGGAGCTTTTTTCTTCGTATTGCCCTCAGAATGAAAATGTTCATGCAATATAAACGTTCCAGGATGGTCTAGTGTTGGACAAGGATATTGAAGTCCATTTAACTCATCTAACCGCTTATAGGACATGCCACCATATACTTCATGTGCAAGTGTACGTAGTTCGTCCCATATTTCCTCACTACAACGATAACTCATTGGATAGCCTAAACGTGTTGAGATGTCGCACAAAATTTCCCAATCTTCTTTTACGTTCGGTTGTGCATCCACTGCTATACGTACTCGTTGGATCCGTCGGTCTGTATTCGTATAAGTTCCATCAACTTCTCCCCATGATTTTGCAGGAAGAACAACATCAGCCATTTGCGCAGTTTCTGTTAAGAAAATATCTTGTACAATTAGTAAATCAAGTTTCTCAAGAAGTTCTCTTGTATGCGACATATTTACGTCAGCCATTAACGGATTTTCTCCGATACAGTACATCACTTTCACTTCACCAATTTCAATTTTCTCAAATGTACGTGTTTGTGTATCTCCAACCTCTGCAGGTATTGTAACATTCCAATGTTCTTCGAAACGATTACGATACTCTTCGTTTAGTAGAGATACACCACCTGGTAATTGATTTGGTAGGCAGCCCATATCACCCGCACCTTGAACATTATTTTGTCCCCGAAGTGGCATGATACCACTTCCTTTTTTCCCAATATGACCTGTCAATAACGCAAGGTTGGCAATGTCAAAAACATTATTTACACCACAGTGATGCTCTGTAATTCCAAGGGTATACGCAATCATGCTGTTTGGTGCCTTTGCATACTCACGTGCAGTTTCAATAATATCCTCAGCAGCTAGTCCAGTTATCATTGCAGCGTATTCAGGTGTATATGGTTCAACCTGCTTTGTCAAACTATCTAAATTGATGGAAACCCTTTCAACAAATGATTTATTATAAAGTTCCTCTTTTAGAATTACGCGAATCATCGCATTCATTAATGCAATGTCAGAACCAACTTTAAGCTGTAAATGGCGATGTGCTGCCTTCACCATATCAATTTTCCTTGGATCCACAACAATAATTTTCAATCCATTTTTAGCAGCCTTTTTCATTCTATTAGCGATAATTGGGTGTGCTTCCGTTGTATTAGAACCCATTAGTAACAACACATTCGCTTCATCAATATCCTCTAACGAATTCGTAGGTGAACCGTTTCCAAATATAGTTGCCAGACCGGCAACACTTGGTGCGTGTCAAGTACGGTTACAGCCATCAATATTATTAGAGCCAATGGCTGTTCTCATAAATTTTTGGGTAATATAATTCGATTCATTGGTTGTCCTTGAACAAGCAAACATTGAAAAAGCTTTCGGCCCAAATTGACTTTTTATAGAAGTGATCTTATCTGTAATATATTGATAAGCCTCCTCCCATGTTGCTTCAATCAATTCTCCAGACTTGCGAATTAAAGGTACTTGCAAGCGTTCCTTAGCATGAACATACTTATATGCGAAAGCACCTTTTACACAAGTTTGCCCCTTGTTTACAGGCGCTTCTTTATCTCCACGTATTTTAACAATTTCATTATTCTCTACTTCAAGTATTAACCCACAACCTGTGCCACAATAGCCGCAAATTGTTTTTACCTGTTTTGTAGCTGACATCTCCCTCACCCTTTCTTAAAAATGTAAGAGACATTGAATTGATAGACTCTTAAATTAATCATACTATGTTTTTTGAAAATTTAAAAATGTTAAACTTGTATTTTTTATGACATTTATTATATTAGTAGTCTTTTCAAATACTAAAAACAATCTGCTAATTTAAAGTTTTTTTAAATTAAAACCTAAAGTATAAAAACTGCTAGTATTCTACTGTCCCTTAAAGTTTGGCAGCCGTTTTTCTTGAAAGGCTTGCAATGCCTCAAGCCGGTCTTTCGTTGGAATTGTCACTTCATATGCTTTCGATTCAATAGCTAGTCCTGTTTGAAAATCTGTTTTTAAGCCATTATTAATTGCATATTTTGCTTGCCGAACAGCAATTGGCCCATTTCTCATAATCATCTCCGCAAGTTGCTTTACTTTCTCTAAAAGATTTTCGCCTGGCACAACATTAGTTAGTATTCCTAAAGCTTGTGCTTCATTTGCACTAATCTGTTTTGCTGTAAAAATTAGTTCCTTTGCTTTCATTGCTCCGATAAGCCGCGGTAACCGTTGTGTACCACCTGCACCAGGAATAATACCCCAGCTTGTTTCGGTTAATCCAAACTTTGCGGTGGGAACAGCATATCGAAAATCACAGGCAAGAGCCAATTCCATTCCCCCACCCAAGGCATAGCCATTAATAGCAGCTATAGTTGGCTGTGGCAAGTCTTCAACAGCATTGAATACATCTCGAATCTTATATACATTTCGGAGGACTTCTTGTTCTGATAGGGTCTTTCTCTCTTTTAAGTCAGCCCCTGTACAAAAAGCTTTTTCACCCGCTCCTGTAATAATAACGGTCCGCGTATTATAATCCGTTTTTAAATTTCCAAACACGTCTTCTAAGTGTAATAACGTTTCATAGTCAATGCAATTCAGTTGTGCTGGACGATTGATAATGACCGTCATTAAATGGCCTTCTTTTTCTACGATAATTTTCTTCATAGTATGCCTCCTTAATACATCAGCCATATTTAACTTAAGAACAGTTAAACTGTTCATCTATATATATGCTTAATAACCAAAAATATATAAAATTCTCTTGTTATGCGGAAGAATAACAAAAAAAAGATTCAGTTTTCCATTCTAAAAGAATAAAAAACTGAATCTGGCAGATTAAAAAATTTTAGTTATGCAGTTTCTGAGATATTTGACTCGGCCACTTGTTTTTCCATACTAAAGTGTTGTTTCTCAAGTATTAATGAAACTATAACACCGCCAAGAAGAGACCAAAACGGAGAACCTACACCAAAGAAACTTACACCTGACATTGCAATTACTAAAGCGAAAAATGCACCAACCTGGAATTTTCGTACTGAAAATGCTTCCTGTAATGAACTTAGAAGAACACCGATCATCGCTAAACCTGCAACCGTCGCAACTAATACTCCAGGCATAGCAGTTACAAACGGAACAACTACCCCTGCAAATAATCCAAATGCTCCAAATAAGATACCATTAACAATAACAGCTGCATATCTACCTTCTTTTTTCTCTCCCGCTTCATCAGACGCACAAATTGCTGTCATCGGGCCTGCAATATTCGCATTATGACCTCCAAAGATAGATGTAACGATTCCGCCAATACCACTCCAAATTGTCATAGCATTTATAGGGGGTTTATAACCTTGTGCCATTAAAACCCCAATAGCTTGCGCATTTTCAGCACCAATTACAAGTAAAGCTAGTGGAATCGACACAGACATAATTGCTTCTAAACTAAATGTTGGCATTACTAGCTGTGGAACAATAAATCCACTTTCAATATCTTTCATTTGAAATTGACCTAAAGCGAATGCGATTACCATCGCAACACCAAAAGCAGAAACAATTGGTGGGAACTTTTTTAAATATCTTGTTGAAATTAAATATACGATGATGGCTGAACCTGCAATTAAAGGTGCAGCTTCTATTGATGTAATCATACCCGTCCCAAAACGGATCATAGCACCAACGATCATCCCCATAACAATTGGCATTGGAATCCAGCGCATAACCTTACCGATTACACCTGTAAGACCCAGTACTAATACAATTATACCTGCAACTAAATATGCACCTGCTGCTTCAGATAAGGAAAATTGCGTAAGCGCTCCTGCTACTAATACTGAACCTGGGATTGAGTATGCACCAGCAATAGGTTGTCGGTATTTTAGAGCTAAATATAAACCAATTAGTCCACCAAAAAAGTAGATTGCAAATAACCAAGAAATTGCTTGTTCATGTGTTAAACCACCGCTTGCAGCTCCACCAATTACAACCAATGCAGGACCTGTACATCCAAAGATTGCCGCAAGTGTACCAGCACTGATAGTGTTAGCGTTTAAAAACTTCGGAACATTTTTTAAACCTACTGACAATTTGTTTTCATTCATATAAATCCTCCTTTTGTTTTAAGTTTCCTGAAGGGAACATTGTTGTTCCCCTAATTAAATAGAATGATTGTTTGTTATTGCTTTATCCAACAAAATTTGTTGTTTCATCATATACTTCAAAATCACCTTCTTTAAATTTGCGACGAAGGATTTTTCCAACTGGACTCTTAGGTAACTGCTTAATAAATACATATTTTCTAGGACGTTTAAAATTAGATAGCTGTGCGCTATTTTTGCAAAATTCATCAAGCTCTTCGATCGTAATTGACGGATCTTTTGGTACAATGTAGGCCGTAACAATTTGTCCCCAATGTTCATCACTTTCACCTGCTACAGCTACCTCTAGTACTTTTGAATGTTTAGATAGTACATCTTCAACTTCTAGCGGATGAATATTTTCACCACCAGAAATTATCATGTCATCTACCCTGCCAACAACATATAAATCACCGTCATCATCTAACATGCCTAGATCACCAGTAAAGTACCAGCCGTTTCGAATGGCTTTTTTATTCGCATCTGGACGGTTCCAATAACCTTTAAAACTTTCAATTGAATCGGTTGAAACAATAATCTCTCCTACCTCACCTTTTTCAACAAGATCATCTGGTGTTGAATTACCATCGGCATCCGCTGTAACTAAGCGGATTCGTTGATGAAAACCTGGTTTTCCAGCACATCCTGGCTTTTCAACAACATTATGGCAAATTGTAAAGGTATAAACTTCAGTACTTCCATAATGATTAACAAATACCTCTGGTTTAAGTAGTTGTACACATTTTTCTGTAAGTGCACTCGTCATAGATGCACCTGCATAACCGATTTTCTTTAGCTTTTGAAGATTATATTGATGAAAATCGTCATGATTTAAAATGTCATGGTATAAAGTCGGAACTAAATAAAGCGAGGTGATTTCTTCATTACTAATAACCTCTAACGCAGCTTTTGCATCAAAGTCTGGCAACGCCACATACTTACCATTTAAAAATGCAATGGATAGTAAGGAGCGCATCCCCATCGTATGATAAAGCGGCATTGTTCCCAATGTACTTTCATTATCCTCGTATTTATTTTGAATAATGTGTGCAGTTGCTGCTGCATATTCATTTTTATTACTTCGTGGTACACCTTTCGGTTTACCTGTTGTACCTGATGTATATAGCATTAGTGCAATATCATCTTCATGTATAGTAGGCTTTATAAAGCCCCCTGGACTTGCAGTAATGAGGTCCGTGTAGGATGTATCTCCATCTTCTGCTTCTCCAACAGATATTAATATAGGTTTTGTTTGAAACTTAGCTTGAAAAACCGCGTTTTTGCTAGCGCTTTCATAAACAACAGCTTTTGAATCTGAATCATTTACACAGTACTCAACTTCTTCAGAGGAGAGTCTGAAATTAATGGGGGTATAAACCGCACCAAGCTTTTGAATGGCCCAATATAAAACCACATTTTCAAATCTATTTTTTAATAGAATCGTAACTCTATCATTTTTTTTGATTCCTAATTGTTGTAGAGAAGCTGCTAACTTATTAATTTCGTGATCTAATTGATTATAAGTTAATCGCATATCACCTTGGACAAATGCAATTCTTTCGGGATGCCTTTCTACTAAAAATTCAAACATTGTCGATAAGTTCATATTACTACTCTCCTTTTCTTAAAATTAGTAAGCGGTTTCATTTGAAATTTAAATTAATAAAAACAGTTATAATTACTATTTAGCCGCCACGCCTTTCTATGAAGTATTTTTTCAGAAAAGTTTATGTTTTAAGTATAATTTGATTAATCTTCATCGTGTTTTAAAATTTTATTTTTGGATTTTTAAAATTTTATCATCTTTTTATAGAATTTAATCTTTTTATATTCATTCTATTTACAATTTTACTTATTAAGTAATAATTAGGGAATTTTAGGATATATCAACATCTAGTTATTTTTTTAACAAGCTTTATTTCAATAATAAAAATAAAAACCCTATAGCTAATGGTAAGGATATGGAACCGCTCACCTTCCAGTGGAAACACAGTAGTTCCATTAGAATGATAATTTTTTAATCTTCCCCTATAAATAGCTGGCTAATATTTGGCACGATTCTTGCTTAATATAAATTTATATAAAAACATAGGGAGGCAAATAATATGAGTAAAATATCAGCAGATCGTTTAAACTATGAAAAGGTAGACCAAGAGTTAGAAAGAATTCAAGATTTGACACAAGAAGATCGACGCGAGGCAGATGAGTTAGCACACTCTCTATACAGAATGGCTATTCGTTTTGGTACGTGGGATCCAATGGAAATTGATTTAACTGAGGATAAAAAACATTTCGAGCAAATGGATGAACAAAAAAGAAACTATCTAATCCACTTCTGTACGGGTTTTTGGAATGCTGAGGAAAATGTGGCTATCCAATTTTGCCCTTGGATCATGGTAGCACCTACAACATACCAACAAGCATATTTAAGTACACAACTTGTTGAAGAATTTAAGCATACTGAGTTTTTCGAAAGGTATTTTAAAGAAGTACTTGGTGTTAACCGTGGAACTAAAGTCCAAAATATTGTCCATGATAGTTTGGATCAAAGAGGTAAACAACTTATTCAAGCAATTGAAGATGGACCCGTCCAAAGAGAAGCAGCCATGGTCGAAGGAATGGTGCATTATCAAGGAACAATAGAAGGTGTTCAAGCAATGGTTGGTTATGATGTCTACGAGGCAGTTTGGGGGCAATATGGATTACTACCAGGACTTAAAGAAGGTTTTAAAAATATTAAACGAGATGAAGGCCGACATGTAGGTTTCGGACTGCGGATGTTAAAACAGTTTGCCAAAAAGCCAGAACATGCTGAAAGAATTAGAAACGTATATAATGACTTACTACCAGCTATGTTAATACGCTATGACCAAGAAGTTATTGTTAATGGAAAAATTATTGAAACACCAAAAGAGGTACAAGGAAAAGATCGAATTGCAAAAATGTTTGAAAGAAGAATGAAAGACATATTAGGCGAGCAACTACAAGAAGTGTAAAATAAGCATTTAATCCTAATTAAAGAATAAAAGCTTAAGAGAGAATAAAATCTCTCTTAAGCTTTTTATTTAGATTACTCACTTTTTAGTTTTTGTCCAACTGCGAAGCGATTTGGCGGTACTTCATTGACGAAAACCCTAATGGCTTCATATGGAGCATCAAGACCTTCATGAGTTACTTCGACTACTTTTTTTATATATTCCTTAATCTTTTCATCTTCCCGCCCTTCAACGAGCGTGATATTTATGATCGGCATATGTTTGCGCCTCCTTTTAAATTAATGCAATCGGTCTAATTGGTGAACCTGTCGCACCAACTATTTTTATTGGAAGAGAAATAAATAAAAACTCATATTGTTTAGTTTCACTAAGTTCCTCTAACAGTAGATTCTCAATGATATTAATACCGTTGCGAGCGATCAAAATCATGTGTACTTCTAATGTAATGTTATGATGGTTCATTACTTCAAATGCAGACGTATCAGAGCCAACAGCAGATGGTTTCCATTGTGCTAACCACTCGCCAGCTTTAACTCCCGGTCCAGGGGCTCCTTCTTCTCCGCCAAGATACTTTGACGCATCATCCCAGAATTTCCCCCATCCAGTACGAATTAGTACAACATCGCCTTCACGAATTTCAGAACCCTGTGCTCTTGCTGTATTTACTAAATCCTCTTCCGTTATTTCATAAGCAGGATCCAGTGCATCAACCGCTTTGTACGCTGCAACATCTAATAGAATGCCTCTTGTAAAGGTAGGCTTTAAATTTTCAGCACCTAGATTTTTAAATAATTGAGTGCCTTGCTGTTCTTCACTTGCATCATGCCCACCAAATAACTTTCCATCTTCTGATACATGACAAAGTGCATCTATATGTGTACCAGCATGCGTACTTAAAACCATCATTTCATTTGAAGAACTATGGCCACAAGGGCGGATCACATCTCCATGTCGATTGTTTAATGTAATATGGTAAGGTGGATGTGCAGGATGAATTGGCATACCTTTTACCATTGGCTGACTTAGATCTATTTGTTTTCTTGATTGAATGTCTTCAAGTATATTTATAATAGTTGTCATAATATCCTCCTAGAAACTAATTAAAATAGCTAACATGTAGTAATTTAAAAGTAGTTCCTGCAATGTTAGCAGGAACTATAGTTTGACTCTACTTGTCACCTTCACCAAAATGTTCAGTAGGAACTTGTATTTCGGCTATTTGTTGTTTCAAATAGTCTTCTTCATTTACATCGTTTAAACCTGGTATTTGAATTTTTTCATATTCCATTGGTTCACTATTTAGTGGAACAGTACAATCAAATCCTAGTTTAGAACTAACCCCATTATCGGTTGACGGATCTAGCTTTGAACCTAAAGCACCATTAATTACTACTAAATCACGCTCTGCTTGAAACCTTGTAGCAATCGCCCATTCGACTTCTTCAAGATTATAGATGTCGACATCCTCATCTACTACGACTACATGTTTTACGTCATAGTGTCCAGCGAAAGCTGCCAAAATTACATTTTTCGCTTCACCTTCATTACGTTTTTTCATCTGAACAACTAAGTGATAACGGCATGTTCCGCCAAGTGTTAAATGTACATCTTTTACTGTTGGTACGGTGTCACGTAATGAACGCAATAAACTAGCTTCACGCGGAATACCTCCAAGCAATAAATGTTCATAACCCGCTGCTAAAATTGTTTGGAAAATCGGATTATTCCGGTGTGTAATTGCAGTAATTTCAATTACTTCCTTATCACTTCTAGGACCGTAATATTTAGGAAACTCTCCAAATGGCCCTTCTGGCTCACGAACGTGTGGAAGGATTCTTCCCTCTAATACAATCTCAGCATTTGCAGGCACCATTACATCGATTGTTTTACATTTAACAACCTGCTCCGGTTCACCCTTTAATGATCCTGCAATTTCCATTTCATCCTGGCCAAGTGGTGCAATTGCTTGTGAGGCTAAGATTGTGACAGGATCTACACCAATTACAATTGCAATCTCTAACGGTTTTCCTTCTTCTTCGGCGGACTTATAGAAACTGTATAGATGTCTAGGTAGAATTAATGCACCTAATTTGTTTTTTCCTGAAACTTGTAGACGGTGAATCGAAACATTCTGACTTCCTGTTACCGGATCTTTAGCAATTGATAATCCTGCTGAAATATAATTTCCAGAATCCTTTTCATGGTGGACTGGAATTGGGAGATGTTTAAGTAAATCTACATCTTCTCCAATAATTACATTTTCATGTACGGGTGCCTCATCACTTAACACCTCAATGCAAGGTGTTGGTTCGTCTAATGCTGCTAAAAATTTCTCATTTAATTCATCCTCATTTATATCTAATGCATCAGCAAACTGTTTTCTAGTTGAAGCTGTTCCGGCAACAACAGGAATACTATAGCCTTCAACATTTGAAAAATAGCCTGCTTTTTTTCCATCTAACTTTTTGGTTATTGCCGCAATTTCATATTCTAAAGATACTTGCTTATCAATGACAGCAATTTGATTTTGTGTTTTTAAATGCCCTAACCAGCTACGAAGTGACTTACATTTACTCAAGATGTTCCCCCCTAGTATATTTCTTTTAATAATCGCTTAATTTGAGCCACAGATGCTTCACGAGGATTAAACTTCCACATACCGCTCTTTACCGAATCTTTCGCAATATCTGCTAATTGGTGCTCCCCAACATTTACTTCACGTAATGTTTGCGGTAAACCAATATCGTTTCGAAGATTTCTAACTTCTTCAACAACTTTGAAACCAATTTCTCGACCTGATAGATTGCTAGTATCGAACAAAACTTCACCAAGTTGTTCATACTTATCTAATCTTGCAGCTAGGTTAAATTCCATTACACTTGGTAATAACAAACCTATTGTAACCCCATGACTAACATGGGCGTGACCGCTTATGGCACTGCCAATCGCATGTGCTAAACCTAAGTAAGATTGATTGAAAGCAATACCTGCTAGTAAACTTGCTTCTGCCATTTTACTTCTAGCTTCTACATCTGATCCTTCATAAACTGCACGACGAAGATATTTAGATGCCGTTTTCATCGCAGATAATGCTAGAGCATCACTTGCTGGTTGTGCGATTCTTGAAACAAATGTTTCGGCAGCATGTGCAAACGCATCAAAACCAGAAGCTGCAGTAATTGAAGCAGGTGCAGTCATCGTCAGTTTAGGATCGACAATACTAATATTTGGAGCTAAATAGGAACTAGTTACAGTTACTTTACGATTTTCTTCCCAGTCAGAAAAAACAGCAAAAATCGTAACTTCACTTCCTGTTCCAGATGTTGTAGGCAATGCAATAAACGGAATAGTTGGCTCTTCTTTAACCAAATTTATACCTGCATAATCACGAATGCTGCCACCATTGCTTGCAACAACTCTAATACCTTTGGCAGTATCGATCGGACTTCCGCCACCTACAGCAATCAAGAAATCACATTCAGAGTTTTTATATGCTAATGCCGCTTTATCAACTGTTTCAACACTTGGATCTGGTTCAATTTCACTATATACTTCAAAAGATATATCCTGTTGTTTCAACAGACTTTGAACATCTTCTAATAGCCCTGCATTTAAAACACCTTTATCTGTAACGATAAATGCCCGTTTTACATCATAAGGTAAATTGGTTAATTCATTTATTTTTCCAAAGCCGTAATGTACTTTAGTAGGCAATTGAAATAAAAATGATGTACTCATTACTTTCCACCGTCTTTCTATTATTCTTCGAAATCAATATTGATATGTTTAGTTTCTGTGTATTCTAGTAAACCTTCAATTCCACGAGTACGTCCTTGTCCGCTTTCTTTGTATCCACCGAATTCAGTTTGTGGATAATTTTTGTTATACGTATTAATCCATACAGTACCTGCATCAACTTTCTTTGCTACACGCATTGCTTTATTAATATCCTTTGTCCATACCCCTGCCGCTAGGCCAAACGGGGTACCATTTGCCAGCTTTATTGCCTCTTCCTCATCTTTAAATACTTGAACAACCAGTACTGGACCAAAGATTTCTTCCTGTGTAATCTTCGATTCTAATGGAACTTCATCAAAAATTGTCGGTTCAATAAAGTATCCTTTATCGAATTCACCACCTGTTACTCTATTTCCACCTGTAACTAGTTTAGCGTCACTTTTACCGATCTCGATGTAATGTAGTACTTCTTTTAACTGACTTTCGGATACGACAGGTCCCATATTTGTTGTTTCATCCATACCATTTCCAACCTTTAACTTCTCCGCTTCTACTTTCAATGCAGCAACTAATTCTTTGTGTATAGATTCATGAACGATAACTCTAGTACCAGCGAAACACATTTGACCCGCAGAAATAAAAATTGAATCTGTAATTGTTCTAATTGCTTTTGGTAGGTCAGCATCAGGAAATACAAGATGCGGTGATTTACCACCCAATTCTAGTGCTAGTTTCTTAACTTTTTCTGCTGCTACCTTGGCCAATTGAACACCTGTTGATGTATCACCAGTAAAGCTAATCGCGTGTACATCAGGATTCTTTGATATTTCATCCCCGATTAATGCGCCAGGTCCTGTTACAATGTTAATCGTTCCTGCAGGCATTTCTTCAATACCATTCACTAATTCAACGAGCGCAACACTAATTAACGGTGTTCTACTAGCTGGTTTTAAAATTAGTGTATTTCCAGCTGCCAGAGCAGGTGCTGCTTCACGAATCATTAATAACGCTGGCCAATTCCATGGTGAAATAATTCCTACAACTCCAATTGGACTTTTATCGATAATGCCATAAGCTGTTTCTGTAAGATTAATAGATCTACCAAACACACTTCGAGCCATTCCAGCATAGTATTTTAAAGTATCTACGCATGCAGAAAGTTCAATTCGAGATTCTTTTAATGTTTTGCCATTTTCTTTTGTTAAAATGATTGCAAGTTCTTCTTTATTTTTTTCTAAATTATTTGCCCACTTCATAAGAGCTTCAGATCTTTTCTTGGAATTATATTTCCAATCTTCATTTTCAAATGTCTCTTTCGCTGCTGCTATTGCTTTTTTAATATCTTCTAAACCTGACTTTTGTGAGATACCCACAAGTTCACCAGTTGCCGGATTTAATGACGTCATTGTTTCTCCTGTCGAAGACTCTTCCCACTTGCCATTAATATAGTTTTTTGCTGAATCAGTTGTAACTAACATTTACTTTTCCTCCTTCATTTTAACTGAGACCATCTTTATGCCAACGATCTAAGCCACAATATATCAATCGATTTAGGCATTCTATTACCTCCATCGATAATTAATAGAGTTTTAGATTATGTTTATATTACGTTTCAAATTGATATTATGCTTTTTCATTTTCTTCATTAGAGTAGTATGTGAGACTCCTAACTCTCGTGCAGCTTTCCTAATACTTCCATGTGTTTCAAGATAAAAGATTATCAGTTTTTTTTCCATAAACTCAAACATATTCTCACCATTAGTATTTTGTATTAGTGAAAAAGGAATTTCTTTATGCTGGGATTGTTCAGCATCAACTGATCTTCTATTTTCCTCCAAGATATTAACAGGAAGGTTTTCTAACAAAATCTCATCGCTGTTAGTAATAACAACTAAACGTTCAATCACGTTAGACAACTCTCTCACATTACCTGGCCACGAATAATTACGAAAAGCCTCCATTGCAGATGCAGAGATATACATTTTTTTACTATACTTTTGATTAAATTTAGTTAAAAAATGGACTATTAGCGGTATAATTTCTTCTTTTCGTTCACGTAAAGGTGGCAATGTTATTGGAATTACGTTAATGCGGTAATAAAGGTCGTCTCTAAATTCTTTATTCAAAACCATCTTTTCTAAATCCCGATTGGTTGCAGCAATTATTCTCACATCTACTTGAATTTCGGTAATACCACCAATACGAGTAATTTTTTTATCCTGCAGCACTCGTAATAGTTTTGCTTGTAAATTAAGAGGCAGTTCACCGATTTCATCTAAAAATAGTGTTCCTTTATTGGCGTTCTCAAACAGACCTTTTTTACCACCCTTAATTGCACCTGTAAACGCACCACTTTCATAACCAAAAAATTCAGACTCTAGTAATTCATGTGGAATAGCCCCACAATTTACTTTTATAAATGGGCCATTGTCTTTGCGATTACTTCTTTCATGAATCTCTCTTGAAATAATTTCTTTTCCCGCTCCTGATTCACCATAAATTAAAATGGTTGAGTCGGTATTAGCTATTCTTGTTACAATGTTCATAATTTCTTTCATTTGTGGACTTACGACAACATTACCTGCTGCATTTACTTGTTTCTCAAGATCTGAAATCTTTTTTTGATATTGTTGTGATAATATTTGTGTTTTTTCTAACTGTTTTTTAGAATCAATCAATTCTGTAATATCATGAACATTTGCTAATACACGGACTAATTGACCACTGTTATTAAATAAAGGGATTGCTTTCACCAATACGTCAATCCCTTTATGATATTGTTGGAAATCAGCCACAGCTTTCTGTTCTTTAAGAGCCCTTAAAGTTACAGAGGGTTTCTTAAAAACTCCTGTTTTAATAATTGCTGTGATATTCTTTCCAATATACGCTTCTTCCGGATACCCACTTAATTTAATCAAAGCACTATTTACAAGTTCAATGTTACCTTCATGATTGATTACCATTATTCCATCGTTTGAATTTTCAATAATTGATGAATATAGTTTTCCTTGAATTAATAAGTGCTCTATTAACACTTCATAACGGATACACCCTTGAAAGATCAAATCTTTATTAATGACTGGGATAACTGGACTAAAGACACCAGAAGTAAAATGGATTTCCGCGTTATCATATAGAACGGGGACATCTTTACGAATTATGTCTTGTAAACTATCTCCTGAATTTTGAAAACAACCTTCTTCTAGCATACCTACATACATGCTATTGTTTAATACTGATACCCAAGAACTCGATGATTGATCAAACCAATTTTTTGCTTTTTCAACTGTCTCACTTACTTGAATACTTGGGATATGACTGTCGATTAGTCTAGTTAAATTCATTAACCTTCCCCTTGACTATGGCTATTCAGTAAAAAATTTATCTGGTATATACGTCACTAAATCAGGAATATAAGTAATGATCATTAATACTGCTATTGCAGCAGCTGCAAACGGTAATATAGCTTTTGCTAAATTGGCTACAGAAATTTTCGTAATACCTGAAACGACAAATAGTACAGTTCCAACTGGTGGGGTTATTAAACCAATTACTAAGTTCAAACTAACAATTACTCCAAAGTGCACTGGATCAATACCTAATTGTGTAATAACAGGTAATAGAACTGGAACAATGATAATAATTGCTGCAATAGGCTCTAAGAACATTCCAACGATTAATAACATAATATTAATGATTAACAACACAATATACGGATTAGTTGAAATCGAAAGAATACCCTCAGCTGCCATTTGCGGAATCTTTTCCATCGCCAACGTCCAGCCAAAAATATTGGCACAAGCAACGATAATCATAATCGAAGCAGTGATAACACCTGTTTTTAGGAAAACATTCGGCAACATACTCCATTTCAAATCACGGTATACAAACATTCCGACAAGGAAGGCTATTAAGCTTCCAATAGCACCCGCCTCAGTTGGTGTAAAGTAACCTGAAATGATTCCACCGATTATAATTAATGGAATGAGCAATGATGGTAAGGCTTTCATTAAACTTTGTGATCGTTCATTTATTGTAGCCTTCTCTTTTGTAGGAAACCCATTCTTTCTTGCGTAAAAGTAGGACATGATAAAGAATGCACCTGCAAGCATAATTCCCGGTATGATCCCTGCTAGAAACAATGCTCCAATTGATGCACCAGCAGATACACCGTAAATGATAAATACCATACTAGGTGGTACGATCGGTCCCATAATCGATGCTGCTGCCGTAATGGCCGATGAGTACGAATTATCATAGTTATCTTTTCTCATCTCCGGAACCAATGAAGTACTTGTAATTGCAGATACAGCATTGGCAGACCCTACTATCGCTGATAAAAACATGGATACTAAAATATTTACATAAGCTAAACCGCCGCGTAAATGTGATACAAGTGATCTCGCAAAATCGGTAAGTCTTCTAGTAATTCCTCCATTATTCATTAACTCCCCAGCTAATACAAATAAAGGGATTGCCATCAAACTAAAATTGTCTGCAGCAACAATCATTTTTTGCGGAACGTTCAATAAGAAAGAAAAGTTATTAGAAGCAAACATGTAGACTACACTAGATAAACCGAGTACAAATGCTATTGGTACACCTATGATGAGTAATATAAAGAACGCTATGATGATAACTGCTGACATTCTGTTTTCCCTCCTTTTTTACTAATTGGGAGAATATTAATAATGGAATTGAGTGACTGAAGAAACATAAATGAGAATGAGATTGGGACTGAACTATATACAAAAACCATTGGCAACCGCATCGCAGGAGACACCTTATTTAGAGTGCTTGGTGCAAACGTTTGTTTTAAACCGTAATAAATACATATAACAATAAAGAAAAGTACACAAAGCTCAACAAGCAATTGCAATATCCATTTTGACTTACCTTTAAATTTATTTTCCAATATATCTAAAAACGCTAATTCTGCTTGACTATATGCAACACTAGCTCCTAAAAAAGTCATCCAAATTAGGCAGTAACGTGCAAATTCCTCACTCCAATAAATGGAAAACCCTAAAAAGGTTCTACAGATTACTTGAGCAACAATAACTACAGTCATCGCAATACCGACAACGATTAAGATTTTTTGATTGATTCCATTAATAAAATTGATTAATTTCCCCATTTGTTACCACCTCCAATGATAAATTTAGAAAAACACGAAATTTGCTCAAAAGGGCAAATTACGATGTATTTTCATATACTTTAATTCTTTATAGAAATTAAAATTCCCTAAAGTAAAATGAAAGGAATAGGTTAGGGAATACCTAACCTATTCTTTTTAGTTAGCTTTAATTTCATTAACCTTATCGATTAATTCTTTAATCAATTCGTGCTTTTCAGAATATTTGTCATACACTGGTTGAACTTTTTCTAAGAATGGAGTAATATCTTGAACTTCAGCTATGTTTTGACCTGCATCTTTTAATTTAGTTAAGTTAGATTCATCAACTACTTTCAGTTCTGTAATGATCCAAGCAGATGCTTCTTTTGCTGCTTCATCTAAAGCTGTTTGTTGTTCTGGAGTTAGTGAATTAAACTTGTCTAAGTTCATAATATTTGCATTAGGGAATGGGAAATGCCCTGTTAAAGTGATATATTCTGTAACCTCAGCAAATTTCTCATCTACATATGCTGGTAAGTTTGCTTCATGTGCATCAATTACGCCAGTTTGTAATGAACTATAAATTTCTCCATATGCCATTGGTGTTGGACTTGCTCCTAATGCATTAAAGATATCTAGCATTAAAGGACTTTCTACTACCCTGATTTTCAATCCTTCTAAATCAGCTGGTGTTTGAACTTCAGAACGATTGCTACCAATATGACGCATACCGCTTTCATTAATAGCTAAACCTTTTACATTAATTTCTTCTAAACTATCAAGCATTTTTTGGATAGTGTCAGTTTTTAAAACTTCATCGAAAACATCATAATTATTAATTAAGAATGGAAGTTGTAATCCATCTAGAACAGGTGTTGATCCACTAAAAACAGAAGTAGTAATAAAACCTGCATCTAATGACCCGTTTTGAATCATTTCTAACATATCAACATCTCCACCAAGTTGGCGAGCGGGGAAGATTTCGATTTCGATCTGTCCATTTGTCTTTTCTTTAACTAATTCTGCATATTTTTCTGCAGCTAAGTGGAACGGATGTGTTGTTTGAGTAACATGCCCTAAACGTAATGTAATTGTTTCACTTGATGACTCTCCGCCACCACTACTTTCACTTGGAGCACTTGATGTTCCTTCCGAACCACCACATGCTGTTAAAATTGCTAAACATAGAATTGTGAACAATGCTAAAAGTTTTTTCATCTTACTTTCCTCCTTTTAAATCTATATGTGTATTTGAAAAATTGAAACCTGTTTTTAGTAAGGTGAATGCTTAAGCATTCACCTTATTTTTTTCTTTAACTGTCTTTTCTACAGCTTTTACAATGCCATCATAACCAGTACAACGGCACATATGACCTGAAAGCATTTCTTTAATTTCTTGTGTTGATGGGTTTTCATTTTTAGATAAGAAATCATCTGTTGACATCAATATACCAGGTGTACAGAATCCGCATTGTAACCCATGGCATTCCATAAAATTTTGTTGCAAATCTGTTAACTCTCCATCTTTCGCAAGCCCTTCAACTGTTTTAATTTCTGATCCATCTGCTTGGACAGCAAACATTAGACAGCTTCTGACCGCACTGCCATTAACTTGTATTGTACAAGCACCACAAACACCATGCTCACAACCTACATGTGTACCTGTTAATCCTAATACATCTCTTATAAAATCACTTAATAGCATCCGAGGTTCTACATCTTCACGATAGCTTTTCCCATTAATTGTTACTT
This sequence comes from Bacillus sp. Marseille-P3661, assembly GCF_900240995.1. Classification (NCBI taxonomy): domain Bacteria; kingdom Bacillati; phylum Bacillota; class Bacilli; order Caryophanales; family Bacillaceae; genus Bacillus; species Bacillus sp. Marseille-P3661. Next base: position 456,450 of record NZ_LT965954.1, read on the forward strand.
CTATCTGATTCCCCAATTTCATTACCCCCTTGCTCTGTTGTATGCCTGTTGTAATGTACGTTTTGTAAGAATTTTCGCTAAATGTCTACGATAATCCGCCGAAGCGTGAATATCTGATTCTGGGTCGACTTCATCAGCTACAATATCTGCTATCTTATCTAGTAATGTATCTGAGATCTTTTCGCCTTTTAATTCTTCTTCTGCATCCTCTATTAAAAATGGAATTGCTTCCACTCCGCCAAGAACAAGACGTACTGTATCGATATTATCACTATCATCAATTGTTAAATGGCATGCTGCTGCAACAAGCGCGAAATCCCCATGCTTTCTAGCGAACTCCGTAAATGCGTAGCCTTGTCTTCCTCCAATGATAGGAATGTGAACTTCTGTCAACATCTCAGTAGGCATAATATCCGTTGTTAGATACGTGATGAAAAAGTCCCCTGCTTCTACGATTCTTTCTTCATCTACAGAAGAAATTTTAACCGCTCCATTTAGAGCCATTAATGAAAGAGGAATTTCTGCACTTGGATCTGCATGGACAACACTACCGCCGACAGTCCCTCTATTTCTTGTTTGGATATGGCCGATATTAGGAACCGCTTCACTTAATAATCCGGCATATTTTCGAACGATACTTGATTCTTCTACCCTGCTTTGACGAGTAAGCGTACCAATTCTTAATGTTGTTTCATCATTTTCAATAAAATCTAAATCTACTAATCTATTAATATCAATTAAATTTTTTGGAGTAGCAAGTCGCATGTTCATGATTGGTACCAGACTTTGTCCGCCTGCGATAATCTTAGCGTCTTCTCCCATATCTTCAAGTAATTGCAAAGTTTCTTCCACAGTTTTAGGCTGATAAAATTCGAATTTAGATGGTTTCAAAGTGATTCCCCCCTTTACAAGCTCACTTTATTTTTCACTTTTTCCAATATCGGCCAAATTCGATTTGGACTTAATGGCAGTTGATCAACCGATACACCATATTGTGCTAATGCATTGTTAACAGCGTTAGAAACTGCTACCGGTGCGCTCATCGTATTTCCTTCACCCAATCCTTTAGCTCCAAGCGGAGTTAATGGCGATGGCGTTTCAAGATGTTTAATTGTAACTTTTGGCATTTCCGTTACAGTCGGAACAAGATAATCCATGAATGACCCTGTTAGAAATTGGCCTTTATCGTCATATGCTAGTTCTTCATATAATGCTCCACCTAATCCGTGTGCAAGACCACCCATAATTTGGCCGTCTACAATTAATGGATTTAATAGTTTACCAGCGTCATGGATTGTTACATAATCAATAATCTTCACTTCTGCTGTATCTTGATCGATTTCCACCGTAACCATATCGGCTACAAATCCATATGTTACTGATGAATTGATCATATCGTTTTCGTCTGGTGCCTCTGCAACTTTAGCGGTATAATAATACGTTTCATAAATACCAGGTTCCATACCATCTGGTAATGATAACGGATTCCAATGTGCTAAACCAGCTACTCTTTTAATAGAAAGTTTCTTTTCTGGATTATCTTTTACTACAAAATTACCATCAACTATTTCAAGATTAGCCTCTTCTGTTTGAAATTCATTGGCAGCTATCTTCAATAGTTTCGCTTTTACCTTTTGCGCCGCGTAGAATACTGCACTTGAACCTAGTGAAGCAAATCGACTTGAATAACTGCCTGATGCAATTGACCAAGCACTTGTTGATGTGTCTAATTCAGCAACAACATTGATGCTTTCTCTCGGGATACCTAATATATCCGATACGATTTGCGCAGCAACTGTTTCATGCCCTTGACCTGAAGGAGTTGTACTAATTCTTACGTTAACACTACCTAGAGGATCCATTGAAACGGTAGCTGCTTCAGCACAGCCTGATTTTGGTGAACGAGCACGCTCATCAGGAGTTAACGCAATTGTTATATAACCCATGTTCGAGCCAGAAGGTTCCACAATACAAGCAAGGCCAACCCCTAATAGTTTCCCATTTTCGGCTGCTACTTTTTGTTTTTCAAGGAATTCTTGATATTTACCTGTTTCTAGAGCCATTTCAAATGCTTTTTCATAATCGCCGCTATCATATATACCGCCAGCAGCAGTTGTATATGGAAATTGTTCAGTTTTAATTAGGTTCTTTTTAATAACCTCAGAGTGATCCATATTTAGTTCTTTTGCAATAATCTGCATTAATCGTTCCAATGCAAAGTAATGCTCTTGACCACCATATCCACGAATTAAGCCTGTTGGTGATTTATTAGTCATTACGGCATAAGCATCAATTTCTAGATTTCGGATATCATATGCACCCGTTGTATTTGAATGATTTCGATATAAGCAAGCAGGTTCAGGGGCCCGAATATATGCACCAACATTATCGATTAACTTTAATCGTAAACCTGTTACTTTTCCATCATTCATAACTGCAGCTTCCAGGTAAGAAACTCTGTCTGTACCGCTTGCACTTGATGATAAATGTTCTTGGCGATCCTCTATCCACTTAATAGGACAACCTACTAATTTACTTGTAATTGAGCAAAGAACAATGTACGGGAAGATACCTGCTTTTATTCCATAACTGCCGCCAATATCTTTTGGCACGATAATTCTTAGTTTATTACTTGGAACTTTTAACGATCCCGCCATGATGCTTTGGATAACAAATGGACCATGGAAGTTTGCGTGTACTGTATATTGATCGTGAGCAGAATCATAATCTGCAATAACCCCGTATGTTTCAATTGGAGTCGCTGTATACTTAGGGAAATGGAATTTATGCTTTATAATGCGATCAGCTTCATTAAATGCCTTCTCAACATCCCCATAATGAAATTGGCGATTATTTGCAATATTTGATCCTACTTTTTCATGTAAAATTGGTGCCGTCGGTTCAATCGTTTTCTCGATATCAACAACTGGTTCTAATGCCTCATATTTTACAACGATTTTATCTAATGCATCTTCAGCCACATAGCGATTTTTAGCAACAATAATTGCAACAGGCTCGCCAACATAGCGAACTTTTTCTATAGCCAGCGGATAGTATTCAACTGGTGCGGTTACACCAACACTAAAGGGACGGACATGTGGTTCGATATCTTTCCCTGTAATAACCGCTTTTACACCTTCTATTTTTTCAGCTTCGCTCTTATCGATTGAAATAATCTTCGCATGCGGATAGCTGCTTCTTAATATTGCTGCATGTGCAGTATCACGTGTTGTTCCTAAATCATCGATATATTTCCCTTGGCCTGTTAGAAGTCTTTTATCTTCTACTCTTGTTAAAGCTTGGCCGATTGACTTGCTCATAATTTAACCTCCTCTATATGATGACATCTATGTTTCTACTATACTTAATAATGTCATCTATGAATCTTAAATATGAATGTAGAAACTAAACTACATATAATTACTTGTACCGAGAAAATCAGATACCTTACAAGTGCAATTGATATTTGTAATTATTACTGCTTTCGATGTTATTTATTGTTTCACTCTTTTTTAAGCTGTGTACATGATTGCTTTTCCTGTGAACAGCTATTAATTCGGAAATAATACTCTGCGCAATTTCTCCAGGTGTTTTCGCATTAATATTTAACCCAATTGGACTAAATATTCTTGTTAAATCTAGATTTTCACTATTATATTTCATTAAGGTTGGTTCTAGTAATGCGTTTGTTCTAGTTTTTGGACCGAGAATACCGATATACGCGGCACTTGAAAGCAACAGTTTTTCTAAGGCTAATTGATCTTGTAGAAAATGATGGCTCATAATAACTGAATACGTATTTTCATCGATTGCTACATCTGGTACATGCCCTGGTTTTATTAAAGATAATTCATCTGCTTGAGGAAAATTTTCCTTTGTAAGGTATGCTGGACGGTGATCAATTACTTTAACCCGCCATCCGATTGCTTTTGCCGCCGCTACCACAGGGACTGCATCTGGCCCCGCTCCAAATAAAGCTAATGTTGGGACAGGTTCCAAGTAATCTAAAAATACTTCAATATTCCTATGATCTTCAGATATGCTTAAGAGCTGAGCTCTTTCAGGTAAGTTTTTACCGGAACAAGCAGATTTTATATCTGGAAACGTCGTACATATTTCGTTAAGCTGGTTTTCACTATTAATAAAATACTTTTCTCCTACCATCTTACTATCATTTGATTTAGTAATTGTTGCTACCCATGTCGGTTTGTTGATCGAGAATATATTTTCAATTTTGGAGGATCTTTCTTCATCACATGGATCATACAGTTCTAAAAAGATGTCCATAGCACCATTGCAGCCAAGACCTAATCCCCAAATACTATCACCATCATTACGGAAATCGTAATATATCCGTTTTGCTTGCCCTGTTTCAATAACTTCTTTGCCATGCTCTGTTATGTCATTTTCGACACAACCTCCGCTTAGTAACCCCGTTAATTTCCCATCCTCACTAAGGAAACATTTTGCGCCTTCCTTTTGATAGGTCGATCCTTGAACAGAAACGATCGTGGCTAGAATTCCTTTAAGATTATGATTTTTACATCTACGAATTTCATTCAGTATTTCTAACACTTCGATCCCCCCTGTCGACTGATGTTAGACTATTTGTTGTTTTTTTTGCTTCCAATAAAATTGATCACGGTATTGAGAAGGCGTCTTCCCTTCAACTCTCTTAAAGATTGTTGAAAAATAGCTTGAATTTTTAAAACCTGTGTTATTTGCAATAACATCAATTGGAATGGAAGACATCCTTAACATACTTTTTGCTTTTTGAACTCTGATCCACGATAAGTATTCAACAAACGTTGTACCAGTTTCTTCTTTAAACAACTTACTAAAATATGATGGACTTAAATATACTAGATCAGCCATATCCTTTAATGTTAATTGGTCACCATAGTTCAACTGAATAAACCGAATCGCACTCTCAATTGGCTTTTTTAAGTCAGTGACGAATTCTTCAGATGTTTTTTGCATAGTACGGCTCATTTCCTTAACAATGCTTGGATTAATCACGCGATCGAAGGCACTTAATAACTCATCCTTGGAAAGCGGTTTCAATAAATAACTAGAAAAACCTGCATTTATAGCATCATAAACCATTTCAAACATTTTCAGTTGTGAGACCATAATAATTGAGAGGTCAGGGTACATTTGTTTTGCTAATTTTCCAAATTCAAAACCATCTTTATCAGGCAAAGAAGCATCCAATATTAAAGCTGTTGGTTTAGATTGTTTTAACAACATTTCCCCTCTGTGTGCATTATTTGATTCATGAATTGATAAGAAACTATAATGACTACTTTCAATGATCGAACGAATATGCTGCCTACTTTCACGATCTGAATCAACGATTAATATTTCAGCCAAGTGCACTCCTCCTCAAAATTAAAAATTATTCTTAATTTTTCGCCAAGTTCTTTTATTACTATAACTATAGTTGATACTAAACGACTTGTGTTTTAAAATTTTATTTTATTTTTTTAAAATTTTTATGCTTTAAACAAAAATTTAAAAGCGTGATTTGACAAAATACTACATAGAATTTATTTCAATATATTGTTATTTTACATAATAATCAAAAAAAAGACAATTTTCCACCACTAAAACTTGGAATTATGTAAAACCAAGGTTTGCTAAGGGGAAAATGTCTTTTTTATTATTAAAAATTTACTAGGAAAATTTTAATATTTTATTTTTTTTGTTTTTTATTGCATTTTTTTATGAAGCAATTTCCTTGCTTACATAGTTTCGATTACGTGTGCGTTGGGTTATGAGCACGAAACCAAATAATACGATCCCGACTATATCTGAGATAGATTCAGGAATAATCATCGTAATAGCTGATATGAGAATGATAATCCGCATAAGCCTTGACATATCTGTATATAGATACCCAACAGTTGCCGCAACTAATCCCCAAATACCTAATAATGTAGTAAATGTCACCCAAGCAATTTCCCCAAAGCCACCAATCATTAATAACCCTGGGTTTAGAGCAAACACAAATGGAATTAAGAATGCGCCTGCACCAACGACTAATGCTCTAAAACCTGTTTCATTCATTGTAGCGCCTGAAATTCCTGCTGCTGCATATGCAGCCAATGCGACAGGAGGTGTAATCATTGATAATACAGCAAAATAAAAGACAAACATATGCGCCGCAATTTGTTCAATTCCAAACTCCTGAAGCGCTGGTGCAAGTAAAATAGCTGCCATAATATATGCTGACGTTGTCGGCATACCCATACCTAAAATGATACAACCGAGCGCAACAAGAATTAGTGCAAGAATAAGATTTCCAAATGATAATTGAACAATTAATCCAGTGAATTTTAATCCTAAACCTGAGAACCCAATAACTCCAACGATTATTCCAGCAATCGCACAAGGAATGGTTACTTTTACAGCTTGATTGGCTCCGCTTTCTAACGCAGAAACAATATCCTTTAGTTTCAAGAATGTATTTTTTCTAAAATAGCTAACTACAAATACACTGACGATCGCCCAAAACGCAGCAGTCGATAACGCTGAACCAGTAAATATTAAGGTTACAAGGAGAACCATTGGTAGTAAAAGATGTATTCGGTTTAACAGCTTTTCTTTTGTTTCCTCTAATTCGTCCATGTTAATGTCAAGCTTGTTTTTTGCTGCCATTAAATGAACAAATATAAACACCGATACATAATATAGCAACGCAGGTATTAATGCTGCATAAATAATTTCAACGTACGGTATACCGATCATTTCTGCCATTAAAAAGGCTGCCGCTCCCATAATCGGTGGCATTAATTGTCCACCAGTAGAAGCCAACGCTTCAATAGCAGCTGAATCTTTTTTAGAATAACCTGCACGTTTCATTAACGGAATTGTGAAAATCCCTGTACTCACTACGTTTGCAACGGCACTACCACTAATACTACCCATTAATCCACTCGATACTACCGCGGCCTTGGCTGGTCCACCCTTCGATTTCCGGGTCATCTTAAAAGCCATGTCGATAAATAATTTACCTCCACCCGAAACTTCTAGGAATGCACCGAACAAAATGAAATAGAATACATAATTAGTAGACACGCCGATTGGTACTCCGAAAATTCCATCTGGAGAGAGGAATAATAATTCTACCATCCGGCTCACATCTAACCCTCTATGACTAATTAATCCACCTAAATAAGGGCCCGCAAAGCCATACGCCATAAAAATTACAGCTAGTAATGTAATGACATTACCTACTGTTCTTCTAGATGCTTCAAGTAATAGAAGTACAAATAAAATACCACACCATAGATCTAAAGGTAATACCTCATCAACAAACCATATTCTTGTACTAAGTCGGTCTGCATGAAAAATTACATATGCACAAATTATAATTGGCAATAGAACTGTAACAGCATCAATCACCTTTAAGATTGAATTTTTCTTATCCTTAGCTAATGGAACTAATGTGTATGTTAATGAAAGTGCAAAAGATACGTGAATTGCTCGTTGGACTATTGATGGAAAAGCCCCGAACGCAGCTGTATATAATTGAAATAATGACCAACAAATTGCAAGTATCGCTGGAATATATAATCGTTTCATTTTTCACCCTCCTGAAGATTAGATTTCATTTTGTATATTACAATTTCACAGTTGCTTTTTCTCTAATACTCGTAATCGTGGATTGAACCGATATTTGTTCGGGGTTACAAACAATCTCGATAAGCGAGGGTTTATTGGAATCCAGTGCATTTTTTAGTGCTGTTTCAAACTCTGCATCACATGTTACTCGTTGACTAAATACACCAAAAGAATTACCTAAAGCAACATAATCCGGGTTTCCTAAGGATGTACCAATTTCACGGAAAGGGTAACTAATTTCTTGAAACATTCGAATCGAACCATGCATATTATTATTAAATATCAATGATATAAACGGAACTTTATAACGCACTGCTGTTTCTAGCTCTTGAATGGTCATCATAATACCACCATCACCAGATAGGGATACTACAGGTCGATGCGGTTGCCCCAATTTGGCACCTATGGCTGCTGCTAACGCATAACCCATCGCCCCAGATGTTGCGCCAATATAAGATTTTTGTGCATTAAATTTATAATAGCTATGCAACCAACCTGCAAAATTTCCGGCATCATTTGCAATGATCGTGTCAGGCGGGAGCATGTCCTGTAACGTTCGAATAATTTGCGTATTATCTACATATTCTTCATTATTTTCTTTTTCGATAAATGTAATTTCGTTAAATACATTTCTTCGTTCCGCAGTCCATTGTTTCCACGTTGTTGGTACAGTTACTTCATTGTTTAACAATGAAAGCAATGCTTCGTTTGCGTCAGAAACAATACCTAATGTTGGTTCATATACTTTCCCTAACATTGTATATTCAATATCAATATGAATAATCTTTTGTTCCTCAGAAATAATCGAATAGCCCTGCGTTGTGATTTCAGAAAATCGAGTACCTATTGCAATGATTGTATCTGCCTGTCGTACTGTTTCCTGAATCCCTTCAAACGTACCCATTCCCAAATGACCTACATATAAAGGATGATTATTTGGAAAAACATCATGGCGGCGGAATGCTGCTGCAACAGGAATTTGGAGTTTTTCAGCAAATTCTACTAAATTGCTTTCAGCGTTTGCTAGAATAACTCCAGCCCCTGCAATAATTAAAGGTTTTTTTGCATCGCTTAAAATAGAATAGAATTCTGCAACTTCTTCCGAAGATGGTCTCGGCTTCGGTCTAATTGATTTTTTATTAATCTTTAAAGGGGCCACTTGCTTTAGAATGTCTTCAGGTAATGAAACAGCTACTGGTCCTGGACGTCCGCTCTTTGCAATTCGAAAGGCACGATGCACAAATTCTGGAATTCTGTTCACATCATTAATTTCTACTGTCCACTTACACACATCATGTAAGAACCGATCAAGATCTACTTCCTGAAAACCTTCTCGGCCACGAAATGAGCTTTTCACTTGACCTAAGAACACAACCATTGGCGTTGAATTTTCTTTTGCTGTGTGAATACCAATCGAAAGGTTAGCTGCTCCAACTCCACGTGTTGCCATTACAACTGCAGTTTGACCTGATGCCTTAGCGTAACCCTCTGCCATAAGTGCCGCTCCACCTTCATGTCGATTCGATATTAACTGAAAATCTTCTTCATCATATAAAGCATCTAGAATTGGAATAAAACTTTCACCAGGAACAGTAAAAGCATGATTAATTCCCTCTTCTTTCATAATTTCTACAATTGCTTGACCACCTGTCATAGTACTTCTCAAAAATACCCTCTCCTATCTGTTACTTAAATTCAAACAAAGAAGGCTGCCTTAAAACATCTGTTAACCAACCACACAAGTCAATTCACCATCCACTAAACTGAAATTAGTGTTATGAATTGACTTGTGATTGTATGTTCTTTTTAGCCAGCCTACTTTTTAATATGATTTATGATGTTACTCAATCCAGCCTTGTTCCTTATAATATTTTGCTGCACCAGGGTGAAGTTCAACCCCGCCTGTAGCATCCTCGGTAATTCCTGCTTGTGGATCATAAACACTTAAGCCTGCGTGACCTGCAGCAAGTGCATCTGTATTTTCAGCAAGAGTTTTAGTAATTTCATAGGCTAGATCTTCTGATAAATCAGCTGTTGTTACTAGTGTTGTAGTTAATCCAAGTGCTTGGATTTCTTTATCTTGTCCTTCAAAGATTCCTGCAGGGAATACAGTTTTCGCATAACCAAATTGCTTTAATTTATCTCTATACTCATCTTCTACATCCATAAATGTAACAGGAGTTTGAAGTGCAATTTCAGCAAATGTCGGGTGACCTTCTGTCATAACCTGAATAAACATATCTGCTTTTCCATCTTGAATTTGTGTTTTAACAACGTCGAAAGACGTATGCTCAACTGATCCACCATATGATTGAATTGTTTCATAATCCATTCCATACGCTTCCATAATCTGCATTGCTGCATACTCACCTTGACTACCTTTGTTTAAAGTAAGAAGTCGTACTGGAATTTCTTTTGTTTTAATATCAGCAATTGATTCAATTCCATGTTTCTCAATAAATGAATTTGACATTAAAATACCTACATAATATTTATCAAGTCCACCTACTAATACTCGCAGATCTTCATATTTTTTATCATAAGCAACGCTTCCATCAACAGCCCAGCGATTATTTAAAGTAAATGTAAGTCCAAGTTCTGCTTCTCCCTGATCAACAACTTTAATATTTCCAAGTCCACCTGAATAAGGTAGGACATCAACTCTCTCGATTTGCTCTACATTTTTATGAAGCAATTCTGCCATTGTCGCACCATATACATACCAAGCACCACCTTGAGCTAGAGTTGCCATCTTTAGAGCAGTTGAGCCACCACTAGAACTTGAAGATGAATCACCTTCATTGCTAGGTGCACCTTCACTAGCTGATTGCGAACAGCCTGCTAAAGCTAGCATAATTACAAAGATAAATAGTAATAATTTTTTTGAAATACCTTTTTTCATAATTTTCTACCACCCTTATTGTTTTTTATATATTAGAAATTTTCTAACATCCATTGGTAAAACAAGCCCTATACATGTTTTATTAAAACATGAGATACATTTTATAGATACCTTATAAATTATTGCACTATTATTTTGAAAGCGTTTTCCAAAATCTATATCAAAATAAGTGTTTTTTTAATAAAAATAAAAAACTTAGTTAGACTACTCCTCTACTAAAAGTAGAGGAGTCGTACTATACTATTTTCCAGTAAAGTTTGGTTTTCTCTTTTCAACGAACGCATCTACGCCTTCTTTAAAATCTTCTGTTGTACGTAATAGACCATAAGCCTTACCTTCAAGTTTAATACCTGCACTGATATTTGTGTCTTCAGCTGCATTTAAAACTTCTTTTGCAACTTTTTGCGCAACTGGTGAAAAACGGATTAGCTCTTCTGCTAAAGCCTCAACTGTCTTACTTAAATCTTCTTTAGCCACAACTTGTGTTAATAAGCCCCATTGATATGCTTCATCTGATGGAATTCTACGTGCTCTCATAATCATATCTTTAGCTCTTGTTAGACCAGCAATTTTTGCAATTCGTTGTGTACCACCGCTACCTGGGATCATCCCAAGATTCATTTCCGGCAATGCTAATAGCGTGTCTTCTGCAGCAATACGGAAGTCACATGCCATCGCGATTTCTAAACCAACACCGAATGCATAACCTTGTAATTGTGCAATAACAGGTTTCGGTGAACGTTCTGGTGCTGCAACATAGTCTGCAAGATGTGAAATTGTTTCTTGATGTGGTACCATAAACTCCGGAATATCGCCACCTGCACAAAAGCAAACGTCGCCTTCACCTTTAATGACAATTACTCTTACATCATCATCAACATTCAATTCGTCGAAAATTTCAGAGATTTGTTTACGGCCTAGCATACTGATAAAGTTCATTTTTTCAGGTCGATCTAAAACGATCGTTGCTATCTTTTTCTCAACGTTTTTCTCTACTCTAATATGATCGTAAGTGTTTTTTGTTATAGTCATGTAATCTATCTCCTTTGAGTATTATTATTTCAAAACCTTTTCTTCATAAAGCTCAAATTCGCCATCCCTTAATTTCCGACGAAGCATCTTACCTACTGGACTCTTTGGAATTTCGTTCACAAAAACATATTTTCTTGGTCTTTTAAAGTTAGAAAGCTTAGGGTTGTTCTTGCAATACTCATCTAACATTTGGATTGTTAAACTTGAATCAGTTGGCACTATATAAGCAACAACGATTTGGCCCCAACGATCATCTTGTTCACCAATAACAGCTGCATCATGAACTTTATCATAAAGTGTAAGCACATCTTCGACCTCGACCGGATGGATATTTTCACCGCCAGAAATAATCATGTCGTCTACGCGGCCGACAACGAATAAATCACCTTCATCATCGATTTCACCAAGATCCCCTGTAAAATACCAACCGTCTCTAATTGCTTTTTCTGTTGCATCTGGACGATTCCAATATCCTTTGAAAGCCTCAATAGATTCTAGGTTTACGATGATTTCACCTACTTCGCCTTTGCCCACTACATCGTTTGGTGTTGAACTGCCATCTGCAGCAGCTGTAACAACTTTAATCTGCTGATGCAAACCAGCTTTACCTGCACTACCAGGTTTATCTGGAACATGAGGACAGATAGAGAAAGTATATACTTCTGTTGAACCGTAATGGTTAACAAAGACCTCTGGCTTGAGTAACTGCATGCATTTGTTGACTAAATCTGTAGTCATCGGAGCACCAGCATATCCAATCTTTTTTAAGGCAGATAAATCATAGTTGTGAAAATTGCGATGAGTTAAAATGTCGTGATATAAAGTCGGAATTAAATATACACAACTAATTTTTTCAGTGCTTAATATCTTTAAAGCTTCCTCTGAATCGAAATCTGGTAATATAGCAAACTTACCATTTAAAATGACCATCGATAACAGCGAACGCATTCCCATTGTATGGTAAAGCGGCATAGTACCAAGTGTACTTTCACCTAATGTATATTGGTTTTGTACCACATGGGCCATAGCTGCACCATATTCATTCCGATGTGTTCTTGGTACTCCTTTTGGTTTCCCAGTAGTACCTGAAGTATATAACATTATAGCAATATCATTTTCGTTTATTTTTGGTCTTTCAAACGAACCAGGACTTCTTGTAACAAGCTCGTCGTAGGAAATATCGACACCTTCAACGTCTTCAATTCCAATTAAAGTTGGTTTAACGTTGAACTTCGCGTTTAACACTGAACTTTTACTAGCTTCTTCATATACTACAGCAACTGCCTCCGAGTCATTTACACAGTATTCAACTTCTTTTGTAGATAAGCGGAAATTGATAGGAGTATAAATTGCACCCAATTTTTGAAGAGCCCAATAGATTACAACATTCTCAACTCTGTTTTTTAGAAGTATAATTACTCTATCTTGTTTCTTAATTCCAATCTTTTGCAATGATGCAGCAACCTTTAGTACTTCAGCCTCAAATTGCAAGTACGTATAGGCTTTTTCATGTTGAACGATTGCAACTTTATTAGGATATCGATCTACAGCAAAATCAAATATAGTACTTAGATTCATCTTTCGGCTCCTTTCTACCAAATTCGTAGTTTATTTAATAAAGCGTTTTCAATAAAGCGCTTTAACGAAATTTATTATTAATTTTTAAGTGCTTCTCTTTTTTTTAGCTCTTTACCAAATTTCTTGAAAAAGTCTTTGATAATTAACTTTGCTACACCACCAAGCATACGTTGACCAACCATTGCAACTTTCCCGCCAACTTCTGCGTCGTACGTATAAGTTAAAACAGTTGTGTTTTCATCTTCTTGAGTTAAATCAATATCAGCCGTAGCTTGTACAGTACCTGGACCGCCCTCACCTTTAACAATAAGTCGATAGTGAGTTGGTTTTTGTACATCAGTTATTTCTATAGTCGATGTATAGTCACCTTTAACTGCTGCAATTCCCACTGAAAGATTTGCTGCATATTTATTTTCTTCAACTAGCTCTAATGTTTCACAACCCATAATACAAGCCTTCAATGCATCGGGATTTAATAATACTTCCCACGCTTGTTCAATTCCAGCCTCAAGTTTTAAACTTCCTTTTCCATCCATTTTAGTTCCTCCTTTATTAATTTTGTCGAAAATTATTACAGATTAGGTAGTACTTAATATAGAGCGTTTACAACATTTCATAGTAAAGAATAATTGCTGTGATTCTGTAAATTAATAATTTTCAGAACTCTTAATAATATATTAAGCTATAATTTCACTCTATAGTTTTAAAATCTTATTCTCTTACTTTTATAATCTTTTGATTTTATATTTTCGATAAGCGATATCTTTTTAATGTATTTACTTCTCAAGGATCATAAAGTTTGCGTTCGCAGTTGCGATTTGTTTTCCCTCTTCATTATAAGCATCTGCACCGGTAACAGTAATTCTCCTACCACCTTTTATGATTGAAGCTTTCACAATTAAACGTTTCCCAAACATCGGGCGAAGGTACTTTACGTTTAAATCAATTGTATTGCTATAATGATTGGAATCTAATGTAGTCGTAACCGCAGCACCCATTGCCATATCCAGCGCTGTTCCAATAATACCTCCATGCAAGGAGCCATATGATTGGGTGAATTCTTTTTTTACTTCAAATTCTAATTCACAAACGCCATCATTTCCTTTATTTACATGTACCCCAAACATTCTCCATATTGGCCCTTCGGCAAGTGCTAGTACTCTTTCATGAATATTATCCATAAGGCTTCCTCCCCTTTCATAAATGGAACCCCATTTGATTCTAAATATAAATGAAAGATTAAAAACAAGTCTAGTCAGTTTTACGAATAGAATAAAAATTTGAAATAAAGAAAGTGAATATTTGAAAATCTCTTTTTCTTAACATAAAAACTAGGCATAGATGATAATTGTTTTACCAATTTATCATCTATGCCTAGTCAAGTATTATTCATCTTTTATTAAGGCTTAAGATGTTTCATATACGAATCTAGCCATTTAAAGCTTTATATAGATGGCCTGTTAAATTACGATCTGTTAACGGCTTTACAAATGCAACACATTCAAGCAGTTTCTCTAAATTAATACCGGTTTCAATTCCCATTTCATGTAGCATAAATACCAAGTCTTCAGTAGCAAGATTACCAGCCGCGCCAGGAGCAAATGGGCACCCTCCTAATCCACCGACAGCTGCATCAAAACTGGTTACACCTGCTTCAAGAGCTGCAATGACATTAGCTTGTGCCATACCATATGTATCATGAAAATGGGCAGTAATCTTCGCTTTTAGTGGGAGCTTTACAATTTCTTGAAATAAATCATAGACTTGTTTAGGATTTGCTTTGCCAATGGTATCGCAAATAGTCAGCTCCTCTACTCCCAATGCATCTACACTTTGAACCATTTCGTGAACAATGTCCTTTTCTGTTTCCCCCTCAAAAGGACACCAAAATGCTGTTGATATATTATAGCGAATAAATATATTATTTTGTTTCGCTTGTAAAATAACATCTTTTAATACTTCCATTGATTGCTGACGCGACATCCGAACATTTTTTTCATTAAATGTATTACTTGCACCAACTACTAATGATAAAGCACTTATTCCATTATCAACCGCACGAAGGTATCCTTTTTCATTTGGAATCAGAGCCATGTATTGAATTTGTTTTTTCATTTCTATATTTTGAATAACCTCGCTCGCATCTGCCATCTGTGGCACATGTTTCGGGTGAACAAATGAAGTAGCCTCCATCCGTTCAATTCCAGTTTCGCTTAATAGATTAATCAGCTTAACCTTATTTTCTGTATTAATAAACTTCTTTTCATTCTGTAATCCATCACGAGGACCCACTTCCACGATCTCAACTTTATTAGGTAATTTCATGTTTTTCCCCCTCATTATAAATGACTGCCTAGTGCTAGTGCATCTGAAAAATTCCAATGTTTAATTCAGACCCTATGGCACAATTTCATTACTAGATCACACCCAACTCTTTTAACTTATTAAACTGTTCATCACTTAAACCTGCCAATTTCTTAATAACTTCTTCGTTATGTTCACCTAGTTTCGGACCTGCCCAATCAATTGAGCCCGGTGTTTCACTTAGTTTCGGAATAATTCCAGGTACTTTAAGATTACCCAACCCTTCTACTTGTACATCTTCAAACATTTTTCGTGCAAGAAAATGCGGATCCTTCATCATATCCTCGATATTATAAATAGGCCCTGCTGGGATTCCAGATTGATCTAAAAGCTGTAGGACGTCTTGTAGCTCATATTGTTTCGTCCATTTACCAATTTCTCCATCTATATATTCCATATGTTTGGCTCGACCTTCATTAGTTTGAAAACATTCGTCTTCAGCCAAATCTTTGCGGTCCATTAATATCATTAACCGTTTATAAATACTATCACCATTTGCTCCAATCACTACATATTTGCCATCCTTAGATAAATAAATATTAGAAGGCGCTATTCCTGGTAAAATGCTACCAGTCCGTTCACGAATGTGGTGAAACTTATCATATTCTGGAACCATACTTTCCATTAAGCTAAAGATAGATTCATAAAGTGCAACATCAACGATTTGGCCTTCCCCTTTATTGACATCACGATGCCTTAAGGCCATTAGTGCTCCTATCACTGCATAAAGTGAAGAAACAGAATCACCCAAACTAATACCAACCCTTGTTGGCGGACGATCTGGATAACCTGTTAAATAACGAATTCCTCCCATGGCTTCGCCAATACTTCCAAAGCCTGGTTTATCCTTATATGGTCCGTCTTGTCCATAACCTGAAATTCGTACCATTATTAATTTTGGATTAATTTTCTTTAAATCTTCATAGCCGATTCCCCACTTTTCTAGTGTACCAGGACGAAAATTTTCGATAACGATATCAACCTCTTCAATTAGCTTTTTAATCACATTTTGTCCTTCTGTTGACTTTAGATCTAACGTTATCGATTTTTTATTTCGTGATTGAACATACCACCATAATGATGTGCCATTGTGCACCATCCTCCAATTTCGTATCGGGTCACCTTTTTTTGGCGTTTCAACTTTAATAACCTCTGCCCCAAAATCAGCCATTAAGCGCGAAGCAAAAGGGCCTGCGATCAGAACTCCTAACTCTAATACCTTTACACCTTCTAATGGTTTAACCATTATGATTCCTCCCGAAATGTATATGTTTAATGATAATTAGGTTTTAATTACCTTTTCTTAGATTAATCATACCATGTTGCTCAAATATTTTTAATTTTTATAACCTTTCTTTAATTTTCCTACATTTAAAAATAGGGGACACGGAATGAATTGGAGAAACCATTAAAGTAGCCATTAATTTAATCGAATTTGTTGCTGTAAATGAATTTAAGCTTAACTGTTAAACGATGGAGATTACATGCAGAAACGTAACCAAGTACAACTAATGTTTTGCGGCGGAGCAGCGTAATTTGATTTAATAAGTAAAGATTGAGAGTAGAAAAGCCTGATCACCTGTAGAATTTTTATGAAGTTTAGGCTTTTTGAGTATATTACTGATACTGTGGGTGGTGGTTTGATAAGAATTATTTTTAGTTATTGATATATACATCCAAGTTTATTGGTATCTTTCAACAGTTATCGATATAAGTATCTTTACCGTCTTATGAAGAGGAAGTTCAGGAAATAATCAACCTAATACCTCTTCATAAAGCCGATGAAGGGGTTCCACATGTGAATTTCAACCTAATACCTCTTCATAAAGCCAATGAAGGGCTTTCCACATGTGAATTTCAACCTAATACCTCTTCATAAAGCCAATGAAGGGCTTTCCACATGTGAATTTCAACCTAATACCTCTTCATAATGCCGATGAAGGGCTTTCCACATGTGAATTTCAACCTAATACCTCTTCATAAGGCCGATGAAGGGGTTTCCACATTAAATTTCAACCTAATACCTCTTCATAAAGCCGATGAAGGGCTTTTCACAAGTGAATTTCAACCTAATACCTCTTCATAATGCCGATGAAGGGGTTCCAGAAAGAAATTTCAAGCAAATACATCTTCACAAGGCTTTTGAAGAGGAAACTCTACTTTTGTCTGTGATTCTTTTCTTAAACTTTTAATCAAAAAAATCTCTCATTTAGCCAAATCTACAAAGTGACAAAAGAGAGATTACCTACAAATTTGTTAATTACTTAAAATGAAATCCCTTGGTGGCAATAAAATCCTTCATATGAGGTCTTCGAGGTTTGGATAAAAAATCACTCATACCCTTAGACCAATTCATGTCTTTATTATTTGATAAACGATTTCTATAATAAGTTGCTAGTTCTTGATCGTATTCATCTATAAGTGTTTCGTATTTATTTGCATCATAGGTATTTTCATGAAGAATCGCTTCAACTGGCAAACGCGGCTTAACCCATTGATTATCATCTGGTACTCCTACAGTCATGCCAAACAATGGAAAAGTTTTATCTGGCAACTCAACGACATTACTAATTTCTTCAGGAGCATTACGTACGCCGCCAATATAGCAAATACCATATCCCGATGCTTCAGCAGCGACAACAAAATTTTGCGCAAATAATGCGGTGTCAACACAGGCAACAATAAAATTTTCAGCTGTATCATGGTCAATGGTGGTGCCTTGCTTTTTACAGGCGTATTCCAAGCGTTTCATATCCGCACAGAAAAGTAGTAAAACAGGTGCTGATAAAATTTGCGGCTCGTTTTTTGAAAGCTTTGCAATTTTCTCTTTCTTGTCTTGGTCGGTTACATGAATAACAGAATAAGCTTGAACAAAGTGGGAAGTAGCAGCATGTTGGGCTGTATATAACAATTCTTTTAGCGTTTCATCTGTTATTTTCTCATTCTTATACTTACGAATCGATGTATGACTTTGCAATAAGCTTATGGTTTCGTTTAATTCGTTATTAAACTTCATACTATCCCTCCATCGTTCTTTCAAATATTTTAAAATAAACATTCTTTTGCAATTAGCTCATATGAGCGTTTCCGATCCTCGAAACTATGTGTAATCGTGATAATCATAAGTTCGTCAACCTCATAGATTTTTTGCAACTCAAGTAATTTGTCCCTAACTCTTATAGGATCTCCGATTATCATATTATTTCTCATTTTATCGATCATTTCCTGTTCAGCAGGAGTATATGAATACTGCAGTGCAGCCTCGAGCGTAGGTATGCCTTGTGTAATTTCTCCTTTAGAAGATTGTATGTACCACAAATAAGTGTTTCGAGCTAATTGTTCTGCCTTATCTTCTGTTTCAGCACAAATTGCAGAAACTGCTAAAATAGTTTTCGGCTGATTTAAAGAGCTATTCCCTTTAAAGTTTTCAACATAATTCTTAATAATATCCTTGCCGTTTTTGGTGCTCATAAATTGACCGAATGCATAAGCTGTTCCATTTTCTGCAGCCATTTTAGCACTTTTTTCACTTGTCCCGAGCAGCCATAGTTGAGGAGGAATGTCAGGAAGTGGGGACGCTTTAATCTTGGAAATCATATGATCAGCTGGGTAATTATGATTTAGAAAATACAGTAACTCTTTTATGGATTCCGGCATCTTGCGAACATTTTCTAAAAAGTTATCCGAAAGTGCCATCGTAACTTCAGCAGATCCGCCCGGTGCTCTACCAATACCAACATCAATTCGATTGGGGAATAATGTAGCTAGTAAATTAAATGTTTCAGCAATTTTAAAAGGCTTATAATGTGGAAGTAAAACCGCACCAGAGCCTAATCTAATAGTTTCTGTATGTGCACCAATATACCCTAGCATCACTTCCGGTGCTGGACAAGAATATCCAGCTATATCATGATGTTCTGCGAGCCAATATCTTGTATATCCCAATTTTTCTCCCCACTGTGCTAAGCACAGTGCCTCTTGCAGTGCTTGTTTATGGGAATTCCCGGATACAACTAGGGCTTGGTCTAGTATACTTAATTTCATCGTTTATTCCTACTTCCTATAAACATATCTATTGTTAGCTATCCTTTTTAAAGTGGTGATATTAACGACTTGACTTATTTTATTTTAATAGTTGTTTAAGTTCTTTTTTGCTTTTTTTGTCTGTTAAAATATAGAGAATATCACCTTCATTAATCCGAGTATCACCTACGGGAGTTACGAGTTTATTGCTTCTTATAATTGCATTTATTAATACTTTTTCTGGTAAAGGTATGTGCTTTAATTCCTTACCAATTAAATTATGACCCTCGTTTACAATAAATTCTACAATTTCTGCGTTAGCCTTACCTATCGATACAATTTCTAGTGTGTGAGGTGAGGTTGGTTTTGCTGGACCACTTAACTCTAATTTCTTAACAAGCCAGGGAATCGTTGAGCCCTGAATTAGTGCAGATGTCATTACCACGAAAAACACGATATTAAAAATCAATTGACTATGCTTAACACCTGCAATCATTGGAAATGTAGCTAGCACAATTGGAACTGCGCCTCTTAGACCAGCCCATGATATGAAGATTTTTTCATTTAAGCTATACTTAAAAAATGGGATAGATATTAAAACTGCAACAGGTCTAGCAACAGCTAATAAAATTAGTGCTAATAACAAGCCACGCCAAATTAAGTCCCAATCCATTAGTTGAGAAGGAAATACCTGTAGCCCAAGTATGACAAACATCAAAATCTGCATCATCCACGCAAAACCTTCATTAAATCGAAGGATCGAATGCCGATAAGTTAAGTCATTATTGCCAATTATCAGTGCTGCAACATAAACTGCAAGTAATCCACTTGCATTCATTAATGCCGTTAAACTATAAGTTAAAATAGCAAAGCTTAGTGCAAAAACAGGATAAAGACCACTTGAATCTAGTGCAATCTTATTAATTGATATCGTTGCAATTTTTCCAAGGAAATAGCCAATAACTACCCCGGCCGTCATCTGCCAGAAAAATGATCCGATTAATAGAAAGACATTTGCTTGCTCATTCGTCAGCAATTGAATAATAGACAAAGTTAAAAACACCGCCATTGGGTCGTTTGTACCCGATTCGGCTTCAAGTGTAGCTGACAACTTATCTTTTACATTTTGGCCAGACAATACGGCAAATACCGCGGCAGCATCGGTCGAACCAACAATGGCTCCTACTAGAAAAGATTCTAACCAACCTACGTCTAAAACTAACCTAGCTGCCGTTGCGACAATTGATGTTGTTATCAAAACGCCAACTGTCGCAAGTGATAAAGAAGGATAAACTACTTTTTTTACTGTTGACCATTTTGTTTGAAGTCCACCTTCAAACAAAATAATAATTAAAGCCACTACACCTATTAATTGAGCGATATTTGGATTATCTAAATAAATTATCCCGAGCACATCACTTCCCATCACCATTCCTAGAATAATGAACAATACCAGTGCAGGGACGCCTAGCCGCGATGAAAACTTAGTTGTTAGAACACCTAAAAGTAGAAACAGGGAAAATAAAAGAATAAAATAATCTACATTAAAACTTGGCATGAACAGGTTCGCCCCCTTATCATTAGAAAACATAACAATCATGGTGCTTGGAACAAGGCCATTCTTAGTATTATTTTATTTTTCCCCCGTATTCGTACTATGAACCAAATTCGATAGTATAGGTGGCTCCTACTCCCAACTTTAGTAATTGTATTGCCATCTCTATCCTAGCACTAGAAACTAATACTACTCTAGCAATCGTTTAGTTAACGTCTCTCTCCAACTAGCTGAAAGTGAATCAACTGCTAAAATTTCTTGAATCGCATCTCTATTCTCTTTATCATGATGCATAATGTTATTTGCAAATTGAATTGTGATGTTCAGATGATGTTTTTCTAATAATTCAATAGTGTCATTAGGATTTACCCAGCCTTCTTCAAGCACTTTAAAGTAATAGCCTGTATAGCCTGTAGTTTGGACTTTTTCAATTAATTGTGGATCACCATAGCGATTAGCTAACTTAAAGCAAGGTTGCCTTGGTTGGCTAACCTGCACTTTTGCCCCACTTATTTGATATATATCGCCTATGCACACAGACGATTCTACCATGCCTTTTACTGTTAGATTTTCTCCAAATGCCCCGTTATCAAGTTTTCTATTTAAAACTTTTTCCCAATATATATAATGCTCATATGGATACACGCATACAGCTTTATCTTCACCGCCATGATGTATAAGATCTGCCTGCGCGTCACCAGCGAAATTTATTTTCCCTAAATATATAGGCTCTGAGATTTGCTTTTTATATAGTCCAGTTTTTAGTTCTTTTCCATTATATTCAATTACAATTGGTCTGCCGATATTGATCGAGATAATTTCCTTTAACATTTGTATGTAAATCCTCCCTTTACCTTCTACCATAATATTAGCACTTTTTGGAAGGTAAATATAAATTAAACACTGCTAATCTGGAAATTACCTTAATAATGATTTATATCACTTCGAAATCTAAGAGTTTAGTCTACAGTATATTATACAAGCTTAAGAATTATTTAATTTAACTTTTGATTAAAGGGGAATGTATATGTGTTGTACAGCAAACTGTAATCATAATGTTTCTTGTTTTAGCATCGTACCTGTTTTCCAGGGAATGAACACGAAGGATCTTACAATCCTACAAAGTGTTACAAAAAGTCGTTGCTATAAAAAAGGAGAGTTTATTTTTAGAGAAGGAGAACGCTCTGAAACTCTTTTCATTATCAATAGTGGTCTAATCAAATTTTCTAAAGTTTCAGAGGAGGGAAAAGAACAAATTTTACGGTTATTATTTAAAGGAGATTTCTTCGGACAATTTGCGCTACTACAAAACGAAGATCACTACGCAGATGCGGAAGCACTTGATGAAACAATTATTTGTTCTATAGACAAAAAATTTTTTTTAGATACGTTAAAATATAATCCAACGATGGCCGTTCATTTTATTAATGCCTTAAATAATAGACTTTTTCATGCCGATGAATGGATGAGCTTATTAAGTTTAATGGATGTTGAACAGCGATTAGCGCGAGTTTTATTACTTTTTTACGAGAAATTAGACATAACGAATAATCAATTTACATTACCTATCACTAAACGAGATTTAGCATCTTTAATTGGAACCACTCCTGAAACTCTGAGCCGGAAACTTGTGGCATTTTCAGCACAACAACTGATCTCACTAAAACAGCCCAGAGCCATTCAGGTAGTTAATTTTGATCAACTTAAATTATTAGCAGGACAGTTAGGCGAAAGAGCGGTCGCACTCTAACTCAACTTATTTTTACTGCCATAATTCTAAAATGACCTGGTTCAAGTTCACTAATGATTGCATTCATTCCTAAAGATGTTAATGCATTCACTAATGGTTCGGCTCTTTTTGGTAAATGGATTTCGAAAACCGTTCCAGCTTGAGCCTCTTTTACATATTCTATTATTTCGTTACGAGGATGTTCACCCGCTAATATGTTTGCCCGAACATCAATAATTGCTTTATTACCTTCTTTTTGTACATTAAGCATTTTTTTGCACCACCATTTTACTTTTATTTAAGAATTCAATAACAACATCAGAGTGTAATGGTTTACTAAAATAATAGCCTTGAATCGCATCACATGCGGACTTCTTTACAAAAGATAATTGTTTGTACGTCTCGACTCCCTCCGCAATCACATTCAATTTGAGATCATGTGCTAACGTTGCGATTGCAGTAGTCAGCGCCTTACTACTAGGATTGATATCAATATCAAATATAAATGATCGATCAATTTTCAATGTATTAACAGGAAGGTTTTTTAAGTAATTCAAAGAAGAATAGCCAGTTCCAAAATCATCTATAGAAATTTGCACACCTAAATCTCTGAGCTGTTGAAGGACTAGAATTGCTGAATCTGTATCGTGAATGATCATACCTTCTGTAATCTCAAGTTCTAACAAGTGGGGATTCATTTCAGTTTCCAAAAGAACTGCTCGAATTTTTTGAACTAAATTCTTTTGCATAAATTGTTGTGCAGATAAATTTACCGAAATCCTCAGTGATGTAAATCCTGCTTTTTCACATTGTTTCATTTGCAAACAAGCATTTTTTAGCACCCAATCACCAATTGAAAGAATAAGACCCGTTTCTTCAGCAATTGGAATAAATTCTGAAGGTGGAATCACACCTAAATCAGGATGGTTCCATCTTAATAGAGCCTCAAATCCAATGATTTTATCTTTTTTCAAATCAAGCTGCGGCTGAAAATCAAGATATAATTCTTCATTATCTAAAGCATTACGCAAGTGGTTTTCAATCAGCAGCCGTTCATATGCCCCAGCATTTACTTCAACTTTGGCCATCTCATATTGATTCCTACCGCTTTTTTTAGCCCGATACATTGCAGAATCTGCATTCGTAATAAGTGCATCGGCACAATCGCCATCATATGGGTACAAGCTAATGCCGATACTAGTTGTGATATGAATTTCAATATGGTGTAAATTAAAAGGTTTCGAGAATGCTGCTATGATATTTTTTGCAATACTTTCTGCCGCGTCCTCATTATTCAAGTCTTCAAGTATGCAAATAAATTCATCCCCACCCATCCTAGCAAGTAAATGGCGATTACCAAGACAATCTTGAATTCTAGCAGCTGCCTGTTGCAACAATAAATCACCATAACTGTGACCTAGCGTATCGTTTACAAACTTAAAGCGGTCAAGATCCAAAAATAGAACCGCAAAAACTAAATCTCTTTCTCGAGACTTATCAAGAACCTGATCTAATTGTTGATGCAATGAAAAGCGATTAGGCAGTTTCGTTAACGCATCCAACTCCTTTTCTTCAATATCCGAGAACAATAGCATAGAAAAGGATCTATCTCCCCCCCCCTGTTTCAATACTAATGTTTTTATCCATTTTGTACATACGCCATTCTTCGTTTTGAGCGGTATTTCCCCATGCCAATTTAATGATTGATCTGTTTGTTCAATAAAAGATGTTATCTTTTTATTTATAAGCTCCCCTTCGATATAGCCACCCATGTTTAAAAATGCAGTATTTACAAATTGAACTCTTTCACTCTCATCAATAATAACAAGTCCCTGATGGAATTGTAGCAATGCCTCTTTGTAAATATGAAAGATGTCTTCCATAGTGTCTTCACCTCACCCCACCGTGCTACTAAAGCAAGGATACTATTTTTTGCAAAACTAGTAATTGATTTAAATCAAGGTTTTCCTAAATATCCTTTGATACACTATTTATTGAAAAGGAGTGATCATAAATGAATTTATTTACATTTGACGATATGAAAAAAATCAAACGAAATTCTTTAGGAGAATTTGTTCCTCTTGAGCTTTTTAGATCAGTCCGTTTAATTGGTATGTACCAAGGTTTACCCTTGAAAGGAAAAAACACTACCTTGACTGTTGGTCGAAAAATAGGTGAAAGCATGAATGTATCTTCAATCGAAGAAATTCTTGAATTATTTGAAGGCTTAAAAATAGGAATTCCAAAAATTATTGATAAAAGGGAAAATGAACTTCATTTAGCAATAGAAGATTGTTTTTGCGAAGGACTTCCTGTACATGAAGGGAATTTAGTTTGTGATTTGGAAGGAGCAATACTAGAAGGTGCACTGTCGACTATATATGACGGGAAAATACATGTTCGGGAAGTTAAATGTAATGTAAATGGTGATCAGGATTGTGAATATAAAATTAAATTTATGTAATCGTTTATCATTGATTATATGATCCACGAAAATCATAAGATGTAATACAAAGAGCCAATTTACTTATCGCAAATATAATAAAAATGAAAGTTCATTTTTAATATGGAGATACTGATATTGTATGTATTGTAACAAATGATTCATAAAGCGAAATTATATAGTAGGAGGAACCTCAAATGAAAAAACAAAATATAAATGATTATCTTGATTTTAGTAGTGAGAAATTCACGAAACGGATCATTTTCAAAGAAGAGGAAAGCACTGTCTTTGTTCTTAATTTTGAGCCTGGGCAATCCTTACCTTCTCATAAACATCCTGGAACAAATGTTTACTTACTAGTTCTATTAGGTGAAGGAACATTTATTATAAATGGTGAAAATATCCCTGCTAAAAAAGATGAAGTAATTGTATGTAACGGAGATGAAGACTTTGCATTTAATAATGATAGCTCATCAAAGGTTAGTTTATATGTCATGTTAAATAAGATTCCAGATGATAGATACGCCCAAAACATTTAAACATAGTTAATTTCAACCCTACTACAACCCATATATATGGAGTAATGTAAAAAAGCTAGTAATAATTTATACTAGCTTTTTTCAATACTTTTATTTGAGACAAAAAACTGTTTAATCATCACCTGATTATTTACAATATCCTCCAAATGGTAGCGATCTAGAACTCCCAAAAAACTTTCAAGCGCTTCATTAAAAATACTTTTTAAAGAGCATGCATCTGAA
Source organism: Bacillus sp. Marseille-P3661 (assembly GCF_900240995.1). Lineage (NCBI taxonomy): Bacteria > Bacillati > Bacillota > Bacilli > Caryophanales > Bacillaceae > Bacillus > Bacillus sp. Marseille-P3661. Next base: position 482,463 of record NZ_LT965954.1, read on the forward strand.
ATCACACATTTATTATTATGATGTTCAAAGCACTCAACAATGTAAAAGTTTTCTTCAGTTTTTCTAATAATCTCTCCAATATTTATATCTGCCGGTGCTTTAGCCAACCGGATTCCTCCGTTCCTGCCACGAACTGTTTCAATATATCCCATTTTACCTAAATGATAGATGATTTTCATTAGATGATTCTTTGAAATATTATAAACATCAGCAATTTCTTTAATATTAGCAAGACTTTCATCCTTTTGAGTAGCCAAATAAATTAGTACACGTAATGCATAGTCGGAATATGTTGTTAATCTCATACTTTCCCCTCACATTCTATAGTAATACTATAATATCACAATCTTACCTTTACCTAAAATTTGAGACACTAATCTGCCAAATGTGAATATTTTGTGAAAGTTGTATTTTATATATTGTTTTTATCTTGTATTATCACTATTATAAAGATGTATATAATATATTACTTTTGGGAAAAGGGGTATTAAAAGTATGTTATCAAAAGAAACTATTGAAATTATTAAATCTACTGTTCCAGTTTTACAAGTAAAAGGAACAGAAATTACAACTGTGTTTTACAAAAATATGTTTAGCGAACATCCAGAGCTACTAAATATTTTTAACCACACAAACCAGTCACAAGGTCGTCAACAAACTGCTTTAGCTAATGCTGTTCTAGCAGCTGCTACATACATCGATAATCTAGAAACAATTATTCCTGTTGTAAAGCAAATCGCACATAAGCACCGTAGTTTAGTAATAAAGCCCGAGCATTACCCAATTGTCGGAAAACACCTACTTAGAGCAATTAAAGAGGTGCTTGGTGATGCTGCAACTGACGAAATCATTAATGCATGGGCAGAAGCTTATGGTGTAATTTCACAAGTATTTATCGATATCGAAAAACAAATGTACGATGAAGCAGCAGCAAAAGCTGGTGGTTGGGCTGAATTTAAAGAATTTAAAGTAATCGATAAAGTTCAAGAAAGCGATGTTATCACTTCCTTTTATTTAGCACCGTCAGATCAATCAATTGTTCCGACGTATGAGCCAGGCCAATACATTACAATAAGAGTTTGTATTCCAGGTGAAGAATATCTATTAAACCGTCAATATAGTCTTTCTGCTGCACCGGGTAAAAAATATTTCCGAATTTCTGTAAAGAGAGAGGCAGAGGGTAATAAGCCTGATGGTAAGGTATCCAATTACCTGCATGACCATATTAATAAGGGAGATAGCCTAGAAGTAACTGCTCCAGCCGGGGAATTTACATTAAATACAAAAGAAACACCTGTTGTGCTAATTAGCGGAGGTGTTGGTATTACACCATTTATGAGTATGGTTAATTACATTGCTGAACAACAACCTAAGCGTCAAATTGAATTTATCAATGCGGCCCGCAGTGGTAAACTACAAGCATTTAAAAATGAATTAGAAACTTTAACAGGTAAACTATTAGACTATCGTCTTTCTTACGTTTATGATAGTCCTTCTGAGGACGATAAGAACAACCCTTACTTCAGTAAGGAAGGCTTTATCGATACAGAGTGGTTGAAAAACAAATTAATCCCTGAAGCAGACTATTATGTATGCGGTCCTGTTCCATTCCTTAAAGCGGTTCTTACTAACTTGAAAAAGTTAGGTGTTGAAGATACCCAAATTCACTATGAATTCTTTGGTCCAGCTGTCGATTTACAAGTTGAAGAAGTTCATGCTTAAGATTAATAGATCGAAAGCTGTAAACCTACTAGAAGTTTTATAAAATATGAATTGCGGAGATCGGGTGCTCAGAGATGGGTTCCCGGTCTTATACGTTCTATAGTCCACGATTACGAAAAAAACTAAACCAAGCAAAAAAATCATACTTTTTGCTCGTTTAGTTTGTTTTTTACAATATTATATCGTTTTTCAGTTTGCTAATAATTGTATCCGTTACTTCACTTGTAGTTGCTGTTCCGCCAATATCCGGTGTCTTAATACCTTCCTCAAGAACAGTTTCGACGGCCTTTAGTAAATGTTCCCCTAATTCATATTCCCCAAAATGATCAAGCATCATTTTCCCAGTCCAAATTTGTCCAATTGGATTTGCTATTCCTTTTCCATATATATCAGGTGCCGAACCATGAACAGGCTCAAACATTGATGGATATTTTCCATTTATATTTATATTGGCAGCGGGTGCAATACCAATGCTACCCATTATGGCTGCTCCAATATCTGTTAAAATATCACCAAACAAATTACTAGCCACAATCACATCAAATGATTGGGGTTTTGTCACGAAAAAGGCTGCTAACGCGTCGATATGTGTGCTAGTTGTTGATACATCAGGATACCTTCTAGCAATATCTTTAAAAACACTATCCCAAAATGGCATCGAATGGATAATGCCATTAGATTTTGTTGCACTTGTTACATGATTCCGTCTTGTTTTTGCTAGTTTGAAGGCATAATCGATAGCACGTTCTGTTCCTTTTCTTGTAAAAACAGCATTTTGAATAGCGATTTCATCTTCACCGCGATGGACCCGGCCACCGACTTCACTATACTCACCCTCACTATTTTCACGAACAACAACTATATCAAAATCCCGTGGATTCAATAGTGGAGACTGAATGCCCTTCAACAGTTTTGCTGGGCGAACATTAATGACCTGTTCAAATTCCCGTCTAATTTTAATAAGTAGACCCCAAAGTGAAATATGGTCAGGCACTAATTTAGGATTACCAACAGCCCCTAAAAACACCGCATCACTCTCTGCTAACCGTTCTATTCCATTACCTGGCATCATCTCATTATGTTCCAAATAATACTCACAGCTCCATGGATACGATTTAAAACTAAACTGAATTCCCCCGTGTATGTCAGCAAGTGTATCTAACACACGCAACGCTTCTGGCATGACTTCTTTGCCAACGCCATCTCCTGGGATTACTGAAATGCTATATTTTTTCAATTGCAATCTCCCCTTGAACATCTATATTAAAGCACCAAGTTATTCCTTTTTTTATTATACACGATGTTATTTCACAAGGTAGAAAATTAAGTTTTCACCATTGAAACTAGATTCCAATCTATAAATTTAAAATCTCAAAAAAACTCCTAAGCAAAAGTCTTGTTCCCTTTATAACAACAGGACTCCTATATAGGAGTTTTTTCCTAAACAAAGATATTACTTTCCAATAAGGTAATTATAACAGGTAAATAGCGCAAGTCCCTTCCTAGGGTCTATACTCTTTTATGACCACTCTTATATCCATCACGAGCACGATATTGCTGCGGCGCGCGTGCTGGATAACGGATTGGCAAACTAAACATATGAACAAGCTTAGTAAACGGAATTGAAGCAAATAAAAGGAACGATAAAACAACATGCACTTTAAATAAAGCTGGAACACCCAGCATGAGTTCCGGCTGTGGATTCAATGTAAACAAGCTTCGAAACCAAGGTCCAATCGATAGCCGATATTCATAAGCGGCTACTGTAGTATTATAAATAATGGTCATGTACGTTCCTAAGCCAGCTACTACTAGCAGCAAGATGATCGTAAAATAGTCCCCAAATGAGGAATGTGCACGAATCTTCTCAAACTTAAGCTTACGCATTAAGAAGACAATTAACCCGAGTACAACCATAAGTCCAGCTAAGCCACCACCATAGATTGCTCCAATGTGGTAAGTGTGATCATCGACACCGATCGCATTATAAAATTCAAGTGGTATTAATACCCCCATTACATGTCCAATGAACGCAAAGATGATCCCATAATGAAAGACAACGGAAGCTAGCCTTAGCCACTTCTTTTCAAAAATTTCTGTTGATGGGGCAGTCCAAGTTTTACCGCGGAAAATAAAGCGGTAAAAGGTTGCAACTACCAAGATTGTAATGCATATATAAGGAAAAGCAGTCCACCAGAACAACATCTCCATCCAAACGCCTCCTTCCGGCCCAAAGTAAAGGCTCAAAATTGAAAAATAGGTCCCTGCAGGTTCATAACCACCCTCGCAGAGCCGAAACAAAACAATAAATTGGTTGATATGTAGGGCAGTTCCTTATTGCATGTTCACCAATGGTACGAGCGCAACCGCTTTATTGGTACATCATTGGATACGGTAGCTCTTCAAGGTCAGCTTTTTCACGGTTGTTTTCTAACATTAGAATTTGTTCTGCCTCTGGAGCTTCAAATACAAACATCATCAGTAGATCTACTGCCTTGCGATATGGATTGTATTCTGGCAGGTGATTTAAAATTCTCTGAATCGCAAAAGCTAACCGATGAGCTAGCCGAACAAAATTTTCTCCGCCTGGTGCAAATGCTAATAGCTCGAGGAGCATTGGAATATAATCGACAATTTCTTGCCCCTCATATTCAAATCCACCTTCACAAATTAATTTCTGTAATTTAATGAGTGCTGCACCACGCTTTCGGCTATCACCTAGCTCATGCGCAGTTAAATAAAGGCCTGTTTGATCCTTATAATCAAAGGTTTCTACGTAGAGCTTTTGCAACTCAAATAATGGCATTTCAAAAAGAGGCTGCATTCTTTCCAAAATCTCCACTCGCATTTTTACAGAAGGAACTTGTTCATTGACAAATTCCTCAATATCCTGAAACCCTTCAAGGAGCTCTTGATTTGGATAATCAAGAACCCTTGCCATCATGACTAAAATTGCTTTGGATTCATTATTCATTGATTCCCACTTCTTTCAAATGGATATGTCACCATTCCTTCAGGTGGTGCTAAGTCCTCGATACTGCATGCGCCTTGCTTATAATGAAGATCTTCATCCATTTCCCGGCGCCCTGTTGGGATTACAAATCGCTCTGTATATTTTGCAACTCCAAGCAAACGATTCATTTCCTCTAGCTCCTCAACGGTTGTTCCAGCTTCCTCTAAGAGCTTGCTCTTCTGAACCTCATCAATTCCACCGACAGTTTTTGCACGCATATGAACGCGCATCGCTGCCATTTTTAAAAGGACTCTGCGGATTACACTTGTATCGTCTGCTGATAAAATGGAAGCTAGGTATTCCATCGGAATTCTCATATCGTCAACCGCAGGAATATAACCATCTGCATTTAAGCTTTGTTCGTTTGTAATATGATTCATAATTGGACTAAGTGGTGGAACATACCATACCATTGGCAATGTTCGATATTCAGGATGTAATGGCAGAGCAATCTTCCACTTTATTGCCATTTTATAAATCGGTGATTCCTGTGCACTTTTAATCCAGCTATGATTGATTCCTTGCTCCTGTGCCTTTTCAATCACCTCAGGATCAAATGGATCCAAAAATACAGAAAGCTGTGATTCATATAAATCCTTTGGATCTTTAACCGATGCCGCTTCTTTCACTTTATCAGCATCGTATAACACCACTCCGATATAGCGAATACGTCCCACACAAGTTTCGGAGCATACTGTCGGAAGTCCCGCTTCTGTTCGCGGATAACAGAAGTTACATTTTTCCGCTTTGTGTGTATTCCAGTTATAATACACCTTATGATAAGGACAGCCATTCGTACAGAACCGCCAACCGCGACAAGCATCTTGATCCACTAACACAATGCCATCTTCATCTCGTTTGTATAACGCACCAGATGGACAGGAAGCCACACAAGACGGATTTAAACAATGCTCACAAATTCGCGGCAAATACATCATGAATGTTTTTTCATATTCCATCGCGATATGTTCTTGAAGCTTTTGAACATTTGGATCCATCGGAACCACTTCACTACCACCCGCTAGGTCGTCATCCCAATTGGAGCCCCATTCTGGCTTATCCATATATTTACCAGTAATCATCGATTTAGGCCGGGCTACAGGAATGTTTTCTCCTTTCTTCGCTTCATGCAAATGCTCAAAATCATACGTCCATGGCTCATAGAAGTCGTCTAACTCCGCCATATTTGGATTGTAAAAAATATTAGCAAGCTTTGAGATTGGACCGCCCGCCCTTAGATGGAGTTTCCCATTTCGCAACACCCAACCGCCTTTGTAGCGGTCGGTATTTTCCCATTCCTTTGGATATCCAGGACCAGGGCGAGTTTCCACATTGTTATACCAGACATACTCCATGCCTGGTCGATTTGTCCAGACGTTTTTACACGTTACAGAACAAGTATGACAGCCAATACATTTGTCTAAATGCATGACCATCGCGACTTGTGCTTTAATTCTCAAGCCAGTCGACCTCCTTTAATGGGCGAACAATCGCCATTGTATCTCTCTGGCTACCAGTCGGACCATAGTAATTAAAACCATAGCTTAACTGCGAATAACCGCCAATCATATGTGTTGCTTTCGGAAATATTCTAGTTACACTGTTATGTGTACCACCACGATTTTTGTTAATGGTATTCCCAGGTACACCCATTGTCCTATCTTGGGCATGATGCATGTAAACCGCGCCTCGTGGCATCCGGTACGTAAGAACGGCTCTTGCGACAACCGCACCATTTCTGTTATAAAGCTCGATCCAATCATTATCCTTTATTCCAATTTCAGCAGCATCCTCTTCATTCATCCAGACAACCTGCCAGCCACGGAATAATTGAACCATATGCCTTGTATCCGTAAACATTGTATGAATACCCCATTTTTGGTGTGGGGTCATATAGCGAAGTGTGATCGATTTCCCGTTATTTTCAACTTCTTTTTCACCTTTAACAAAAGGTCCTTTGTTAATCGGTGGAAGGTATAACGGAAGTCCTTCTCCATAATCAAGCATCACCTCATGGTCTAGATAAAAGCTTTGTCGGCCGGTTAGAGTATGCCATGGAATATGATATTCCTTATTCACAGTAAACGGCGAATAGCGACGATTATCATTTTCTAAACCACTCCACACAGGAGTCGAAATCGTTTGACGCGGCTGAATCGTTAAGGCATCTAGTGTAAAGTCTTCATCCTCACGTCCTTCTGAAATATGGCCTAACTTTTTGCCTGTCTTTTGTTCCATAGACTTCCAGCCTTCAACTGCCCGCTTTCCGTTAGTTGCGCCTGACATTAGAAGAATGGCGTTAATTGCCTGCACGTCCTTATATAAAGAAGGATAGCCCTTGCCGATTCCTTCATGCTTGGACGGTCCAAGACGATCCATTAATGATTGGTATACTGTATCCCCAGGTATTTTTACGCCTTTTGTACCATAACCATTTTTAATATTAGGACCCACTGTAATCCACATATCATAGACATTTGGATAATCTCGTTTCACAAAGTTTAAATTTGGCATCGTTTTACCAGGAATACCTTCTACTTCACCTTTGCGCCAATCCTTTACTTTTCCAAAAGGTTGGGCAATTTCATTAATCGTATCATGAGCAAGCGGTGAGATGACTACGTCCTCTTGCGCTGGCAAATACTTTCTCGCTAACTCTGAAAAAGTTTTAGCAATCTCGCGGAACGCATCCCAGTCACTCCTTGTATCCCATGGAGGATTAATCGCAGCGTTAAACGGATGCACAAATGGATGTAAATCTGTTGTACTAATATCCTGTTTTTCATACCAAGTAGCAGCTGGCAAGATAATATCGGAGAAAAGTCCCGAACTGGTCATTCGGAAATCCATACTTATAAATAAATCCGTTTTCGCTTCCGGTGGTTTCTCGGTTATTTTTACATCTTTCGGCTGCCAAGACTTTTCAGGATCGGATAAAACGGTATCCTTGGAGCCAATTAAATGCTTTACAAAATACTCATGGCCCTTTCCGCTATCGCCAAGTAAATTAGAGCGCCAGTTAAAGAAAACACGAGGAAAGTTACGTGGATCATTCGGATTTTCAATCGCAAAATCAAGCCTGCCATCGACAAGTTGTTTGGCAATATCCTTTGTAATAGCCTCGTCATCATCTTTGTATTTTTCACGTGCTTCTCTCATTACATCTAGTGTGTTTTGGGAAAGTGATGGAAAACTTGGTAACCAGCCTAGGCGTGCGGATAAAGCATTAAAGTCAGCTGGGTGTATTTTGGTATACTGACTTCCCCAGTCATTTTGAACTTCATCTGCGTCATATTCGTATCTGAATTGCTCGGTGGCAAAATAGAAAAATGAAGTTCCATTCATTAAACGTGGTGACTTTACCCAGTCATTTGCGAATGCGATTTGTTGGAAACCCTCTAATGGACGCACCTTTTCTTGACCTACATAATGAGCCCAGCCACCGCCATTTACACCTTGAGATCCTGTTAATAATATTAAGTTTAAGATCGAACGGTAAATTTGGTCACTATGGTACCAGTGATTGGTGCCGCCACCCATCGCAATCATGGACTTTCCATTTGTAAGAGCTGCATTTTCGGCAAATTCTCGAGCCACTTGAATGACATGTTCTTTTTTTACACCGGTGATACTTTCTTGCCACGCAGGTGTATACGGTCTTGTTGCATCATTATAGTCAGTTGGATAGTCTCCGTTTAAACCTCTACTAATTCCCGTATGAGCAAGCATCAAGTCGAAAACAGTGGTGACAATAAGCTCATTTCCAGACTTATCTTTCATTTTTTTTACAGGAACGCCACGCTCGACTTTTCCGCCCTGCTCTTTCGCAAAATACGGAAACTCAACCATCACAACATCATCGGAATCATTAAGGAAACTAAGCTTTGGATTAATGGCTGTACCATCCTCCGCTTGCATATCCAAATTCCACTTATTACTGCTATCCCAGCGGTGACCTTGGCTACCATTAGGCACTGCAATGTTATTAGAAGTTTCATCCCATACAATGGTCTTCCATTCACCAAGCTCATGCTGGTCATAAAAATCAGAAGCTCGGACAAATCGGTCTGTACGGTAGTTTTCAGTTTTTTTATTTAAAATAACTAGATACGGAAGATCGGTATATTGCTTTACATAATCCGTAAAATATGGTGTCTCTTTATCCACGTAAAATTCTTTTAGTATAACATGTGTCATCGCCATCGCAAGTGCACCATCTGTACCCGCCTTTGCTGGTAACCAAATATCAGCAAACTTGTCATACTCGGCATAGTCCGGACTTACTCCCACTATTTTTGTCCCGTTATAGCGTGATTCCACCATAAAATGGGCATCTGGAGTTCTTGTTTGTGGAATGTTAGTACCCCAAATGATAAAGTATTTCGTGTTATACCAATCTCCACTTTCTGGAACATCTGTTTGATCTCCCCAAACCTGCGGTGAAGCTGGTGGTAAGTCTGCATACCAATCGTAAAAGCTAAGAATGGTCCCTCCAATTAAGGATAAAAACCTTGTTCCGCCTGAATAACTGACCATTGACATCGCTGGAATTGGACTGAAACCAACGATACGATCTGGGCCATATTTTTTAATGGTATAAATAGTAGATGCTGCAATCATTTCGCAGACATCCTTCCACGTACCTCTGATAAAGCCACCTTTCCCACGAGCGGATACGTATTGAGCACGTTTTTCTGGATTCGTTACAATATTTTCCCATGCCTGAACGGAATTATCAGCTCTTTTCAGCTCTTCTTTCCATAATGCATAAAGGTCACCGCGAACATATGGATATTTCACACGAGTAGGACTGTATGTATACCATGAGAAACTCGCACCACGCGGGCAACCTCTTGGTTCGTAATCTGGGAAATCATCTCCTGTAGATGGATAATCTGTTTGCTGCGTTTCGTACGCGATAATTCCATCTTTCACATGTATTCTCCAGCTACAAGAACCAGTACAGTTTACACCATGTGTGGAGCGAACAATCTTATCAAAAGCCCAACGATGGCGGTAGACCGATTCCCAGTCACGAGGTCGGGGGCTTTCCTCTGTCCAGCCGTCATTGATGCGCTCTCCACGAACTAAATGCTTTAATGAATGTAGTAGATTATTTTTCTTTGCCACTATTTCCATCCCTTTCTCTTAAGAGTTTCCCTAGTGGATTAAAATCTTCTCCTATAATTCGGAACGATTCCTTCCCTTCTTGGAACTCCTCAAGGAAGACTTTCCAACTCGTAGCATTGGCTGCAGCTAGAATTAGACGTTGTAATGTACCCAATTCTTGAATGTCATAGATTTCTGTAATCATTCTTGCAGGGATATCACCAAATCTCATCCGCAATACAGCTATTAAATCCTCACGGTCATCCACTAACATTGCGTCATTCTCAAATGAAAACAATTTTACTTCCAACCCCTTTTTACACTCTAACCATTTTGAAATAGTCCGAGATTAATTGGTTTTTGCATGTTTCCGCAGTTTCCTTGAAAAATTGGATCACTTCTTCATCTGGTTTCATCGCTTGCTCAAAAGTCACAAAAACTGTAACAGATTGTGAAAAGGAGCGAGAATATCGTAATTTCACTTCAAACCCTTGTTCCTGTTTAACCACTGTCGAATAGATATCGTAAGAATGAATATTATAGTTTGAAAAAACCTCAACCATTTTTTGATATAGGTTTGGCGCGGCAAATCGCAGTAATTTCTCCTTAAGTGGAACTTTTTTATCCATTTTCATCCTCTTTCCTAAGTTTCCTAATTTCTCCAGTTATTATCCGTTGCTTGCTAAAAGTTTATTCATTTCATCATCATTATGAATTTCATCAATGATAATGAGACTATCGAGCAAAGGGATCATTCGATGATCTGGTTCTTGGGATTCTAAACTTTCCTTCATTGTGTCAACAATTCGCCGCATTAAATCATGATCACGGGTCAACTGATATATAAGTTTTTTTAGTTTTGGATTGTCCTCAACGACCTCCTTATATAAGCCTTCTTCCTCTGATTCGGCATGTTTAAGTGTGCGTGACTCCCAATGATCAATAGCAATCTCAGCTACTTGAAGAGCTTTTTCCTTCTCACCCTCATCTAGACATTTACGAAATAAATCTCTCAATTCCCTAGCTTCATTTAATGCAGCTTCATGAATTGAAGAATGTGAATCCTGTTTCCTTAAACTAGGTCCTGTCATAAATAACTCACCCTTTCATTTTTTTACAATTTTCGCCATCTTAATCAATATTCATTTCCAATATCAGGTAGGTTAAACTTGATATTGTTGTATTTTTAAAAATGATGATTTTTAGTCTTTTCACTGTCCTCTCCACACTCCTACAAGAGTCACCGCACATTCCGCTCCTAATTACTATTCAACAATAAGCTTTATAAAGAAAAAAACGCCCGTCCTAGTTGACGCAGCGTATCATATATACTGAATAAATTCACTTTTCAGTAATGTAAGAAAATGACCCCTTTTTTGAAAGCATAGCTTAACTCTTTTTGTAGTCTGATATATCATGAAACCCTGCAACATAATACATAAATTGTCCCGCATTATTTTTCACAGCATTAATAGTTAAATGTTCGAGGTAAATCTCCCCATTCTTTCGTTTATTCCAAACTTCTCCTTGCCAAAAATGATGCTCTTTGATGTCCTCCCACATTTTTTTATAAAACTCGGGTTCATGTTTACCCGACCTTAAAATACTTGGTGTTTTACCCAACGCTTCATTAGGTTCATAACCAGTTACTGCGGTAAACGCCGGATTAACTTTTTGAATTTCACCGCTAGTATCAGTAATCATCATCGCTTGGCTAGTATTATTGATAATAATATCTGCCAGATTTAGCTTGTCAGTATAGTACATCCATATAACAAGAATTAAACTCGCTAAAGCAAATTCCGATAATGCCATAAATCCAATTGCATAATGCCCTGTTAAACTATTTACTGTGGTTAGAATTATCGGTGGGAAAAAGCCACCTAATCCTCCCATCGCTGCAACTACCCCATTTACAATTCCACCCTGTTTCGAGAAATAAAGAGGAACTAATTTAAAAATAGTTCCATTTCCAATTCCAGAGCAGATTGCTACCGTTAATGTACCTATTGTATATAGTAAAAGTGTTGGAGAGAATGAAAGCAATACACCCGATAGAGTTAACCCTGCAAATACAATCATTAATATTTTAAACGGATTAAATTTATCACCAAGCCATCCGCCAATCGGTCTTAGTAATGTACATAAAGCAATAAATCCAGCTGTACGTAATCCAGCATCCACTTCAGATAAATTAAACTGCGAAACTAAAAAGTTAGGCAAATAAACTGTAAAAGCTACAAAAGACCCAAAAGTGATAAAGTAAAACAAACTTAAAAACCATAGCTTTTCATCACGATAAACAGCGAGTATTTGCTCCTTTAATGATGTCTTAGCCTTTGTCTCATGCTTGTCTCCAAAAAGGAAGGTTAGTATAGAAAAAAGCAACAAAGGAAGTAGCAAAAAACGAACTCCCACTTGCCAACCATATTGATTTGCGATGATCGGCGCTCCAAAAGATGTAAACGCTGTTCCAATATTCCCCACTCCATATATTCCATTAACAAATCCATGCCGTTCTTTTGGATAGTATTTTGGTAAGGACGTTACCCCAATTGAAAATATAGCACCACCTACACCAAGGAATAATCCAGAAACGATTAAATCTGCAAAGGAATCTGCTAAACTTAAATAATATACAGGCAACATTAAAAAAAGAAGGCTTATGAGGAAAAGCTTTCGAGAACCAAAACGGTTGGTCCAGAATCCTACTGCAACACGCAGTATCGATCCCAAAATAACCGGTACTGCTGTGACCAACGAGATCTGCCCCGCTGTTAATTGGATGTCTTCCTTAATAAAGGACAATAAGGATGATATGATAACCCAGACCATGAAACCTACAATTAAACTTAAAGTTTGAAGAGGCAACTGCAGCTTCTTAATCATTTATAAATCCCCTCCACCATGAAATACTTTTTCTAGCATATTTTCACAAAGTTTCATTCTTTTTATTCTAATAAAATAAAAAACATAGCGTTAACCCACGCTATGTTCTTTGAACTTCTTCATCAAATAATTTTTTTTGACGAGTCATTATTGCAATCGCTTGATCTGAGATTTGACTTAATTCTTTGTATAGTTCTTTAGAGGATTGTGTATCTCCCTCGTTTACTTCTTGGAAGATTTGCTCTGCTAACTCACGTCTTCTATGACCAATATCCCGTAACTCTTGACCTAACTGCTCCAATTGTTGACGATCCAATAATATAACCTCCAGTTTATTCAATGCTGAATTCGCATTCTGTTGCTTAGTATAAACTGCGAATTATCATATCATTCCTTGTGTAGAAATAAGAAAAAACGGAATTTACCATTATGGCAAATCCCGTGTTAGTACAAGTAGAAAAGCAAATCACTTTTCCCCCTAATGGTTATTTTAATATTTTAATCAACGACAATATATGCTATCATCGGGCCATTATGACCGATATTTTGGTGAGTTGTACAAATTAAGCGATATGTACCCTCATTATCAAACCTCAAGTTTACAACCGTTTCTTCACCTTTTTTCACGACTCCTTTGATATCAGTACCTTCAATATAAAAAGGATGCTCCTGACCATTTACACCAAAGATACTAAGCTTTACATCCTCACTTTTTGGTACGACAATTGTTCCGGGATCCCACCGGTAAGATTCGATCTCTTTACCGTTCTCTAACTTGGTCTTCAGCTCTCCCGTGACCATATTTAATACTATTTCATTCCCCACAGCTGGTTGGTCTGAAGCCGGGATTGCTTCTTCTTGAAGAAATATAGTTGCGCCGAACCCAAGAAGTAAAAGAATTGCAAACAAAATAATCCACTTTTTCCTTATTACTATTGTATACATAAAAAATTCCTCCCTTCTCGTACATGTTTATGCACGAGTATGAAGGAACTTGTCTATAACTCAAACTTCTTTTTACACTATTTTAAATTCATTTATATTATTTTGTAGATCAGTTGATAATTTGCTTAAAATAACTGAAGTTGCCGCAATTTCTTCCATAGAGGCTGTTTGTTGCTCAATCGCAGCAGCTACATGCTGAGTACTTCCTGAAGTTTGTTCAGCTATAGAAACAATATCTTCTATCATGTTTCTCATATTTTGGGATTTACTATTAACATTGTGGACTGTAGCTGAGACCTCTTTTGTTGTCATTGTCATATCCAGAATATTCGCCACAATCTCGTCAAAAACTTTGCCTGTCTGATTTACCATCTCAATTCCTTTTTCAACTATTGTCGTTCCGTTCTTCATAGAATGCACAGCTGTTGCCGTACCAGTTTGTATTTCTTTAGTAAGTTCACTAATAGTGCCGGCAGCCTGTCCAGACTGTTCTGCTAGTTTCCGAACTTCATCAGCAACTACAGCAAAGCCTTTACCATGATCACCAGCCCTTGCAGCTTCTATAGCAGCATTTAATGCAAGTAAGTTGGTTTGTTCAGCAATTTGTGTAATAATACCAACAATTTCATTGATTTTATGAGATCTACTGCCTAGATCATCAATGACAGTCTCTAATTCTTTAACAGATTGCTGGATTTTGTTCATTTGTTCTATCGTTTGCATAACAACTTTACTTCCACTATCAGCTTTTTCATTTGTATTTTTAGATACTATGTCCATCATTTGAATCGATGAGGCTGATTGCTCCATATCCTGAGAGATATCTGTAGCTGAATTTTTTAACTCTGTTGCATGATTCACCTGAATTTCAGAACCTTCAACAACTTCGCCAATCGAAACTGAAATTTGCTCGATTGCCTTACTATTCTGTTCAGCACTTGCCTTAAATTCGTTCGATTGAGTTGCTACCTGAAAAGCTGTTTCATTTGCCTTTTGAACTAAGCTACTCAAATTATGTATCATCTTATTAAATGAACGGGCTAATTGATTCATTTCATCCTTTGTATTAATCTCTATAGAAACTGTTAAGTCACCAGCAGCAGCTAATTCAGTTGCAAAAATTAATTTTTGTAAAGGATTTATGATCATAAATTTAACAAACAATAATATGATCAATGTTGATACAAGCAATGTTATGATTGTATTTATGTATACTCCAAAGTTACCATCAACAAATTGTTTAACATAAGAATTTATATACGCTGAAATAGGTGAGCTGATAAGCAAACTAATCACAATTGCAATGATTAGTTTTGTTCGTAAACTTCTTTGAATCGCATTATTCGAAAGCTGATCTGTAATAATAGAAATATTTTTCTTTGAGTCTTTCGCCATTTTTCTACCCCCTGTATAAACTCTATTTTTTTATTAAATAGCAATATACTATTTCTTTATGAGAAAATTTATTATTTCATTAAAAAGATCGGCGAAATCAGATAAATTTTCTCGTCCTACATTCCCACCTTTCAAAAGATGCTACGTAAATTTTTCCATTTAACCAAAATTATATGGCAATTCTTTTTTTACTTCTATAATTTTGATCACGCTATTTCCTGTAAAAAGTAAATTTGTTACAGATTTGTGATTATTAATTCTATTAAAAATACGAACATCTTTGTAGTAGTTATCTGTGTTTCTATGTGCTTTTACTAAAAAAATACCCACTATGATAGTGAGTATTAGTTGGTTTACAATTTATGTTATATAACATATTTACTACAAATTGGTAATTCCAAAGTGTTTCATTGCTAATTGTTTAAATTGCTCTGATTCTATTTTTTCTTTTTCTACTTTCCCATTTTTCCATTGGGTAAAGGAGGTATCGGTCAATGTTAAGCTTCCATCGCTTGTTAGTATATTAATTAAGTATGATTTATTAAAAGAGGAACCAGGATTTTCACAAATAATTGTTTGAATATCATTAAGTTGAGATAAATCATCAACAATCTGCTTTGAATCAAAGGCATATCCAATCCGCCAATCAACATCTTTATGATTCAGTTTAAGTTTTAAAATATAATCTCCGTAATTAGTAGCAGTTTTTTGCACTTGAAAGTCTCCATTACTGGATCTCACAATCTCCCCATCTAATGGAACCGGCCTTAATGGAATGTTCCCTGCAAACCCTGAATCAACTAAATACTGTTTATTGCCATAGTTAAGCAAGATAGTTACATGTGTTCGTCCAATTGCTCCCCAAACTTGATCAACATGATTATAAACTACTCCCCGAGCCAACTTTATATCAAAACCATTATCAAGTAAGAAGAAATAAAGTAATGTGTTTAATTCATAACAAAGTCCGCCTTCGTTACGGACCAAAATTTTGTTCACTAAATTTTCTTTAGTTATAGCTTTATTTTTTTTAGTAATAACACCTAGGTTTTCAAACGGAATAGTCGTTCCTGTTTTTACTAAAATACTAGGTAAATCTTCAAATGAAAGTTCCTGATGCACAGGAATTCCTATCCGCTTTCTAAATAATACGTTTAGCTCATTCATTTAATCTTTCCCCCTAAATCAACATCATGAACAACTGCAAAATACTATATTTATAATCTTACAATATATATGAAATAATTTAAAAGGAATTGTCATTTTAATAGATAATTAGCTGTATTGACTTAATTGTTAACATTTTATATAATAATTCTATAATTATGGTCTGTTAGCTCAGTGGGAGAGCACTTGCTTGACAGGCAAGGGGCCACTGGTTCGAACCCAGTACAGACCATTACTACAGAGCCTTGGTAACCATTGAGTTATCAAGGTTTTTTCTATATAACAGAGTATTTTGTTTGAAGAAGTACAGATGTTTTGGTGGCAAATTGGTGGCAATTTTGCAAAAGCGAAGTTTTATATAGTGGTTAAAGATACAAAATCATTACTCACAAATATTTATTTTTTTACTTTATATCTTTATTTCCTAAAAAGTTATCAAAATGAGCTGCTGCAATCTCGTCAGCACTTTCTAAAGCGTGTCCGTATAGGTCCATTGTTGTTCCTATTTTAGCATGTCCTAATCTTGCGCTTATAGTTTTCATATGGACACCTTGGTTAATTAAAAGTGTTGCTGAGTATGCCTTAATTCATGGAACCTTATTTCTGGCAATCCATATTTTTTGATTCTTTTTTTCCACCACCTTGTAATGCTTTTAGGATCCATAGGTTTTCCAAATTCTGAGCTAAAAAGTATGAACCTATCTCCACCTTCCCATTTATCTCCCACAAAAAGTTTATGCCTATTCTTTATCCGCTTGTATTGCTTGAGCTGTTCAGTTACACCAGGTGATAATGTTATAGTACGAATCGAGTTTTTTGTTTTTGGTTCTTTGAAAATTTAACCTTTATCTAAATCCACATGATCCCATTCTAATCCAGCAATTTCACCTCGTCGCATTCCAGTAGCAATTGCGAGGGTTACAATCATTTTCCACTTAATATCCTCACCTCGTAAATGTTCCATTAATTTTAGTACTTGTTCTTCTGTATACACCTTACTTTTCTTTGAATCTACTTTAGGTTTTTTTACATTTTCTACGGGACTTTCTTTTATTACCTTCCAATCAACAGCACGTTTAAATATACTTCTAAAAACTCTATGGTGTTTTTCAACAGTAGAAGATGATAATCCACCAACCTTACCATCTGCCCTGGCATCATCACTTTGTAATTTATATAGAAAGTCAATGATTTGCATGGGAGTAATCTTATCCATCTGTAAATGACCAAACGCTGGAAGTATTCGTTTTCTTAATAGATTTTGATATAATTCATTAGTGGAAGGTCCTAAATGCTTTTCAGCATATTTTTGTGTCCACTCCTCAACGAACATCGAAAACGTCATTTTATTAGGAGCTATGTACTCTCCAGTTTCAATCTCAATCATAAACTTAGCTAATTCTTTTTTAGCCTCTGTTCTATTTTTACACTTAACGGTTTTAAATTTTCTATTTCGCCGTCCATTTGCCTTAAATCCATTATTAACAGTTAGTTTCCAAGAGTTTTTTCCAACCTCCGTTACGTGACCAGTCATTATGAATCAACCTCCATCTTTAATAATCTTTCTAACTCTTTTTCAATACGTTTTTGCCCTGATATTCCTTTTGCCAATAAAATATCAATTTTGTTCTCTATATATTCGGGTTCGTATGAATCATAAGTTGAACAAAGTGCCTGTTTCCACCTCTTAATATTTAACTCCTCTGTTCCTTTGCTATTTTTACATGCAGTACTACAATGTACACTTTTGGGGTTTTTGCTAATAAATAACTTATTACACTTCCTCCACTCACATCTCTTAAAATTGATTTCACCAGTCTTCAAAAAACAGTAGCTTAATAAGGAATTAAAGTACCACCCTGCCTGGTCCTCAATATTATATGTTGAAATGTAATACTGTGGTGAAGTATTCCCCTTTAAAATCTCATTTCTCTCAGCAGTCAATTGTAATTGGACACTATTTAACCAAACTATATTTTCTACTACTCGCCTAGACACCTTATGTTTATTTGCTAATTGACTTAGTTGTTTTTCTTGTACAGTTTTTTTTATATCATCAGTTATTGATTTTATTTTTTCTTGTCCAAGCAACAAGTTACTTTGAGTTTCTCTGTATTTAGTCAATAGTGCCAAATATTCTTGAAAGTCCTTAGCCGCCTTAATAAACAAATGGAGGGGTTCCCTCTTAGCGTTTCTGCCTGTTTTAGTTGGATCCTCAAAAATCTCATTAATTCTAAATTTATATCTTTTAAGTACATCATCCCCCTGGTTATATTTCGTTACATTCCATAATCCTAATAATCCCCACGTATTTGCAAACTCTAAAATTTGTTCATTATCATCCAAATCCAACCTAGCTAGAGCAACGTAAGGTGTAGACTTCATGTGTAGTTCCCTATATGGAGCAATTTTATCCTCTGGGTGGAAATCCTCAGGAATATATAAATCTACTGTTTCAATTCCTTTTGTACAAATAAACTCTACCCCATCTTCATCTTTTACTAAATGATACTGTGTTCTAAACCAAGGAGAAAATTGATTAAAAAGGCTATATTCCAAAGTCAACCTTCCTTTCTTATGTTTTCGACAAAAATAATAATCGATTATTTGACTACCACCGATTAATATTTTCATCTACTATTAGTATAGTGAATAACAACTAGAATATCAATAGCAACAATAACTTATGGAAAGGGATGATTGTTTTGCCAAGTAACCAAATGATAAAGAAGGCAATTCGAAGTAGCGGATATTATCAATGGGAGATCGCTGAACTGCTTGGTATAAGTGAAGGGCACTTTTGTAAACTTTTACGAAAAGAACTCCCCAAGGATATAAAGAAACAAATTGATGAAATCTTAGCCACAAAGTCAAAGGTTAATAAAAAGGAGGTTCAGTAATGGAGCGTGTAACCATGGACGTTAAAGAGGTTTCTAAATATATTGGTGTATAAAAGGATCTCATTTACGAATTGGTACGTATAAAGCAGATACCTCACATTAGAGTTGGAAAGAGAATTCTATTTCAAAAGGATTCAATATATCGATGGATTATGGAAAAAGAGATCTTTCAATAACACACATTAAGGTGGTGGGTTAAGATTAGCACTACTGAGCTAATAAGCCAGATTAAAGCTAAGCTTGATATTTTAAGTATTGTCGAAGAATCACATCTGCAGTTAAGAAAGAGTGGTCGAAATTATATGGGGTTATGCCCGTTCCATAGTGAACGAACCCCATCCTTTAGTGTGAATCCACAGAAGAATATATTTAAATGCTTTGGTTGTGGTGTAGGTGGCGATCAAATTTACCTATATGCCTTAATGCAAGGTATCGATAATAGCCAGGCAGTTACCCAATTAGCTAAACGACTGGGACTCTCGCGAAAAAGGAAACTTACGCCAAAGCAAAGGTTCATAGAAAGTAAATGTCAAGAGGATAAACATCTAGAGTCTAGTTTTTTTGAGGAATGTCAAAAGCTGTTCTATACGCTATGTGACATACGGAAATTCATGAAAGCACAAATAGATCAATATCAAAGAAATTTAGAAGATGACCCGTTTGTCGTACTTTACTATCACAAAAAAGCCTATCACGAATATCTACTTGATGGGTTATTAGCTGGATATCAAAAGCAACTAGACATTGAAATGTATATTGACTACTTTTTTGCTGCAGAAAAGGAGGTGGGCATATGGATCAACCTATTCGATCAATAGCAGACCTTTTGAGGGAAAAAGGTGTGGATAAAACATTAGAATTTGTTAAAGAGAGGGACTCTCAAATCGAAAATAATAATATAGAAGATTTTGAGGAACATAAAAAGTATGCAACTAGAGCTACTATGCCCTTAACTGATTTAGGTAATGCTGAACGTTTGATGTTTGAACACGGGAGTAAATTTAGATACCATGTTGAACGTAAGAAATGGCTCTTTTGGAACGGAAAGTATTGGGAAGTAGATAAAACGAATCAATTAAAAAGGCTGGCAATCGATATAGTAAAAACACTTGAAAAAGAACTAGAACATGTTGAAGAACAAGATTGGAATCCAGTTTTAAGCCACATTAAACGTTCTCAAGGATCAGCTCGAATAAATGCAATGCTAAATTTAGCGGATTCGGTTCTAGATGGCTATACCATTGATGAAAGTAGATTAGATACCCATGATTTTAAACTAAATGTGGCAAACGGAATATTAGATTTAGATTTGCTGGAACAGCATGGTATATGTCCGTCCGTTTTATTAGAGCATGATCGTGCAGCCTATATGACGAAATACATGGACGTTAAATTTAATCCAGGTGCTAAGTGTCCAATTTGGGAACGATTTTTGGAAACGACCTTTATGGGAAACAAAGAAATGATTGCTTATATTCAACGGACGATTGGTTATGCCTTAACGGGAAGTAATAAAGAAGAAGTCATGTTTATCCTTCTTGGTTTAAAAGGACGGAATGGGAAGTCCGTATTCATAAACACAATTCAGAGCTGACTAGGTGATTATGCTGGAACCACGGATCCATCTACTTTTATGAAAGGTCAATCAGCCAGACATAATCTTGCTGAACTAGTAGGATTGAGATTCTTGTCCACATCAGAGGTTGAAAGAGGGGAAGAACTTGCAGTCCAGTTAATTAAGCAGATAACGGGGCGAGATGAAATCCAGGCTGAGCGCAAGTATGAAAATCCATTTGAGTATAAACCAACCTTTAAGATATTTATGCTGACCAACAACAAGCCTAAAATTTTCGAACGGAAGAATGCTATATGGGAACGGATCCATTTGATTGAGTTTAATAACTATATTCCGAAAGAAAAGCGTGATAAGGACTTAGACAAAAAGCTAGCGCAAGAAATGGAAGGTATATTGATATGGGCATTAGAAGGCTTTCTGGAATGGAAAAAGCAAGGTCTAAATCCGCCACCACAAATAATAGAATCAGTTAATCAATACAAAGAGGAACAAGACATAATCGGTCAATTCATTAATGAAATATGTGAAGTTGATCCTTGTAATGAGGATTTATGGGAAGTACCCGACCGACTATACCAGGCTTATAAAAAGTGGTGCCAAGAAAGTGGTTTTCAGTGCTTAAATAAAAATAACTTTGGGATGGAAATGAAGGAAAGGTTTACTTATAAGTCAAAACGGGTGGAGTATGACGGTGTAAAAAAAGCTAGATACGTGTATGTTGGGATAAGAGTTATGAGTAGTAGACTGTAGTAAGCGTGTAGTAGTCCTATGTAGTAGGCTCAATCCCTTGTGGCTCTAGGTGTAGTAAGCGTAGTAAGCACATATTAAAAACTATTTATAATAAAATAGATATATATATATTAAAAAACTTTTATTTTAAGCCTACTACGTCTACTACACTTACTACAAATATATTGTGAGTTTAATAGTTAATGAAGGCTGGTGATTGTGTGCATATTCCGTACATGTATACAGATGCTGAAATTAAAGAGGCGCTTAATAGTATGACCATTTTAATCGATACGAGGGAGCAGCAAAATGAACACATAACCAAGTACTTTGATACGAAAGGTATACGCTATAAAACTAGGAAACTTGATACTGGCGATTACATGGCTGTCATTCCCCCTAACGAAAAACTAGGTATTATAAAACCCATTCAATTTCAAGCAGCCATTGAACGGAAAAACAGCATTGATGAATTGGCTCAATCCATAAAAGAACGAAACAGGTTTGAGAATGAACTGATACGTGCGCAGAAATTACATTTTACAATGATTGTTGAAGACCCAAACGGATATGAAAACATACTTAAAGGAAATTACCGCAGTCAATACAAACCACAAGCCTTACTAGGAAGTTTGAAAACTTTCGAGTCCAGATACCACTTCTCCACCGTTTTCCTATTAGATAGGACGGTTGGAAATTATATCTACCACCACTTTTATTATCTAGCTCGGAATCAACTTAAGTGTTAAAACTGCATGCTTTTTGTGTGGAAGAAAAAAACGTTTGAAAGGTGATTATTCATGAATGTGGTAAAGGGTTTAACCCCAAAGCAAAATGCTTTTGTAAATGAATATGTGAAGGATTTTAATGCAACACAAGCCGCCAAACGTGCTGGTTACAGTAGCCGAAGGGCATCTGAAATTGGCTACCAACTCCTACAAAAAACTACAGTTATAGATGCTATTAGGGCGCTCCAGAGCGATATAGAACAACAGTTGAGATTGCACTTCTTATATGATGCGATAAGAGCAAGAGAGATCCTTTACGAAATCATGGTGAACCCCAATAGTTTGGATCGAGATAAAATAGTAGCTGCTAAGGATTTTCTGGATCGTGCTGGATTTAAACCTACTGATAAAAAGGAGTTAGCATCAAATAATTCAATCGAGTTGAAATTTGTAAATGAAATATAAATTAATAAAATAGAGAAACCACTCTTATTACAACGGGGTAAGTTTTGGGAGATAAAAAATAAATTGAAGTAGAAATAGCGTGCCAATTAGCAATGACTTGGTACGCTTATTTCTCTTATTGATATATCAACTTTATATTAGAATTTGAGTTGGAATCCGCAGTGGTTTTACCATACACTTGAGAGAGTTCATAAGTTTTTGTCCCCTTTTATTTCATATGATAAAAGTAGTGTTAATTAGTGTGTTATTTTGAGAACAAAGTAATTTTTTAAGGAATTGAAGGATTTAATGTTAAAATAATATAAGGAAGTCCTTATTCAACTACCATGAAAATAAACTTCTGTAATTAAAGGAAAAAGGCAATACTTAAGAAGACGCAGCTCATTCATTTTTTAAAAAAAGGGGAGAGCGCCTGATTTATTGATCTATTGTAGGAATACGAACTGGATTATAATGCTTCAGGTTCTTGTAATGTTACTGAGTATCCCAAACTTTCAAGTCTGCGTAGGGAATGCCGTACAATTGACTGTTGTCTCTGTTTATCAAAGTAGTCTTCGCCTAAGTCTACATATATTTCTTTACGGGTTAAGAGATAATAAGCAATTCTCAACATGGCATGAGCCACTACTATTCCTGCACGTTTCTTTCCCTTTCGTGACGCTGTACGCCGATACAGTGCTCCGAGATAGTTTTTAGATCCTCTGACAGAATGAGCTGCTTCTGTTAATGCTGACCTCAAATATTTGTTTCCTTTTTTAGTTTTAGATGATTTTCTTTTTCCCGCACTTTCGTTATGTCCAGGAACCAATCCTGCCCAAGAACACATATGAGCTGCACTTGGAAATTGATTTTTAACATCTGTTCCGATTTCAGATAAAATTTGCTCAGCCATTCTGGTAGCTATGCCTGGTATAGAGTCTAAGCGTTCAACGTCTTCTTGATGGGAGCTTACTCTACATGCTACTTCGTGATCCGGCATCTCGATTTGCTGAGTTAAAAGATCAATATGCTTCAAAATTGTTTTCAACATTAGGCGTTGATGCGAATTGATATAACCTTTAAGGGCAAGCATTAGTTCATCTTTTTTCTTTTTCATTGTACGTCGAGCAAAGTTTGCTAGTTTTTCAGGGTCCTCTTCTCCTTCGGTAATAGCGTTAAGCATATCCCGACCTGAAACGCCCATAACGTCTGAAACCACAGAGCCTAGCTTAATATTTGCACCCTCTAATACCTTTTGAATGCGATTATGTTGCCTAGCTCGTTCTTCAATAATACTCCTGCGATATCGAACTAGTTCACGTAATTCTCGTTGATTACGATCAGGAATATAACTAGCTTTTAAGAGTCCATGACGAAGAAGTTTGGCAATCCATTCTGCATCTTTGACATCAGTTTTACGTCCTGGGACTGCCTTCATATGTTGGGCATTCACAACTAGAAACTCAATATCTTCTGCTTCTAGTAAATTAACAATAGGCTTCCAGTAAACACTTGTGCTTTCCATGGCAACATGGGTACAGTTATGCTCTTTAATCCAGTCAACCAACTGTATTAGAAATACAGTTTTAGTTGAAAAAGTTTGAATCTCCTTTCCTTCTGGTGTCATAATACATGCAGTAATATTGTCCTTATGAACATCCATACCGCATGCTCTTTCAATGACTACATCCATTGAAAACATCCTTCCTACGGCTCTGAATATAATTGGAGGCTGGTGCAGCAACCAGAATGGGATTAATCTACCATGTGTGCTTCCCTAAAGGGAGCGACAGTCAGTGGTGCACCGTGGTCGTTGGAGTCAGACTAACGGATGGGCTCTAACGCACCATAGTTAAGCGACCTTCCTCTCCCAGCCGTAGAATCAGTATTGACGGTTCTTAACCGTTTTCATTCTCTGTGGTGAAGCGCTGATTTTTGCGTTTCATGGATGGCTAACGGGTNCTAACGGATGGGCTCTAACGCACCATAGTTAAGCGACCTTCCTCTCCCAGCCGTAGAATCAGTATTGACGGTTCTTAACCGTTTTCATTCTCTGTGGTGAAGCGCTGATTTTTGCGTTTCATGGATGGCTAACGGGGCAGGAATGTGTAATAAGCAATAGTGAAACGATTGATAAAAATAGAGCAAAAATGACGGATATCATCTTTGCTCTATTTTACCTTGTTATTGGAAGACTTTGTTTACTTTTTAATGAGCCCATAATAAATCTAAAAAAAAGTATGTATATGGATGTAGCAAGAAGGTAAAAAGCAAATGAATTAAGAAAAGTCCATCCACTAAACTTAAAAACATTAAAAAACACAGCTAAACATTCAAAGCCTAGAGCAAAAAGAGACCAAAGGATCACATATGCAGTGATATAAATACCCTTTGGATCAAACTTGTCAAATAAGTACACACATAGTAATGCATAAGGGGAATACATCAAATATGTTATTATGTCTGTTACCTCGTATTTTTTAAGATCATTAAGGTCATATAAATCCAAGGGTGGTGTTGCAATCAGGTGATCCATAATAATAGCAATAGTTACAGTGAACAAAATCATTAAGATAGAAATTACAAGAGGGTATCTTTTTGGGAGGAACAATATCAATATGAAACCACAAACAATGGTAAGAATTATAAACCATTCATTTTCGTTAAACTGTTCTGGCAATGGTAACAATTAGCTCATCTCTTTTCTAAGAATTTTTCTAAAGCTAGTAGAGAGGTAGCTTATAAGAAGTAAAATGACAACCCACTCTATTATGGAGTAAAAAAGATTCCATTTTACAAAATCATATACATTAAGAAGGTTGGCTAGATATTCAATCCCTATCAAAAGGGGTATTAAAATAAATAGCATAATCCAATTTTCCCTGTTTTTTGCCCCTTGGATTTTATCTATATACCAAATAATAAGTACAGGAATAAGGAAGACCCTGATAAGTGCCATTGTCCAATAACTAGTTGAATGGCTATTAAAATTGATCATCTCCATATTCAATGCGAAGATGGTCATAAAGTTATGGTGAATAATGTTAGTTACCATCCAAATGAAGAATATTTCAAATAGATGAAGGTTCTTTTTGGATACGGCATATGTAAGATTTATTATCACTGTTAATGCAAAAAAAATTGAAAATGCCATAGCTCCTCCACTAAATTGCTTTTTTAATAGTTTTATCTTTCTATGTTTAAAATATTCCTTCTTCAACTAAAGGGGGCGATTGTTCAATTGAGCAGTCGCTTCTTTCACTATTGTTGGGCAGGATAGTGGCAGAACCGAAATTACCTTTACAGTTATTCATCTCAATAATGGAGTAAGGCTTATTGGACATATATGCCGAAATTTTCATAAGGAGGTAAGTTTCATTATGAGCATAAAGGAATATTTTCAAAGGGTGAAGGAATTTACTATAAAAAAATATGGTAATGGATTAGAGGGTTATCAGAATTCTACCCCTGATTTGGAGGGAAGATTTCTAAATTGGTTAGCAACAAAAATAAAAAATGTTTTCAAGAAATGATAGTATCTAATAGAGACAGTTACTCTTTTACTAACAGTGGTTTAGTGCAAGAAGGAAAGTTTAGGACAAGCAGTGAATATAATAAAACAATCTAATCTTATTAATGAAAAAGGAGCTTAAAATGAAAAAGTTATCTTTCATATTGTGTTCATTAGTCTTTGTTTTCGCTGTGTTCCCCGTTGTTAGTGGAGCTATTAATGAAACTGCAAATAATAGTGAAAATCAACATAAGGAAAAAAAGATATACAACAATCAACTTTCTAAAACTGAAAAACAACAACAGGAAAAAGAATTGGAGGAGTTCCTAAAAAAAGAGAATAAACCTAATGAACTCTTACCCCTGCCAAACCCTGAAAATAGAGTGAATTTCAATGGAATGCCTTTACCAGACGGAGAAAAAGTAGAACCCAAAAATATTTATTAACGGGGGCAATTGCTCAACAAGAGTAGTCGCTTCTTGTACTATTGGGGCAGTTTAGTGAAAGAAGGGTTATGTAATTTTATGGTAAAATATTCATTAGTATGGAAATAATGCTAAGGAATTATGGAGGTATAGACGTTGCGTAAGTATCTGGAAAGTGCGGCATTTACAGCATTTTTTTATTTCATTTCAGTAATGATTGGGTTCTTTTTCTATAACTTAATTTATGATGTTCCTTTTGACCGTAACAGAATAGTATCAGGTTTATTTGTTGGTTCGTTTGTTACAATCATTCCATATGTCTTATTAGGAATGTTTATAAGTGTCATTTATAAGAATAAACCATTACAAAATTCATTTCTAATTGGCTTATTTGTTATGTTGGGTGAACGTTTATCTCTGTATTTAATTGGATTTAATTTTGTCAGAACAAGAATGGATGGTTGGACATATGAAAATTTATTATCTCCAATAAATTTTGTTTCGGCTGAAGCATTGTCGTATTTTACACCGTTTTATATTAGTGTTGGGGGCATTATTAGTCTCATACTGTGTCTTGTTTCTACGTGGATTAGTTTTAAAGTTATGGATAAAAAAGAGTTGCAACTTAAAACAACTTAAAAATTGTTATGTTGAGCTAACGGGGGCGTTAGTTGAAGAAGGTAAATATATCGCAACGTCAAAAAAGCTTAGAATTTATCTGAGCTTTTTTACTTGCTGTATTGCTGATTAATTGCCAAAGTAATGCTAATCGTTGTGTTATTTACATTATTCTTAGCATGTTTCTCTCCCAAAACGAACCAGTTATCCTCTGGTGGACTATCTCATATTGCTCAAGTTGGTTTTTATCCTTCTTTGCTTTCCTGAACTAATAGCTAAGTAATATTATGGGTTAAACCTAAGAAATGATATAATCATAATCACTTCGAAGTATTAATAATTCTGGATTAACATTTTTATTATAAAAGGCTTAATTACACGGTGGCACTTGGTGGCAACCTGGTGGCACAATTAATCATACTGCCACCAAAAACATCTGTTTAAATCGTACACAGTAAATAATTAAGCCTATTAAATCAACAACTTCAAACGAAAACTGTTATATTCTGATTGGCATAACTTGCTTGACAGGCAAGGGGCCACTGGTTCGAACCCAGTACAGACCATCACAAAACAGGAGCCTATATTCCTTGTGTAGCAAGGGGTATAGGCTTTTTTATTTTACAACAGATTAGCATAAAGCCCTTCTTTTGTTGTTTGCACACATTTTGCTGCCTTTGCATACAGAACCAATCTTCAACAAACTCACAAAATATCTGTTTAATTGGTTCAATATATATATCCTCCTGCAATACAACTAACAATTTGCTTAACGCCGTTCGGAGATATTTCTTATATTAAATCCCCTTTTGACTTTTGTATCATTGTTATATTACTTCCTTTCATTTGTCATTACTCATATGAGCTTATTATTTGTTATTGTCTGTTAAATTTATTAACATAAAATTATGAATTTTTAAAATTTATTTATAAAATAAAATGAACTTTTCTTGCAATAGCGAGGTGTAAAGGTGAAGTATTTAAAAAAAGAAGATTGTACCGTTTTGCCAATAATTGTTCCTGTTAAATCGATTTTAAAAACCGTTAATTTCTTTTTAGTAAAACGAGCTCAATCTTTGACATTAATTGATGCAGGTTTTAATAACGAAGACTGTTGGAATGCTCTAAATGCTACGTTAATGGAAAATGATCATAGCTTAAAAGATATAACAGAAATTATTCTTACGCATCATCATATTGACCATGTAGGACTAGTTAACAAAATTGTTTCCAATCACCCACTGCCTGTATATGCATCTCCTCATTCCATTCCTAGATTAAAACGGGATCGAACTTTCCTTGAAATGAGAATAGATTTTTATGCTAACCTCTATAGAGAGCACGGCTGTGGTGAAGAGGGCAAGAAAAAAGTTGATTCATTAAGGCAAGCTAACAGAGAGAATCAAAATCAAGCTCTTGAGGCCGATATCATCGAACTAAAACATACATCAATATTACATTTTAACATTATCGATACTCCTGGACATGCACCTGATCAGCTAGCATTTTGGGATCAAAATAGCAGATGGTTATTTACCGGTGATCTTTTACTTGGACATATTTCCAGTAATGCCTTGGTTGAACCCGACTATGAAGGAAAAAAAATACTGACATTAAATCAACATTTGGAATCATTGAAAAGATGTGCGGTGCTTAACGCGGAAATCGTTTTTCCTGGGCATGGAGAGCTCATTTATAATGCAAACGAGTTAATCCAAATGAAATTAGAGAGAACTGAACAAAAATGTGAAAAGCTCCTTCAATTGATTGGCTCTGGAATATCGACCGCAAATGATCTCGCAATGGCCTATTATAATCGAATTTATCATGAACAATTCTCTCTTGTAATGTCAGAGGTAATTGGGCATCTTGATTACATGGAATTAAACAATAGAGTAAATAAGGAGTTTGTTCAGGGGCTGTGGCATTATTCTACATAAACATTTATAGCCATTTAAAGCCATAAGAACGTTAAAACAGACGTCACCTATGGCATAATTTGTATTTAAAGGGAACATACCCTCTTAAGTTATTAATCCAAGATGTATACTGGCCTAGAGAGTTTAAACAACCTTCTGTAAAAGGCACAATTAACCTTGGGTAGTTAATTCCCCCCTTAATATTACCAATATAAAAAACACGACTTTCCTCCAAGAATAACGAAAAGTCGTGTTTTTTATAATTTATTTATATTAACCAGGTTAATCTTCAGTAACTTTTTACTTAACTTTATTGCGAAGTTGACCTATATGCTCCACTTCAACTACTACAGTATCCCCCGATTTCATTGGACAGCTCCCTGCCGGTGAGCCAGTTGCAAGAACATCACCAGGCTCTAGTGTCATGACTTTTGAAATCCAACTTATTAAGAAAGGAATGGAAAATGACATTTGATTCGTATTACCCTCTTGCACAACTTCCCCGTTTAAAGTTGTAACAATTTTTAAATTGGTTGGATCTATATTGGTCACAATATAAGGACCTAATGGCCCAAACGTATCAAAACCTTTACCTCTTGTGAACTGGGGATCTGATTTAGTAAGGTCTCTTGCTGTCACATCATTAAAAATAGTACACCCAAAAACATAATCTAATGCTTCTTCTTCTTTCACATTTTTACAACGTTTTCCAATTACAAGTGCTAATTCCCCCTCCATTTCTACCTGCTTGGTTAAATCGGTAGGTGGCAAAATGATTTCACCTTGATCTGGAATAATAGAAGTAGTTGGCTTTAAAAACAGAAATGGTTCACCAAGATTAGCTTGTCCACCAGTTTCTTTTGCGTGTAGTGCATATGTCCAACCAAAATTAACAATTTTTGAAGGAGTTACTGGCTCCAAAATCTTAACATCATTATATTTAACCCTTACTCCATCATACTTTAGTTCATTGTTAACAATTTCCGTAAAATCACTTGACAGTTGGATGATTTCATTATCCTCCAAAATTCCATAATACACTTTTTCATTATTCAGATAACGAACTATCGTTTCTGTTTTTGTCAATGTTTGCATTCTCCCCGGAACCCCTTTTCAATTAGTCATATTACACATGTTGATTTGTTCTGCATAAATTTAATACAGAATATACTCTTTCACTTCCTCTATTGTAAAGCAAATAGCATGACCTATCCACGACAACTTTTTTTTTGTACAACTTTATTGCACCCTTTTAGGGTACAAATAAACCACCATATAGAGCATAAGGATCCACTTGTGCACTTTCTGCGTTAATTCTCACAAGCCTGTTTCCACTTCTTTGATAAAGGAGAGCGTTTTCTTTTTATTGGTTGTTAAAATAAATGAGCACCACTTGTAACGTCTCTTCAATTGTAACGACATTTATTATTACTAGTACAGCGCCAATAATTTCCTATTGAGCAAATGTCATGGTGGAACTTACAAAATCCAATATAGTGGGTTCAACATAGTAAGCATCTACACTGTCTGAGCTAGTAAATGAAATAACGTTAATATCAGGTGTTTGAAGTTTTACTGGCGTAATGGGTGGAAAAATTAGGAGAAGCAACAAAATTATCTCCAACAATTTCTTAAACGTTGATACTGATACATAAGGAAGTAATCACATTTTGCGAGGAAAAACAAAAAAGCTTGTAGATTTGTCTAGCATTAGTAGACCATATCTACAAGCTGTAAAAAAATAAATTTTTCAACTTATTTCTTCACATACTGCATTAGTTTTTCAGGATCATAGCCTAGGACCCAGTTGCCATTGATCTTTGTCTGCGGTACGCCCATCTGGCCAGTTTCCTGTACTAGCTTTTGACCGGCAACAGGATCTAACTGCACATTTACTTCTTTGTAGGTTAATCCTTGATCCTCAAGGAATTTTTTCATCATTGTGCAGTACGGTCAAGTATTTGTTGAATACACAGTAATATCGTTCATGCTGTGTTTACCCTCCTTTTTTTCCATTTACCCATAAAAGTATTTATCCCGGTAATGATGTTAAGTAACCTCGAAAAATAGTTACCGGAGACACCTTTGTTTTTCCCTTATTCGATAAAAATAACCATGGAAGAGTAGATCTTCTAAAACATTTGGCTGAAACCGAAATTTTGTCTTAACATCAGTCATATTATTTGTTCAAAAACTAACTTAAAATTGCCGCAAATCCGCTTATCCTATTCAATACACTAATTTGATTTGTTTCTTTATCAAACTGCATCGTACCACCGAATTTTTTCATTCGAAACGTTCTATATATACTATTATTATGATATCCTTCATAATAATACCTCACCTTAATGTAGTGCTAAATTGATTTTATCTATGCGTAAGACAAGCTAACCGAAGTTATTATGCTCTAAGAGGGCAGCTTTGGTCATGATACGAATGTTGTCTTAACTATAAAATTAAAAAATTTTAGAACCAACGATGAAGTGACTGCCAACCTTACGGCAGTGTATTGACTTAATCTTTATATAAATTAATAATTTGTTTTATTTAAGGAGAATTTATGCTAAAACAAAAAGGAAAAGTCATGGATGATTATTTCTATAGTGAATCATTAAAAGAAAATATTGAACTACTAATATATCTTCCGCCTTCTTATTCACCACTGTATACATATAATATTTTATTTACTCAAGATGGACGGGACTATTTCAACCTAGGCCGAATTGCACGTATAGCAGATGAGCTTCATCAAACATCCCAAATGGATCAAACGATTATTATTGGTATTCCTTATAAAAATCTTAATGATCGCAAACAAAAGTATCATCCAAGCGGTACTAAACATCGTGCATATATTCGTTTTCTTGCACATGAACTTATTGGATATATTGATACTTGTTATCCAACCTATCAATTAGGTTCAACACGGGCATTAATTGGTGATTCACTGGCTGGAACAGTCTCACTACTAACTGCATTAGCATACCCACATACATTTGGAAAAGTAATCCTCCAATCACCGTATGTGGATCAACAGGTAATTGAATCTGTAAAGCAATTTGATAAGCAATCTTTACTTGAGCTCTATCATGTTATTGGTACGGAAGAAACGAATGTCAAAACTACTGATGGAATAGAGGAAAATTTTTTTAGTCGTAATAAAGAATTGGCAAGCCTACTCAAATCTAATAATTATAACGTTTTTTACGATGAATTTTGCGGAAACCATACATGGACATATTGGCAACCAGACCTAAAACGAGCTCTGACAATGATGTTTAACTAATAATAAAACGCTGTTATTCATTCCCTAATGTGAATTTTTTGGTGACTTTGCTATAATAATACATAATGAATAAAATGTTATTGTATATGCTAGTTACTATGAATAAAATATACAAATATAGTGGAGTTATAGGAACTACATACAAATTACAAGGAGGATCTAGAGCCTATGAAATATGGTATAGCTATCTTTCCATCCAAAAAACTACAAGATTATGCTAATTCTTATCGAAAGAGATATGACCCACATTATTCACTCATTCCGCCACATGTTACTTTAGTGGATTCCTTTGAGGTAGCAGATGATGAAACACAAACGGTTACTAAGAAACTAGACAAAATCGCTGAACAAATCTTACCCTTTTCACTGCAAGTATATAAAGTTAAAACATTTCATCCAGCTTCAAACAAAATCTATTTAGCAATAAAAAAGGATGAGCAATTACTTAAGTTGTACGATACCCTAAACACTGAGTTGCTTAATAATTATGAAAAAACCGATAGTTTTGTACCGCATATTACAATTGGCCAAAAGCTATCAAATCAAGAACATTCAGATGTAGTTGGACAACTGAACATGATGGACATTAATCATACTGAAACGATCGACCGCTTTCATTTATTATACCAACTCGATGATCATCAATGGTCTAGCTATGAAACATTCCACTTAGGAAAGGACTCTTAATCAAATGAATGTAAAAATTGCTACAAATGATAAAGAAATAGACGACGCCTTTTCTGTCCGACATGAAGTTTTTGTAAATGAGCAAAATGTTCCACTCGAAGAAGAGATGGACCAATATGATAAAGAAGCGACACATTTTGTTTTATATGACAATGGACAACCGATTGGGGCAGGCAGATGCCGTCAATTAGAAGACGTATTAAAGGTGGAAAGAATTTGTGTTTTAAGTTCATATCGCAAAAAAGGCTGCGGTATACTATTAATGCAACAAGCGGAAGAAATAGCTACTAAAAAAGGAATTCATAAATTAAAGCTCAATGCTCAGACACATGCAGAAAACTTTTACAAAAAACTCGGCTACGAAACTGTATCGGAAGACGTATTCATGGACGCGGGTATACCACATGTAACCATGGTAAAACACGTATGATAAGCGACCCAATCAGGGTCGTTTTTTCATACATGCTAACGACATTAGATAATTTACTTTCATATTTTCATCAGTTATGGACATTCTATAGAAGGAATTCTTTTATAGCGCAGGTGAAAAGATGGAATATATCCAAACCTTGGTGGAACTTTTTGTCGGGTTTATAGCTTTGTTCGTCTTGACAAAAGTGTTAGGAAAAACACAAATAACCCAAATTACCGCGTTTGATTTTATTTCTGCGTTAGTATTGGGGGAACTTGTTGGAAATGCAATTTATGATGATGACGTTAAAATTGGTATTGTTCTCTTTGGAGTAACAATTTGGGGATTACTCATCTACGTCCTAGAAATAATCACACAAAAAATGAAACGAACCCGCAAGTTTTTAGAAGGCGAACCTGCAATTGTTATTCGGAAAGGACAAATTCAGCGTGAAATTCTTAAGAAAAACCACTTAGATATTAATCAGCTCCAGCATTTATTACGCCTGAAAGATGTATTTTCAATTCAAGACGTAGAATATGCAATTCTTGAAACAGATGGACAAGTAAGTGTCTTAAAAAAATCAACGGTCTCTACCCCAACTCGCAAAGATTTAAATTTAACTCCACAAAATGTTGTATTACCTATTACCCTGATTATTGATGGTGAAATGGTAAGAGATAATTTACAGTCGATCGGATTTGATGCAGTCTGGCTAAGAAATCAAATTCAAGCGTCAGGCGCTACTAGCATTAAGGACGTTTTATATGCAGAATATCAGGAAGGACAGGCGCTCCATGTACAAATGTACAAGTAGCGCCTGTATTTCAAGATATTTTAGTGCCATTGGGAACAGCGTCATCTGGACAAAGAAGCACTACATCACCTTTTTCCGGTACAGCTCCTAAAATCAATACCTCTGACTTAAAACCCGCTATCCGCCTTGGTGGAAAATTAATAACACCGATCACTTTCCGACCTACAAGATCATTTTCTACATATCTTTTGGTTATTTGAGCACTAGATTGTTTAATTCCGACTTCTTCACCAAAATCGATTTCCATTTTAATAGCCGGAATCTTAGCCTCCGGAAACGGTTCCGCTTTTAACACAGTGCCTACACGCATATCAAGCTTTAAAAAATCATCAATAGTTGCCATGCTCTAGTCTCCTTTATAATAACTATAAAAAGCCCTGCACATATACTTGCAAGGCAGTTACCGTATTAACAATTTCACACATAAATACACTCTTAAAATGTATTAAACAACCTCATTAAATAATGTACCTTTTCCTGTAATATCAGCCATATAGATATCAGCATTTTTACCTTTAGGCTCATGTAGTACGCGCTCATCAACCGGTTTTGGCTTTTCATTCTGTTCGTTAGGTTCTGCACTATTATTCATTTTAGTATGCAGAGTTACTTTATAAACAGGAGCTAATGTGAATGATCTTACATGTTTCTTCATAATCGTTCTGTTCGCATATTGTGTATATTGTTCATGATTGAGTGGTAATATATAGCCCATTATTATCCCCCTCAAATGAAATTTTGTATATACAACCTAAATTCTTTATACCCTTAATCAAGAGAGACGAAACATATTTTATAAGATTATATGTAACTCAATTCATATATGATACATCAGCTTAAAAATAAGGCTCCATATCCTAACGCAGCGATGATAATATAAGCAGGGTGAATTTTTAATTTTTCTAATAAAACATAACTACTAATTATAAGAAAAACCGTATGAAGGATGCCGCTACCCTCATAAGAAGTTACAAAAAAGCGATAAGCCATTCCTCCCAGAAGAATAGCAATTGTTGGGCGTATATAAGCAGTCATTTTCTTCACTCGTGGTGAATCCTTAAATCTATAAAGTATACTCAATAATCCAACCATTAATATTAATGAGGGTGCAACTGTTGCAAAAATCCCTACAGCAGCACCTGCAACTCCAGCTAAGTCATATCCAATATAACCAGCCATTTTAGTAGCAATGGGACCTGGCAGTGCATTGCCAATAGCTAGCACCTCGCTAAATTCATGTACAGTTAACCATCCGTAGCGATGAACAACCTCATTTTCAACAAGCGGAATGGATGCAGGCCCACCACCATATCCTACAATCCCAGGAATAAAAAAGGCCAAGAAAATTTGCCAATATATCATTGCTCCTTGCCTCCATTTCGGGAGTGCTCATCATTATTGAGTGGTTTTACTAAAGCAGCAATTAGTAACCCCACTATAACTATAGCCGGATGAATCCCAAGAAACTGTATGATCACAAATGATCCTATTGTAAGAGCAAGGGTTTTACCAAAGCTCATTTCTTTAAGAGAATGTTGAAAAAATCCCCACGTTAAGACTGCCAGCATCACTCCTACGACAGGAACAACAGCCTTAGTCATCCCAGCGACCCAAGGCAGATCCTTAAAAGACGAAAGGGAAGATAATAAAACAATCATTAAAATTATAGTTGGAACTGTCGTGGCTATAACAGCATTAATCATGCCAAGCATACCTGCCCTACGATAGCCAATATACCCTGCTATCTTCGTGGCAATTGGACCGGGCAACGTATTCCCCAGTGCCAACATATCAGAAAACTCATCGTTACTCATCCATTTATACCTCTCAACTACTTCCTTATGTACTAATGGAATGGATGAAGGCCCTCCGCCATAACCGAGCATTCCTACTTTAAAAAATGCTAAAAATATTTGTTTATGTATCATCTAGTACCTCTTCCTTTAAATATCTATCATCTTTTATAATATACGTCCAATCCATTTCCTATTACTATTTGAATTAGATACCTCCCCTTAGTATACTTGCTACTTAGAAGCTTGCAAAAAAACCTCCAAGTATTTAAAGACTTAATACATGGAGGTTTTACTATTATTAATGAATAACTAATTCGCCATTTTCATCTATCCTCGCAGCAATGTTTGAGATATCCTTTGTAAACGTATATCTTTTCTTTCCAATTTGGATTGTGGTATCGGCGAGCACATTTTTGATTTTAATGGTTTGATCATATGGCACAATAATAAGTGTAGATGCCCCCCCCTTGCTACCAGCCTCATCAATCAAAGTGCCCATCCCAGCATACACTCTTCCACCTCGGATAAATCCTTTCACTTCAAGTTTGCCCAGAGCATATATAATTGTATTGTAGCATCCTTGCTTGGTTATGATCACATCACCCGCAGAATAGATATCGCTATTCATTGCCGATGGAAGTACAGCAGCAGTACCTGTTTCAACAGGTATACTTGTAATTTGAATTAAGTGTTTAAACTGATCAACCAAGCTATCAAAGTCATTAGTTGTTAGAAAACAACTAGGATCCATTAATAAAAAACCTTGATGTAGACGTGTAATTAGCGTCTGCCATTCTGAATCTAACATTTCAAGATCTTTTTTCATCTCAATAATAAATTGTCTTAAATTAGTAATTAGAGGTGTATTTTTAGTCTGGATTAACAATTTGATTAAAGGCATGATACCCTCTTCAAGTTTATGCTTTGAAAAAGAAGGATTTTTACTAATTTGGTGCAAGTCACTTTGAAGTGAACTTAACTCACCACTAATTTCTTTTAATAACTTTGATTTTTTCGCAATAATTTTATTGCTATTACCTGCTACAATCTCGCTCGAAATAACATTACTATAAAGAACAACAGACTGTCCTGCCTTGATGGTTGCATTACTAGTTGTTCCTTTGACCTCGATATCTCCTGATGCAATAATACACATATTCTCTTCAACATTACCACTTATTAGAATATCGCCAATAAACTTTATATTTCCGGTTGCCATATTCACATCTGTATTATGTTCTAATTTCGGAACTACATTTAAGATAACCTGCATACCTCTTTTTTCGATCGATGGCCTTCCAATCGAAGTTGATATAATCATATTTTTATCATCTTCTTTGAAGGCTGTCCCATTTCCAAGCTTGATCAAGATTGGACTTACAACTTTTGGTAGAACCATTTCACCAGAAAGCGAAGTTCCTGCTACACCTTCAATCGGCTCATGAATATATGCTATATCAATTCCAGCTTTAACCTGTGGAATGACATAGCCTTCTCGATAATCAATTGAGCCATCTTCTCGCTCTAAGTAATACTTTGTTTCTTTCATTTCAACCTTATATTCTAGCCAACCATTTTTCCCTTCTGTTGGCCTTGTTCCTCTGGCTATAACAAATTCGCCTTTTTGATTCGCTAAGCAAGCATTATCAATTTGTTCCTGTTGAATTCCAAAGGTGATACCTAACTTTTTTAATTGGCCATGAATTTCAGTCGGCGATAATGTTAAATTAGGAAGAACTTTAGTCGTTGTCTTTAAAGTAATCTCCTTAACTGGCTGTTGATCAACCAGAGAATAAATAACTTTTGAACCTGGTTCAACTATTAATTTTGCTTCTAAATTATCACTGCTTTTTTCGATCGCCCATTTAGTCGGGCTCTCTTCAGATATAAATTCAACCCTTAGAACATCTTTCTCAGAAATTGTCCCCTGTTCCTTTATAAGCTCATTATTTTTATAAAGCATGACCATCGGTGGGATATGGACTATTAGCTCACCATCATCAGGATCTTCACAATGAATCAAGCCATTCTCTACCCATACTTTCCCGGTATTTACGGATACAATTTCAGGTTTATCGGTGTGAGTTTTTTCAGTAGAGTTTTCATTCTTCTTTTTGATCAGACGTACTTTTGCCTCTTTTTGTCCAATCATAAAAATACTCTTTTTGCCTTCATTAAGTATTTCAATCGTCACATCTTCTAGAGCTAGTCCTAACTTTGCTAAGCCTGTCTCAATTGCTTCTTCGACTGTTTTTCCTTTAAAAACTAAACTCTCCTTCAAACTCCACACCTCCTTCAACTAATTTGATGTTGGCTTAACCGTAAGAATTTAGGACGAAATTCCACAATGACATAAGAGGATTGGCAGGCTAAAAAAACTAACTATTCCTTCTTTGATATTTCTGATTTTTGATACAAGCATTCATGTAATGCTGGCTAGTAGTCGTCATTTTTTCGCTTTATTTTAATCATTTGGGGCTGAAAAGTCTTTTTCGATTAAGGTGTCCGGAAGGGCTACATCAACAATATTATCTGGAAGAGTTGCTTTTACACGGATACTAGGAAGAAAACTCTCCCCTTCCGGTCGGTGGAGCGG
Organism: Bacillus sp. Marseille-P3661; assembly: GCF_900240995.1. Taxonomy (NCBI): domain Bacteria; kingdom Bacillati; phylum Bacillota; class Bacilli; order Caryophanales; family Bacillaceae; genus Bacillus; species Bacillus sp. Marseille-P3661. The sequence continues at coordinate 521,147 of NZ_LT965954.1, forward strand.
CTCGCAAATTTCTAATAAAAATCCATTTGTTTGTTCATAAAAAACAACGGTATACGTATCTGAAGTTTACTATTTATTAAGATAATTATACTCCTAAACTTATTCGCTCACAATAAACAGGACGAAATCCAAGTGACAGTTTAGTGTATTAAATAGCATAACATATGTATTCCATCATAGAGTATGGTGCCTTTCTATGATGGTAATAAAAGGAGAGTGTAACCTATACTTTTTTAATTTATCAGCTCATTGACCTCTTCTTTTTTTTCCGCAGCCACACCCTGTTTTTTTCTGTACAGTATTTGATCCCTGTGCTGACTTTTTATTACTAACTGTTGTATTTGAAGGTCTTGGTCGTTTTTTCATATTCTTTCTCCCTCCAATAATTTAAAGTTAATATTAAGTATATTCTTCTTAAAAAGACTTGGTCACGGCAGTTATATCAAGACTTACTAAGCTAATATTCTTTGTAATATAGCTTCTAATAAAGCAGCACATCCAGCAATGGCTAAAACAATGATGATTGGATTTATATAGAAAGGAACAAACAAGTAACATGCATATAATACAATGGCACACCATAAACCAGTACACCAATAGCAACTTAATAACTCTCCAATAAATTTTCTTAAACCAGTTCCTTTAATCTCAATAAAAGTTTCAACAGTACCATCCTCTAATGTCTCTTCATATTCATTATGGAAAGGGCGCCGAATAAAATTTGTTATCTTATCATATACAAGAAGTCTTGTCAGTCTAAAAGTCGCTAGAAATAACAATATAAAATCAAGTATATTAGCAATCATTCAACTAATCTCCTTTTGCTTTTTATACTACATTGTATGATGAAATATTGTATCCTGAACGTTTCTAATAAGTTTTTGAAAACTCAAACAAGTACTATAACCTGCAAGGTAAGTTAATAAAGACGACCATTCTTATAATTGAATGATCGCCTTTATTAACACTTACCTTAGAAAAAAAACGGAAAAAAGAAACCACCAATTGAATAAAATGGGAAACGGTGTCTTCTAAACCGCCGAAATCGCCGTGGATATCCACCATATCCATACCCCCACGGAAAGCCATACCCATAAGGTACACCGAAACCTACACCAAACCTTTCATCCATCGTCTCCTCATCACCATCAGGTACCAGCATATACACATTTTCCTGATCCATGCCATCGATAATTCCATCAAATTGCATTCCATCTTGAGTTTGCATGTTAACATAATGATGCATGTATTTCTTGCAAAAGTCTTTCAAATCATGTTGCGGGCCCATCCCGCCTCCTGGCATTTGCTGATAAGGCATTTGGGTAATCGGCATTTGGCCATATTGATTCACTTGTATTCCTCCTAAACCAGATTCATTATATGCTATTCATCTAAATGAATTTGGTTCTTTGTACTTAATCGTTTTTTTCCATAACTTACCAGCAATAACTAAAAAAAATAACCCCTAAAGGGTTAACCATTTTTTTTGCTGTATTGGTTATATATTCTATACAGTACAGTTGCCTCTGCCCATAGCGGCAATCCTTTTTCTAGTGTTTCCTTCCAATTCTCCGATGTTAATAAACCTTCTTCAAATAAACAATCAATCGCATTTTGTTTCCATTCAGGCGCTTCTGTATAAGGAGTTGGTGATGTGATACCTTTAACCGCCGTCACTTTTCTGTTTTTTACTTGGTCTAAAAACCAAGCTTTAGTAATACCGGTTCCGGGGCAAGATTTTGTTGCATGCTCACGATGGAACACAATATCATCAAATCCTAATTTGAATTTATCAAGTAAGACTCTAATTGCAATAACAATCGCATCTAATTGCTTACCTTCTAGTACCTCTTCACCTTTATCAAAGTTACCTATCATCTCAAACATAATACCACCCGTATTATGACCTGAAATTCCAGCTGGATTATGTTCGAGAGAACGACCATCCCAAATTAATCCATCAGGAGCTACAGAAAAATGTTGACCAATATCATTCCAACCTCTTTCCTGGGTATGATATCTCCACATTGCTGCAATCGTTGATTCACCTTTATAATCTGATTTTCTCGGTTTCCATGTATGATGGATTTGAATATGAGAAATCCTTCTTTTAACAGTGACCGTTCTAATAAAAGACTGAAATTCATTTATAGTATAGCTTGTAAAGTTAGGGGCCATTAGCTCGAACCACCTCCTTTTAGCTCTCTTATTAATCTATTATATACTGTAGCTTGCGCCCATAACGGCAGCGGCTCTTCGATTTTCTGTTTCCATTCATCCGAGGTTAAAAAGCCATTTTCATACAGCCATTCCACGGCATTTATTTTCCATTGTTCAGTACCTTCTGGATAGCCTTGATTGTTTGGCACCACATTCCCTCCCTCTTCAGCAATTAATCTTTCATGTATATTAATGATCAGTTGACCATACGATTCACCTGCTGCAAATGCTTGCTGTAAACTCTTAAACTTCCTTGTATTATAGCCTGGATACGCCCACTTACCAGCTAAATCTTCCCAATAAGGTGCACTTCCACGCTTAACCAAATTAAAACGAGGATCTACTAAAGATTCCCCCTGTGGGAGGTTTACAGTAGTTGCGTAAGCAAAAAGATGTTGTATTTGCGCTCTCACTCCTTCTTCAACTGTTGAAAATGCATTCCCTCGTGCTCCGCCACCTACGGCTCCAATTCCAGCAAAATTATTTTGCGTGGGATTAACATCACCAGTAAATCTAAACCAGTCTGTTTCGTGGATAGCTTGACAAAAAGCTACATCTCCACGAATCCCATAAATTGGTGCAATATTAATAAAAGCCTCGGCTATTTTATTATTAAAGTTCGGATTCCTTTTTTTCACAAAGTCAATTAACTGACTTGCAGTTATACTCGTTTTCCCCATAATTGGATTCTTCTGAATCATCAACACAACCACCTTTCAAATAATAAATAGCAACAAATTTAGTAAAAGTGGGAAAAGAGATAAATTTATTTGTAAAAGTAAGAACTATTTAAAATCCAGCTAAATATTTAGCATATTCAATAGGTGTAACCATTAACTTTTGATATAATTGGTATTCTTTTAGGATTTTTAGACTTTTACATGTATATGCTTTATTAATTTCTAACACCCAAATTCTTAAATCTTTATCAATTATAAAATCAATTGCTACATCCCCATAATGTCCGAAATACGTATCAATCGCTTGACACGCTGCACAACACTGCTGCTTGACTAATTCCTCTAGCGACGTTACTTTAGATTTATCAATTGTTACAAGTTGTTCCAACGCTTCTTTTCCCATTAATAATTTTTCAACATATGCTAAATTCGTGACTATACTCCCTTTTTTAGCTTTACGGGCTACAAAACCTTGGACTTCCCATTGACCGGAATTAACTTTTTGCATATATGCTCTGAAATCTATATGATGACCATTATGTTTGGTTGGTACTCCTTGCTGTATGAGATAGCTTTTATTTTGAATGATATTCTTTATTGTATGTTCAGTTTCCATGTTATTGTTTAATATCTTTACTTGGTTTTGGTTTTTCAATGATAGTTGTTGATCATTTATCTTCTCTATTTGGAAAATCCCCCTGCCATGTGAGCCATCAGCAGGTTTTAAATAAACGACATTGAAACGATCTAAAAAAGTTACAAGCTGATCATAGCTTTTATAACGTTCTGTATATGGTAACAAATCCTTAATTGTCGACTCTGTTGAAAGGTATTCCATCAATTCCTCTTTATTAAACAGATAAGAATTAAAAATTCTATCTCCCATGACTGAAACGAGTGAGTCATAAAGTCTTCTTCTCAATCTAACGCGATTATAAATAACATTGGGATAAGGAAAGGTACCTTTAACCCATTCAGATGGGCCTCTCCCATTTGGATTGTAGTAATACCCATTAATGGTGTGTGTTTTAGTATTAATACTATTTGAAGCAGCAACAAAAAATAATCCTCTTATCGAATCATAATTTACTAATCTATTTTTATACGAATTTAATGTTTTATGCGTCAATTTCCTCTTATTTGCTGTCGGTATAAAGGCAATGACTGGACCAATCCGTAACACTCTGTTTTCCATCACGATATCAAAAGGGATATTCTTGGGAATAGTAACTCTTGCAAAGAATTCTAGTGGGAGTCCAATAGACTCCTCAGATAACTTATCATTTGCTACGACCTTTAATTCGTGTTTTAATACTCCAAATTGTACGATTAATCGTTTAGATATTATATTATATTTATTAATTATATTCGGATGTAAATGGATCGTGTCACTCATATCAAGCGTTTGTATATACATTCATACACTACTTCCTTCCGATTAGATAAACAGTCTTATAGTTTACTATATGAAGAACGCTTTAAGATTGAATGTACGAAACTCACATAAATCTTAAATTATTGCTCCATTTATGTAAAAATTCCCCACTCTAATCAAAAAAGTATTATACAAATTAAGTACCCTCTACATAAACTGTTATAAGTATTATTCTTAATTGGAGATGATGAAGTGACTAATGTATTAGCGATCGTATCCATACATGATGAACAAAATGTTATTGCCTTTCATCCGGAACAAAAAAATGGTATTGAATTGATGAAAGTATCTCAAGGTACTGTTCAATTTGGGCAAGCAATATGCAAGGTTTATTACAAACTAGATCCTAATATAAAGATAAATGAAATGGGCATATCAATTAATCTTATTAATAGTCTTAAAATACCAACTACACTAGAATATGAAATACGATACGACCAACATCAAAATATCCTAAAAGTGGGTCCTTGTATTGGAATTCTAGCTTCCAAAACGAATGGAAAGCTTAAAAGAAAACTTAATGTTTTAAGAAGATATTTGAGGCAATACAGTGAAATTAATGGTTGTATAATTGTTTTTTCATTAGAAGGTATTGATTTTAATTCAAAAAAAATCAATGGTTTTATGTACAAACCCGATACTAAGAGTTGGAAAAGGGGGATCTTTTTATTTCCGGCAGCTGTTTTAAGAAGACGAATTTCACTTTCAAAGGAAAAAAGCAGGGCTTTTAGATCAGCTTTTGGGCATTGTTATATCAATAACAAAACTTTCAATAAATGGGAGATGTACCAATGGTTGAGTACAAACGAAACTGTAAATTGTTATTTACCACCAACTCTGCTTTATCAACATCCAATGGACTTAATCCAATTTATAAGTACTTATAACTGTGTTTATTTAAAGCCACTAACAGGGATGATGGGACGACAAATTATAAAGGTAACAAAAAAAGATGATTCTTATGAAGTTAGCACCTCTAAAAATAAAAAGTTACATTTACATTCAACAAATGAATTAATGGATTACTGCAAACAATCGTTAATCCCAAACAAGTATATTATTCAAAAAGCGCTCGATCTTACTATTATTGAAGACCACATGATCGATTTTCGCGTAGTAATAATAAAAAACAAAGTTGGAGATTGGGAATACGTTGGTTCGATCGCACGGTATGGCACCTTTAAGGGAATTGTAAGTAATTACGCAGCTGGAGGGAAATTATATAATCCACAACAATTATTACAGCTTGCTTTTAATATCTCTGAGGAGGAAGCAAGTAATCTTGAAAATCAAATGGCTATTGTAGCCATAAAGGCTGCCGCCGAACTCGAAAAATACGATATTCAATTTCACAAGTATGGGGTTGACATAGCACTCGATATTAATAGACAAATTTGGCTAATTGAAATGAACCATCGGTATCTTAGCGATTCTGTTTTTAAATTAATTGGTCAACCCCAGAAAGATATGACTTTAAAATTAAATACAATGTTATTCGCAAAATATATTGCAGGGTTTGCAAATGAAAATGGATAAAGTGGTGAGATCATGAGAAGGACATTTATTATTGAAAAAAATGATAAGACAAGAAACTGTATAACTGTTCACCCTGCAATTGTACAAGAACTTCAATTATATAACATTGAAAATCCCGTTCTTAAGTTCGGAACCCAGCAAACAAAAGTAATTATAAAAACATCGCGACAATTAAATGAAAACAACTGGCTTTTATCAACCAATCTTATTAATAAACTCCATATTCCCTTAAGCCCTACTTATGAAATTACGATCCTTAATAATGAAATTAATATTGGACCATTTATAGGAATCCTAATTGGAAACTCTGATGAAGAGTTGAAAAAAAGACTCCCACATCTATTAGATTATGTTTATAGTTATCCTAAAATAAATGGCATGATTGTTACATTCTCTGCGGAACAAATTCAACCGTCCAAACCGTTAATCAATGGTTATTTCTACGACCATATTGATAAACTTTGGAAACAAGGAAAATTTCACTATCCATCAGCCATATTACTTCGAACTATATTAACACCAACACGGAGAAAACTCCTTCAAAAAGCAGTTGGAAATCGCATCATCAATAGTCATGTATATAATAAATGGGAATGTTATCAAGCCTTCGCTCCTCTTAAAGAGTATATACCAAATACTTATCTATATAGTGAACCCACTCAAATCTTCAGTTTATTAAAACAATACAACTCTTTATATATTAAACCCATAAACTCATATGGTGGCCAAAAAATCTGTAAAGTTTTATTGGATGATAATCAAGATATTAAACTTGTTATTAACAAAAAACATTCTAATAAAACCATAACTTTCAACACTAAGGATCGAGCGATAAGGTATTTTCGCCGTTTATTAATAAAGGACAAATGGATTTTACAGGAACCCATTAATATGATCTCTTCTAATGATTGTCTTATTGACTTTAGATGTATTGTCATAAAAGGAAAAAATGGGAAATGGGGTATTGCCGGTATTATTGGAAGGTATGGTCCCCCTAGTAGTATTGTAAGCAATATACATGCCGGTGGGCGAGCGGAGATGGGAATGAAGACATTAATGAAAACCCTAAAATTTACTAAGCAGGAATCAATTCTACAATTAAGAAAAATATCACGTCTTGCTCTTGAAGCCGTTCAACTTCTCGAAGCTCGTGGTGGACATTTTGGAACTACCGGTGTTGATATAGGTATGGATAAAAACCGAAATCTATGGTTAATCGAGGTGAATCATCGTTTCCCTGCACATAATATTGCATTAGATGCAGGAAATAGTAAACTATATTACCGCATCACTAAGAAAATCATGGTTCACTTAAAAGAACTTGCTGGATTTTAAAAGTTTAGACCACACATGCCTGTGGCCCAAATCTAAAAAGTCTCAGTATATTCACTTCCAGTCGCAGGAAAATGTTCTATCGCCTGATGTGAAACGCTTTTGCCACAAATCGAGTAGGAGGCACGGTGCCGTGCCTACCTTTCATACCACCGTAGATACCGTTCAGTATACGGCGGTTCGAGAGTTTTATGAAATCTCATTAAGTAAAGATTTTAAGCCTAAGTCTTGCCAACATTGATTATTTAAAGCGGAATCCATAATAGGACTTTTGGACATACGCCAATAACCCTTACGGGTGTTGGCGTTTTTTCCATGCTTCCTCTTTAAAAATTCCAAGTTTCATTAGGTTTCGGTATTTAAATTTTGACCTTTTTCCATTCCTTCCAACGACATGCTCTTAGTCTATGTCTAATACTGCCATCGATTCTGGAAGAGTACTTCTTGATATCACCGATCTTGAAGTAATTCCCCATCCTTGGATTAATTCATTAATCTTTCGAATACGATGTTCCATACTTACTCACCAAATTCGATTTGTGAGTTTCTTAATTTTCTCCTCAAACCTTAACTTCGATTTCATTGGCACGTATATTCTTGTTTTCTTTCGGTAAAAACTCATGCCTAAGAATACACGTACGCTCAGCTTTCCCACAGCGCTTTTCTCCTCATTTACTTTAAGGCTTTGTTAATATGCCTTAAGGCAGAATACCTTTCAGATTTGTAGAACTTTCCATAGTAATTATTCCAGCCTCGAATATTAGAGTTGAACATATTGGACAGGTCGAAAATATATCTTTATCCGCTTTTAGTTGAAGTTTCCAATTTCTTACCTTTTGTCGAATTGATCTCTTTGATTTACTGCTGATGGCATGGGGATGTTCACAAAATGTTTACCCCATCTATTTTTTGAGAGCCTTGGTCTGAACGTGTACCCTAGAAAATTAAAAGTTATGTTTTCATTCTTTCCTTTTCTATCTGCATCCTTACAGTATACAATTTTTGTTTTGGTTAGATGGAGCTCAAGTTTACATTCGTTCAATCTCTTATTTAGTGATGTGACTTCTAGTACCTGAATTGCACTTTTCCCGGGTCTATATCCATAGGAGTCCTCATGAAAGAAAGAGTCCACTAATGGTTCCAAACATAATTTAACTACCATTTGTACAACTCTATCTCCTACTGTTGGTATTCCTAGTGTTCTAGTACCCCCAGTCTTCTTAGGTATTTCTACAGCTTTAACTGCTGGTGGAAAATAACTTCCCGAAGACATTCGGTTCCACAGTTTGTAGAGATTATCTTTTAAGTTTAATTCATACGCTAGTATTGATTCTTCATCAATTCCGGCTACCCTTTTGTTTGCTTTAACTCTCAAAAAGGCTTCATATACTTTGTTCTTAGATATCTGATATGGCTTTGTTTTATTCATAAGTTCCTCCCATTTTTATGGTTGACTTGTTTATAAAACTGACTAACATAACCCCTTTGCTCCACCTCCGTTAGGAGGTTTCATTACTACTACGGGTTATTCCGCCCCTATACATGGTATTGGTACTCTGATTCTCTTGGGATCTCCACTTGAAATCTCTCCCTTGGCATCCTTGTCGTAGGTTCCCACGTTCCACACAAAAGCCTGTGTTAAGTTCACGCCGCCTTTATACCGGTCACAGAACGGACAGTAAACAGGTTTCCTCCGAACTTATCCTGAGTTAACGACTCCCCTTCAGTTTTGATGAAACCTCTACATTTCGATACTTTCTCAGCGGTTCAATGGTTTTCGTCTCCTTAACACGTACCTGACAGAGTCTAGCTCTACCCTTTCCCTAACGCTCAATACCATAGCTTTTGACCATAAGGCACCATAGGGCGGTTTAGAATAGCTCCTAAGTGTGCTTACGCACACTTAGGTAGCTTTCGTGGCACACAATCGTCTGCATAGCGGTCGTAGTGCAGCCCTCTCTTTTCCAATTCCTTGTCTAATTCGTTAAGGATGATATTACTCAGTAACGGACTTAATGGTCCTCCTTGAGTTGTGCCCTCTCGGTTTACTGTACTACTCCATTTTCCATTACTCCGGCATATAGATATCTACAAATTAGCTTCATTGTGGCTTATCTGTAATGGTATTAGCTATCAGTGACATTAATTTATCGTGTTGAACTTTATCAAAGAATTTCTCAAGGTCGATGTCGACTACGAAATTGTCGTCATGAGCACTTTTCTTCGGTCTAAAAACGTAACTATATGGACTAAATTGCTTTTCAAAGATAGGCGTAAGCTTTTGGGTAATAGCTTTTTAGATAATTCTGTCTAATATAGTAGGAATGCCAAGTTTTCTTTTCCAACAATTAATGTTGATTTCATATTGTTTCTATGCAATGGAGGATTGCACAAGTAAAACTCCACTCTATATGAAGGCTTCCTACTTTCCGAGCAATCAGCACTTCTTTTAGTCAGTATTGTTGGCTGTGTCCTTGTTCTCTTGTAAAGACCTCTAGTAAAGTCGCTCCTTTCGTTTAGTCTTTCGACTAATACTATGACTTCTGATGACTTCCCTTAGTTCACCTATTCATCACAGAATAGGTTCTTTCATCAAGTTACCTAAGAAATATCCCACGTAAGTCCATCCACTTTCCTCTCATATATCTGCCACTTTTATCTCGGTTTCATCTGGGGATATTCGGACTTCATTTTGGTTAGCAAACTCGTCCTGAAACAATCGACCTCAAATGTGATTCGTGTACCTCAGACCGAGAGTTTGCCTAGGGCTTCCTTCAGATTCCACGTCACCATGGACACCCTTCCTTCGGCTAATGGTTCTCATATCCCAACGCCCATAGCGGACTTTCAACGCCTAGTTGATGGACATGCCTGGCACACTAAAAAAGCGAGCACATATTTGTGCTCGCTACTTTATTTGGAAACAGAGTCCTGTTTCTCATTTTAATTTATTTCCTTATTATAAATTTGATATTAACATTTTGGTTCAATAATTGGCAACGCTCTGTTAACTATTTTAGGTGGGAGAGGGGTAAAAGCAAAAATACAACTTAAATCCACTTTAATACAACAACCGGTTTTTACCAATGTATATAAATCATCACAGTCAACTTGACAGCCATCCATATCAACAGGCTTTAATAAAGAAAACACAGCACAACAAGTATCTAAATCTAAATGTTCGATACGAAAGAACATTGAAGTAAGACAATTATCATTATTAAAACAACTAGCTTTAAATGGCTTATGACAATTACTAGAATGATAAAGAATCAATGGAATCGTATCCATACCAAATGGATTAGATACATATTGAAATTCACTACCAGAAATTTGATTTTGTTCATAAAGAACTTGTTCGAGTTCAAAACAAATGCAACCTAATGGGTCCCGCTCTCGATTCCCCATTCAACACCGACCTCCTTCCGTTTGTACTATTTTATTTCTATAATTTTACAATGGTGATAAAATAAACAACAAATAGGCACTTAGCCTTGATTTTCGGATGCAAGGTAAACAGCATATGGAATTGTATTCATAGCAGCTTCAAGTTCTCGATATATATAACCTGGACGCCAATTCACTTCGTAAATCCAAAGCTTTTTATTTTCGTCAATCCCTATATCAATTCCTAATTCATCTAATGGTTTTTTATACATTTTGTCAAAGTGTTCTGAAAAGCGGATAGCAAATTGTTCCAAACTTTGCTGAATATCATAACCTTCGATACCAAACTCCTTTTCTAAAAAACTTTCAAGTTTAGCAATATACCCTCCCTGACTTATGTTGCTAATGATCCCTGCTTTGGATCCAATCCTAGGATAGATAAGAGTTATTCCCCATTGGCCCGTTCCATTTTTTTGCACATGAATTCGAAAATCATAAGGAAATCCATTCTTTGTTTTACAAGAGATATACGGTTGAACTAAAAATGATTTTTCATTAATTAATTGGTCTATAAAATTATTGAACATATTTTCGTCTAAAGTTTTTGTATTTTCGCCTTCGATTACTTCAAACAAATTATTGTTCTTCTCTATAAAAAAAACCTGTTTGCCTTGATTACCTTTAAGTGGTTTCATCACTACTCTTTGATTATCAGTTATTTGTTGCAAAACTTGCTTACAATCTTTAACCTTCATAGACGGAATTAAAAAGTGGGAGAACTCCGAAATCGTGCTAATTATTTTAAATACTTTCATTTTATTGCCAATAGGGTAGCTTGTAAAAGGTATCTTTTTTTTCAGGCGTCTATATACTTCTTTTTGAAATGGTGTTTTCATTGGTGTGGCGTTAAAGATTACATCCGGAAACGGTTGATCCTTCTCCCGCCAGGTTCCTTCTTCAAAAACATAGCCCAGTATTGTTTCTTTTTCGAAATTTACCTTTCCTGGTGAAAAAAAGAAAAAATGAACTCCTTCCATTTTTGCGACTGCTGCACAAGCATAAGCTTTCATAATTGAATCAGGATGTTTTCGATAATGTAACATACCAATTGAAGTCATAACTTTCACTCCTATAAAACAGGTTCTAAATAAAATTTTATTTCCTTAGCTGCTTCCTGTGCGTTTTCCTTTGCAATCTCGGGAGATTCACCAGATGCCATTACATAACCATAACGATGGCCCATTGAAATTGGCGGTGTCATATAGGCTCCTTTACGCGGCTTTATATAAACTTCCCGAACTCCAGCCATCTTAGAAGCTCTATTTTTACCTGTTACTTTTAACAATCTTCCATATGATTCAATCGTTATATAATGAGTATAAATAAAGGTTTTAAATTTTTTCTCGAGTGTGACTTGTTTGCCAAGATAATGCAACACAGTCTGCTCAACTAAATTAATACCATAGGCCTCTTCAATCATACTATTCATGGCTCCGCCCGAAATCCGCGGATTAATTTCAATTAATTTCCATATACCATTTACATATCTCATTTCTAAATGACAAGCAGCATTTACTACCCCTAGATCATTAATGACCGATTCTACAGCACAAAAAATAGAATTAAATAATTTTTCTTCCATCCTTAGACATACTGAGTATCCAGTCACAATAAATTTCCTTTTCTTTGTTATTTCTTGTTCCACAATAGCTACAATGTTGATATTTCCTTCTATTACCATAACTTCAACTAAGTATTGTGGACCAACTAAGTATTCTTCAAATAATATTTCTTGACTAGGATATTCGTTTCTAATTGCTTTTACAGCTTTATTGAATTCTTGTTCATTTTGAACAAGATAAACGTCTTTGGATGCCTTTGAAACAGGAGATTTTACAACAAAAGGAAACGTAATGTTACTCATTTTTAATAAATTATCTAATGATTGTGATCGTTCCACCACACCGAAAAATGGGGATGAACTATTGTCTTTTAGATATTCTCGTGTTTTTATTTTATCTTCCATTATTTCCAATTGCTCAGCTGATATCTTCGTTTGACACCACTCATTACACAAATTAGCAGCTAATGAAACAAACGGATCTACAAAACTTATAATTCCTCTAACCTTTTTCCCCTGTTTTAATACCTTTTTTACTTCTTCCTGAATAGTTTCTTTATCGACTTTTTTGACATAGATCATTTGATGAACCTCAGGAAATTCCTTTCGTTGAGAGATGAATTGCTTGCGTTCTGTTATGAGGACTGTAAAATACCCCATACGATTTATAGCTTTTATTGCATCTCTACTTGAACCGGACTTCGTCGTTTCAATAATTATAATTGTATCCATCTTTCACTCTCCAATTAAAACATTCCAAGAGCTTGAATTGAAGAAATGCTCTTAATTTATAATTGCAAACACAAATAACAGCTAATGCCGAATAATTTTTAACAATTTATATGCTTGTGAACTACTACATACATACTATTCAATTAGCTCAATGGGGTTCTTTAAAAACTCCCTTAAAGTGACTTTATAATTAAAAGTAATATATAACAAACTCTTGTACTTAAATAAAAAATTATCCCCTAGGACAACTATCCATACATGTAAACAATACATGCATAGTCTATAAAAGAGGCGGAGTATCCAGCCAAGTCATTTAAAGGAGAGATATTTTATGTGTTCATCTTGTAAAAAACATCACCATCGCCACAACCACCATCATCATGATCATCATCATGACCATCATCATGATCACGATAACAAGCACGATGATAAAAATTGTGTTTGTGAGATTGTCAGAAAGATTGCAGATGCACAAGATCAAATTGATCAAGGTAATTGTTGCAAGGTTAGTTGTGAGAAATCAATACAACAGCTGCTAAATCCTGCAGGTATGCATACAGCTAACACAATCCCATTTACCTTAGATTATGCATGTAATGGGATATTTTGGGCAGAAGGCGTTGTTTCATTTAAAGGTTGTTTTAAAACAATCTGCAGCCCTTATTTGCGCGTTAAAAATTTTGTAGATGGATCTCATTGCTGTGCTATTGTAGAGTTATTATTACCTACAAAAAATGGTAAACCTTTTTTCCCCGATAACAAGAAAAAATGTAATCATAGTGACGCCTTTGATGGCTTTGTAGCAACTGGTGCATGCTTAACAATTGAACTTGAAAATTTTTCAAGCATTGCATGTTTTCCACCTTTTAACGTGCAACAATTAAACTTCTCATCTCGTAAAGAGTTTGTAGGAATGTAAATCCAACAAATTATTCCTCTATAGGTTAGAACCACAAAAGAACTGTATAACCTAAGTCTATTGACCTAGTAGCATATTATGTTAGTACATGGAAATGCGAGCATGGACAATTATTTGCTAATAAATATGAAGTGAATTTTTCCCACGAATAATTGTCGGCTCGCATTTTTTAATAGGAATTCCTACTTAAAGATAAAATTAGTAGGTATTTTACATAAAAATTTAGACGATTGCCCACACATATCATTCACCCATACATATTCTGTTAGGGACGATAGTCAATTAGATAAAAATTCTCAAGGAGATGATTATGGATATGAGTTGTGGAAAAGGTAAACACTCTACCGGAAATTGTGTTTGTGATGTTGTAAGAGCAATTGCTGATGCTCAAAATGATGTTATGGATAATTGTTGTGATGTAAGTTGTGATAGATCTATTGATAAATTACTATCTCCTGCATCAAATGATCTTGACACTGTACCATTCATCCTTTATTGTGATGGTTGCAAACCGTTCAAGGCATTCGGGGTTGACTTCCAAAACAATAGAAGAAATGGAAATAACAACAATATTAAATTCGAATGCGTAGAAAGCTTTTTGTTCCGTGTGAAATCTGTTGATGAAGATTGCTGCGCACTATTAGAATTATTAGCATTTGCTGATGGTGACAATAATGGCAAAGGCGGTGGCGGTAAGGATAAGGACGAAATGGATCCATGCGATCAAATTAACAATCAGGAATTAGATGATCTTGTAGCCACAGGCATTTGTATAACAGTTGATCTTAGCTGTTTCTGTGCAATTACATGTTTACCAGCTGTAGCATTAAATTAATTAGAAAAACACGTAATTTGCCTACAATGGCAAATTACGATGTTTTTTCTTATTCTTTATTCCCTTAAAGAAATTATACTTTCTTAAAGTATATACCATAAAACAATGAGGGGAGATTTTCCCCTCATTATGGTAAATGTACGGTTTTAATATGCCGTACATTTATATATGTTTTTATCTGTCTTGCTGTAATCAACTCAATGATGCTATCATCAATTGCTTTTAATTGTCCAATTTTTTGATTATCCCGTCCCAGATCGAATACAACCATGTGATTTATTAATTTTTTAAGTTGTTCCTCTAATGTTCTTGCAAGAGGGATTCTAGTTGGATTAACTGGTAGGTATTCTTTATTGAGTGCATATGGTGAAATTTGTTGATTATATGGAGTTAACCATTTTAAATGGTGCAAGGAAATGTACATTGTTTTAAAAACTGGTGAATAAAAGACAAAATAATTGTTCATAATACTTACAACATACCCATGTATTGGTTGCTTTTTTGCAACAACTATTTCAGAAAATACACCTCTAGCGTTATTCAATATTTTCCGAATTGATAATGTTTCATTTAAATTATCAATTTGTGATCCTTGAGATAAATCTATTGAAATTTGATCATCTTCTTGATCAACTTTTTTTATTTTTTGAATATGCATTAGTGGTATATACAAATAATTTGTACCATCAAATAGAACAATAAGATCTGACCCTTTATCCACCAGTATTCCATTGAGTATTAGATTACCTGAAATTTCTACAACTACCTGTTCTTTTAAATAACTATCAAGTAAATTCAAATTTCTCCCTTCTTCCCTAGTAAAATAACCAATTTATCCAAAAGTATAGCCCTAGTAAACTTACTATCAACCCTATTGGAATAACCATAATTGTAACTTTAATGTAGCTTCTCCAAGAAATCTTTATTCCATGTTGCCGTAACAAAAACATCCAAATTAATGTTGCAAGGGTTCCTACTGGAGTAAGTAACGCTCCAATATCACTACCAATTACATTTGCTAAATATGCAATTTGTAATGTGGGTACATCCAAACCCATGTCAGTCAATGTTAAGGTACCTATCATCACCGCAGGTAGATTATTAAATAGATTGGACATAATTGTTAATAGTAAGCCCATTATTAGACTTGCATTCAAATGATGGCTAGTGATCCATTCTTTAAGCCACTCAACCAATAGTGAATTGAATCCAATGTTTCTGAGGCCATAAACTAATACATACATACTGAATGCGAATATTAAAATGTGCCAAGGTGTCTTTTTTATAATATCTGTCACACCTTCACGGGTGTGATACCATCTGACGAATACTAGAATTACTGCACCTAAAATTGCAAGCCATTCAATCGGGATACCAAATGGAGAAAGGAGGAAAAAGCTTCCCCTTGTCACTACAATAATTAACATACAAATTTTTAATAGTTTCCAGTCTACTTCAATAGTTTTCTGTGGCGTTATTAGTGGGTGTAATGATGGAGAATAGGAGCTTTTCACTTGATGATTGATACCAATCTTCTTTGGAATGTCACTTCTAAAGTAATAGAATAATAGGAACGTTATTGTCATAATTCCCACCATTGAAGGGACAAACATCATCTTTACATAGTCATTCAAGTTAAGTCCAACAATTTTCAATGCTATTAAATTTGCTATATTACTTACAGCAATAGGGGCGCTAGCTGCAGTAGCAATTAATGCACCTGATATGAGGTAAGGAATTTTTTGATGCATCTTTAAATTTAATAATGTTAATATCCTAATAATGATAGGAGTAGTAATTAATATGCTGCCATCATTGTTGAAGAACATCGTCATTAAAAAACACAATAATATAATATAGAAATAAAGTAACACTCCTGAACCGCGTGATTTTTTTATTATGTTTAATGCAACCCATTTAAAGAAACCGATACTATCTAATATTATCGACATTATAATTGTCGATAATATTGTAATTGTAGCTCCGCTAATAATTCCAGCTATTACCTTTAAGTCTGTTATAGGTACAATTCCAACCATTAATATCAAAGCTGCCCCAATTGCTGTTGGAATAGTCTCATTTATACCTTTTGGTCTCCACATTATGAATAGAACTGTAGAACAAAACACAACCATCATAAACGTCGTCATAAAACTAGACATTAGACTTCACTTCTTTATTAGCTATAACTTCTTGCTCTAGATTCTTTTCCATGTTTATTTTATGAATTGGGCCCTCTTTAATCGGGGGTATTAGTAGTGAATAAAATACTGCTCCTGAAAATAGAACTATTAAAAATATATCCATGATACTCCTCCCCTAAAAATTTTTTACTTGAAATGAGTGCACTGAAGTTCTTTTCAATGCACTCATTTCAAGTGGTTGAATTTATGATCTCCTTTTTTTCTTATCACGGTTTTGCTTTTTGGCTAATGCTAAAGAACTAACACCACTGTTTTGCTGTTTATTTTCCTGTTCTTCATTATTGCTATCATTTTTTATTTTTTGGCTAATGCTCTTGATATGATATTTACTAATTCTAAATACGTCGTGGTGAATAACTAAAGTCAATAAACTTCCATCCGTATTAACTAATACTCCTTCTACCTTCTCAGGGCCCCCACGATTAATAGTTACAAAACTATATAACATTTCATCAAATAACTCATCTAAATCATCAACTTGGATAAAGTTTGACTTGTTACTGTGTCTGTGTTTTTTTTCTTTTTCCTTGTTTTCACCCTTTTCTTTGCCTTTATTATTTCCTTCTTCTTTGCTTTCTTCTTTTCCTTCTTCTTGGCTTTCTTCTTTGCTTTCTTCTTTGCTTTCCGCTTTTCCTTCTTCACCTTTTCCTTTGTCTTTATCTTTGTCTTTATCTTTGTCTTTCCCTTTATCTTTACCTTTTTTATCCTTAATATTTACTTTGCCTAATTCCTCTAGCTTTATGCTTACGCTTTTAATATGCTCTATGCTGTAATAAATAACTTCATCCTTATGTGTTTCGAGTGCAAGGTAATCTTCGGTTACATATAATAGTGCTCCTTTCCTGGACTCTGGCCCACCTCGGTTTATTCGAATCAATTGTCCTACTAAATTACTTAATAATTTATGAAAATCGTCAGCCACCAGTAAAGTTTCAGGTACAATTGAGATCATATTTGTTTGTGAGTTTTCGATTACACTCTTAATATGTTGTGTTTGATAATAAATAACTTCATCTTTCCCACTAAGAAGAGTAAAGAAGTCCGGTCTAGCCCCTACTAATTTACCATGGGAAGCTTCAGGTCCCCCTTTAAAAACTCTAACTTCTTTTCCAATTATTGAAGATAAATAAGAATAACCTTTTTTTCCATACATTTTTAAGTTCCTCCTATATAGTCATTTGTACTTAAGGTATAGCTGTACTTTATGTATATGTACCCTAGTAACAAATGGTTTAATATAAAGACCTATTTACTAAAAATTCAGCTATAGTCTAGTGAGCAATCTGATAAACTCAATTATTGGTATACGACTAAAGAGATACAGATTGTCTAGGATATATTTTTGGTTAAGAAAATTAGAATCGAGTAGGAGGCACGGTTAAGATCTTTGCATCCTCGATACGGTCAATTAGTGTCTTTTTTTATATTCAATATTGTTCTCATATCATGGAGATTGCACTAAGATAGCTCCACACTATATTTGGGTTTCCTGTTTTCCGAACATTGTTCCCTAAAAAGTTGGATGTTGGCTAGCTATTGGGTTCGCAAATTCAATGCCCATAATCGATTTTCACTGTCTTGCTGATGAACATGCCTGATACACAAAACACACTACTTGCCCAAAATGGCAATTTACGATGTCTTTTACTTTAATTCTTAAAAATTTATACTTTCTAAACGTAAAAAGAGAGGACTACTTTAGTCCTCTTTAAAAGCTCACTCTATTTATTGAAATGATATCCTCCAAGTTAATTTGAATACGATTGGGTTTAGTGTTTCTTATTATTTGAACAATTCCATTTTTAAAACCTTCAACAACTCCAATATGGGTTTCTTCCTTCGTTTGAAATTCACACTTTACTTTTGGTAATACTGCTGGAACATCTAGCAAATACTCAACCTTCTCCTGAATATTCAATTCTCTAAATGGTCTCGGTTTCTGAACCTCAATTACTTCAGTCTCAACAGTATCCTCGTTACCTTCATTAATAGTTGCAACTACATCCTTGTTGCCAGGATTTTCTATCTCTTCAATATCAAGAGACTTAACCTGATTCTCAACTTGCCCAATAGGTTTTTCTACCTTTTTTACTTTTTTCTTAGCATTGTTACCCATTTCAAAGCTGTTTTTAATTATTCCAGTTACAACTGACTTCCTTAGAGTTGTTTGTACTTCGTCTACATTTTTTTCAGTAGACATGTTTGTTTCAGTAGACTCATTTGTTTCAGTTGAAATTACCGGTAACACTAGTTTAATTGGATCAGGTACTGATCCAGTATAGTTAGGTATTGCATCTTCGGTAGTTGATTGTATCTCCTGTTTAGGAGCTCTAATTGTTTGAATTTTATTAAAGGAATGTATCCGTGATTTAGCGGGTCTAGTTGGTTCAATGTTACCTTTATGTTTTTGAGTATCCAATGTAGGCGACGATTCAGATTCAACTGAATGTAATACTGGTTGAAGAGATGAAGTTGTTTCAGATTCAGGTACTGGCAGTGCTTTTGTAGTAAGAGAAGTTGTTTCAGATTCAGGAGCTACTTGCAATTCCACTGATTCTTTCTTATCAATTTCTGAGTTTTGCCTGTCATGTGCTGAAAATGGGGTCTCTTCAGAATATTTTATTATAGGTCTAGAAACATAACTATGTTGCATTTTTGCTTTTGTTTCAGTATAGGCTGGTTGTGTAATATATAATAGTGGCCTATTAATTGTACCTGCAAATTTTTTTCCCATAACTATTCCTCCCTCCCTAAGTTATTCTCGTACCTATCTTATGCAACTATTATGGTAATGTGCCCATTTTTTACTTTTAAATTTTATCTTCTTTACAATTAGCCTTCTTTCTACATGAACACTGTAAATGATTCTCGTTTTCTAACTAAGTGCATTTGAGCAAAATACAAAAAACAACGCCCAAATTGAAGCTAACGGGTTTACTTGTGAGGTGCAAAACGGTAAATCGCAGACCGAATCAAATAGCTAATCACATAAACTTCACAGTAAAAAGGCTTAGAGATGCAATATCTCTAAGCCCTTTTTAATTTTCATTTTTTCCCGAAACAACCCGTAAGTTGTCCAATTTCATTAGATGCCAAAGCGAGTTTGATATATAAGCGGAGAAATTTCGCTTAATTAGGAAATAGCACTGAAAATAGCTTAAATAGACAGAAAGATTCCGCCTATTTACTCGAAAAACGTAAAAATGGGTACCTTTGCTTTGCTTAATCGGAAAATCTCCGCTTATATACCCCAAACCAAGCTCTATCCTGCTGTTTAACCGAAAAATCTCCGCTTATTATTAATAACTCTGATTACTCAATTATAATCTACATACTAAATCGCAAAATCAAGGCCCTCCAATAATTATTTCATACCCTGTGATTTACTATGTGAATTAGGAGACGATAAGTTATTAAAATTCGCCAACATGTTTATAAATCAATAAAAAACGCACTGTGAATTATAAAGTGAATTCAAGTGCGCTTTCCTATGTGTTTTACAATGTTTGCACCTCTGAAGTAAACCTGTTAAAATTGAAGCGTTGTTTTTTATTTTAGTAACCAATAATATGATAACCAGAGTCAACGTGTATATTTTCTCCAGTAACACCTCTTGAAAGATCGCTGAATAAGTACAGTGCAGTGTCTCCGACTTCTTCAGGAGTTGTTGTACGGCGTAAAGGTGATCTTTCCTCAATATCCTTCAGAATAACATTAAAATCACTAATACCTTTTGCAGATAGGGTGCGGATTGGGCCTGCGGAAATTGAATTCACTCTTATTCCATGTTTCCCAAGATCGCTAGCTAAATAACGGACACTAGCATCAAGCGAAGCCTTTGCTACACCCATTACGTTGTAATTTGTCATAACTCGTTCGCCGCCTAGATATGTTAGAGTTACAATGCTGCCGCCTTCAGTCATTAAGTCTTTTGCAACCTTAGCCACTGCAGTTAATGAATATGAGCTAATATTATGAGCTAACAGAAAACCATCGCGTGTAGTGTTCATATAGTCACCTTTTAACTCTTCCTTATGAGCAAATGCAATACAATGGGCAATGCCATGAATAGTACCTACTTCTTCCTTAATTTGCATAAATGCTTTCTCTATATCTTCATCACTTGTAACATCACAAGGTAATACTATTGAATCATTGCGTTCCAATGTTTCTGTCAATTCACGTACACTCTTTTCTAGTCGTTCACCAGCATATGTAAAAACTAGCCTTGCCCCAGCATTATGTAGTGATTGTGCAATACCCCAAGCAATACTTCTTTTATTCGCTACACCCATTACAACATATGTCCGCCCTTGTAAAGATAACATTATATTTCCTCCTTTTAAACCTAGTACAAGATATTAGTACCAAGTGCTATAATTTTGATTATACCATACAATATTCTCTCTGCCTAAAGCAAAATCCTTCTATACGCTATGCGTTCTTGTATTATAAATATAAAAAAGCCCATTGGTCTAATAACACCAATGGGGAATCTACCTACTTAATACCACTCACTATGTTCAAACAGCATCCTCAATTCTTCAACATATTCTTTAGAACCTGTTACAATTAAACGGTCATTTACATTTAATTCCGTATCGCCATGCGGAACAATTGAATCTTTACCTCTAAATATTCGTACCATGATCACATCTCCCGTAAAAGGAAAGTTCCGTAAAAGGATACCATGATATTTTGGATTATTCATATTTATTTGATATAAAGCACTTTCTTCCTTCGTTAATAAATTCATAACACTAGGTGATTCGATAAGCGCTTTAAGTAACGTCTTAGTTGAAAGGAAAACAGAAAATACATCAATTTGTAGTTCTCGTAATGACCTTTCTAATTCCGGTGTTTCAACTCGTGCAATCACCCTGTCAGTTCCATATTGTTCTTTAGCAAAAATAGCAATGCTACTATTGGTTTCCTCTTTCCCGGTAGATACAACTAGAATATCTGCTTCAAAAACCTTTAGCTTTTCAAGAGTTTCAATTGAGTAATCACTTACCTCAATAATTTTAAATAAAGACGAGGAAACATCATTATCTATTTTCTCCTGCTTTAGATGATAAATCTCTGCGTCATAATGATCCACATCCAACTCCCTTGAAACAGGAAGAGTCATTGTATTTGCACCAATAAATGCCACTTTTGCACGCTGTACTGTAGTTTCTTGTTTTGGGAACAGTTTGCGGAATGCAATTGGTGAAACAATACAAGAAATTACAGCAACCAATATTAACGCACCTGAGACTTGTTCGGATATCACTTCCATGCGTTCACCAATATGCGCTGCGGCAATTACAAGTGATAATGTAGAAGTCAATATAAAACTGGTAGCTAAGACAGTTTGCCAATCATACCACTTTTTCATAACAAGTGCCGGTATAACTTTTGATATGAATAATGCTATCAGCAATAGCGGTATAAGTAACAAAACTTTTGGTTCTTCTACTAGTTCCCATAAATTAAGTTCTACCCCAATCATAACAAAAAAGATTGGTATTAAAAATCCATAGCCAAAAGAATCAAGTTTATGCACCATATCAGGATTAGGTGATAATAGCGAAACAAGCACACCTGCTAAAAACGCGCCAAGGATATTTTCGGCACCCACTGTTTCAGATAATGCAACTAGAAATATAATTAGAGCGAAAATGGCTCTCGTATCAATCTGGATCGTCCCTTTTGACATTGTTTCCAGAAACGATTGATGTCTAAAATATTTGCCAAGGAAATATAGAAGGAGCCCCACTACAAACAGAATAAGTAATAACCACATATTCCCATGACCTTCACCATATAAAGAAACAAATACTGCCAACAGTATCATCGTTACTAAATCAGCGATAACTGCAACTAATAAAATAGTTTGGCCGATATTTGTTTTCATAAGTTGTGCATCTTTTAGCGTTGGGACAACTACGCCTAAGGAAATTGTAGAAATAATCAGTGTCATTAACAAAGCATTATCAATAAATCCGCCCCAGACAAAAGCAAGAGATAATAAATAAGATAAAACAAATATACCAACAAAATAAAGAGACGATATTAAAAATGGATTAGGCCCATTCTTTTTCTTCTTTTTTCCACCTGCAAATGCTGAAAAATCAATTTCTACCCCACTCAAAAACATTAAAAAGATAAATCCTAATAATGATAAAGTTTCCAGCCACATGTCTGGTTGAACAAGATTAAATCCACTTTCGCCAATTATCATACCCACAATAATTTCAGCCACAACGACTGGAATAATGTTTAACCTTAAGCGATGAAGAACAATAGGAGTAAGAAAAGCTGCTAAAATAACAATGACAAGGGAAGTTACCGATGCATGTCCTTCCATCTACTCACCTCTCTCTTTTTATTTTATATTCTAATACCATAATTATTTATTACGAATTAGCACTTTTCGGTGATGTATATTGGAAAGCTTATAAGTACATTATTTAATAATTCATATTAAATAATTCATTAATACGGTTGCTAAGCCAAAATAAATCAAAATACTAATAATATCATTGATTGTGGTAATAAAAGGACCGGAAGCAACTGCAGGATCGATATTAAAACGATGCATAATAATTGGAACCAAGGCCCCAGCTAATGTGGATACAGTTAATGTCACAAAAATTGAAATCCCCACTAAAACACCTAACATTAGATTGTGTTGCCAGATATTTACAGTTATCATAACTAACGTACCACATGTTAGACCAACTATTATCCCTGTACCTATTTCCTTTTTTAAAATTTTTAACTTTCTGCCATTAGCTATTTCACCTGTTGCAATACCGCGCACAGCTACAGCAAGTGCTTGTGTTCCTGTATTTCCAGCCATACCTGCGATTAAAGGAATAAAAACAGCTAATATAGATACTTTATTCAAAGTTTCTTCAAATCTACCGATTAAGCTAGCAGTAAACATTCCTAAAAATAATAAAACAATTAACCATGGAAGCCTTTTACGTGCGGCTGAAAATGATGAATAATCAGTACTGTCAATATCGGGGACTGCAGCTAATTTTGAATAATCATCAGATGCCTCCTCCTCCATAACATCGATGATGTCATCGACTGTGATTATACCTAAAAGATGTTTTTGGAAATCGACAACTGGGAGGGCTAAAAAGTCATAATCCTTCATCATCTTTGCAACATCTTCTTGGTCATCACCAACAGAAACGGAGACAACACGATCATTCATTAATTCTGAGATTAGTTTATGATAATCTGCTACAATTAAATCACGTAATGAGATTACACCAACAAGTCGCTTTTGATCATCAATGACATATATATAGTAGATTGTTTCTGCGTCCGGGGCTTTTGATTTTAGAATTTTCATTGCATTTTCAATCGTTTGATTAGCTGAAATAGCAACAAACTCTGTTGTCATAATACTTCCAGCTGTTTTTTCTTCATAATGGAGCAAATCTTTAATTTCTTGAGCTGCATCATCATCCATTATTGTTAAATAACTGACAACCTGATCCTTTTCAAGCTCATTTAACACGTCAACAGCGTCGTCTGCATACATTTGTGCTAGCATATCAGCAACGAAGGACGGTTCCATCTCTTGAAGGACTTCTTCTTGAGATTCGATCTCCAAATTTTGGAATATTTCGGCCATTTCTGATGGGGACAAATAGGAAGTAATTTGTATTCTAACATCTTTCTCTTGCTTGACAAAGAATTTTGCTTGATCATATGGATGGACTTCAAGAAATTCCGCCCGAAAAGCATCCATATCATGATTTGAGATCGCATCATTAACTAACTTTTCATATTGTTCATCCAATGTCTTTTTAGAATCTGGCATGTGGTTTCCCCTCCTTTTTCAGGATAATAATTACAGAAATGCAGTAATCATCTTCCACTTGCTTACCTATTTTGTAAAATAACTTCTGATTACGCCTTGCCAATATAAGTAATAAAGGGTGCTGTATAGTAAAAAACCTTAATAATCGTAAATGCTCAACCAAAG
The DNA here is from genome assembly GCF_900240995.1 of Bacillus sp. Marseille-P3661. Taxonomy (NCBI): domain Bacteria; kingdom Bacillati; phylum Bacillota; class Bacilli; order Caryophanales; family Bacillaceae; genus Bacillus; species Bacillus sp. Marseille-P3661. The sequence goes on from NZ_LT965954.1 coordinate 546,041, forward strand.
TTTGTCAAACGATAAATTAATCGTTCATGGTTTTCATTTTAGATAAATTTCGATAAGATTATAAAGGATATAAATGATAATTACTATCCTTATTTAGCCTATATGTAGTATTTTTAAAAGAACATCATAGAATCTTTAAGGATTAGTCTAGAAAGGAATTTAATACATCATGGAAATGGAAAAGGATAAAGCTCCTTATCAGAAGATAGATATTTCTTTAATTTTAATAATTATTGCACTAGGGTGTATTAGTGTATTCGCTATCTATAGCACTACACCCTCATTACCTGTTAAATTACAAAATGTTAATTTTGCAGGTAAACAAGTACTATGGTACTTCATTGGATTCATAGCAATCGTAGGGACGATGATTGTTGACTTTGATCGATTTAAAAATTTAGCTTGGTATTTATATGGATTTGGAATCATGCTTTTACTGGGCTTAGAAGTATTAGGTCCATCGAAAATTGCACCTACTATCAATGGAGCGGTCAGCTGGTATGTTCTTCCTGTTATTGGTAACTTTCAACCTTCTGAATTGATGAAAATCTTTTTGATTTTGGTTCTTAGTCAAATTATTGTAAAGCATAATGAAACACATCCTGATCGGACACTAAAAGATGATTATTTACTAATTGGTAAGTTTGCTTTAACCTCAATGGTCCCTTTATTGTTGCTATTAAAACAACCAGATTTAGGTACGTCTATTGTAATTGTTGCAATTGTTGGTTCGCTACTTTTAGTTGCTGGCATTCGTTGGCGGGTTATTTTTACACTTGTATTTACTGTCTCTCTATTTATTGCTTCACTCGTTTTTATTTATTTTAAAAACCCGACGTTTATTACAACTTATATTTTGAAAGATCATCAAATGAACCGTTTTTATGGATGGTTAGCGCCAGAGGAATATTCCAGTAATTTTGGATTCCAACTAGTGAAATCTTTACTAGCTATCGGATCAGGCCAATTACAAGGTAAAGGACTGATGAATGGTCAAGTCTATTTTCCTGAAGCTCACACCGACTTTATATTTGCTGTTATTGGGGAACAATTTGGATTTGTTGGAGCAAGTATCGTAATTTCGTTGTTTTTCCTGCTGATTTATCGAATGGTACATGCTGCTCTAGAAAGCCATGATCCATATGGAAGTTATTTATGTACTGGTGTTATTGGTATGATTACCTTCCAAGTGTTTCAAAATATAGGCATGACAATTCAGTTAATGCCAATTACAGGACTTACCCTTCCTTTTATAAGTTATGGTGGTAGCTCACTACTAACTAGTATGATCGCTGTTGGCATTGTCTTAAATGTCCGTTCCCGAACAAGAAAGTATATGTTTGGAGATTAAAATGGCGAGGTGGACGTGCTAATATGTTTGATATTATTGGTGACATTCATGGCTGTTATGAAGAATTTGTAGCTCTAACAAACACGTTAGGCTATAAATGGATGAATGGGACTCCTATTCATCCACAGGGCCGAAAGTTAGTCTTTGTTGGTGATTTGACTGATCGAGGACCTGAGTCAATAAAAGTAATGGAGCTAGTCTATACGCTAGTCATTGAGAAAAAACAAGCATATTATACTCCAGGTAATCATTGTGACAAGTTATACAGATATTTTTTGGGGAGAAACGTTCAAATAAAACACGGATTAGAAACAACAGTGGCAGAATATGAAGGTCTAACGTCAAAAGAACAAGCAAAGGTTCAATCACATTTTATGAAACTATTCGAAAAGGCCCCTCTTTATCTTCAATTAGATGAAGGTAACTTAGTAGTAGCACATGCTGGAATTAAACATGATTATATTGGCAAGTCCAGTAAAAAAGTAAAAACATTTGTATTATATGGTGATATTACTGGTGAAACAAATCCTGATGGTACTCCCGTCCGCCGTGATTGGGCAAAAAACTATTTTGGAGAGAGTTGGATTATCTATGGCCATACTCCAGTAGAGCATCCTCGAAAAATAAATAAAACATGGAATATAGATACCGGCTGTGTATTTGGCGGAAGCCTTACTGCACTGCGTTATCCTGAAATGGAAACAATTTCGGTACCATCAACCATGCCAAAAGTACCCGAAAAATTCAGAACCTTTGATGATTAGTTGAAATGCGAAAGCGCCTGTGTAAGCCCCGACAGGAAAATGTTCTTTCGCGGATATGAGACGCGCTTTTCGTCTCATTCCGCGGAAGGTTATTTGACCCCGAGGGGCTAGGCGCTGTAGCTGGACAAATAGAAAAGCGAAAGTCGATTGGTCAGCCCTACAGGAAAATGTTCTTCCGACGAAGAAGTCGATAGACTTCCCGAGGAGGAAGGTTATTTGACTCGTAGGGCTATCGACTGTAGCTGGACAAATAGAAAAGCAGAAACGCCTGTGTTAGCCTCGACAGGAAAGCACCGACTAAAACTGCTACGTCCTGTGGCAACGTCGGTACAAGAACATCCTGTGCGCCGGACTCGAACTACTTGATTTGTGCATGCCCTGTCCGAATTTGTCTCTTTCGTAGTGGTCTTTCGCCAGTATTGAACGCTTTTCAACAATTTGTGCTGAAGGTTATTTTAATCGTAAGGCTATGAACCTGGACACTTTCAAGATTTTTTGGCAAGCTATGCCATTTTGGTGTTTACTATAATTTGGGAACGCTGGCCTAGCTCTCCTTGACCTTACCCATTGCTCAAAATTCGTATAAAAAAACACATGACGTACTAATAATTGTCATGTGTTCTCCTATAAAATTCAAAAAATGCCTATAATTAACATTTGATTTGATAGTAATTTTTCCAATCAATATTTAACGGAACTTCTCCATTATAATAAGTGTACTCAATTTAATTTTACTACTACCTCATTTTTTTATAATAGCTGGTCTTCCAACAGGATAATATTCTATATTCTCACATTCTCTAACTCTATCTTCTTCAAAACAATTTCTGCCATCAAATACAATCGGTTGTTTCATAAATTTGGTTAACTCCGTAAGTTTGATTTGTTTGATTTCATTCCACTCAGTAATAATAAACACTGCATCTGCATTTTTTATAGCTGTCTGAATAGAATCTTCATAGCGAATTACATTGCCTATTACTTTCTTTGCATTTTCGTTGGCAACTGGGTCATATGCTACAACTTCTGCACCCTGCCTGACCAAAGAGTGTGCGATTGGTATCGAAGGGGCTTCCCTCATATCATCTGTTTCCGGCTTGAAAGCTAGCCCTAACATTGCAATTTTTTTCCCTTTTAATTCACCAAATCGCTTTAACGCTTTTAACACAATAAGTTCTCGTTGATAATCATTAATTTCAATAGTGTCCTTTAGCAAAGAAAAATCTAGTCCATGTAATGCTGCTGTATGAATCAATGCCTTAACATCTTTTGGAAAGCAAGACCCACCGTAACCAATACCCGCTCGTAAAAAAGCCTCACCAATTCTTAAATCCTTTCCCATTCCCTTTGCTACATCCTCAACATCTGCTCCTACCGCCTCACATAAGTTAGCGATTTCATTAATATAACTTATTTTAGTTGCCAAAAAAGCATTGGATGCATACTTTATCATTTCGGCACTTTTAATACTAGTTAGTAAAACTGGGACATTTAACGGACGATACATTTCTCTTATTTTCTTTGCAGCATCTCTATTATCGGCTCCAATGATAATTCGATCTGCTTGCATTGTATCCATGATTGCAGATCCTTGTCTTAGAAATTCAGGGTTAGAAATCATCTGTACATTAATATTTTTATTTTTTAATTGGTCATTGAAAATTTCTTTAATCTTTTCATTTGTACCAACAGGGACTGTACTCTTTATTGCAACAATCGTATCCTTTGAGAGATGAGTGGAAATATCTTTAGCGGCTTGTTCAAGATATGAAAGATCGGCTGCTCCATCATGTCTTTGTGGAGTACCGACTGCAATAATTATAATCTCCTTATCTTTTAAACCATCCAGATGTGAGATTGTAAATTTTAATCTCCCAGCATGTATGTTCTTAAATAGCAGGTCTTCCAATCCCGGTTCATAAATTGGTGATATTCCATTATTCAATTTCTTAATCTTCTCATGATCCAAATCAATACAATGTACAAAATGCCCAATTTCAGCCAAAACAACACCAGTAGACAACCCAACATAACCCGCTCCTAATATAGCTATCTTCATATTAATCAAACTTCCTTTTAATTTGCTGAAGATTTTCTTTCTCCATTACGTTTTTTAAATAATCGAGTATTTCACCTTTTATATCATCTCTTTGTAAAGCGACATCTATAGTTGCCTTAATGTATCCCACTTTATCGCCAATATCATAACGAGTTCCTTCAAAATTATATGCTAAAATAGATTGCCGCTTATTTAACTCATTCAATGCATCAGTAAGTTGAAGTTCATTGTCTTTTCGAGGTGTTGAATTCTCTAAAATCTCAAATATTTCAGGACTCAATAGATACCGCCCCATAATTGCATAATTCGAAGGAGCATTTTTATTACTTGGCTTTTCAACCATAGAATCAATATAGTAAAGATTCGGTTCAACCATTGACTTTTTTGGTTTTATAATTCCATATTTACTTACATCTCTTTCCATTACTCTTTGAACAGCAACTAAAGAATTATTATAACGAGCAAAAACATCCAACATTTGTTTTAAACAAGGTGTCTCAGACATCACAATATCATCTCCTAATAAAACAGCAAAAGGCTCATTGCCAATAAAACTTTTAGCACAAAGTATGGCATGGCCCAGCCCCTTTGGTTCTTTTTGCCGAACATAATAAATATTTAATAAGCTTGATATTTTTTGTATCTCTTTTAGTAGTTCCAGTTGTTCTTTCCTTAATAGCACATCTTCTAGTTCATATGATTTATCAAAATGGTCCTCAATTGACCTTTTCCCTCTGCCGATGATGATAATAAGATCCTCTATCCCAGAGGCAACAGCTTCTTCAACAATATATTGAATCGTTGGTTTATCAACAATCGGTAGCATTTCCTTTGGTTGCGCTTTAGTAGCAGGCAAAAATCGAGTCCCAAGGCCGGCTGCAGGAATGATAGCCTTACGAATTTTCATATGCTACCTCCTTTGAATTCCTTTACTAACTGTTATATGTAAGCCATTATCCACTGGTCACGTTAGGAGCCTATAAATAGCATTAAAAAGTCTAATTATTCCAAAAGAATATTTAGGTTTAGGTGCTGTTTTAACATTACCTTTAGTGAACATTCAAGACTTCGTAACATAATTGATTCGTAAGGTTCCAATACGAACATGAGTGTAGATCAATCGAATATAAAAATCTTAGAATGATCTAAAGTCAACTAACAGAAACAAAGAAAAAAACTCCTTAGCCGTGTAACAAGGGGGTTCGGTTGACAGGGAGAAAACAGTAAATAACATAGATTTTAGAGGTAGGATTAGCATACGAATTCGCACCTCTTTTTTTCGTTGATAAACAACATCTATGGATAAAATTTACAATTCAACATACGAATTATCACCTTTTTTATTACACCAATTCGCAAGCGTACAATAATTTTTGCACACATGTTTAAAGGTGTGTTAAACAGTTGCTGATTATTTTGTTTTTTGTGTGCTAAGATCTAACTGAATATTCGAACCTATAAACATTATTCAAGGCATATTGGTAATTTGTGTTAAAATAACTAAGGGTATGTGAAAGATTGTACTTAAACGCTAACGAAGTAGATTAGTTGAGCAAATAAGTCGATATAAAGTAATCCATCAAAATAAGATTCTCTTGGATTTTCAAGATAAAACTCACTTCCTTTTAAAAGCTGTGTTGACCACTATCGAGTAACCAGTAAAAGTGAAATAAGAGGAGATTTTCCGGTTAGATGAGAATGGAGCTCGTTTTTGGGGTAAATAAGGGGAGATTTTCCGATTATGCAAAGCAAAATCTCCTATTTTCGTATTTTTCGGGTTAATAGGCGGAATCTCTCCCTCTATTTAAGCCATTTTAATAAATCGTTACTTATTAAGAGGAATTTTTCCGTCTATTTATTTATCAGATTGGGTGCTTAACCTGATTACCAAACTGAGATAAGTGCGGATCTTTTCATTAATCAAGGTATACAATTTGTTCTATCTTTAGCAAAAATTATTTAAGCCTGTAATCTCAGATCAAAAAGGATCAGATTATAATCTGATCCTTTTGTTTTGCTATTTGTTATGCGGTTTTCTTTCAAAAACCTACGTTAATTTATATACTATTTACCGTGTGAAATTGTATTTTCTCCTTATGAACCGAACCCGTTACCGTGTAACATAGGAGTTTTTATTATTCTTATAAGTTAATTTACTTTCTTAATAAACTTTTTAATTACATTGGATAACATCTCTTTGCGGCGCCCAACTAAAGTGCTAACCAATGCCTTTTTCTCTTCTTTTGACATCATCCAATCGTCAGGGATTAGTGTTACAATTTCTTCAATTAGAAAAATAGGGATAGCCTTAATTAACTCTATTTGTTTTGCAAAGTATTGCTCATCTTCAACGAATCGTGACATTAATTCGTGCGTTGCGCTTTTCATTAAATCCGTTGATAAATGATCCAATTCAGAAAGAGTCCAGTTATAGGAACCAAAAGTTTCTGCATGGTCAATGATCCATAATTTATAGCAATCTTGCTTTTCCTCCTGGAGAAGAATGTTCTTGCGCGTTCGGTCTCGATTGCATAGCCAATAATCAAAGACAATTATACCTGCTAATAATTCCTTATTAGTAATATCTAAAATTGTAGATACTTGGTGACCATCCAAACAGTCTGGTACAAATAATGAAACAAATTGAGATTGGGTTGTGGTACTCATACTCGCAAGTTCAGGTGTTTCATAAGTGAAACTTTGTGGGATTTCTACTATTTTGGCGAATGGGACAGGTAATCCTAGATATCTTGCCAGACAATATGAGACCCATTCATTTGGTAAGCTCTTTTCAAATCCTGATTGAAAGAATTTTACTACATAATCTCTACCATCATCAAATGTGATTAAGTGCGCATTAGACTTCCCCTCAAGTTTTTTACGGTAAGCAATAGGATTAATCATAATGCATTCATCTCGCCTTCTGTACCTTCCTCTTTTTGAACTAGTTTTTTCAGTAATTTAACATATTGTTCAGCTACTACCTTAATCTCAAAATGTTCATGAACACGATTAATTCCAGCCTTAGATAGTTGTTGGTGTAAATTTGGATTATCTAAAATACTATATAACTGTTTGACTGCATCGTCTACATTTTGTCCACGATAAAGCATTCCAGTCTCTCCTTGAGCAACTAATTCTGTTACTGGCATCATATTTGACGCTACCACTGGAACACCACAAACCATTGATTCGATGAAGGTATTGCCGAATGATTCAGATTTTGTGACTGAAAGTGTACATCCTCCTGATTCGCGTACTTTTGAATACATGTGTGGCATCTGTTGATAAGGAATGACCGGGTACCACTTAACAATATCAGTCAGTTGTTCTTCCTGCCATTTAGCAGCAAATTCTTCACGTTGTACACTGTGCGCACCACCAATCACCCAAAATTCAATATCATCACGATCCTTTTTGATTTGTTTGGCAATTTCTAGTAACATTGGCCAATTTTTGCGTTTATCTAATCGACCAATATAAGCAATAACTTTTTTACCTTTAGGTAATACAGGATCGGACTCAAAATCTATCTCTTGTGTTGATAACGCGCTAAAAAAGGACGTATCCACCCCATTGTAAATTACGTTAATGGATATGTCTTCCGTCAGTATTGAAACTAATCTTTTTTGATACTCTGAAGGAACGATTATAGATATTGGTTGAATACCGTTGAAAGATTTTAGATGAGGTTGTAGTTTGATTAGTTCAGGGGTACGAGCCTCGATGATGACAGGACCGTGGTAGTTGGCCTTTTTAACCCAATTATATGCTTTTCCTGTATCTACAATAATAATTGCATCATAGTTGTTTTCTTTAATTATTTTAACAATCTCATGCTTATCTTTTGTTAAATACACAGTTGCAACATCTTCCATAATATGAAGTCCACCGTGATCTTTCATATATAAAAACTCTGTTTCAATTCCATGTTTTTTAAAATAGATCGCACGATTCCGCCATCCAGCATTTACCCCTCCTACAGTCAGCAAACGCCAGATTACAAGTACTTTCATATAAAACTCTCCTCTTGTATTCCTATATTTCTCTTTTGGCTAAAAATTTAATAACTATTTATGTTTCTTACTCTTTTCAGAGCGTTCTCCCTTTTTTATATTTTTGTCTTTATTATCCCACTTCGCTTGTTTTTCCTTTGAACTAGGTCTTCCCCAATTCTTTTTCTTCTCTCTTTCTCTTTTCTTTTCCGCAAGTAGACCTCTGTAATTGTTCTCCCAGCTTTCATTGTTATTATCGCTTTCAAAATCACCAAAATGTTGATCGATTCTTTCCATTACTGCGTCTGGATCAGTTCCTTGAGCGAGCATTACCTTAATCCATTCCTCTTTAAAAACCTTGTGTACTAATCCTTCTAACAGAACAACATAATTTTTTTCATCTTTTGTAGTTTCAAGCTTTTTCGTTTGTTCTTTTATTTTTTTGTCTTTTCCAGAAGAATCTGTCAAATGTTCCTGAAGAATTTGACGTGACAAATCTTCCATTTTAATGTAATGTAGCCACTCACTATACAGCTCCGGTGCAAGTTCTTGAACATGTGATAAAAATAATTGCTTATATTCTTCACCTAATGAATTCAGCAATTTTCTAGGATAAGGATATACTCGATCTCGCCATACCGTCCTTGCCACGTCAATAACTTTAAGTGTACCATCACGTTGAAGATATATTTGGCGTTTGTGATGGTCAATTCGCTCATAACCTATTTCCTTAAATGTTATTAACATCTCAATTAATTTTATTGAAAGTTCTTTTGTAAGTGGCTGAGATTGTAAATATTCGCGAATATCAACCCCTTTGATAATTTCCATAGCAATGTATAGGGATCCTTTTGCATAGACTTTTGGAAGAAGATTTGTATGCTGACCTAATGATAAAGCATAATATTCTCGTTCGCAGTCTTCAACATTACCAAAAACTTTTACGCAAATGTCATCAGAGTATTGAAAAACAGCTCCTTGTCGCCCTTTTCCAATCATTTTTAACGGTGATTTATTAACCACTTCTACATCTGCATTTATCATATTCGTTACTGTTATTCTATTTACACACTTTTCTAGATACCTCGTATTCATATATACCTTACCTCCTACATCAATAAGTTACTAACCATTCGACTCCCCTCAATATAATTTACAAATAAACCTATACTACTAGTTAATTCGGGATTGTATAATAAGGTACAGGCAATTACCTAATTACACTAAAAATTTGTATTTTTTTACCTTTTTTTGTAAACAAAGAACAAATGACGTAAGTACCTGGTTATACCTAACAGGAAAATGTTCTTTCAACGTATAAGAGGTGGTTACCCTCATAGCACTGGAATTGTTATTTTTCCCGAAGGGCTGTAGGTTAAGCTGGAATGCACTAGTATTCTTGAGTAATCCACATTATTGCCACTTTATAAATTCCTGCAACAAAAAAGTCCCAGCATATCACTAGGACCCTACATTTTATATTAAAATTAATCATTAATTATTTTGGCTCTTTCCTATTTACCAACCTCAAACCGTTTTCTTCACCGACAACCACTACGTCTACCAAATTTATAAAAAGACCCGTTTCAACAACCCCAGTTAGTAACTTTAATTGTTTGTGTAATTGTTGCGGATTTACAATTATATTGAAATCACAATCTAAAATGTAATTACCATTATCTGTAATAAAAATATCATCATCTTTTTTTCTTAAAATTGGATGACATCCGAGCTTCGAAATTCTTTGTGCTGTAACTTCCCAGCCAAACGGACTAACTTCTACGGGAAGAGGGAATTTCCCTAATGTTTGAACTAACTTTGATTCATCTACAATAATTATCAGTTGCTTACTAAACGCATCAACAACTTTTTCCCTGTAAAGTGAGCCGCCTCCACCTTTAATTAAATTAAAATCTTCATCAACTTCATCAGCACCATCAATTGCTAGGTCTAGTTGCCTTTCGACATTTGAAAATTCAATTAACGGAATTCCGAATTCTTTTGCCCATCTTTCTGTACGTCGGGAGGATGGAATTCCTTTAATTTTCATTCCATTCTCAATTAATTCTCCTAACTTTTTCAAAGTCCAATAAACAGTTGAACCTGATCCTAATCCTAACAACATCCCATCTTTAACAAACTCCGCAGCTTTTTCACCCGCTAGTTTTTTTCTAAAATTAGCTTGATCCATCATCAAAATCCCTCACATCCTATCTGTTAACCACTAGCTGCATATCCTCAGGTAAAGTCGATATAAATTCAAGTTCCTCTTTTGAAATTGGGTGTTTAAAGCTAATTCTTTTACTATGTAAAGCCTGACGTTCGATTAAATCTTTGGCGCCCCTATATAAGCTGTCTCCTAATAATGGATGTCCGATATGTGCCATATGAACTCTAATTTGATGTGTTCGCCCTGTTTCCAACTTTAAAGACAACCATGTACATTCACTATAACGTTGAATAACATGAAAATGAGTAATTGCAACTTGGCCATCTTGTCGAACTTCACGTTCAATTATGCTTGTTTCCTTTCTGCCAATAGGTGCAACTATATCCCCGGTATCTGGTTTTACAATTCCATGAACTATTGCTTCGTATTGCCTATTTATTGTACCTTTCTTTTGTTCAAGTGACATTAAGTGATGAATATATCGGTGTTTAGCAACAATTAATAAACCAGATGTATCCCGATCCAAACGATTTACAATGTGAATCGTTGAATCAATGTTATTATTTTCATAATAATATAATAGTGCATTCGAAAGCGTACCATTTCGGTGTTCTCTAGATGGAATAGTAGCCATAGCGGGCGGTTTATCGATTACAAGTATGTATTCGTCTTCGTAAACAATATTTAATGGAAGGTTTTCCGCTACAATCCCAATACTTCTTTCTTCAGGGGGGAAAAGCACGGTTAATACATCTCCATCTTTTAATATTGAGCGAACAGTAGTGTGCTGGCCGTTGAGTAATATATCGCCACCCATAAATTTAATATCTGTCAACGCCCTTTTGGAAATCCCCTTCACTTTTAATAAATATTCCCTAACAAGCTGTCCATCATTTGTCTGGTCTATTTTCCACTGCAATTTGAAAGCAGTCATAGTTTAACCCCTTCACTCTACAGTCCATAATAATAAAATCTTGTGTTTTCACTTTCAATAAAACCCTGTTTCTCATAAAATCTTGCAGCAATATATGTCCGTTCTGTTGATAAGATAACCGAGGAATATTGATACCTTGTTAGAATTTTTTTTACATCATCCATTAATCTGGAGCCTAACCCTGTTCGATGATTTGTAGGCTGCACACACATTTCATACAAATAGTAAACATCTCCGCTCCACCATTTCTTTCTAGTACCAAAAACAAACCCCTTTACACCGTCAGTATCTTCAAGTATAAAACCATTAAAGCCTGGGGTATTGATAATATCATTAAAATAATTCATTGCTAATGGAAACGTCCATCTGTCGTTCCAAGGCTCATTATTAAAAACTTCAATGAATAATTCCGCACACACCTCTAAATCTTTACCTTCAAAATCTCTCGTAATCATTTATGCTCTCGCTCATTTCCAATTTTTAAATTTTTACAAAAGTCTCATTAAGTCTCTATTTGTGGTCGGAAACAAATGAATCACGTACTCTCCGCCAAAAAGGAAACGGTCGAAATCTTGCAAATCGCACCTTTTCGTCGGCCACTCTACATTGAATAGATTTGACATCTCTATGCACAACCGTGTTATGGTCAATTGTCACAACCAAATCAGTTTCCTTTTCTGGCTTTAATAACAGGGTGTGGTGCCGTGGTAAAATTAACGGTGAACCAATTGTTCTGAATACTCGATTATTAATTGACGCCATTTCTGCCACCTGAATAGCTTCGAGTGTAGGATGGAGGATGGCACCTCCAAGCGCTTTATTATACGCCGTGCTCCCAGATGGTGTAGATATACATAGTCCGTCACCGCGAAATGTTTCAAATCTCTGTCCTTTAATATCTACCCCAATCACTAGCGAAGATCCTTCTGTTGCTTTAACTGTTGCCTCATTTAAAGCTAAGTAAACAACCTCTTTACCACCATCTATATGACGAACAATCGTTTCCAAAATAGGGTACTCAACAACAGAAAAAGGCGTTTTTGCAATTTCTATGACTAATTTTTCAACCTCACTCGGAACCCAGTCTGCATAAAATCCTAGATGTCCTGTATGGACCCCAACAAATGCGGTCTTATCAAGTCTGTGTATATATTGATGAAATGCATACAAAAGCGTCCCATCTCCACCAATTGATATTACAATGTCTGGCTCTTTTTCATCTAATACTAAATCAAAATCAATAAGGTAATTTTTTATTTTCATTTTCAATGCATTGGAGGTCTGATCTCCTCGAGATGAAATCGCAAATTTCATAAGTACCGACTTCCCATTCTAATATAGTATATGTAGAATTTCACAGATTTCATATGTCTTTCTTAGCTGTCCTGCTTGTGCATAAAGATTCGTTGCGCCTCTTGAATTTCTCCACGAATTAATGACATTTCTTTATCAAGCCTTGAAGCTGCTTCTGACGCACTTTGGAGTCTTTGCTGTATATCTTTCGGAATGTCTCCTTTGTATTTATAGTTTAATGAGTGCTCTATAGTCGCCCAAAAGTTCATGGCAAGCGTACGTATTTGAATTTCGATGAAAATCTTTTTTTGTCCACCAATTGTTTCAACTGGATAATTAATAACTACATGATAAGATCGATATCCACTATCCTTCATATTATTTATGTAATCACGTTCTTCTATAATCTCAAAATCCTTACGACCCTTTAATATTTGGATAACATGATGGATATCATCAACAAATTGACACATCATGCGAATACCTGCAATGTCATATAGACTGTTTTCAATTTCTTCTAGCGGGATCCCTTTACGTTTTGCTTTCTCTAAAATACTTGGTATTGGTTTCACTCTTCCTGTCACAAATTCAATCGGTGAATGGACAGATTGTATTTCAAATTGTTTCCTCATCCCTTTAAATTTAATTTTCAGCTCCTCAACTGCCTGTGCATAAGGTGCTAAAAAAATATCCCAATCTAGCATGCTCAAGTTTCACCACCGAATCTAAGTTTACCCTATTTTTATTTCTGCTAAAGAAACTATTTTCCTGCTGCTGTATCTTAGTTTAACATATTAAGCGTTTCCCTATTAAACCAATTGATTTTAAAATTATTTTACTGCATAATAAAGTGAAACTTACAACTGAAAAAATACTGTAAATCCTTTTACTAAAAGGAGTTTTTTTATGAATCAGGAAATCGAAATTGAATTTAAGAACATGCTCACCGGTGAAGAATTTGAACGAATTAAACAATATTTTAAACTTCAATCAGAAGACTTTATTGCTCAGGAAAATCATTATCTAGATACAATGGATTTTCTCTTAAAAGCCAAAAATGCGGCACTACGAATTCGGAAAAAACAAGGTGTTTATACACTTACCTTAAAACAGCCTCTTGAAAAAGGATTGTTAGAATCCCATCAACTTATATCTGAACAACAAGCCCTGGCATTATTTAACGGTAGTTCTTTAAGTACAATTAAAGGAGAAATTAATACTTTAATTTCAACAATGGGCATTGAGCCGAATGATATTGTTTACTTGGGCTCTTTAAGAACGCAGCGTGCAGAAATAAAGCTCGGTGATCATTTACTCGTACTTGATCATAGTTTTTATTTTAATAAGGAAGACTTTGAGCTTGAGTTTGAGGTCAAAGATTATGATATTGGGAAAAAAGAATTTATTAATCTTCTTCAAAAATATAATATCCCCTTAAGGGATACAAGAAATAAGATTGTTCGTTTTTTTATGGAAAAAGAAAATCAATAGTATATTACCCTCAACAAAAAGCATTTAAAATCATAGAGGTGTTAAAATGAAGATAAATGCCACACATTTAAAAACTTTAATGGAAATACAAGCGTTACGTAATTTTAACAACTCGGGTGCAACCTCCTTTGATTTAACTGATAAAGATCCATTTTCGAGTTTGCTTGAATTAGAAATTGCCAAGCTGCAAAGTGGTAAAGCAGAAACCCCGACGACAACAAACGTAGTTTTAAGAGAGCTACAGGCACTACAGCCACATAATTTCAAAGTTACTAGTACTAGTAACCAAACAGAAACATCAAATTTAGCGAATCCCTTTAACGAGTTTATTGAAAATGCTGCCCTAAAGTTTAATGTAGATCCAAAACTTATTCGCTCAGTTATTCAGCATGAATCTAACTATGATCCAAATGCAAAAAGTCATGCTGGTGCAACTGGCTTAATGCAGCTTATGCCTGCAACCGCGAAATATTTAGGGGTTAAGAATATCGACGATCCTCAAGAAAACATTGAAGCTGGAACAAAGTATTTAAAACAAATGTTAGATAAATACAATGGTGATCTAAAGCTTGCTCTTGCTGCTTATAATGCTGGGCCTGGTAATGTCGATAAATACAACGGGATACCACCCTTTAAAGAAACTCAAGCATATGTAAAAAAAGTAACGGAAAGCTTTTTTTCGTAACTTCTACTTAAAGAAATAGTTTTCTGACATAATACCAAAACCAAAAAAACATACCAACATAAAGTAACAGGTTTACTTCAGAGGTGCAAACATTGTAAAACACATAGGAAAACGCACTTGAATTCACTTTATAATTCACAGTGCGTTTTTTATTGATTTATAAACATTTTGGCGAATTTTAATAACTTATCGTCTCCTAATTCACATAGTAAATCACAGGGTATGAAATAAATATTGGAGGGTGCTTGATTTTGAGATTTAGTATGTAGATTATAATTGAGTAACCAGAGTTATTAATAATAAGCGGAGATTTTTCGGTTAAACAGCAGGATAGAGCTTGGTTTGGGGTATATAAGCGGAGATTTTCCGATTAAGCAAAGCAAAGGTACCCATTTTTACGTTTTTCGAGTAAATAGGCGGAATCTTTCCGTCTATTTAAGCTATTTTCAGTGCCATTTCCTAATTAAGCGAAATTTCTCCGCTTATATCAAACTCGCTTTAGCATCTAATGAAATTGGACAACTTACGGATGGTTTCGGGGGAAAATGAAAAGTAAAAAGGGATTAGAGATATTGCATCTCTAATCCTTTTTACTGTGAAGTTTATGTGATTAGCTATTTGATTCGGTCTGCGATTTACCGTTTTGCACCTCACAAGTAAACCCGTTACAACATAAAGGTATGTTTTTTGTTTAAGAATTATATAGAGATTATTATTATTACAATAATAATAATGTATATAAATTTGGGAATATATTACTATTAATGCACAATGTTTGCCCCTAGTTTAGCAGCTTGCTAAAATAGAAATATAATTTCCTGATTAGAAAGGAGATACGCATGTTTCTAGATGGTTCTAATACCTGCAACGAAACGGGGAAAATCGGTTGGAAAAATTTGGTCACAAAACCCATTGAAATATATGTTTTTATAGATCCTTTATGTCCTGAATGTTGGGCACTTGAGCCTATACTAAAAAAATTCCAGATTGAATATGGTGACAAGTTTTGTATCCGTCATGTATTAACAGGAAAATTAACTGCCCTGAATTTAACAAATACCCCTACTCAAATTGCAAAAGCTTGGGAACGAACAGCCAGTAAATTTGGTATGTCGTGCGATGGTGATATTTGGTATGAGGACCCTATATATTCTCCTTACTTAGCTTCAATAGCAATTAAAGCTGCAGAGTTACAAGGAAAAAGAGCGGGATTACGATTTTTAAGAAAGCTACAAGAAGTTCTCTTTCTTGAAAAGCAAAATATATCAAAAAAAGAAATTTTAATCGAGATAGCAGAGTGTGCAGGCCTTGATATTCAAGAATTTGATAAGGACCTCAACTCAGAAACAGCTATAAAAGCGTTCCAATGTGATTTGAAAATTACAAATGAGATGGGAGTAACGGAAAATCCTACACTCGTATTTTTTAATAATGAAAAAATTGAGGAAGAAGGAATTAAGCTTTCTGGTTGTTATCCTTATGAAATTTATGTTGAGGTGTTAGCAGAGATTTTACAGAGAAAGCCTAAACCACGTTTAGTTCCACCATTAGAAGAGTTTTTGTCTTATTTTAAATTTGTAGCAACCAAAGAAATATCAGTAGTGTATAACCTAAGTTGTCCAGAAGTTGAAAAAGAGATGAAAAAATTATTGCTAACACAAAAAGTCGAACGGGTACCAGTCAAATATGGAACATTTTGGCGATATCATGGATAAGGTTAATGGACACATCTAAATTAATTGTGATCAATCAGCCTTTTGCATAGCATTTGGATGCTAGAACTTATAGCACACATAAAAAGAAGGCTAGGTAAGTACCTAACCTTCTTTTTATGTCTCATCGACAGGGGGGGAGAAAGTTTCACGGTCAAACAAAGGGGTTATGTTTGTTAGTGATTAACTCTACAACATTATGTTATCAAGTTTTAAATCGATTAACAATTAATATGTGACCTGTTTCACAAAACTGTCAAATATTTAGATGTTATTCGACACACTTTGTTCATCATTACTTGATAAGCACGTACATATAGTTAAATAGGAGGGGGGATTAAATGTATAAGTATTCTCTATTAATTGGGATAGTTTTCGTCATATTATCTTTTATATTTTACCTATTCGGTTTAATGCGTGTATTTCCTGTTTATTTCACTGCAATTCCCTTATTCTTATCCATCCTATTTACTGTTCACATGTGGAATAATCGCAATCGTTTTAATGGGAAAAACATTAAAATTAATCACTAAAAATAAATGCATCTAACGAAAACTCCCGCTACGGAAAATAGAGGGAGTTTTCGTTAGGTCTTAACTATTTAGCAATTGTTCCATCTCTGTAAGTTTTTGATCAAATACTTGTAACGCTTGCTTAATTGGTTCGCTTGAAGTCATATCAACTCCAGCACGTTTTAATACTTCGATTGGATAATCAGAATTGCCTGCCTTCAAAAATTCAACATAACGATCAACAGCTGGTTGGCCTTCTTCTAAAATTTGTTTTGCAAGAGCTGCGGCTGCACTAAAACCTGTCGCATATTGATATACATAATAATTATAGTAAAAATGTGGTATTCTTGACCACTCTAAACCTATCTCTTCATCTATTGTTATCTCATTCCCAAAATATTTTTTATTCAAATCATAATATAGAGAGGTTAATAAATCTGCTGTTAATGCCTCACCTTCACGAGCTTTTTCATGTATCAAATGTTCAAACTCAGCGAACATTGTTTGACGGAAAACAGTACCACGGAACCCCTCTAGGTAATGATTTAAAATATACATTTTCTTTTGTTTATCATCTTCAGTTTTTAGCATGTAATCATTTAATAATGCTTCGTTACACGTTGAAGCCACTTCCGCCACAAATATTGAATAATTAGCATATGGATACGGCTGTGTCTTTCGAGTGTAATAGCTGTGAACCGAATGACCAAGTTCATGTGCTAATGTAAATAGATTATTTACATTATCCTGCCAATTCATTAATATATATGGATTTGTTCCAAACGTCCCTGATGAATAAGCTCCACTTCTTTTCCCTTGATTTTCATAAACATCCACCCAGCGATTATCATATGCTTCTTGTAGAATATTTTGGTACTCCTCACCCATTGGAGCAAGGCCATTTTTGACCAACTCTTTAGCCTCTTCATAAGGGATTTCCATTTTTACATCTTTAACAAGTGGTGTATATAAGTCATACATATGAAGATCATCTAATCCTAGTACCTTTTTCCGAAGAACTATGTAGCGATGTAATAAGTGCAAATGATCATTTACAGTTTCAACTAAAGTATCGTATACACTTTCAGGAATATTATTCCCATCTAATGCCGCTTCACGGGCTGTTTTATAATTTCGCACTCTTGCATAGAAATTATCTTTTTTAATATTCCCACTTAGTGTACTTGAGAATGTATTTTTAAATTTACCGTATGTATCATAGACGGCTTTAAAAGCTTCTTCACGAACACGGCGATCACTACTTTCTAGAAAACGGATATAGCGGCCATGTGTGATTTCTGTTTCTTCACCATTTTCATCTTTAATACTAGGGAATTTTAGGTCGGCATTATTTAGCATTCCAAAAGTAGTACTTGCATTACCTGTGACCTCTGCTGCTTGAGCAAGTATTGCTTCTTCTTTTACAGAAAGGACATGTGGACGACCCCGATTTAACTCATCTAAAATATGCTGATAAAGCTTTAAACCATCGTGTTCATTAATATATGCTTTAATTTTATCCTCTTCTATAGATAAAATTTCAGGGTCTATAAATGAAAAAGCACTACTTGCTTGAGTTAACAAGTTTTCGGCACGATCGTTTAAACCTTGATAAAAAGAATTAGTTGTATCTTGATCGTAGCGCATATGTGCATACGTATAAAGCTTTCCTAATCTTTCAGACAGTCCATATTGCGTCTCCAAAGCTTTATATAACGTTTCTGCTGATTCTGCTAATTTCCCTTTAAACTCTTCAATAGATGGAATTAATGATTTTATTTCTTTAAATTCCTGTTCCCAGTCTTGATCTGTTTGAAAGATATCTTCTAACCGCCAAGTATTTTCAACTTCGATTTCACTGCGCTTTGGTAACGATTTCGGTTTTTCTTGTTCCGCCATTTTAAAACCTCCATTATGAAAAATTTTCCTATATTCTATTATATCATTTGAACAAGAAAATAAAACGAAACTTCCATCAGTGTAGTTTTTTTCCTCCTCAACTGTGAGTTAGTACCTAAAGGCCCCCTTAGTCAATCGGAATTACGGGATAGAACTTTAGAACCGATTAACAATATAGCTCTACTGAATCTAAAAACTGTAATTACACCAATTAAGTCGATTTGGAATATATTTTACTATGGAGGTGTTAGGCTTTGGCATCAAAAAAGGATACTAATAAGCAGGTCAAATGTCCAAGATGCTACATTCCAATGCAAAGACTATATGAGCGGAGTTTCGGAGTAGTAGGTAGTGGTGTATATGAATGTCCTAGATGTAAAGGAATAATCAACTATCACAATTAAGTAAATAGTATCTTGGTTTATATCCCAGCTACTCAATTATGTAGACAAAAAAAAGCTGACACAAAAATTATGCATTTTTAGGTCAGCTTAATAATTTTTTTAATTAATTTATTTCAGATAAAGCAAAGCAAGCATTGTTTGCACTATCTTCTTGTGCATCACCAATTATACGCCTTCTGAGATGAATACTGGTGGCTTAGGCCCAATTCGAATATCTTTAATTCCTAAAACATAGTAAAATCGCTACTGCTTTTTGCTCGAACCTAGATAGCACTATACTTACTGGTAAATCATTAATCTTACATTCAATTGCATCCGCTAATGCTTTTGCAATCTTTACAGTTGAACTTGAATTAAGATCATAGTGTCTTGTAGACTAGCAATAGTCTCATCCTAACCACATACACCAACAACTTACAGCCGCCTGGTGCAACTTACATACATTGATGACCAATACGTTATTACCTTTCCCCTTTTTTTAAAGAATAAGGAAGTTTCGTATAAAATAGAGTGATTATATCACAGACTTTGCATTGTCAAAAAATGATCGAATTCCTATATGCCTATAGCTAATTTTTACTTACCAAAGTAATTTCTTTTGTTCAAAACCAGTTTGTCCATTTCACATGCATTGTTCATATTTTTTGGAAAGGCTACTTCTTTTACCTTTTCAAACTCAGTAAGGTTGTTTGTATTTCTCAGAATCCCCAAATAAACTAGTTGTTGTAAGTAGTTCATGATGGCAAAAGAATAGTGGCTATTATTAATGCCAGGAAGTTGTCTTATTGTAAATTTTTTCGCATTTTTAAAGGCATTAAAGCCGTCATATACTTGCCTAAATGTTAGAAATTCACCTATTCTAAGAGGGCTAATATATTTAAGCAGAATCCATCCTTGCCAAATCATGACGTTCGTATTAATCCATATCATTTCTGAGACTGGAATACCAACCTCAGAGGGTAGTAATGGTAATAGACTTCCTTGATTATAAAACCACTCTTTCCAGAATCCTTCTGTAAATCGATATCCTGCCGCTCTCCATCCGGTTTTTAATTTTAGCCATGATATATTCATATTCGGGTTTGTATGGTTATGAAAATTTAACATTGTTGAAAAGGTTAATTGATTGGGTGATAGAAAAGAAGTGTTTGCAACAAAGGTATTAGATGAAAACGAATTTAACGATGAAGATAGTGCAAACTTGTTTGTAAGAGGACAAAAGTAAAGCAATAGGTGATTAGCATTTTGTGACTGATATGTCATTAATAAATCAAATGTGGTAGGTCTTTGAATAGATTCTGAATTCCTTTTAAAACGTTTGCCACCTAAAATCCAAACAGGAAAAATATTTTCACGTTTGTAGCTTAGTGTTCGTGATATAAGTTGACTACTAGATATTGAAGCACATTGATATTCAATAGCATATTTAATATCACTTATTTCAACGAAAAGGTCTGGTCTTTGCTGCAACTTGGGGAAATAGCGTTCAATTTCAACTTTGAGATCCTGATCTTTTAACCAATGGTAGAGCTTTTGTTTTCCATGCATATGATATTCTGTTTCATTTTCAAGCTTTAGTTTACAATTCGAGTTGGGCAAGTGTGCAAAATGCCACAACCTCTGCTCACCTAATTTCATTTGGACAGGTTGTTTACAAATGGTGCAATAGAGTTGTTCATTATTCCTTAGATTTTCTAATTCATTTTTGGGCCATGGATCGACTAGTGAATACTTTTTTCCATCCATTGTTTGGGCAGTAAACATTAAAAACACCTCTTTTCATTTTCAATAGCTTTCGACGAAAAGATGGGCTTTCCTGCACAAAATATTATAGTTTCATATAAAAAACGATTCCACTTTACGCGGAATCGTTAATCCTTTAAAGGAAAATGCTTACTAACTTGTTCTAGCGCATCTTCTTGCATAATCAGTTTTCCATATTCTTGGACTCTGTGGATAGATAATCTTGACTCAAAGCCGTATTCAAGAATTTGGCAAAGTATATCATCTTCGATCTCTTCTTCAAATTGTTCCTCGATAAAACCAATATATAAATAGTATTTTCCTTCAAAATGATATAAGCTGCTAGTTATTCCATCTGAAAAAATACTATGACTTAATCTTATGATGTCTTCGAAGTCATGGAAACCAATAAGAAACCGTAGTTCCTCTTCATCAAGTCCTACTTGTTCATATGGGTAATCATCTTCGTAATCATTGTCTTTATCGACATTGAAGGTTTGATCTAACAAGGATTCAATTTTTTCATCCACAGGTAAATCAATTTGTTTATCGTTGCCAATTGGTAGTTCAAGCTTATGTCCATCTTTTGATAGTTGTGCCTTTGTTACAACAACCTCAAGTCCTTTTTCTAAAGCTTGGACTTGAATCCAAAGTGGGCCTTCAACGGTGAAGTCTTCACTACTATTAACTTCATCCATCATTTCCCAAAACAGCTCTTCACTTCGCTCGCGATTGTACCAAATTTCATCTCGATCAAAACCCCGATCTTCTATATCCCGATACGTTACATAGAACTTTACTGTGTGCTCATTAATGCGTTCAATTTCCATTCTTCCTCTCTCCCTTCTATACCAAGATTCAAAACCTGAAGGGACTACCTACCCCCGAGCAAATGCTCTTAGATACTTAGTTTTACTCTTTATTCAAGGAACATAATAGCTGAAAAAATTAGTGTATAATCTAAACATTCCCTAAAATGAAGAGAAATAACCTTGTACTTTTATTTTATGATAAAAACAATAATAATGGAAATAAAAAATTCTATTTAAATAAAAACAGGCTTACGTCCATTATGTTTATTTATAATCGTGCATATTCGTTTCGCAATAGTCCTTTATAAAAATACTTGTTTTGATATATGTATATAAATATAGGCTGATTTATTCCTAAACCAAGCATTTTGTCTTTATTGGTGATTATTTAGGCTTGTTTGCATATACATAGTATTGATTGAAATGGACGAGGGGGGCTCTAATTTTGGATTTTGAAATTATTAGTCAAATACTTATTATAATTGGTATTGATCTAGTACTTGGAGGTGATAACGCTATAGTAATTGCACTAGCCAGTCGCAATTTGCCTGTTTCTAAACGAAATAAAGCGATCATTTTTGGAACTTTGCTTGCTATTATTATGCGGATACTATTAACCGTTATGGCGGTATATTTATTAATGATACCTTATTTACAGTTAATAGGAGGACTTTTCCTAATTTGGATTGCTTATAAATTACTGGCTGACAATAATGATGATCCTTCTAATATAAAGGGTGGTACAACGCTTATACAAGCTGTTAAGACCATTGTTGTTGCTGATATTGTAATGGGCTTCGACAACGTCCTTGCAGTAGCAGGTGCTGCGGAAGGTCATGTCGTCCTAGTAATGATAGGATTATTATTCTCAATACCAATTATTGTCTGGGGTAGTAAGATTATTCTACACTACATGGAACGTTTTCCAATCATCATTTATCTTGGTGCAGGTATCCTAGCATATACTGCTGGAACCATGATAATTAATGAAGAAAGAATTCAGCCAATATTGGAAAGTTATAGCTATGGGTATTTTATAATTCCTATCATAACTATTTTATTGGTTCTTATTTCAGGAGCGTTAAAAAAGACTTTAACTAACTTTTCTTCATAGGATTTACAAAATATCTACAAATTTAAAAAAAACTTCTACAATAGTAGAAGTTTTTTTTTAATTTACTAAACGTTGTGCTTCTCGTAATTGAAAAGTACGCACTCGTCTTGGTAAGAATCGGCGAATTTCATCTTCATTATAGCCAACTTGCAAACGTTTTTCGTCAATAATAATAGGACGACGAAGCAAACCAGGGTTCTCACTAATCAATTTAAATAATTCTTGTAAAGGCATTGTTTCTAGATCGACATCTAGTTTTTGGAAGATTTTAGATCTTGTTGAGATAATTTCATCTGTTCCATTCTCAGTCATTCTCAAAATCTCTTTTGTTTCATCTATAGTTAGCGGCTCTGTAAATATGTTTCTTTCTCTGTATGCTATTTCATGTTCTTCAAGCCAAGCCTTTGCTTTTCGGCATGAAGTACAACTTGGTGATGTATACAACGTTACCATTCAAAGCTCACTCCTCTAATGTTTAACAAATTTATATAAAAACTGACTATTATTTTAAAATTATTTTTAATAAGCATTATTTGTAATTATTATACAACAAACCGGGCTATAAATATATAGTTTTTAAAAATAAATGTTTAAAAAGTACATTTTTACTGGCTGTTATACAATAAATTGACCTTTAATTGAGAATAAGATTGTATGTAGAGTCTTCTTAAATTGGTTTAATATTTTTATATCGCTCCTTTCGAAATTAATAATATGTTTGCATATATATATACGTTAAACCTTAACAAAAGGTTTCAACTAATCTGTGAATTTTTTAACAAAAAAATTAAAGAATTCCAATAGGGATAATTAATGATTATGAATTAAACCTTTAGCGAGTTGATGTTTATTCAATTCTGTTTGAATACGGACAGCCGATTTCCCTTCAGAATCTGGGCAGGATTCTGACTCCTCATGCCATCTTTCTTTCAATCTGTCAGAATCACACTAGGATTCTGACTCCTCATGCCGATTTTCAATCAATCCTGTCAGAATCACACCTGGATTCTGACTCCTCATGCGCATTTTTCTTCAATCCTGTCAGAATCACACCTGGATTCTGACTCCTCATGCCCATTTTCTTTCAATCCTGTCAGAATTACACTAGGATTCTGACTCCTCAAGCGCTTTTTCTTTCAATCCTGTCAGAATTCGGGCAGGATTCTGACTCCACATGCCGATTTTCACTCAATCCTGTCAGAATCACACTAGGATTGACTCCTCAAGCGCATTTTCTTTCAATCCTGTCAGAATCACACCTGGATTCTGACTCCTCAAGGGCATTTTCTTTCAATCCTGTCAGAATTCGGGCAGGATTCTGACTCCTCATGCCGATTTTCACTCAATCCTGTCAGAATCACACTAGAATTCTGACTCCTCAAGCGCATTTTCTTTCAATTCTGTCAGAATACAGGCATAGTTCTGACTCCTCATGCCGATTTTCACTCGATCCTGTCAGAATCACACCTGGATTCTGACTCCACAAGCACATTTTCTTTCAATCCTGTCAGAATTCGGGCATGATTCGGACCTCCTCATGCCGATTTTCACTCAATCCTGTCAGAATCACACTAGGATTCTGACTCCTCAAGCGCATTTTCTTTCAATCCTGTCAGAATTCGGGCATGATTCGGACTCCTCATGCCGATTTTCACTCAATCCTGTCAGAATCACACTAGAATTCTGACTCCATATGCGCATTTTCTTTCAATCCTGTCAGAATCACACCTGGATTCTGACTCCTCAAGGGCATTTTCTTTCAATCCTGTCAGAATACAGGCATAGTTCTGACTCCTCATGCCGATTTTCACTCAATCCTGTCAGAATCACACTAGAATTCTGACTCCACATGCGCATTTTCTTTCAATCCTGTCAGAATTCGTGCATGATTCTGACTCCTCATGCCGATTTTCACTCGATCCTGTCAGAATCACACCTGGATTCTGACTCCACAAGCACATTTTCTTTCAATCCTGTCAGAATCACACCTGGATTCTGACTCCTCAAGCGCATTTTCTTTCAATCCTGTCAGAATTCGGGCAGGATTCTGACTCCTCATGCCGATTTTCACTCAATCCTGTCAGAATCACACTAGGATTCTGACTCCTCAAGCGCATTTTCTTTCAATCCTGTCAGAATTACATCTGGATTCTGACTCCTCATGCGCATTTTTCTTCAATGCTGTCAGAATCACACCTGGATTCTGACTCCTCATGCGCATTTTTCTTCAATGCTGTCAGAATCACACTAGGATTCTGACTCGGCATGCCGATTTTTCTTCAATCTTGTCAGAATTCGGGCAGGATTCTGACTCCACATGCCGATTTCCACTCAATCCTGTCAGAATCACACTAGGATTCTGACTCGGCACGCCGATTTTTCTTCAATCCTGTCAGAATCACACCTGGATTCTGACTCCTCATGCGCATTTTCTTTCAATCCTGTCAGAATTCGGGCAGGATTCTGACTCCTCATGCCGATTTTCACTCAATCCTGTCAGAATTACATCTGGATTCTGACTCCTCATGCGCATTTTTCTTCAATCCTGTCAGAATCACACCTGGATTCTGACTCCTCAAGGAGATTTTTCTTCAATGCTGTCAGAATTCGGGCAGGATTCTGACTCCTCAAGCGCATTTTCTTTCAATCCTGTCAGAATTCGGGCAGGATTCTGACTCCACATGCCGATTTTCACTCGATACTGTCAGAATAACACCTGGATTCTGACTACAAAAGCCGATATTCCTTCAATCCTGTCAGACTTCCACCACACAAAAAAAGACCAAACCTTACGCGATTTGGTCCTTGGATCGAAAAACGTATATTTACAATTCATCTAGTATATTCTCTGTATCATTATTAGCATCATATGTTAGCACTTCATCAACATCTTGATAAGATTTGCCGTAGATTTCTTTATCTTTATACGTATGAATTTCTTCATACACCTTCCTCATTCCTTCAAACATTTTCTTCTCGACTAATGATTCGGGTTCATCTGTTGGTGACCAATAGAGAATTTCCATGGAATTGATTTCATTTGTTGCTAATGACCGGCGTCGATAACCGATTGATTCAGCATGCTTGAAACCCTCCCGTTTATAAAAACGCAAGCGTTTTTCAGTATCTGTATCCTCGTAATCAACAGGCTCTACTTCTAATATAATAGGTTTACTTGTTTGCTTTAACTTATCGAGCAATTTATGTCCTAGCCCTTGACCTCGGGCATCTTTTGAAACAAATAAATAATCAATAAAAATAAAATCCTCTGTTTCAACATACATCATTACATGATGTTCCCCTTCGTCCTTATGGTATATATCCCCTTTTTCATGAAGCAGGATTTCCATATGCTGTTTAGACTTCATTTCTTCAATTGGAAAATATTGATTTAGTTTCTCATACCAATTCGCAGTACTCATTGACCTACTCCTTTTATTAATCATCATCAAATATAAAGCTAATCGACAATGTTAATTATAATCCTTGTTAAAATTAGCATCCCCCCTTTTAATTCTCATAAACATCTTATAAAATAAGGATAGGCTGGAATAATAGGGGGTTTAACTAACTATGGGACAATATTTTCTTGATTTCATTATTATAGCCGCATTAGTTGTTGGAATTACCGCTTTAAATGGTGTACTATCAAATGCTATTGGTGTAAATGTATTTGGAAGAGGAAAACAAAATCTTCATACAGATCAAACGTCGAAAACCCAAGCCGGTTGGAAACTTGTAGGTGGAAAAAAATAAGGTGGCAGTTGCCACCTTATTTTTTCGTTACTGTTCAGTTCAAGCGCCTACCCATACTGGTAAAATAACCTCTCGCCGGGTATTATACCAGCACTTCATTTGGCAGTGCTGCTCAATGCACTTTCGCTTTTCTAAATTATGGAGTTAAAGGGGTATAATCAACACCCGTAGTGTACGTATTACCTGCATCCCATAACAAAAATTCTTGAATGCCATTTTCATTTAATGCTTTGATTTGTGCCTCTACCTCGGCTTTACCGTACACCAAATAATTACCCCTGCCTAAATAGGATGCTGTAAAATCTTGAATCCACGGTCGAGAAATCGGACGATTTTCAACTTCAGTTAGTTTCTGATTCTCTACTTTAGCATACTCAGTTACTAATCGATATGGTTCAAGATCTGGTTTGGCAATTCCAAAATAAGAGGTCCAATGACTTGGATATATCATTGAAGAAATGACATCAACATGCTCTGAAATTTTTGTGAAGTTCTGTCCTATTCCCGGCGCTTCAGGAAGCGTCGCCGTATAACCAAAAATATCAACAGAAACGTCCACATCATATCCTTCTAATTCCTTCTTAGCATAGGCAACAAAATCTGTTACCGCTTGAACACGCTTTTGAACATTATCCGTTTCAACATTTTGATATTCACCCATACTATAGGTTAATTGCTTATCTCTTTTTTCAAATCCTTCCGGAAAGCGAACATAATCGAATTGGATTTCTTTAAAGCCTAATTTTGCAGCATCGATGGCAATCTCAACATTATGCTCCCAGACTTCTTTTAAAAATGGATTGACAAATGATTCACCACGACCGTTCTTCCAAACAGTTCCATTATCTTGAAAAGACAAATCTGGACGTTGATTAGCCCATACTGAATCTTTAAATACTACAATCCGTGCAATTGGATACACTTGCTTTTTCTCTAACAGTTCAAGGAGTTCTCGTGGATTACTGATATATGGTTTTCCTATTGAAACAAGTGGAGAGCCTTCAGCAGGTTCATACGTTAAATTTCCCCAATCATCTTTAATGTCAACAACTACTGCATTCAAATCTGTATTATCCATCAAGTTCATGATATCAGCAAACTTTTGACCTGGTGTATACAAGCTTTTATTTGGATCTGCTTGATGATCCAGATAATTTTTATACCCGCCGGCAATATGTGCAGTCATGTAAACACCTCTTACTGCATCTGGATATTCAAAAGATAAACCAGTATCATATTTAAATCGTGGCGAAGTGATCGGGACACTCACCTTTTTTGCTTCAAGTTGCTTTTTAGAGTGAAATGCTACCGTTCTGTTTTCCTCTGCAAATCCCACGTTTGTTACTACAAGCAATCCCATGATAAGTGATACGAGGGTCATAATAGTAACCGAGCTTTTTAATCTTTGTTTCCCCATTTTTGAAGCTCCCATCTCTATTGGTTTCTTCTATATATTATAGGATATTTTCCGACACGAAAGTGTTTTTTCAGACAATTTCTTTTAAAAATCATACCTATAATGGTAAGTTGCGATTATTTTCCTCAAATTATCATTATCATTCTCTATATTTAATTTTTATAAAAACTTTCAGCTCAGGCACGCTGGATCATATATTGATAAACCTTATATCTTAAGCGATAATCATTTTCTTTGAATAGATATTGTTCACCATCGTATATAGCTTTTACATTACCCATAATCTGCCCGTATTTGACCGGGTCAAGGCTTTCCAAGGCAACTAAGTGTTCAAAAGAACGATAATACATATAAATCCTCCCTCTTAAGTTTTCTAAGGGTTATTATTACACCAATCCTTTTATTAAACTCGATGTAGGGCTATATTTTCAAAGGAAAAATCTACTTTCTCGATAACATCATTAGCACTTAGAAAGCGAACTATCCCTTGTCGTTCCCACGTCCTGTGGGAAACGAGAAAATCCTCACCATCCTGACTCTAATTAGGATAGCACTGGCTAAAAATCGCAACATCCTGTAGCAACGCCAGTATTAGCACAGTACTTACAAAAATACACATTATTAAAAATATAACCAGCTGAAACTACAGCTGGTTCTTTTAATACATCCTATTCATAAGCTTGTTTAAATATTCTTCTTGATGTTTCCTACTCGGTTTTATTGTACAAATGGCATGCTACCCAGTGGTTTTCTGCCGTTTCTAACCACTTAGGCTCATAGCGTGAACATACGTCCATTGCTTCTGGGCACCTTGTTCTAAAACGGCATCCACTTGGAGGCTCTAAAGGATTTGGAATGTGCCCCTCTAGGATGATCCGTTCTCGAGATCGTTCGATTTCGGGATCAGGGATAGGAATTGCAGACAGTAATGCTTTGGTATACGGATGCAATGGTTCAGTATATAAACACTCACTGTTTGCTAATTCAACTAATGACCCAAGATACATTACGCCGATACGATCGCTAATAAACTTAACCATCGATAAATCATGGGCAATAAATAAGTAAGTAAGTCCCCGCTCCCGCTGAAGCTCCTGCATTAAATTTACCACCTGTGCTTGAACTGAGACATCTAAAGCTGAAATGGGCTCATCAGCGATAATAAAATCTGGTTCCACTGCTAAAGCTCGTGCTATTCCAATTCGTTGGCGCTGCCCTCCAGAAAATTCATGTGGATAACGCGTCGCATGGTCCCGGTTTAAACCTACGGTTGTTAATAATTCTTCAATTCTTTCTTTACGTTCGAGAGGATTTTTCGCCAGACCGTGTATATCCATGCCTTCTGCAATTAAATCTGCAACTGTCATGCGGGGATTTAGCGATGCATAGGGATCTTGAAAGATCATCTGCATTTTACGATTTATCTTTTTTAACTCCTTCCCCGACTTTTTCTCGTGTACATTTATTCCTTCAAATAGAACTTCACCGTCTGTTGCTTCGTGCAGACGAATAATCGTTCGACCCGTTGTTGACTTTCCACAGCCAGATTCACCTACTAATCCAAATGTCTCTCCTTTATAGATATCAAAAGAAACGTTTTCAACTGCTTTAAGAACTTGCTTTTTCCCTATTTTAAAGTATTTTTTCAAATTTTTAACTTCAATAAGTTTTGTGCCTTCACTCTGCATTCTACAGCCCTCCAGCTATTTCTTTTGGTGGTTCAACATTAGGGGCACGTCCATCCTGTAACCAGCAAGCTGTTAATTGTGTATCGGAAAACTTTACATATGGGGGGGAATAAAATTTACAAACTTGCATTGTATATGGACAACGAGAAGAGAAAGAGCAACCTGCGGGCGGTTCGAGCAGGTCAGGAGGTGTCCCCGGAATCGAGAGCAACTTTCCTTTTTTTGTATGAAGCTTTGGCATGGATGCAAGTAATCCCCATGTATATGGATGTTTTGGATTATAGAATAATTCATCAACAGTCCCCGTTTCGACTATTTTTCCTGCATACATAACCGCGATACGCTGTGCTATATTAGCAACCACACCCAGATCATGTGTTATTAGGATAATTGATGTATTAGAATTAGCTTGCAGGTCCTTCATTAAATCAAGTATTTGTGCCTGAATCGTAACGTCTAATGCTGTTGTTGGTTCATCCGCAATTAAAACTTTTGGATTACATGCTATCGCAATTGCAATGACTACCCGTTGTCTCATACCACCTGAAAATTGATGGGGATAATGGTTAATCCGAACCTCAGGTTTCGGAATTCCAACAAGTGTTAACAGTTCAAGGGCACGATTACTCGCCTTCTTTTTATGGAGCTTGTGATGTTTCATCAACACTTCAATAATTTGATTTCCAATGGTCATTGTAGGGTTTAATGACGTCATCGGGTCTTGAAAAATCATCGATATTTCTGACCCTCTGATAGACTGCATTTGCTTATCTGTTAACTGCGCTAAATCTTTTCCTTCAAAAAGAATTTCACCTTTTATTATACGCCCTGCCGGACTTGGAAGAAGACGCATAATACTTTTTGAAGTAACCGATTTGCCAGAACCTGATTCACCCACAATGGCCAACGTTTCTCCTTTACGCAAATAAAAATTAACACCTCGAACTGCTTTAACCTCACCAGCAAAAGTTTTAAAGTAAACTGCTAAGTCTTTCACTTCCATAATGTTATTCATATTTCCTCCTATTTACGCATCTTAGGATCTAAAGCATCTCGAAGTCCATCCCCAACTAGATTAAAACTAATCATAATCAAACTTATTACAATTGAAGAAATCACCATCATATGTGGGTATGTTCTCATCATTTTATAACCATCATTAATAAGTGTACCTAATGAAGCGGTAGGTGGTCGTAATCCTAAACCAATAAAACTCAAAAAAGCCTCAGTAAAAATTGCACTTGGTACTGTAAACATTGTTGTTATTATAATAGGACCAAGTGCATTCGGAATGAGATGTTTCCAGATTATTCGAGAATTACATGCACCTAATGTTTGCGAAGCTAGCACATATTCTTGACCTTTGAGCAGTAAAATTTGCCCGCGAACAACGCGAGCCATACTTACCCATCCAGTAAGTACCATTGCTAAAGTAATTGAAAGAATTCCTGGATTAAGAACAAGAATGAACATTATAATAACTATTAAATTTGGAATACCAACTAAGATTTCAATAATACGCTGCATCATCGTATCCACTCGACCACCATAGTAGGCGGATATACTCCCATAAGCTACTCCAATTACAAGATCAATCGCAGCAGCCAAAATTGCAATGTATAGTGAAATCCGAGTACCCTGCCAAATTCTAGTCCACAAATCACGTCCTAATTGATCTGTACCAAACCAATGATAGTTCTTGATCCCCTTTTTCTCGTACTGATCAACACCACGAATATCTACACCATTTACGCCTAAAAAAGGAACGTTCTCTAATAATGGAATTTTCGGTGGCAAATTAGAACGTAATAGATTCTGTTCCTTATATGTATAGCCATTCGCATATGGCCCAAATATGGCTAACAAACTTATAACTGTGATTATAACAAGTCCTACTATAGCTCCTTTATTTTTACATAAGCGTAACCACGCATCACGCCAGTAAGTTAAGCTTTTTCTTGAAACCTGCTCATTGTTACCGTACAACTCAGCTTTACTAATAGGATGAAATAATTCGGCCGAAATTTCGTTTGACAACTGGGTTTTATCTGTACGCATTACTCATTCCCTCCAGCCAAGCGAATTCTTGGATCCACCATTCCATATAAAACATCAACAATAAACACAATCCCAATAAAAAGCACAGCATAAAATAATGTTGTCCCCATAATGACCGGATAATCATTTGCCATAATTGACAAAACAAATTGTTCACCTAAACCGGGAATACCGAAAATCCGTTCAATTACTAATGAACCAGTCATAATATTAACCGATAACGGACCCAAAATGGTTATTACTGGGATTATCGCATTACGGATGCCATGGCGTATAATGATAGTTGTGCTGCTAATGCCTTTCGCCCTTGCTGTAACAATATAATCTTGCCCTAAGACATCAATCATCTCTGTCCTAATAAATCGAGCAATTGTTGCTATAACAAAAACAGACAATGCAATCGTTGGAAGAATTGTATATTCATACCCATCCCAAAAAGCGACAGGCAATAGTTTCCATCTAACAGCAAACCAATATTGTAACAACCCTGCAAAAACAAAAGATGGAATAGATATGCCAAATACTGCAACCAGCATTGCTCCATAATCAATAATTGTATTTCGGCGAAGAGCAGCAACAATCCCTAGTATTAAACCTATTACAGTTCCAAGCAATAAGGCTTGAGCACCTAAAAATGCAGACGCTGGAATTCGTTCACTTATAATCCCGGTTACAGAACGACCTTCATACTGAAAAGAAACACCTAAATCACCTTTAAATAAATTGCCCATATATTTTACATATTGAATAGCCAACGGTTTATCTAAACCATACTTATTATTTAGTACTTCAATTTGATTTTCACTAAGTTTTTCATCGTTAAATGGTGACCCTGGTAAAGTTTGCATTAAGAAAAAAGTTAGGGTTGCAATAATAATGAATGTTAGAAACATATACATAAATCTCTTCAGTACATAACGTATCAAAGCAGTTACCTCCATGTGATGTGTATAAAGCAAAACAATTAGGTATCCTCATTTCACCTGCGAAAAATCGAGAAAAACACATCATTTTCTTAACTTAATCCTTAATAAAGTAAAGAAAAGAGAGTATGTATTACACATACTCTCCTGAAGTCACATATTTTATGAATATTTTTCCATTGTTTTTATCATTTTTTTATTAGCTTAGTTAAATGAGCATGTTAATTTTTGCTACAATCAACATTAAGTATTAACAAAGCCCTTTAATTGTTATTTGGTTTCAATATATGCCCACTTAAAACTATAACTCGGCCCATATGGATGGACAATCAAATTTTTCACATATGACTTTTGCAAAACTGCACTTCCACGTTGAAAAAGTGGGACAATAACGGCATCTTTTTTAAGTAAAATAACCTCTGCATGTTGTAAATTTTCAAATCGAGTTTCTAAATCAGAAAAATTAACTGCTGCATCCTTAATTATTTCATCATACGCTTTATTTGAGTAATTAGTATTATTATTTCCACCTTCAGTTACCCATAGATCCATAAATGTTAATGGATCTTGATAATCAGGGCCCCAACCTGTAAGTTGAATATCATAATCAATTTTGTCATCGAGAGCTAAGCGTTGTTTAAATGGCTGTATATTTATATCTATGGTTAATCCTGGTAGATTTGTTTCTAGTTGATATTTTACATATTCAGCAATTGTCTTTATTTCATCTCTATCATTTATAAGTAATTCCCATGTGATCTTCCTTTCTCCCGTTTCTTTAAGGGCTTTTTCCCAATATTCTCTTGCCGCCTTTACATCATAGCTAACAATATCCCCAAATTTGGACCTAAAATCTGCACCAGTGGCAGGATGTGTTGAAAAACCAACAGGAAAGAAATAATCGGCTGAAGTTGAACCATTATTTAACAATACCTTCACAAAATCCTCTTTATTAATTGCACGCTGCATAGCTTTACGTTGATTTAATGGCACTCGATCAACATTAAATTTTAAATACCACATCGTAGGTTCAATATTTGTTATCAATTCAGGGTGCTCGATATATTGTTCTACCAAATCTGCACTAACAGACGCCCGATCTGTTTGTCCTGTTTCATATAAGTTTATTTCCGAGGCAGTGTCTTTAATAATTTTATATTTGATTTGTTGTAGCTCCACATTTTCTCTATCCCAATATTGTTCGTTTTTTGTAAATGTCCACCCCTTCGCATTCCATTCTGTTAACTTGAATGGGCCATTGTAAATCATCTTATCTGCATATAGAGCATATTCAGCTCCTTGTTTTTCGACAAAGCTTTGTTTCTGAGGAAATAAAGTAGGAAATGCTGTTAAACTAATAAAATAAGGAACTGGATTCTCAAGTGTTACTTTTAATGTCATATCATCTACAGCCTCTATAGCTAACCTCTCAACTTTTCCATAAAGCGGGTTACCTGGAGTCAGAATTTCCTTCGCATTCTTAATTGGTTCCATCATTTTAGCATATGGTGAAATAGTATCAGGATGTATTGCTTTCCTCCAAGCATATACAAAATCTCTTGCGGTAACTTGGGATCCATCACTCCATTTTGCATTTTCATTTAGTATAAATGTTAGTTTCTTTCCATCCTCACTTTTTGTTACTTCTTTTGCCACACCAGGAACCGGTGTATTATCTGGCCCTAGACGGAATAACCCTTCAAATACTTGATTCATTGCGGTAAAAGATGCACTATCCGTCGCTTCCAGTGTATCCATTGAAGGAAGCTCAGCGCTTCCAAGCAAATGGAGAGTTTGATCCAGCTCTTTCGCCTCGACGCTATGAACTTGCTCTTGCTTATAACTCCCTTCATTTTCATTAGCACATGCTGTTAATGATAATCCAATTGTAATAAGTATGAAGACGAGTATATAGTTTTTCAAAACACTAGCCCCCTATATCATAATCAAGATCAAGATTCACGTTCTTACCTTAAATCGTAAATAGATATTATTTTTCTATTATTTACTCACACATACAAACGCTAAACATCGATAATCTAGTTAGCCAAATTCCTTTTCTTTTTGATTAAGGTAGTATTAAAAATTTAACTACATGTAATAATAAAATAGATAAATATTTTACATTATAATAAAAGTGTATTGTATAGATTTGAGGTGTTGATATTTGAGTTGTGAAAGAAAAGTAACATTTTTCACCATATTCCTTACTAGTGTCCTGAGCATCATATTGGCATCGCTCACTAGTATGCCTTTAATACTTTCATTTCTAAATTACATTTGTTTATTCTCATTGATTATTTTAATTTTCGGTGGAAGTTTATTAATTCTTCAGAGTGGGGTATTTCATTCGTTTTCATATACTTTCAGAAAAAACGGGATCTCAAAGCTCGGCAATTTCGTGGGACAAAATGAGAATACTAATCAAAATCATTTAAATCACTCGATTTCATTTCGTTGGACTTACCCTGTACTTGTAGCTGGCGTTTATTTATTTAGTTTCTCATTCGTATGCTCTCTAATTTTTTATACCTGACCATAATCGTATAATCAATGTAATTCAATATGCTTGTCCTATTAATTTCTTGATTTCTAAAAATAGTTCATCTATAATATATAGCAAAATATAGTTATTGCGATGAAAAAGATTAGTACATATTTAGGACCTTACAGAGAGCTTGTGGTTGGTGGAAACAAGTAGGATATTAAATGTGGAATGGACTTTTGAGCATTAATACTGAACTTGTCTTTTGACTTAGTAGGCTATTACGTGTTTGATTCACACGATATAAAAGAATTTCAAAGTGATTCCACTTTCATTTATTAGTGGAATAATAAGGGTGGCACCACGGTCCATTCGTCCCTTCCTAATCGTAGGGATGAATGGGCCTTTTTATATTGTAAGGCTGTGTTAAAGCATATTGGAGATATGCTGCCATGTTGATTACAATGGAAACAACGTGCATCTTTAACAGAGCTATTTATTAAGCAAAACATCGTCCATCCCATTGAAAGAACTACATACTATTTTATTAAATGGAGGTTATTAGATTGGCAACTATTTTTTCAGGTATTCAACCAAGCGGAACATTAACGATGGGAAATTACTTAGGAGCAATGAAGCACTTTGTTGAATTACAAGCAGATAATGATTGTTATTTCTGTATTGTAGATCAACATGCGATTACGGTTCCACAAGATCGACTCGCTTTACGCAAAAACATCCGTAGTTTAGCTGCATTATATATAGCTGTTGGAATTGATCCGGAGAAATCAACATTATTTATTCAATCAGAAGTACCTGCACATGCACAGCTAGGGTGGATTATGCAATGTGTAAGTTATATTGGTGAATTAGAAAGAATGACACAGTTTAAAGATAAGTCGGCTGGAAAAGAAGCAGTTTCCGCTGCACTATTAACCTATCCACCTTTAATGGCTGCTGATATTCTTTTATATGGGACAGATATCGTTCCTGTAGGTGAAGATCAAAAACAACATATGGAGCTAACTCGTGATTTAGCAGAGCGCTTTAATAAAAAATATAATGAAATTTTCACCATTCCTGAGGTTAGTATCCCTAAGGTAGGCGCAAGAATTATGTCATTACAAGAGCCTACAAAAAAAATGAGTAAATCTGATGCTAATACAAAAGCATTTATTTCGATGCTTGATGATGAAAAGCAGATAGAAAAGAAAATTAAAAGTGCAGTAACCGATTCAGAAGGAATTGTTAGGTTTGACAAAGAAAACAAGCCAGGGGTATCAAACCTATTAACGATGTATTCTATTTGTGCGAATAAATCCGTAGAAATGCTTGAACAGGAATATGAAGGTAAGGGCTATGGGGATTTCAAAGCTGATGTTGCTCAAGCCGTGATTCAGGTACTTAAGCCTATCCAAGAAAGATACTATGAGCTACTTGAATCAGAGAAGTTAGACGAGTATCTTGACCTTGGAGCTGAAAAGGCAAACCGAGTTGCTACCAAAATGATTAAAAAAGCTGAAACTGCCATGGGGCTAGGCAGAAAAAGAAGATAATAAGAAAAGCCTGTATCAATGATTACTTGGTAATCAACGATACAGGCTTTACCTATCGGTAACTATTTAACCTATATATATTTAAGTTACTCTGAGCGTTTGTTGTTGTTTGAACATTTCTGATTATTAATCCTCTATTATATTGCAAGATACTTTTCTTACTTTCTAATTTTGTTTTGCTTTAATTAATAGTTTTAAAGAAATAGCGTATACCTCTGTACGTAAAACTAAAAGCGTCATGGATTACATATACGGATTATCAATGATTAGCAGGCCATATTAGGCTTAAACCTGACGAGGTTTAAACCTAATTCACCTTTGTTCCTTGTTCTAATTCCCATAACTTCTCAAAAAAGGGTTGACCTTTAACAAGGCGCTCACAAAGGTGTTCATGTCTG
The DNA here is from genome assembly GCF_900240995.1 of Bacillus sp. Marseille-P3661. Taxonomy (NCBI): domain Bacteria; kingdom Bacillati; phylum Bacillota; class Bacilli; order Caryophanales; family Bacillaceae; genus Bacillus; species Bacillus sp. Marseille-P3661. Next base: position 583,260 of record NZ_LT965954.1, read on the forward strand.
TCTGACCAGCCACCTTTAGTTTCTTCATATAATTGTGTCCATACGTCATCAAATTCTAGCTTTTGAATCTCTTCATATTTCGTTGGATTCCATTCAGTATACCAATAACGAATCTCAGCTGGGTTACCTGTTGAATATAGCTGATCTAATGTCATAAATAATAGCTGCTTTAACTGTCTTTCTTTTCTCGTTAATCCTTTCATTAAGTGCGGATCTGGAGAAAGGATATGATATTCTTTTTTTCCATTGTTTTCAAATGTATATTTAGTAACTGACACTTCATTTACCATGTCATAGACAAGCTGTTCTTGTCTTGGAATTAAACGACTTTTACGAATAGGTAAATGATAACCCATTGTATCTACCGCCAATATACCAATGCCATCAGTAACAATAAAACAATACTCTAGTTGAATACGCTCATGATTTTTTCTTACAAAACTTTTCTGATACACGTCATCTAACAAGTCTTGAGGTAGTTCGGCTAAATCATTTTCAATGTAATTAAATAATGGTGACTCAACCTTAATTAATGGCGCTTGATCTAAAAGCTCAACCGTATCTTCTTTTCTCCATTCATGAAAATCACAGACATTATAACCGTTTTCTTCACCTTCAAACCAATTCACCCAAACATCATGTAGATATAACATTTCTTACCCCTCACTTCACATCTCATTATTAGGAATCAGTATGGTCAGATGATGGATAAAATATTCCAATTCAGGTAATTTCTCCTTATTAACTTTTAAATAAATCAAGAAAATAACAAATTTTTATTTCATTTATATATACTAGCAGTAATTAACAAAACACCAATTACTAATAAATAGCATTCAATTTTCGTACTTATTAAGACTAAATAATCCACAAATGTTTGACCTGTTGCCAGTATATTTAGATGTGCAATGAAACTAACACCACCCGCAACAGCTAAACCAAACCCCATTAGGAATATAAATAATCTAAAAATCATATTCTAATCATTACAGAGTTCGATCGCTTTTGAAATGAACTCGTCCAATACAATATTCCACTAATATTATTATTTCTCCTCTTCATTATGTCCCCCTCGGCTTGTCCTTTCTTTTTACCATCTTTATGACATAAGGATAAATTTTATGTATAAAATGCGAATGCCCCTCCATACAACCTGATATCCACCCACTTTCTGTGGGCACTCTGAAAATCCTCGCCAACCTAACTGTCTCGAGGGGCTAGAAACTGGAACCGAACAGTACGTATAATCCTAGATACCTCTTAAAAAAACGTAATTTACCAAGTATGGCAAATTACGTCGTGCTCTCGACTAACTATTAAAATCAGAACCTTTAAGGATAGATTCTGCTGAAGTGGTTAATAGTGTTTTAGCAGAAGAAGGGTTAAATTTTTCACAGTATGATTTCGTAATATGATAACCGACATTATAACCTAAATATTTAGGATAAAACTTAGTTCCAAATAATAGATGTTGAAATTTCGGGGAACTTGCTTTCATATTTGCATTGTTTCTTAAATATTTATACCATAGCTTGATTGCCTGTTCTCTTGTATAGACGGATGTCCATGGTGCTAAGTATTTCTTCCCGATACGTTCCTCAACTGCGTTTTCAGCAAGTCCTTCTAAGATAATTGTTTGGAGGAAGTTTAAGTCATCCACTTTAAGAATATTTAAACGACAAGTATGATTATACTCATGTGTTAGAAGAGCCTTTAGTTCATCATAAGAATTTTTCGCCGATATAAATAGAAAGATCTTATCTTTATATGATAATCCTGTTTTACCATTAAATTCTTCTTTCAATGATCGATTTTGCATATTAGAGGGGAAAATAAATAGTGGAACGTCTGGTCCCTTCCATTCACTTCGAAGGATAGAAAATTCCTTTTGAAGAAAACCCCATACATTATTTTTTTCCAATTGATCGATCTCGTTTAAAGTTGGTAACGGTGGAAACAATCCATGACTTAATAAATGTTCATGTACTTCAAACACACTTGCATCTTTAAAATATGAAATCAATGGATTGCAAATAAGCTTACGTTGAGCAGATAATGAATAATTTTTCTGATCAACATACTGACGTAACCAGTGGTCTGTTCGAATAATCGCCATTTCTCTTCTCCTTTTATTAATAAAGCTTAGCTATCATAATTAATTTATGTTAATATTGTAAATAGGTGTCGAATCTAGTATTCTTGTAATCTAGAGGGTGATGCTTTTTTTATATTTTAAAATTTAAAAAGCATAAATAAAGGTTCGTAATTGGCCATGAAGGATAAAAGATAATTTCCATAATGAATCTCTTTACGAAATTCTAAAATGAGAGTAAATTAGTTGTGTGTACCTAAAGGAGAGGTGAAACTGAGTATGTCTACGACGCGTATAGAGCGTAGAAAAAATAGAGAGCTACAAAAGAAATTATTAAAAAAGCGTAAAAAGAGACGCCCATTTAAAATAACAATGATATTATTATTATTTTTCATTGCAACTATTGGTTATGCGTCCTTCGAATATTATTCAGGTTATATTGATGCTGCTGGAAAAGAACCAAAAGTCTCAGCTTCAGGCACTACTGATGAAAATGAAAAAGATAAAGAGGCTTTTAATGGTGTAGAAGACTTAAAAAAAATAAATGTACTGATATTAGGTGTTGACCAAAAGGACGCCGAAAGTGGGCGAACAGATACAATTATGATTGCCCAATACGATCCAGAAACAGATAGTGCAAAAATCGCTTCGATAATGAGAGATTCATATGTTTCAATCCCTGGATATAAAGATAACAAAATTAACACGGCTTATTTTCATGGCGGTGCTGAGCTTGTCAGACAAACAATCAAAGAAAACTTCGGAATTGATGTTCAATATTATGCTGTAGTAGATTTTGATGGATTTGCACAAGTAGTAGATGTTCTTTCACCAAATGGTGTAGAAATTGATGTCGAAAAACGTATGAAATATACTGACCGAGCTGGTGGATTATATATTGACTTTCAAGCAGGCCTTCAAAACCTTGACGGTGAAGAATTGCTAGAGTATGCGCGATTCCGTCATGATGCAGAAAGCGACTTTGGTAGAGTACGTAGACAACAACAAGTGATTGCAGCGATTAAGGATGAGCTTGTAAGTGTGAATGGCTTAGTAAAGCTCCCTAAAATGATGGGGACTATCCAGCCTTATATTGATACAAATGTTAGTACTAAAACAATTATCGGAATCGGCACAAGCTTTTTAATGAATCCAAAAGAGATCCAAACAATCCGTATTCCAGTTGATGGTTCATTCTCAAATAAAAGCTATAGTCATGCAGGATCTGTACTAGATATTGATGTAGATGAAAATAAAGAAGCTCTTGATGAATTCTTTAATTCAACAACTCCTACATCTGCTGCAGTTACAGAGAACGCAATCGAGGACATTAACCAAAATTAATTTAGGAATATATTATAGAAACTTATTCCTGCTTAATTTTATATTGTGCCAAAGCACCAATGATTAAACATTGGTGCTAAATAAACTAGAAAATACCCTTTATCAGCATAGACAACTAAATATTCTATCCTCGAATAAAAAAAAGCTAGCTAGAAAAGTTGAACCTTTCTGCTAGCTTTTTATGTTAAAAAAATACCGAATTCTAACCCCGCTATTACCGAAACTGGCCTATTCGTATTTTTTAAAGATTAACGAAACATTATGACCACCAAAACCAAGTGAGTTACTTAATACAGCATTCACTTCTTGTTTTCTCGCTTTATTAGGAACATAATCCAAGTCACACTCAGGATCCGGTGTTTCATAATTCATTGTTGGCGGTACAACGCCATCAGTTATTGCCTTCACTGAGAATATCGCTTCAACTGCACCCGCAGCTCCAAGTAAATGACCCGTTACTGATTTGGTTGAACTTACCGCCATTTTGTAGGCATGTTCTCCAAATACTTCTTTTATTGCCATTGTTTCATATTTATCATTATAATCTGTACTAGTGCCATGTGCATTCATGTAATCGACATCCTCAGGCTGAAGTCCAGCATCCTGTAATGCCTGTCTCATCGCACGCACTCCACCTTCTCCACCTGGAGCTGGTGCAGTAATATGATATGCATCACCTGTTGCGCCGTAACCGACGATTTCTGCGTAAATTTTAGCTCCGCGAGCTAATGCTGATTCTAAAGATTCAAGCACAAGAATTCCAGCACCTTCCCCCATTACAAAGCCATCACGATTTAAATCAAATGGTCTACTTGCTGTACTAGGATCAGGATTAAATGATAATGCCTTCGCCATACTAAACCCTGCAAAAGCCATATTTGATAACGGAGCCTCTGTTCCTCCTGTTATCATGTAATCAGCATCGCCTCTTTGAATTACTTTAAAAGCATCACCTATAGAATTAGCTCCTGAGGCACATGCTGTCACTGAACATGAATTAATTCCTTTAGCCCCTAAGGCTATCGAAACCTGTCCTGCCGCCATATCTGGAATCATCATTGGTACATAAAATGGACTAACACGACGATAACCTTTTTCTAAAAAGTTGCTATGCTGTGTTTCATGAGTTTCCATTCCACCAATTCCTGATCCAATCCAAACTCCTACGCGAGGTGCAATTTCCTCTGAAATGGTTAAATTAGCATCCTTAACAGCCATAAAAGCAGCAGCCATTGCATATTGAGTGAAACGGTCCATTCTTCTAGCTTCTTTTTTATCCATATGCTCTTCTGGTTTAAAATCTTTTAATTCTGCAGCGACTTTTGCAGGAAATTGTTCTTTATCTACTCTTGTTAACTCACCAATTCCAGAAATTCCATTTACGACATTATTCCACGTCGTGTCCACATCATTTCCACAAGGCGTAACAGCACCAAGTCCTGTTATTACTACACGTCTTTTTTCCATAAACAAGACTCTCCTTTTTTATAATTTCTTAATTATATAGAGCTATAACTAGCTTAAAGATTTACATCCATTATTTTCCCCATTTTAACGCTACTGCACCCCAAGTCAAACCACCACCAAAACCAACCATAACAATTACATCATCATCCTTAATTTTTCCCGCTTCCAATTCCTCTACAATTGCAATTGGAATCGACGATGCAGAAGTATTTCCATATTTATGAATTACTTTAGACATTTTTTCTTCAGGTAGTTCAAGTCTTTGACGTGATGCTTCCATAATTCGAATATTTGCTTGATGTGGTATTAAGAAATCCACATCTTCCTTTTTTAAACCTGCTTTTTCAATAACATTAATCGCAGACTCTCCCATTTGCCTTACTGCAAATTTAAAAACCTCACGACCATTCATAATTAAATACTCATCTTGATATAGATGTTTGGCACCTGCACCATTGGCCCCTAATTCAAAAGATAAAATTCCTCTACCTTCAGAAACCTCTCCCATTACAACTGCTGCAGCTCCATCACCGAATAAAACAGCTGTACTTCGATCATTCCAATCTACAATCTTAGAAAGTTTCTCTACGCCCACTACAAGCACATGTTTATAATCACCTGTAGCGATAAATTGCTTCGCTGTAATCATTGCGTACATAAAACCTGCACAAGCCGCGCCAACATCCATCGCAGCTGCATTTTTTGCACCAAGTCTTTCTTGAATTAAGCAAGCTACCGAAGGAAATGGATAGTCAGGTGTAACTGTTGCTACGATAATTAATTCTATATCTTCAGCTTTCAAACCAGCATTTTGTAACGCTTTTTCCGCAGCAAAATAAGCCATATCAGATGTATTGGTTTCATCATCGGCAAATCTTCTTTCCTCAATCCCCGTCCTTGTACGAATCCATTCATCACTAGTATCTAAAATTTTTTCCATATCAGCATTGGTAACAATCTTTTCTGGAAGATATCTGCCAATCCCTAATATCCCGACATTCATAAAAACAACCCCTTTACATACTGAAAAATACTATGATCAAATATTATGACTTGGTACTAATTTTAATTTATTTTATTATTTTTGTCTACTTCAGAACATGATATTCGTCCACTACAATGCAACAATTAACACATATGCTATTACTAGTAATTTTACAGAAAGGAGAGAGTAATGATGTCTAATAACGAGCAATTTAATCGCTTCGATCGACTCATGTTTGGTAACAGAAATATTCAAAAGCAAACAACTACCAGTAACCCTATCCAAAACATTGATTTAACATCTATAATTAATAATGTTGATCAAATTATGAACACAGTCAATCAAGTTAAACCTGTCATTCAACAAATTACTCCACTTCTATCTATCTTTAACAAAAAGTAGAAGAATTACAAGACAGTTAAAAATTAGTTAATTATGTATGTAAAAAAAGACGCGTTAATCGATATATTAACGTCGTCTTTTTGAATGAAGTTATTCGTTTGTCTTCACAGCTTCAGATGCACCTAGTTCATAAGCGTCATTCATAACCTTAAGTAATACATCTAACATTGGTTGCATCATATCCATATTCGCTTCGATTCCCTTACCTTTTAACATTGTTTGAGCCTCTGGTAAATACTTCATAGCTATTTGCATAAATTGCATATTTCTTTCTGGGTTCATAATCGAATATTTCCTCCTTGATTTGTTCTGTAATTATTTTGAAGGGAGCTCTCCCTTGAGTTTGTACAAATTAATTGCATCCTCAACCTGTTTTCTAAAATCCTCTGGAATTTCAGGACTAAATTTACCTAAAGAAATAACATCATCTTTGAAATCAAATGTTATGATACCATTTTCAAGTGTTCCGTCTAAATACTGAGCAACTACCAATTCATAAAGATGGTCCACATGCTGTACAGTACTTGTAAGTACAATCGACTCTCCTAAATCCGACTGATCAGAGACAAATCCTATGGCATATAATCCGTCTTCCTTCACTTTCTCAATAACTTCTAAGTTAAAGGTATCACCAGCAGGATAAAATACATCAACGCCACTTGCTCTCATATTCTCGTAAGCGCTAACAGCTCTATCTTCATTATTCCAACTCTTGGTATATTCAGTCAAAACATGAATCTCCGGGTTTTGATATTTTGCCCCCTCCTTAAATCCTTCAATCTCAGGTTGCCAATCAAAAGCCGCGATAATACCGATATTATTAGTTTTACTCATTTTAGCTGCAATCATCCCACCGAAAAAGCCCATAGCATGTGATTCGAACTTTAGACTTGTAACATTATCAGCTGAAAAATCACCATTAAAATAGAAGAAATTTATTTCAGGATATGTTTTGTGAACTTCCTGGAAAAGAGTTCCATATTCAGAACCATGTCCAAATACGATATTAACTTCTCGTTCACTAAACTCTCTCAATGCTTCTTCAACAGACTTTAATGTTGTGATCCCTTCTTTATAAAATACCTCAGCGTTATATTCTGATTGTATTTTCAATAAACCCTTATATCCCTTATTACCCCAAACGGGATCATTTATAGTTTCAGGTAATAACAGTCCTACTTTTATAGACTTTAGTGGCTTAAACGTGGAAACAGATTGTCCACAAGCCGTACATAGGACTAAAATTGTTAGCAAAGCCAAAAAAAGCTTTTTCAACATTAAGTCCCTCCCATAATAAACCCATCTTTATATGTACCTATCATATCTATTCTACTCCTACTTGTTATTATTGTAAAAGGAAATTACTTACATATTGAAAAGTTTTATAATAAATCTAAACTTTTTAGTTTATTGATATAGTTATAGTGTAACTTTTGCTCATTGAGACCATCTTTTAAGTCTGTATCTATATACTTTTTTAACTGCTTTTCAGTTTCAGTAAGAGAAATTTTAGTAGCCGGAAGGTTCAACTGTCTTTCCTCACTCAACATGTTAAAACCCTTTAACCAGTAATTTTCATTCCCACTACTGATTAATAATACCTGTTTTTTAGGTATTATGGTAGGTAGACCGATCATTAAACTTACTAGATCGTAAATATAGATCGTATCTTCTCGAATAACATCCATGGGAGAATTAATAGTATTAGTTGAAATTAGCCGCTGGTAGCTCATATATTCCGGCTGCCATGGGCCGTAAATTGTTGGGATACGCAGTATATAATAGTTCAAGCTTCCATGATTAGCTAAGACCTCGGACTCTTCTTTCACTTTCAACATTCCGGCAAGATTTCGAGGTTCCAATCTAGTTTCTTGTGTGAGAATTGGCAGGTTTTCCTGGTAAACTTCATACGATGATAAATAGATGAAGGTTGCATTAACCTGATTGCAATACTGGATAACCTTCCTTATATTGTTAATGGCTTGGTTAGAAGCTATATCAAAATTACTTTCAAGGATAGTTTGATTATTAATACAATAATAAACAACATCACAAGTACGGATTGTTTCAAACGTTGCGTCTGTGATATCCATTTCTAGCAATTTGAAGTTTGAATTTCTAGCAATTTCTAAATATTTTTGATCCTGTATTTTTTTCTTTGAATTGTCTTTATCATAACAATCGATACCAATAACCTCAAAACCATCCTCCAATAGCTTATTACATAATGAATAACCAATAAACCCCAATGCTCCAATAACAATCGCAGTTTTCATATTGTGTTCCCCCAGCATCTAATTTTATTACATATGTATGTTAATGTATGCATTTTAGAATAAAAACCCCCTCTATCTGAAGTAATTGATAGAAGGGGTTATAATACCTTTTCATATTGAGTTAAAAACTTTATGATGTTTTGAGTGATGTTAAACCTTTTCTCAAACAAATGTAACGTTAATGAAATTGGTGATTGTTGCCCACATGATCTCTCATACATTCGACCATGGTCGTTTATATTATAGGAAATCCGGTTTGTCGATTGACATATTTTCACAGGTATTTGACAAGCTGTAAAATACTTAACATCAAAAGGTTTGATTACTTTTTGTTCGACGAATCTTTCTTCAATGTCATATGCAAAGGAAAGTTCCTTTAGCAAATGCTTATAAAACAGCTTGTTTACTTTTTCATGCTCCATATATTTCTTTAAATCAATACATGGACTCATCATCACAATCGAACGAACTGAAGAATCCATTTTTTTCACGAACTTTAGAGCTGCTAAAGCTCCCATACCTTCAGCTATTATATGAATTTTATTATTTAGAATTTCATTGCGCATTAGCATTTGATAAAATCTTATTAGCAGATCGACAGCCTTAGGACTTCCCCAATGCCTTCCATATAAGTTGGAGTAAAAGATCGTGTAGCCTTTTTTCCTTAGCATTTCAAGCATTTGTAATCTATCAGGATTTTGAATCCAGAGACTCGTGCTTTCGTCTACATAATGATTTCTATCACCTATAATTAATATTGCAAAGCCGTTAGGTTGTTCAGGTAGGTGGACAACATTCCATTCACTATCAATTTTTAAAAAACGTCGATCGATTTTCATATTGTTCCCTCGCCTTTTTTAAGCCTGCACAATTATAATGTATGTCATTTTTATTAAAAAGCAAAGGGAATATACCTATTCTTTACAAAAAACGTCATACGCCTATACATACTAGGAGGCATTAACGAACTTTTACTTTATTTTTCAAGTTTAATTATGATAAAATAAATTACAAATGTGCTTAAGTTGAGGTGAACAATAATGCGTGTGTTTTGGACAGTTTTTTGGACTTTTCTTCTAAGCCAAATGTTAGTATATGTTGTTAGCAGCATGTCAGGTGGTACATATGAATTTATGCAAGGTGTAGTCATTACAGTTGCATTTTCATTAATTATTATCCTTCTAGGTGAAACTGGTCAATCTAATGAACCTAGTGGCACACACCACTAATAAATTTGAATAGCAAAGGCTCCCACTATTTTGTAGTGGGAGCCTTTGCTTTTACTCTTTACTTAAGATGTTGTAATCACCAATTCATTTCCGTTCATACCAATAATCACATTTGCGCCATCAACAATGTTTCCAGCAATAAGTTCTCTAGCCAATTTTGTTTCAATGAATCGTTGGATAAACCGCTTTAAAGGGCGTGCACCGTAAACAGGGTCAAAACCCTCTTCCGCTATATATCCTTTAACCTCATCATCTAGAGTAATTTTTATCTGCCTATCCTCAAGTCGATTCTGCAATTCATTGACTAACTTGGTAACAATGCCCTTTATTTCCTTTACTGTTAATGGCTTAAATAAAATTGTATCATCAACGCGATTTAGAAATTCAGGACGAAAATGCTGGCGCAACTGTTTAAGTACCATGTCTCTTGCGGACTCAGAAATCTCGCCTTGAGCGCTTAATCCTTCTAATAAATGACTAGAACCGATATTTGACGTCATTATAATAACAGTGTTTTTAAAATCCACTACATGCCCTTTTGAATCAGTGATTCTTCCATCATCAAGCATCTGAAGCAAAATATTAAAAACCTCTGGATGTGCCTTTTCAATTTCATCTAGCAATAATACAGAGTAAGGCTTTCGTCTAACTGCCTCTGTTAATTGTCCCCCCTCTTCATAACCTACATAGCCTGGAGGTGCTCCGATTAACCTTGATACAGCGTGCTTTTCCATATATTCTGACATATCAATACGAATCATTTGTTCCTCGCTGTCAAATAAACTTTCTGCAAGTGCTTTGGCTAGCTCTGTTTTTCCCACTCCGGTTGGGCCTAAAAATATAAATGAACCTATAGGCCGGCTTGGATCTTTAATACCAGCCCTTGCTCTAATAACCGCATCTGCCACAAGCTGGACCGCTTCATCTTGACCAATCACTCGCTCATGTAGAATTTCATCCAAGCGGAGGAGCTTTTCGCGTTCTCCTTCTAATAATCGGGAAACAGGAATACCGGTCCAACGGCCTACTATTTCAGATATTTCGTTTTCTGTTACTTCTTCGCGTAATAAGCGGCCTTCTTGCTCTTCTTGGGCCATATCTTGCTCAGCTTTCTTTAACGTCTTTTCAAGTTCTGGGATTAAACCATGTCTAAGCTCTGCAGCTTTATTTAAATCATATCTTGATTCCGCATCTTCTAGCTCTCTTCGAGCTTTTTCAATTTTCTCTCTGTATTCTTGAAGTTTGTTGATACTTTCCTTTTCTTCTTCCCATTTTACTTTCATCGAATGGAAGGTTTCTTTGAGATTCGCCAACTCTTTTCTTAACGATTGCAAGCGCTCGATGCTAGCCTGATCTTTTTCCTTGCTTAATGCCGCTTCTTCAATTTCCAGCTGCATGATTCTTCTTGTCACTTCATCTAGTTCTGTTGGCATTGAATCCATTTCTGTCCGAATCATTGCACAAGCTTCGTCAATAAGGTCAATTGCCTTATCTGGGAGAAAACGCTCTGAAATATAACGATCAGATAGGATCGCTGCTGATACAAGGGCACGGTCGTGAATATTAACACCATGGTGAATTTCAAACCGTTCCTTCAAGCCACGTAAAATAGAAATCGTATCTTCCACAGTAGGTTCTTCTACTAGCACCTGTTGGAATCGTCGTTCTAAAGCAGGATCTTTTTCAATATATTTTCGATGTTCATCTAAAGTTGTCGCCCCTATACAATGAAGCTCTCCTCTTGCAAGCATTGGTTTCAACATATTGCCTGCATCCATTGCTCCCTCTGTTTTTCCTGCTCCTACAATTGTGTGAAGTTCATCAATAAATAGTAATATTTTTCCGTTGCTTTTCTTCACCTCATTAAGTACTGCTTTTAACCGTTCTTCGAATTCACCTCTAAATTTAGCACCTGCAATTAATGCACTCATATCTAGCGCAAAAATTGTTTTATCTTTTAAACCTTCTGGAACATCTTTTCGTACAATTCGTTGTGCTAACCCTTCGACAATCGCGGTTTTACCTACACCTGGTTCACCGATTAATACTGGATTATTTTTAGTTTTTCGAGATAAAATTCTTATAACTCGCCGAATCTCCGAATCACGACCAATAACTGGATCTACATTACCTGCTCTTACCTCTTCAACTAAGTTCCGTCCATATTTCTTTAATGCATCATATGTAACTTCTGGTGTTGGACTAGTTACTCTTTGATTACCGCGAACTTCAGATAATACTTCGAGTAAGGCATTTTTATCTATCCTATTTTGCTTAAATAATTTACCAATGTCAGTAGTTGTTTTTTCCTCTGTCATCGCTAACAGCACATGTTCTACCGAAATATATTCATCCGTTAGCTGTTTTGCTTCATCTTCAGCGCGGACAAGTAATGATTGTAATCTATGCGAAATATATAACTTCCCTGTTTCAATGCCAGATCCACTAACACGGGGGCGTTTATTTAATTGTTCTTCTACTTGTTCTTTAAGGTGATTGATATTAACATTCAGCCGCTGCAACAAACTTGCGGTTATTCCTTCATGTTGTTCAACTAGAGCCAAAAATAGATGCTCAACATCCACTTCTTGATGACTTTTTCTAACAGCAAGATTTTGCGAATAAACCAATGCTTCCTGTGTTTTTTCTGTCATTTTTTTCATATCCATTTAAAAGCCACTCCTTCATCAAATGGTATTTGACCTTATCTGACCTTTAGTATATTATGGATAAACTTCTCTTTGATTTCAAACAGCAAATATAATGATGATTTTTGATTTATAGTTGTTTTATTATATTTTTCTCTCCTTTCCTCTGAATTACTCTATATTTTGATTTTTTTTGACCAAATCCGTATTAAAACAACAAATCAATTAAAAACCATCCTTGCTAATACAAGGATGGCCAACATGTTTATGGTTTTCGAGCATACGTCCATTTTCGATTATGATTGGAGTTCTCTGGAAAACGGTCACCAGCTTGTAGTCTAACTGATTGTGGATGTTGAACCATTGAACCAGTTTCACCAATTTCTACATAAACTCCATTATTTGGGGCTTTTTGTCCTGCACGAAATTGCCGAGGTTGACCCATTTAAAAAACCTCCTTATTTAAGGTTCATGATTATTGTATCCGTTTTTCTAAATATAATGAGGTGAATTTTGTTCAATATCACACCGATTCTGTATAAATATGTAAAATATTATAGCAATTACTTTACAGATATCAAACGATGGTGTTTAATTTAAAAAGTCAAACGTTAATTTTAATTTTAAAATGGGGGATATTAATAGTGGAAGAAGTTTATCTGTTATTAAAGTATTTATTTTTAGGTGTTTTCCAAGGATTTACAGAGCCCATTCCAATCTCATCAAGCGGCCACTTAGTATTAGCACAACACTATTTAGGTCTAACAATCGAAGGTTTCAGCTTTGAACTTTTAGTAAATTTCGCTTCACTAATAGCCGTTTTGCTTATATATCGTCAAGACCTAATCCGTTTAACAACAAATGGACTTAAATATATAACTACCCGCGATGAACATTCAAGACCTGATTTTAAGTTTATTATTTATTTAATAATTGCTACGGTGCCGGCAGGTGTTATCGGAGTATTATTTGAGGATGTAATCGGAGACATTTTTAAAGGTGGAGTACAGCTAATTGGCATAACGTTAATCATTACAGGTATTGCTCTCTGGGCAATTCGAAACTTGCGCGGACACAAAGGTGACAGTGAATTGACCATAAAGGATGCTATCTTAATCGGCTGTGCTCAAGCAATCGCATTAATACCTGGTATTAGCCGTTCCGGGGCAACTATAGTTGCTGCTATGTCCTTGGGGATGAAACAAGAAACAGCACTAAAATTTTCGTTTCTTTTATTTATACCTGTTAGTGCAGGTGGGATGATTTTATCTATTAATGACTTAATGAACGACCCTAATTTAAGCACATTATTTATTCCCTACTCGTTAGCATTTATCGGTTCTTTAGTGGCCTCATATTTCTCATTAAAATGGTTCATGAATATAATGGCAAAAGGAAATTTAATTTACTTTGCAATTTATTGTTTTATCGTAGGGGGAGCCGTATTCATTTTTAATTAAGAATAAAATTAACTAAAAGCAAATACTAATTATAATTATATACATAAAAGGCTGACTAAAAAGTCGCTCGTTGTTATAACGACTTTTTGGTTCAGCCTTTTTAAATCATTATTTAGATAACAACGCTAATGTAAGCGCCTTTTGAACATGGAGACGATTACCTGCCTGTTGAAAAACAACGGAATGTTTTCCATCGATGATATCAGCTGTTACTTCCTCATCGCGATGGGCCGGTAAACAATGCATAAATGAATAGTTTTCATCTGCATGTTTCATTAATTCCTCATTTACTTGGAAAGGCTCTAACTTTTGCGTACGCTCTGAGCTTTCAGCTTCGAAACCCATACTAGTCCATACATCTGTATATATGAAATCTGCATCTTTTACGGCTTCAACCGGATCATGTAAAACTTTTATTTCAGCCCCTGTTTCAGAAGCAAAACCTTGTGCAAGCTCAACCAACTCTGCTTTTGGAGCGTAGTCAGCTGGACACGCGACAGTGCAATGTAACCCAACCTTTGCTGCAGCAATCATTAAAGAATGTGCAACGTTGTTTCCATCTCCAACGTATACAAGTTTATGACCTTCCATACTGCCCTTTATTTCATAGATTGTCATTAAATCTGCTAGTGCTTGACATGGATGAAAATCGTCAGTTAAAGCATTAATAACTGGGATTGTTGCATTTTTTGCCAATTCTACTACTTTTTCATGTTCAAATGTACGGATCATAATAATATCAATATATTCAGAAAGAACTTTTGCTGTATCAGCAATTGTTTCACCACGGCCTAATTGAGTAACCTTACTATCTAAGAAAATAGCATGCCCGCCTAATTGTGTCATGCCTGCCTCGAAAGAAACACGTGTGCGTGTTGAGGATTTTTCAAAAATCATCCCCATTGTCTTTCCTTTTAATACATCCAAATGTTGACCTGCTTTATGTTGTTTTTTTAATTCAACTGCCGATTGAATCAACCCGGTTATTTCTTCCTTACTATAATCGCTTAAGGTGAGTAAATCTTTCACCTTAATTTTTGGAGTTTCTAAAGTAGCTGGCGAGTTCATCTTAAATCACTTCTTTCTGCGGAATATTATTAGTTAGCCAGTCTTGAATTGAATGCACGGTAAAGTCGCTGTTCTTTTGTCCAATTAAGAACCCTTCAACGGTCTCCCATTCTGTAAAGACATGGAGACGATATTTTAATGCCATTTTACGTTTTTCAATTTCATCATTAGTTTTATCCTTGGATAAGCTTATTAAGGCGAGTGCATGATTATTTTGAACCCAATTATTATAATCAACATCCGTTGCTACCTTTATGCCTGCGTTAACAAGTGCACTTGTAATAAAGATTAGATAGTCTTCTGACAAACCGCTGCTGTCGATATATACCTCGTTTTTATCTGTAGATTTTTGCTCGTTCCAATGAAAAACTTTATAGTATGCTTCTTCCTTCGAGCTTGCAATAGCAATTCCTTCACCAGTAGATTTCATTTCTGGTCCAAGAATTGGATCTAAACCCGCAAGTTTTATTGTAGAGAAAACAGGAAATTTGATTGTAACATACGGACGATCAGGCAAAAGTCCACATTTTTCGGTAATATCCTTCAAGTATTTCCCAAGCAATAACTTTGTCGCAATTTGAATTACAGGTACACCTGTAACCTTACTTAATATAGGAACCGTTCTACTTGCACGAGGGTTTACTTCTAATACATAAACCACATCTCCCGATAGAACGAATTGAATATTCATGATTCCTTTAAAATTAAGTTCTGTTGCTATTCGTTTTGAATAGTCAACAATTAATTCTTTTTGTTTGTCAGTTATCGATACTGCTGGCAACATAGCTGTGCTATCGCCTGAATGAACACCTGCTTTTTCAACATGCTCAATAATTGTTGGAATTAGTATTTCACTGCCATCAGTAAGCACATCTACTTCAGCCTCTTTTCCTGCAACATAGGCATCCAAGAGGATCGGAAATACTTTATCCGTTTGATCTGCAATTAACAAATCTAATTCTTGCTTGGAATTTAGAATAATCATTCCTTTTCCACCAATTACATATGAAGGTCTTAGTAATATAGGAAAACCTATATTATGTGCCTTTTCTTTCAAATCATCAATATTATAGGCTGTTTCACCAGGAATATGTGGAACATTAACCTTCCTTAGCAATTGGTAAAAACGCTCGCGATCTTCTAATTGATCGATAATATCTTCACTTGTTCCGAGAATGTTAACACCAGCATTTTCTAATTGGGCAACTAAATTGATAGCTGTTTGTCCTCCAAATTGGACAATCACGTCATTAACACCCTCTACTTCAAGAACGTTAAGAACATCTTCAAGAGTTAATGGCTCAAAATATAAGCGGTCTGCCATTTCGTAATCTGTACTAACTGTTTCAGGATTGTTATTAATCATAATTGTTTCATAGCCTTCATCTTGAAGAGCAAGTACTCCATGAACTGAACTATAATCAAATTCAATGCCTTGACCAATCCGAATTGGACCTGAACCAAGGATACAGACTTTCTTACGTTCGCTTTGATGAACTTCACATTCCCCATAGTAACTAGAATAATAATATGGGGTATTCGCTTCAAATTCAGCCGCACAAGTGTCAACCATCTTATAGGCAGCTTTTATCTCTAAGTCTTTTCGAAGATTACGTAAAGCTAATTCATCGACTCCCCATACTTGCGCTAAATAAGCATCTGAAAAACCGTACTTTTTTACTTTCTTCATAAACGGTTCCGTTACCTTTTTATAAGAAGTTGTGTCAATTTCCTTTTCCAAGCTTATTAATCTCTCAAAACAATTTAAAAAGAAGGTATTTATTTTGGATTCAGCATGAATTTCAGACAATTCAATATTTCGTCTTAACAACTCCAACACTGCAAAGAAACGACGGTCATCCGCTTTTTTAACAATTGACCACAATTCGTCTGTATTTAATTTTTCTATATTAGCAAGCTTTAATCCAGTAGCACCTAATTCCAATGATCGAACACCTTTTTGAAGGGCACTTTCAAGATTACGGTCTATTGCCATTACCTCACCTGTTGCCTTCATTTGTGTTCCAAGAATTCTATTTGCACTTGGAAACTTATCAAAAGGCCAGCATGGGAATTTAACAACGACATAGTCCAATGCGGGTTCAAAGCTGGCATACGTATAGCCTGTTACAGGATTTAAAAGTTCATCTAATGTATAGCCTAAGCTCAATTTTGCAGCTATACGTGCAATCGGATAACCCGTTGCTTTAGAAGCTAAAGCAGAGGAACGACTTACACGTGGATTAACCTCAATAAGATAATAGTTCTTACTTACTGGATCTAGTGCAAATTGAATATTACAGCCCCCAATAATACCTAATGCGCGAATGATTTTTACAGATGCTGAACGTAGCATTTGATATTCTACATCCGTTAGAGTTTGTGATGGTGCAACAACAATTGAATCGCCAGTATGAATTCCTACCGGATCAATATTTTCCATGTTACATATTGTTATACATGTATCACTCGAATCGCGCATTACTTCATATTCAATTTCTTTAAAGCCAGCAATACTTTTTTCTACTAAACATTGTGTAATGGGACTTGCATCAAGACCACTGCGTACTAGGTCAGTATACGTCTCGAGATCATCTGCAATACCTCCACCGAATCCACCAAGGGTGTATGCAGGACGAACTATAATTGGGAATCCTACTTCATCGGCAAACTTTTTTGCCGCTTCCATATCTTCGACTATTTCACTATCCGGTACTGGTTCGTTTAATTCATGCATTAATGCTCGGAACGCTTCACGGTCTTCCCCTCTTTTAATAGATTCGATAGGGGTCCCTAATAGTTCGACATTATACTTTTCTAGAATCCCTTTTTCGTGTAAGGAAAATGCTAAGTTTAATCCTGTTTGCCCACCGAGTGTAGCTAACAATCCATCCGGTTTTTCTTTAATAATTATTTTTTCAATACTTTCAACAGTTAAGGGCTCGAAATAAACAGCATCTGCATTCGTTTCGTCTGTCATAATGGTTGCTGGGTTATTATTAACGAGGATGACGCGGCAACCTTCTTCCTTCAATGCTAAGCATGCTTGAGTACCCGCATAATCAAATTCAGCTGCTTGCCCGATTACAATAGGTCCTGATCCAATTACTAGTACAGAATGGATATGATTTGATTTAGGCATAAACTTTTTCGCTCCTTACACTATTCATCATTCCAATGAAATCATTAAATATGGTTACACTGTCGCTTGGTCCAGGGTGTGCTTCTGGATGAAATTGGACAGAAATAATGGGAAGACTGGAATGAATAATTCCCTCAACTGAACCATCATTAACATTTTTATATCGTACAGAAAAACCGGTATCTGCCAAACTATCTTCATCCACAACAAATGTATGGTTTTGAGATGTCATAAACACCTTCTTTTGTAGTAAATCAATTACTGGTTGATTAGCTCCTCGATGACCAAATTTTAATTTTTTAGTATTCCCGCCAAATGATAAACCGATTAATTGATGACCTAAGCATATTCCAAGTGTCGGATACTGCTTAATAATCTCCTTAATTACCGGGATATGAAACATCATTTGTTTCGGATCACCAGGTCCATTAGATAACATTACACCATCTGGCTTCAAGGATTGGATTGTTTCAAGTGATGTATCATAAGGTACAACCGTTACCTTACAACCAACATGATTTAGGGAAGTGACAATTGATTTTTTATAGCCAAAATCCATAAGCACCACATGATAATTTCCGTCACCAAATGTTTCAATTTTATCTGTTGAAACTTCTTTAATTAATAATTTCTCTTCAATAGATTTATAGCTCTCAAAATTTGCTTTTTCTAAAGAATGTACGAGCGCTCCACCCATTACACCTTGGTTTCTTATTCGTCTTACAACTGCACGTGTATCGACATTCGCTAAAATTGGAATGTTCCATTTTTCTAGATATTCTGCAAAGGTTTTTACAGATTCATAATGATGGCCTTCCAAACTATATTCGCTCAGTATCACACCTGAAACGTGTGGAATAACACTTTCAAAATCTGATTCATTTATTCCGTAATTACCGATTAAAGGATACGTAAATACAACTATTTGTCCTCTAAAAGATGGGTCAGTTACAACCTCTTGATATCCAGTCATGCCAGTGAAGAAGACGACTTCTCCTTCTAACGGTTGTTCTGGTGTGTGCCCGATCCAATTCCCTTCAAAGCTATCACCATTTTCTAATGCAAGATAACCTTTCATCTTCAGCACCTCCGTGACGTATAATTATTAACGTTCTAGTATTTTTATTCATAGAGTTTCAAAAAATATGCAGCCATTGATTAAGCCACAGTCTCCGTTTTAGTTAATATATTTTTAATCATATACACCGCTTTGTCAATCTCTTCCTTTGAAACTGTCAGCGGTGGAAGTAGACGAATCACTTTTGGACCTGCAACTAATGCAAGCAAACCTTGTTCACGTAATTCCGTAATAATCGAACCTACTTCAATTTCACAATGAATTCCAACCATTAAGCCTTTGCCTTTAATATCATTAACAAATGGAATATCAGCTAGTTCTTTGTTAAGCTGTTCGTTTAAGTAGTCACCTTTTTCTGTTACTTCTTTTAAGAAAGCTGGATCAAAAATCTGCTCTAGGG
The DNA here is from genome assembly GCF_900240995.1 of Bacillus sp. Marseille-P3661. Classification (NCBI taxonomy): domain Bacteria; kingdom Bacillati; phylum Bacillota; class Bacilli; order Caryophanales; family Bacillaceae; genus Bacillus; species Bacillus sp. Marseille-P3661. The sequence goes on from NZ_LT965954.1 coordinate 602,851, forward strand.
TTGCTTTCGCAGCGGTCATCGCTAACGGAGTGCCTCCAAAGGTCGATCCGTGTGAACCTGGATTAAACGTTTCTTTAAATTTCTCTTTACCAATCATAGCGCCAACTGGAAAACCGCTAGCAAGCCCTTTTGCAGATGTAATGATATCAGGTGAAAGACCGTAGTGTTGATATGCAAATGGTTTGCCTGTTCTGCCGATTCCTGTTTGCACTTCGTCAATAATAAAGAGTGCACCATATTTTTCACAAAGCTGCTGACATTTTTCTAAGAAACTTTGTTCCCCAGGGTTTACGCCACCTTCTCCTTGGATGACCTCTAACATAATAGCAGCTACACTTTCATCCATTTCGTTTTCGATTGATTCTTCATCATTATACGGTAGATATACAAATTGTTGAAGTAATTCTCCATATCCCGAATGAATTTTTTCTTGTCCTGTAGCCGACATTGTTGCAAATGTACGCCCATGAAAAGATTGTTTAAATGTTATTATTTTTGATTTTTGTGTATGCTTACGAGCTAATTTAATTGCTGCTTCGTTCGCCTCTGCACCACTATTACAGTAGAATACCAAATCACCGGAAGAGTTCTTTGTTAACAAATCAGCTACTTGCTGTTGCAGGCTTGATTGAAAAAGATTTGATACATGCCACACTTTATTTAACTGTTCTTCAAGCGCCTTTTGTACTTGTGGTGGTCTATGGCCCAAGTTACATACTGCAATACCTGAAATAAAGTCTAAATATTCTTTTCCATTTTGATCAATTACTTTTGTACCTTCTGCTTGAACAATTTCTATATTCCACCGAGCATAGGTTGGAAATACCGCTTCCATTTCCAAGTTCATCACCCACTTATTAGATTGAATTTACGTGTTCTTTAATAATTTTTGTTCCTATGATTTGACCGTTATTAACTATTTTAGAGCTTTTTCCGTCTACAATAATAATTTCTTGTAAATTTCCAGTTAACGAGTCTAGTGCCGATTTTACCTTTGGAATCATGCCGCCATATATTGTTCCATCTTCAATTAAAGATAGCACTTCTTGGGCTGTTAATACCGGAATCAGCTCACCGTCCTTTAAGATTCCAGGAACATCTGTTACAAATAATAGCTGATTGGCAGCTAAGCTTTTCGCAATGGCTCCGGCAGCTGTATCTGCATTAATATTAAACTTTTTATAATCATTATCTATACCAATAGGTGCAATAACAGGCACATAATTTAGAGTCAAAAGGTCATGTATTAAAGCACTATTAACATTTATAACCTCTCCTACGTAGCCAAGTTTATCGATGTCAATTGCTTTAACTTTTAAGAGTTCGCCGTCAACTCCTGACAACCCAATGGCTTTAACACCATTTCTTTGCATGTTTGTTACAACGTCTTTATTTACCCGACCTGCTAATACCATCTCAACAACATCCAATACTTCTTCTGTTGTCTTGCGCAGACCATCAACAAACTCTGATTCAACATTTAAATCTGACAATGTCTTCTTTATTTCAGGACCACCACCGTGAACAATCACGGGTTTCTTTCCAGTCTCCATTAGCTCTGCAATGCTCTGAAAAAAATCATCACTTAAATTTTCAAGTGTACTGCCACCACATTTAATTAGTACAATATCTTCCAATTTCACTCCCCCAATTTCAAAAGCGCAAGCGACCTGGTTAAGGGCGCTGGAGCTGGCTGTTCAAGCTCCAAGTTTTTATATATTATTTGACGTTCTAAAGCGTAAGCGCCAAAGCAAAAGTTATCCGCCTATCCTTGCGTCAACAGGCGGAAGATAAATTAACATGATCATATCTATTAAGTTCTATAACTAGCATTTATACGAACATAATCGTATGAAAGATCACAACCCCAAGCTTTTCCTTTACCTTCATTTAAGTTTAAATTCACTTTAATCATTACTTCTTTCTCACTTAAATAGGCAGTTGCGTCTTCTTCTGAAAATGGAATTGGTTGACCATTTTTCAGCATTTGAATATCGCCAATAAACACGTCTACTAAATCAGGATCAATAGTTACACCACTGTATCCTACTGCACATATTATTCGTCCCCAATTTGCATCCGCCCCATATACAGCTGTCTTAACTAAAGAAGAACCGACAACACTTTTAGCAACTTTGCCCGCATCTTCATCTGTAAGTGCGCCTTCGACCTGTACTTCAACTAACTTAGTCGCACCTTCGCCATCTTTAGCGATTTCTTTAGCTAAATCTTCACAAGCTAACTTTAAAGCCTGATAAAAAATTGGCCATTCAGGATGTGTTGGTGATAAAGTATCATTTCCAGCTAATCCGTTTGCCATTACAACGACCATATCGTTAGTAGACGTATCACCATCCACCGTTATCCGATTAAAAGTTTGATTGGTAATCTCTCTTAAAGTATTTTGCAAAACATTGGATTCAATCGCTGCATCAGTCGTTACAAAGCCTAGCATTGTTGCCATGTTCGGATGAATCATACCAGAACCTTTGGCTGCGCCTGCAATCGTAACGGTTCTATCGTTTATTGTAAACTCATAACACGTTGTTTTCGGAACTAAATCAGTTGTCAAAATGGCTGAACTAAAGTGTTCGCCGCCCACTACATCATGAACGGGCATTAATTCTCCAATACCAGCTACAATCTTCTCTATTGGCAACAATTCGCCAATAACACCGGTTGATGCTACAGCTACATAGTGCTCAGGAATATTAAATTTAGATGCTGTCGTATGTCTCATTTTATAAGCATCTTCTTCACCTTGCTTGCCAGTACATGCATTTGCATTACCACTATTACAAACTATAGCTTGAAGTTTATATTCTGTATTAATACTTTCTTTTGTAACCTTTAATGGAGCGGCCTGAAATGAATTTAATGTATAAACGGCTGCACAACTTGCAGGAACTTCACTAAGAATAAGTCCTAAATCACGTTTATCTTTTTTTCTTACTCCTGCAAATACTCCAGTTGCCATAAATCCTTTGGGACTTGTAACTGTTCCGTTTTGGAGTTTCTTAATGTATGCACTCTCCGTTTTCAATACCAAGATTGTTCTCTCCTTTAACACTTCAAATTATTGAAGAAGTATTTAATTTCACTTCAGTTTATTAAACTATTAAGATGAATGTTCTATGGATATACCGGTACAAAATTTAACCCTGTACGTTCATCTATCCCTAGCATTATGTTTAAATTTTGAATGGCCTGCCCTGCAGCGCCTTTTACTAAATTGTCAATTACCGAAACAATCATGATTCTATTTGTTCTTTCATCGTAAGCAATGCCAATATCACAGTAATTAGAACCGTAAACCTCTTTGGTTGATGGGAAATGACCTTGTGGCCTAACCCTTACAAACGGACAATCTGCGTATATTTCCTTATATAAGTTTATTAGATCAACAGTAGTTGTTGCTGTCTTCGCACTCGCATAAATAGTCGCCATTATTCCTCGGCTCATCGGTACAAGATGAGTACTAAAACTAATTGGCTTTATTTCGGAATTCCAGCCATTTAATACCTGTTCAATTTCAGGTATATGTTGGTGCTGATTTACCTTGTATATTTTAAAGTTATCATTCATTTCGGTAAAATGAGTTACAGGAGAAGGCGAGCGACCTGCACCTGATACGGCTGACTTAGCATCTACAATAATTGAATTTTCTTCAATAAGGTTATTCTGAACTAGAGGAGCAATTCCTAATAAAGTTGCAGTAGGATAGCACCCAGCATTAGCAATTATATTGGCTTGCTTTACTTCCTCTTTAAACCATTCTGCCAATCCATAGGCTGATTTTAAAATAATATCTTCAGGCGCAGCAGATTTTTTATACCATTTTTCATAATCATCAGTATTCTTAAGTCTTAAATCACCAGACAAGTCTATTACTTTAAGACCTTCACTAGCTAACTGTGGCGTTAATTTACTTGAAATACCAGATGGAGTTGCTAAAAATACAAGATCTACATTCTCTGCCATTTTAGCAGGCTCAATATCTTCTAAACTATGATCAACAATATGTTGAAGATGAGAGTAGCTATCAGTAAATGGAGTGCCTTGTTGTGAAGAGGAGTGTAAGGATACAACTTCTACCTCCGGATGATGATTTAATAATCGTATTAATTCAGCTCCACCATAACCCGTTGCTCCTACTATCGCTATTTTCATCATGATCCCCCTAAAAAATCTAATCCTTTATTATTTGAAATTATTTAATATTATATATTTGCATAAAAATAAAATCAAATGTATTTTTATTAATTTTTTATTTTTTTTACAATTCAGCTTAATTATTTACCAATGTTGGATATAAATAACATCAATCACGTTTTTTGAAAAGTTTTTGAGAATTTTGTGAACATATTTATAATACGTGATAATTATCACACCGAGTTCTTCAGATGATATTTATAATTAAAAGAAGTTACTAAATACTAGTTTACCAATTATAAAGGGGGATCTCACATGCACTCACAGTTTCTTAAACAAATAGATATTTTTAAAAACCTCCCTGACCATGTGATTGAAATTCTGAGTTCTAAAGTGAAGACATCTACTCACAAGAAACATGATTTTATATTCCATGAATCGGACCAGGCAAGAGCTGTTTACTTTGTAAAAAGAGGAGTTGTTAAACTAAAAAAGATTAATTCCCAAGGTAAGGAATTAATTGTTTGTATAAAACGAGATGGCAATATTTTTGCAGAGGCATCATTATTTACTGAACCAGACTCACACTATCCTGCAACAGCTCAAATGTTGTCTGACGGTGAAGTCTTATATTTAATGACAAGTGATTTACAAGAATTAATGTCAATCAACCCAGATGTTTCAATTGAAATGATTCGTTTTATGAGCACTCAGTTACGATCATTTACAGAAACATTAAGGGACATTGCCTTACTGGACGTCTATGGAAAAACTGTAAAAGCGATTGAAAAGCTTGCACGCGATTTTGGAAATAATATGCACGGTGGAGTCAAAATTGAATTATCCTTATCAATCCAGGAGCTCGCTAATATAGTCGGCTCAACACGTGAAAGTGTTAGCAGAGTCCTTTCTAAATTAAAAGAACAAGATCTAGTAAGCATGGATGATAAAAATATCGTGATTAACAATTGGTGTGGTTTTTGTACAATGTTCCCTGATCAACACGAATCAAAGCTAGAGAATTGGGGTTAATAATTGGGTATTTCGTCTAGACATGGTAAAACCAACACATACCACAAGTAAGAGACCAAGTCATTTGATATGGTCTCTTACTTGTAGTAGTAGTTCCTTTCCCAACGAATAAAAAAACTGGACAAGTAGGTACAAAAAAAAGCGCCAGTGGCACTTATCAAAAAAGGGGGTTAAATATATATTTATTATCCACCAATAGCGGACATAACACGTGTTGTCGGATTTCCATTCTCAAAGCTATCTTCACCCATTTTGTGACGTTCAGGTTTAATAAATAGAGCTTTTTTAAATGCATTAATTAACTGTTCTTCATTATCTATAAATTGTTTTAAAGAAACTTCATCTTGCCAGAATAAGCATGGTTTTAAGTATCCATCTGCCGTTAATCTTAATCGATTACAGTTATCACAAAAGTTGCACGAAATTGGGTGTATTAAACCAAATTTACCTACTCCATTTTCAAATGAATACTGTTGAGCAGGGCCTGTTACATTTTGTTTATTCAATAAATGATACGGCCTAATACCTTTTGCTATCTCTTCTACAATTTCTAATGACTGATATTGGTTACTCCAAATAGTGTTATCTGTTCCAATGGGCATATATTCAATAAAACGAATTTCAATCGGCTCACGAATTGACCATCGTAAAAATTCTTCTACTTCATCTAGATTAAAATCTTTCATTAAGACTACATTTAACTTTACAGGATGAAATCCAAGATCTATTGCAGTTTGAATGCCGTCCAATACTTGATCTAGGCTACCATCTCTTGTTATATAGGAAAACTTATTTTCGTTCAATGAATCTAAACTTATATTCACACGATCTAAACCTGCTTCTTTTAATTCTCTTCCGTATTTACTTAAAAATACGCCATTTGTTGTTAAAGCAATATCTTCAATATTTGAATTTGATTTTATTCCTGAGATAAGCTGTGGCAAATTTTTTCGTAATAACGGCTCGCCACCTGTAATTCTAATTTTCCGAACCCCTAATTCAGAGCCCACCTTAACGATTTTAAGTATTTCTTCATCCGTTAATATTTTTGAGTAATCCATACATTGGTGTTGACCATCTGGAACACAATAATGACATCTAAGATTACAGCGATCGGTTACTGATATTCGTAGATAATCATGGTAACGGCCATATCTATCGACTAAGTTTATCCGCTTATTCATCCTACCACTCTCTTTTCAAAAGAAAGAGAACTTCCTCTTTCTTTAATATTGATACAAAATTAATGACAATCTATAAAATGAAACATATTATTTTTACCTAATGGAATCTATAGTTTTCATTGTAGCTTAAACCATTTGTAAAACAGTGTGAATTTAATCACGTTCCTTGTTACTTTCACTAATTGTTCACATATCCAATACCTAAATAGCGTTAAATTTGTATTAATCGTCAATAAATTGTCATATGTTTATTCAATCTATCCACCAACTAGCGATTATAATTATATCTATGCATAAACACTGTGGAGACGGTGTAAATGAATAAACCTGAAAGCACTTGACTACTTTGTTTATATACCTTTAACTATAAAATATAATGAGAATTTTGACGAAATGCGTCGAAGAGGGGTTTTGTAAATGCTTAATACAAACATCGTAACTCAAAACCAAATGTCTAAAGACTTGACTGAATTATTAAATTCAGTTGATCATACTATAAAGGTTCAAAAAGGCACCTTTTTATTTCAGGAAGGTATGCCTGCTACTGAATTGTATATATTACGTTCGGGAAGAATTCAGATTAGTAAAATATCTCCCGATGGAAAAGAATTATCATTACGAATCGCCAAAGTTGGGGACATTGTGGGCGAACTTACGCTTTTCACAAACGAGGCAAAATACTTGCTAAACGCTAAGGTCTTAGAAAATGGCGAGGTTGCTGTAGTGAAAAAAGAGACATTAGAAAAAGAATTACTCAAGAACGGACAAATAGCTTATGAGTTTATGAAATGGATGAGCGATCATTTTAGAAAAACACAAACTAAATTTAGGGACCTTGTTCTTCATGGTAAAAAAGGTGCACTTTATTCAACATTAATTCGAATGTCAAACAGCTATGGAATAAAAAATAAAGATGGAAGTGTTTTTATCGATCTTCCTTTAACAAATCAGGAGCTTGCAAACTTTTGCGGTACCTCTAGAGAGAGTGTAAACCGCATGTTAAGTGATCTCCGTAAAAATGATATTATTTCTATTAATAAAACAAAAATCACAATTAATAACCTCCAATATCTTAGAGATGAAATTAATTGTGAAGGATGTCCTCCTGAACTTTGTAGTATCGAGTAACACAAAAAGCTAAATCAACCTCATTTCCCCCGTTGTCTACGTCCTGTGGACATCGGGGGAATTTTATCTAGACTTTTCATCCTAGGCAAGCACCGGCTAAAACCGCCACGTCTTGCGGCGTTGCCAATAATTAGCAATTAGAGCTCTTTGACCTAGAGCGGGTGGACGCTGGGCTGGATTGCACTAGTTTTGTTAATATTATAAAAATACTGCCATAATACCTAAGAAAAAAGCTGAATTAACAATCTCTAAAATGCCTATTTCCTTCGGAGTCAATGCCTTTCCAACACACCATATTGCACGAATCATACTTGGAATATATGCAAGAGCTAACAGTGGATAACCAAATACTGAAACAATGATAATAACGCTTAAATGAAAACCCCATGAAATCCAGCGAAAAGCTGGATTTTTCTTTTCTCTAATTAATGTTTTCACAAAAAATGCACTGCCCATAAAGAATAATAGTGAGCAAACCCAAATTAATATTGCATGCTCTGAAATAATACCTTGTCCAACATAATAACTGGCAACACCACCTATTCCAAATGCCGCAATCGCACTAAAATCATTAAGTAATGCCCTTTCCTGATTTCGTTTCGCATAATAAATATTAATCAGGAAGAACGGTGCCATAGCTAGTCCAAAATAAATAAGCTGTGGTACATAAATAACCGGGATAATTAATGATGCTATTGCAATCCCACCATAAATCCCTGTCCATTTTAGATGTAACTTTTTTTGCTTGCCTTTAAAGAGCATAATAAAAGGATAAGTAGCTAAATAAAGCATTAACCATCCAATAAATAATGATATGTGTAACCAGCTTGGCCCGCCAATCACCATTCCTAGTACAAAAGGTAAAATTAACATGGCCCATGCCCCATGCTGTTTAGGTAACAATAATTTCATCAACCTCACCTCTTGCTATATATTTTATCATTTAGAAATACATATCCAAATTTCTACAAGTACCAATATTTCGTCAGTCCTTAGATTGTCATTTAGACCCACTTATCATATTTCTAGTTTCCTGGCTTCACACTCCTCAAAGCACTTCAGCTGAAGTAAATTTTTCTAACCGATAAAAAGTCGGCAGTTTACCTTCTGCCGACTATATAATAACTAATTATGATAGAAAGCATTTTGAAATTTAGGAGCTAGACCTAAAATTATTCCTGCTAGGCTGTTTAAACTTGTTCTTGTTTCTTCCTTAACGCTTTAGGTATATATACACAGAATGGTTCACTTTCTAGATAATCACCTGTCATTGCATACGCTCTAGACCTTGAACCGCCGCATACATGTCTAAATTCACATACGCCGCACTTTCCTTTGTACATATCCGGGTTACGTAAAGACTTGAAAATGGGTGATTGACGATAAATTTCAGCTATTGGAGTTTCTCTAATATTTCCAGCCTTTACTGGTAATAATCCACTTGGATAGACATCCCCAATATGTGAAATAAATACAAATCCATTTCCATCATTTACACCTTTTGGTGCACGACCTAGTCCATCAATTGTACCTGTTGAACCATGCATTAATGCATCTTCATAATTAATACCGTCGTTATCTGTAAGATTTTCTCTCATCTTGTTCTGAATAACCACTCTTCGATAATGTTGAGCTGCAGTTGTTTTAATATCAAATTTAACTCGTTTGCTCAATTTATACAACCACGTGAAAACTTGTTCATGTTGTACTGGCGAAATCATGTCTGATTCTTGGCCACGTCCCGTTGGTACTAAGAAAAATACACTCCATAATACACAATCTAATTCTTCGATCAGCTTTGCCATTTCATCTAATACATCAATATTATAACGAGAGATGACAGTATTAATTTGAATCGGGATTTCCAGTTCATGTAAATATTTGATAGCTTTCATTGTGAGATCAAATGAGCCGTTCGTACCTCTAAAATGATCATGTATCTCGGCTGTTGGTCCATCTAGACTAAAGGCCCAACGCGCAAGACCAACTTCCTTCGCTTTTTCTATTGCTTCTTTTGTCACATTGGGTGTTGCACTTGGTGTCATGGATACACGAACACCTTTTTTTATCGCATAATCAGCAATATCGTATACATCCTCACGCATCAGTGGATCTCCACCGGTAAATACTAACATTGGATTATTCATTTCATATATATCATCTATTAGTTTTTTTCCTTCTTCAAACGATAACTCGCGAGGATCGCGTTTATATTGCGCCTCAGCGCGACAGTGTAGACATTTTAGCTGACAAGCTCTTGTTAACTCCCATATAACAATAAATGGATCTTTATGATAATCACGACTAAACACGTGAATCCACTCCTTCTCTGTAAAACTATGAATACATTTTACAGTTAACAACAAGCTAATTATGTGACATATATCACATATCATGGAGTGTTCACAAAGTTGTACCTTAATTAATAGATCAAAGTTAACATATGAAAATACAAATATAGTAAGAAATATATAACTCAAATTTAATAAATGTTGTATTATCAGTTATTATGTTTTTTTGTTTTTTCAACCTGTATGAGATTTGATACAATATAATTAAATACATTCAAATATATAAACATATATAGTACGGAAATAACGATATATAAAAGGGTGGAATAAAATGTCATCAATTTCAATTACAAAGCTGCTCCATAGTTTTACAATTTTTAAAGAATTAACCGATGATGAGTTACAACCCATTATTGATATCTCCCAAACAAGAACTTTTGAACCAAGGACACATGTTTTTATGCAGGGGGATCCACTTGATCGTGTATTTTTCATTCATAGTGGGAAAGTTAAAATCTACAAAACGGATTTTAACGGCAAGGAACAAATTGTTTCTGTATTAAAAGACGGTGATATGTTTCCACATGTTGGCTTTTTCCGTAAAGGTGAATTTCCGGCACATGCAGAAGTATTAGAACCATCTAGTATAGTTGTCATACCAATTGCTAATTTCGAACAAATTCTTGTTAAATATCCAGAGGTAAGTATTAAATTATTCAGAGTTATGGGAGAAAAAATAATCGATCTCCAAGAACGCCTTGAAGAACAAATATTATCTAATACTTATGAACAAATCATAAAACTACTTCTACGTTTAAGTCATGACCACGGAGTTCCGATTAATGGTGATGAAAAAAAATTATTAATTACTACTCCCTTTACAAATCGGGAATTAGCTAATATGATTGGAAGTTCACGAGAAACAGTCAGTAGAACTTTAAATCAACTTAAAAAGAAAGAACTGCTCAATACAAATTCAGAAGGTCTATATATTATAGAAATCGAAAAATTAAAAGATCAATTATTTTAGCTAAAGTCAACCATTGGTTGGCTTTTTTTTATGAAATACCCTTCCATAATATTCAAGTACCCTTCATTTCGAACATTTTGTTTAATTCGTGATTTATATCACTTAATTATCAAATGAAAATGGTTATCATAAGAGCATAAGTTAATCTTTAGCTGTCGGAGGTGACACCATGAATGGACTAGCGGGTCTTTCTAAAACAGAAACAAATATAAAATTGCCATTTTCCTTTATATTTTATAGTTTACTAGCATTCGCAGGCTCTCAATTTGCATTAATTTTTAGCGGAGATTTGATCGTAAATGGAGCATTTCGAATTCCACCACTATGGATGGCTGCCCATTTTTTATTACTAGGTTGGGCATTAATGGTTGCCATGGGTTCTATGTATCAATTAGTTCCGGTCGCTTTTTTAACACCCATTTGGAGTGAAAAATTTGGATTTGCTCAGTTTGGCGTGACAGCGATTGGCATTACAGGATTTTCGTTGTCGCTTGGTTATTACCCTAAGTTTATTTTACTTACTGGTGTAATTACTATTGTAGGGATTTTGATGTTTCTAGTTCAGATGTTTATGACACTGAGGAAACAAGCTGAAAAGAATATACTAACGTTATTTGTTGGTAGTGCTTTATTGTCACTTCTCATTACGATTACTTTAGGAATATTACTCGCAGCAAGTGTAGGCGGGTATATCGGACTGAATAATCACGAAACGATTCTAAAAACGCATATATTGTTTGGTGTCGCAGGATGGTTTACATTATTGATTTTCGGCTTTTCTTATAAAATGGTTCCGATGTTCTCATTATCTCACGGTTTCTCTATGAAGCTATCTAAACCCTTATTTGTAATCTATTTTGTAGGCTTGCTCAGTACTGCGATCTCATTTTGGACTAATCAAGCTATACTTTTCCAGTTAGGAATGCTATTGCTGTTGATTGGTTTCTCTTTATTCGTATGGAATATGAAAGAAATCATTAATAAACGATTAAAAAAGAAACTGGATAATCCCTTTATATTTTCACTTATCGCAATTCTAATTGGATGGGTTATTCATCTAGCTGCAGCTGTTGCATCTTTTATATCAATATCTTCATTTGTTTATGGAGTACTTATTTATATTTATATCATCGGTTGGATTGTTTTTAGTATTATCGGCTACCTATTTAAAATCGTTCCTTTCTTATGGTGGACACACCGATATAGCAAGGAAATGGGTAAACCTAACGTACCAACCCTAAAACAATTAATGAATGATAAACTGGGAACCAATTTATTTATTTTATTCTTTGTATGTATGCTTGGAATGGTTATTTCGTTTGCTTTTCAATTAACTAATTTATATACCACTTTTCAAATATTATTAGCTATTGTTTCCACAGTATTTAGTATTGCAATTATGGTTGTTGTAAAAAAATAAACCTTTGGAGGAATTTAAAATGAACTTAAAAGAGATGGTTATGAAAGAATTAGAATCTGTAATTGATCCTGAATTAGGAGTAAATGTAGTAGACTTAGGGCTTATTTATGAAGTAGATATCGATGATAACCATAACGTGGATATTACGATGACGTTAACAACCCCAGGTTGTCCACTGCACGACAGCATTACAAACGGTGCTAAGTTTGTAGTTGAAGCACTTGAAGAAGTTAAAAATGTTCAAGTCAATCTTGTATGGGAGCCAGCTTGGTCTCCTGATAGAATGAGTGAACGTGCAAGAAATTGGTTAGGCGCTTAATTAGATTAGGCAAAAGCCCTACCTTTCCTTAAGTACAGCTCACATTCGTTGAGTTATTGACGAAGAAGCTGGTCTTTATTGAAGTCAGAACGTACAAAAATTCTAAATGATTATCAATGTTACTAAACTTTAAAATTACTATAACTGGAGTGAGCATAATGACTGAACAAATTAATAAAGTAGTTGAACTTGATGTCAGAGAAGATATCCAAAACAAGCAAGATCCATTTCAAAAAATTATGTGCACCATTGAGACATTTAATAGTGGAGATACTTTAATATTATACGCTCCATTTAAACCTACTCCTCTTCTTGGTGTACTTGGTTCTAAAGGTTATACTTCCGAGACAGAAGAACTTGCTCAAGATTACTGGAAAGTAACCTTTATAAAAGGTTAATAAGGAGGAAATCTTTATGATTTTAGATAATCGCGGTCTTGAGCCACCACAACCTATGATGAGAACACTTCTTGAACTTGAACGCTTAGAAGTTGGCGAAGAACTTATAATCATTAACGATCGTCGTCCAATGTTTCTTTATCCAGAGCTAGATGAAAAAGGTTTTTTTCACCAGACTATTGAAATTGAGGATGGGAGTTTTCAAATTACTATCACAAAGAAAGATTAATTCGTGCAGTGCAAATCTTTACGAGAGCTTTCTCTAACTTACTAAACTGCACAAAACATCGCCTTTAGCATGCACAGGGCGATGTTTGTTTGTATCTAAAATTA